>NZ_JBWZNC010000002.1:0-547130 GCF_056683955.1 Caulobacter sp. HJHS_5 | reverse complement strand
CCAGCTGACCAGGATGCGGCTGTTGGCCGGGAAGCACGGGGCCTCGGCCGCCCCCATGCCCAGGCGGGCGCCGAACAGGGTGGCGATGTTGACCGCCATCCCCTGCAGGCCGGTGAAGATCGACCAGCCCACCAGCGACACCGCGTAGGTCAGCCGCGTGCCGAACCGGTCGAGCAGCGCCCCGCCCGGCAGCTGGGCCAGCGCATAGGTCCAGGAGAACGCCGACAGCACCAGCCCCATCACCGCCGGACCGATGTCCAGGTCCCTCGACATCAAAGGCGCCGCCACGCTCAGCAGCGTCCGGTCCAGGTAGTTGATCATCGTCGCCGTCGCGATCAGCGCCAGCACGCCGTACCGGCCCTTCGTCGCACGCATGGGCGGCGCAGCGGGTGTCATTGCCGTCATCCTGAATCCCTCTCCCTCGCCCTGTTTTCTTGGAGGGAGCATTCGTCGGCTCCCGTGGGCTCACACCATTATGTACTGATTAGAACATTTTCACGAACTTCCGACGGAGTCGATATTGAACTGAACGGTACGTTCATGCAAAGAACCTCCCAAGACCGAAAACGGCGCCTTGGGAGAAACCGGATGCGGCACGCAATCCATTTGAGCTGTCTTGCATCCGTGGCCGCGCTCGTCGCCCTGCCCGCCCTTGCGCAACCTCCGCACCCAGCTTCGACCGAATGGCCGACCTATGGCCATGACGCGGGCGCCAATCGCTTTTCTCCGCTGAAGCAGATCACCCCGGCCAATGTCGCCAGCCTGAAGCCCGCCTGGACTTATCACCTGAAACCCGAGGGTTTCACCCCCGGCTCCGCCCGTCCGGCGAGCGCGCCCAACGAGGTCGACGGACCGCCCGGCGGACGCCCGCCCGGGGCCCCTCCCGCTGCGTCACCTGGGGCGCCCCCGCCCGGATTCGGCCCGCCCGCGCCCGGCAGTCTCTCCAATTCCGAAGCCACGCCGATCGTCGTCGGCGGGATCATGTACATCCCCTCCCCCTACGGACGGGTCGTCGCGCTGGACGCGGTCACCGGCAAGGAGATCTGGGTCTACAAGCTGCCGACCGGCAACCCCTCGACTCGCGGCGTGGAATATTTCCCGGGCGACGCCACGACGCCCCCCTTGCTGGTGGTCGGCACGACCAACTCCAAGCTCTTCACGCTGGACGCCAAGACTGGAGCCCTGAACACCAAGTTCGGCGACGGCGGTTTCGTCAGCCTGGACAAGGCTCCAACCTCGCCCGCCGTGATGTTCCGCAACATCATCGTCGTCAGCGGACGCACCGGCGAAGGAACCGGCCCCGGCGCGCCGGGCGACATTCACGCCTACGACATCCACGACGGCAAGAAGCTGTGGACCTTCCACACCATCCCGCAAGCGGGCGAGCCGAACTACGGAAAGTCGTGGGCCGACGCCTCCGCCAAGGGCCGCTCGGGCGTCAACGCCTGGGGCATGATGAGCGTCGACACCCAGCGGGGCCTGGTGTTCATCCCGCTCGGCGCGCCGTCCGGCGATCTGTTCGGCGGCGATCGCCCCGGCGACAATCTCTATGGCACCAGCGTCGTCGCCGTCGACGCCCGCACCGGCAAATACGTCTGGCACTTCCAACTCGTGCACCACGACATCTGGGACTACGATCTTGGCGCCGCGCCGGTGCTGTTCGACATCAAGCGCGGCGGCAAGACGATCCCGGCCCTCTCCGCGACCGGCAAGAGCGGACTGCTCTACCTCCTGGACCGGACGACCGGGAAACCGATCTACGGCGTCGAAGAGCGCCCCGTGCCAAAGAGCGATGTGCCGGGGGAAACCCTGTCGCCGACCCAGCCCTTCCCGCTGAAGCCGCCGCCGATCGCCCGCAACAGCATGACGGCCAGCGATCTCAATCGTTTGACGCCGGAACTTGAGGCGGCCTGCAAGAAGTTCGTCGCCGACAACAATGTGCTGATCGAGCGGCCGCCCTTCGCCCCCAACGCCTACAACCGTTCGGCGGTGGTCTTCCCCAGCGAGATCGGCGGCGCGAACTGGGGCGGCTCGTCGTTCAATCCCGACCTCGGTCTGCTGTTCATCAACGTCAACGAACTCGGTCAGATCATCGGCACGAAGGATCCGGCGTCCGGACCGGTGAATGTCGGCGCGCTGGTCGGCAACGTGCAGGGCGGCCGTCAGGGACCCTATGCCAACTTCGGCCCGCAGGGACGTTTCGCCGTGCGCGACGACGCCATGGGCCTGATCCCCTGCAACCAGCCGCCGTGGGGCTCGCTGGTGGCGATCAACGTGCACACCGGCGACATCGCCTGGAAGTCGCCGCTTGGCGTGACCGAAGGCCTGCCGGCCGACAAGCAGAACACCGGCCGTCCGAACATCGCCGGATCGATCGCCACCGCGAGCGGCCTGGTGTTCATCGCCGGCACGGACGACAGCCGCTTCCGGGCCTTCGAGGCCAAGACCGGCAAGGAGCTGTGGAGCGTCAAGATGGCCGCTTCCGGCTCCGCCGTGCCCGCGACCTACCAGGGCAAGGGCGGTAAGCAATACGTCGTGATCACCGCCACCGGCGGCTCGAACTCCGGCGCCCCGCTGCGTTCGGACGAGGTCATCGCCTACGCCCTGCCCTAAACGCGCAACGACCATAAGAACAACAGGAGGGAAGCATGACCTTACGCATGACGGCGGTTCTGGCCGCGACGATGGCGGCGGCTCTGGTTCAGGGCGCGGCCGCCCAGACCAGGATCCCGGGCGGGGCGATCAACCAGAACCTCGGCGAGATGGACTACGGCGTCTGCCGCGGGACCGATCCGGCCTGCTTCCACGACTGGCCGCGCACGCCCACGACCGAGCACCGCGTCCTGCTGTTCACCCGCACGGCGGGCCCTCGCCACGCCAACCTCGGCCCGGCCCTAGCGCCCGGGCTGAATCCGCCGCTGACCGACGCCAACGTCGTGCAGAAGGGCATGCTGAAGCTGGCCGCCGACAACGGCTGGAAGCTCGACTACACCGAAGACCTTGCTCAGATGACCAGCCTCACCGGTTACAATGCGGTGATCTTCTTCTCGACCTCGCGCGACAATCTGGACGACGGGGCCAAGACGGCCCTCCGCCAATACATGCGCGCCGGCGGCGGCTTCGTCGGCATCCACAACGCCTTCGGCACCCTCTACAACTGGCCCTATTACGAAGGCCTGCTGGGCGGCGCGAACTTCTATGACCACGGCCCCAATCGGCCCGGCGAGGTCGTCACGGTCGACCGCAAGGACGTCTCGACCAAGGACTTGCCGCCCCGCTGGAAGCTGACCGACGAGTGGTACAACCTCGTCCCCTTCCCCACCCGCGTGCGCTTCCTGGCCACCGTCGACGAGAAGTCCTGGACGCCGGTCCCTGAGCGCGAAGGCCCGCCTCCCGGTCCGCCCCCCGGCGCCGCCCAAGGCGGACCGCCTCGCCCCCGGCTGGCCTCCGTCGTCGGCCGCAGCCCCGGTCACGGCGATTTCCATCCCGTCGCCTGGTGCCAGTACTACGACGGCGGTCGCTCCTGGGTGACCACGCTCGGCCATGACGCCAAGCTGTTCACCGACGACAGCTTCGCCGGGGCCAAGGAATTCCGGGCCCTGATCACGGGCGGCGTCAAGTCGGCGATGGGCGCCGCGCCCTTCTGCCAATAGGGGCGGAAAATCTGGGCGGGGCCAACGCCCCGCTCAGGCCTCAGGCCTTCACGTAGCGGATCACCATGTCGACCACCTCGGCGCGGCGGGCGGTGGCGGCCTCTTCGCTGATCATGTCGTGGTTGAAGATCGCCGAGAAGGTGTAGCGGTTCGACACGTTGAAGAAGCAGAGGGCGGCGATCGAGGTGTAGACGTCCCACGGCTTCACGTCCGCGCGGATGACGCCGCTTTCCGCCCCGCGCGCGCAGATGCGCCCCACCATGTCGATCACCGCGGTGTTGATTGGCTCAAGCGACGGCATCTGCTTGATGTGCCGGCCTTTGTGAATGTTCTCGACCATCACCAGACGCACGTTGTCGGCATTGGCCGCGTGGTAGTCGAAGGTGAACTCGACCAGTTCCTTCAGGGCCTCGAGCGGCGGCTTCTCGTCGAGCTGAAGGTCCGCCTCCGCCCCACGCAGCTTGCGGTAGTACTCCAGCAGCACGGCGCTGTAGAGCGCCTCCTTGCTCCCGAAGTAGTAGTAGATCATCCGCTTGGAGGTGTGCATCCGGTCGGCGATCCGATCGATGCGCGCGCCGCTGTAGCCGACCTCCGAGAACTCCTCGGTCGCGACCTGGATGATGTTGGCCTTTGTACGTTCCGGATCGTTTGTCCGCGAGGCCGTCGCGCTTCGCCGCCTGGGCTTCCTCAAGTCCGTCACCCTGTTTGATCCGTGCGCGGGCCCCGGGGAATCAGTCCCGGGGGCGTTAGACATTTTTGGTACATTAGCACCGCGCCGCGCAGCCTGCTCGCCCTGTCGCGAGCCCCCTCGCCTCAGGTCGCCACGTGGTGCACGTGTTTGCCCGGCGAATAGATGTCCATGATGTTCCAGTGCCCGGCGGTCGGCACCGGCGCGTTCTCCATGATCACGTCCAGCAGATAGGGCCGGCCCGAGGCGACCGCCTTCTCGAGCGCCGGTTTGAACTCGTCGGCGGCGTTGATCCGCGCGGCCTCGATCCCGTAGGCGCGCGCGAGGGCGGCGTAGTCGGGCGAGTAGCCTTCGCCATCCGGGGTGTGGAAGATGGTGCCGACGGTGGTGCCGAAGTGCGCCTTCTGCAGGCCCGCGATCGTCCCGAAAGCCCCGTTGTTCATCACCACCCAGATCACCGCCGCGTTCTGCTCGACGGCCGTCGCCAGGGCGGCCGGATTCTGGCCGAAACCGCCGTCGCCGACCAGGCTGACGACCACGCGGTCCGGGCAGGCGATCTTGGCCCCCACCGCGGCCGGCGATCCAAAGCCCATGGTCGCGAAGCCGCCCGGCGTGAGGATCGAACCCGGGGTGCGGATGTCGAACTGCTGGCCGACGCCGTTCTTGTTCCAGCCAACGTCGGTGGTCATGATGAAATCGTCGGGCATCACGGCGCGCAGGTCCGAGAGGATGCGCTCGGGCCGCATCGGATATTGGGCGGAAGCTTCCTGCTCGGCGCGGCTGGCCTTGAAATCGCGGTGATAGGCGGCGATCTCGGCGCGCAGGGCGTCGTTCTTGCGGCCGGCGGGATACAGCCGCTTGGCGACCCGCAGCAGCACCTTCAGCGCCTGCTTGAGGTCGGCCACCGCCCCGATCTCCACCGGGTAGTTCCGCCCGATCTCGTTGTCGTCGATGTCGATGTGGATGAGCTTGGTGCGGTTCGGAATGTCGAAGGTGTATTCGTCCTCGAACGACGAGCTGTCCGCCTCGCAGAAGCGGGTGCCGAGGGCGAGGAGCCAGTCGGCGGTGCGGGTAGTGTCGTTGACGTACTGGGTGCCCCAGAAGCCGGTCATGCCGATCACCATCGGATGCCCGTCCGCCACCACCCCCTTGCCCATCAGCGAGTGGGCGACCGGAATGCTCATGTGGTCGGCGAACTCGGCCAGCTCCTGATAGGCCTGGGCGATCATCACCCCGCCGCCGACGTACATCACCGGCTTGCGGGCGTCGGCCAGGGTCAGGATGATCCGTTCCGCCGTCTGGTCGTCGATCGACGGCTTCTGCAGCCGGCGGGTGTGCTTCTTGGCGCGGTCCCACAGCTTCACGTCGATCTCGGTCGAGAATACGTCCATCGGCACCGAAACCAGCACCGGTCCCGGCCGCCCGGCTTCGGCGAGTTGGAAAGCCTTCTCCAGGATTTCCGGCAGCTTGTCGGCCCGGTCGATACGCCAGGCGCGCTTCACGAACGGACGGTAGACCTCGTACTGCTGCGCGTCGGCATGGAGATTGATCTCCTGGTGCGGGTGGCGGCCGTACATGTGGGTCGGGATGTCGCCGGCGATCACCACCATCGGAATCGAATCCAGCTGCGCCGTCGCCACGCCCGTCGCCGCATTGGTCAGGCCGGGTCCGCAGTGGCTCAGCATCACCGATGTCCTGGCCCCGCGGGCGCGAGCATAGCCATCGGCGATGTGGGCGGCGATCTGCTCGTGGCGCGTGTTCACGAAGCGGATCGAGCTGTTGGCCATGGCCGACAGCAAGGCGATGTTCGAGTGACCGCAGAGGCCGAACAGATGCTCGACGCCTCGTTCCTCGAGGTAGCGGACGAGCTGATGCGAAACGAGATCTTTCATGGAACGTCCCTCTGGGGCGCCGCGGCGTCGCCGTCGGCGAGGGTCCGGGGCTCCGGACCTGCGTAGGTGAACGGGATGGATTTCGGCATCGGCCCCTTGATGCGTGCGCCCTGCTGCGACTGCTCCCAAGCATGGGCGAGGACGCCCACCGAGCGCGAGAGGATGAACAGGCCGCGCCCCATCGGAGGCGGGAAGCCGAGTTCGGAGAAGATGACCGCCGTCGCCCCGTCGATGTTCATCGGGATCGGCTTGCCCTTGCGCGCCGTCAGGGCGCGCTCGACCGCCCAGCCGATGGCGACGTAGTCGCCCTTCACGGCCCCGGAGGCGGCGGCCTCCTCGACCAGGGTCATCAGCGGCCGGCTGCGAGGATCGACGGGATGCCAGCGATGGCCGAAGCCGGCGACGATCCTGCCGTGGACCTCGTGATAGCGGCCGAGCCCCGCCTCCACCGCCGCGTCGAGGCCGGCCCCGTCGGCGAGCGCCTCCTGGATCCAGGCATAGAGCTGCATGCACTGCTGGCCGGCCCCGCCGTGCACGTCACCGAGCACATTGATGGCCGAGCCCATGGCGTTGTTGAGTTCGGCCCCGCAGGACACCGCCATGCGAGCGATGGCGATCGACGGGGCGTGCGGCCCGTGATCGACCCCCGCCACCAGGGCCGCCTCCAGCAGCCGCGCCTGCGCCGGCGACGGCAGCTCGCCCCGCACCATCAGCCAGATGGTCTGGGCGAAACTGACCTGGCCGATCAGATCCTGCACCGGATAGCCGCGCAGGCGGATTTCGCCGGGCTGGATGTCGACGATCGCCGTCGTCCACCAGGTCTTGGCTTCCGAGACGATCTCCTCTGGGGTCTTCGCCATCAGACGACGCCTTCCGCTTTGAGGGCTGCGATTTCGGGGGCCGCGTAGCCGAGGGCGGCCAGCACCTCGTCGGTATGCTCGCCGAGCACCGGCGGCGGCCGGTCGACGGCCGGCTCCTTGCCGGCGATCTTGAAGCCGGCCTTGGCGACCGAGATCGCGCGCCCGCCCAGGGCCTCGACCGCCTCGAAGCTGTGCACCAGCCCGCGCATGCGGACCTGTTCGAGGTCCAGGGCCTCGGGGACCGTCAGCACCCGGCCGGCGGGCACGCCCGCGGCGTTCAGCAGCGTCTCCCATTCGGCGGCGGACCGCCCGGCGAGGCCGGCCTCCACCTCGACGGTGAGCGCCTGGCGGTTCGCCTTGCGCGCCTCGCGGGCGGCGAAGCGCGGATCGGTGAGCAGATCTTCCCGTCCTATGACGCGCGCGAGGGCGACGAACTGCTCCTGCTTGTTGGCCGCGATGTTAAGCAGGCCGTCGGCCGTGCGGAACGTCCCCGATGGCGCGGCCGTGAAGTTGTCATTGCCCATCGGCGCGGGCTGTTGGCCGCAGATCAGGTAGTTCGAAACCACCCAGCCCATGGTCGCCAGGCTCGACTCCAGCATGGAGACATCGATGAAAGCCCCCTCGCCCGTCCGCGCCGCGCCGACCAGGGCGCTCGAGATCGCGAAGGCGGCGGTGATCCCGCCGATGCTGTCGGCGACCGGATATCCGACCCGCAGCGGCGCGCTGCCCGGGTCGCCCGTGATGCTCATCACGCCGGACAGGCCCTGCACGATCTGATCGTAGGCCGGCGCCCCACGCATCGGCCCGGTCTGGCCGAAACCGGAAATGGCGCAGTAGACGAGCTTCGGATTGACGGCGTCCAGCACATCGTAGCTCAGGCCCAGACGGTCCATGACCCCGGGGCGGAAGTTCTCGACGATGACGTCGGCGCCCGCGACCAGGCGCTTGAACACCGCCTTGCCGCCCTCGCTCTTCAGGTTGAGCGTCATCGAGCGCTTGCCGCCGTTCTGGGCCAGGAACGATGCGCCCATCAGCTGACCGCTGAGCGCCGGATCGGCCCCCAGCACGCGCGCCAGGTCGCCGGTCCCCGGCGTCTCGACCTTCAGGACGTCGGCGCCGAGCTGCGCCAGCTGATAGGCGCAGAACGGCCCGGCCAGCACATTGGTCAGATCGAGGACCTGGATGCCCGCAAGCACGCCGTTCATCGGCGGATGAACGGGTTGGGCACGTCGAGATCCGACGAGATCCAGACGCACTTGGTTTCGAGGTACTCGCGGATGGCGTCGACGCCGCTCTCGCGCCCGATGCCGGACTTCTTGAAGCCTCCGAACGGCGAGGTGAAACTGGTGGCCCGGTAGTTGTTCACCCACAGGGTGCCGGCCTTGACCTTGTCGGTCATCTTCATGGCGCGCTTCAGGCTCTGGGTCCAAACCGCGCCGGCCAGGCCGAAGTCGATATCGTTGGCGATACGGATCGCCTCGTCCTCGTCGGTGAACCGGATCACCGAAAGGACTGGCCCGAACACCTCTTCCTGCGCGATGCGCATGGTGTTCTGAACGCCGGTAAAGATGGTGGGCTCGATGAACTGGCCCGCGCCGAGGTCGGGCCGCGCCTTGCCGCCCAGCACGCAGGTCGCCCCCTCCGCGCGGGCGATCTCTATGTAGGCCAGGATCTTGTCGAACTGCGGCCGGGTCGCAACCGGGCCGATCTGGGTCGAGAGATCGGCGGGATCGCCCATCTTCGCGGTCTTCACGAAGTCGATCAGTCGCTCGACGAAGGCGTCGTGGATGGTGTCCTGCACCAGAAGGCGCGAGCCGGCCTGGCAGGTCTGGCCCGTGGCCGCGAAGATGCCCGAGACGACGCCCTTCACCGCCTGATCCAGGTCGGCGTCGTCGAACACGATGTTCGGCGACTTGCCGCCGAGCTCCAGCGTCACCGTCTTCAGATTGCGGGCCGCCAGCTCATAGATTTTCCGGCCCGCCGCGTCGCCGCCGGTGAAGCCGATGTGCGGCACGTCGGGATGCAGAACCAGGGGCTCGCCGACCTCGGCGCCGAAGCCGGTGACCACATTGACCACCCCCTTCGGAATTCCCGCCTGCTCGAACAGCCTCGCGAACTCCAGCATGGAGGCGCTGGTGAACTCGCTGGGCTTGATCACCGCCGTGCAGCCCGCCGCCAACGCCGGCGCCAGCTTCCAGCTGGTCAGGGTCAGGGGTGAATTCCAGGGCGTGATGATCGCCACCACGCCCTTCGCCTCGTACTTGGTGTAGGCGAACACCCCCGGCTTGTCGGTGGGGATGACGTGGCTCTCCACCTTGTCGGCGAGGCCGGCGTAGTAGTGGAAATAGTCGCCCATGTAGCGGACCTGGGCGACGACCTCGGCGGCCAGCTTGCCGTTGTCGCGGCGCTCGATCTCGGCCAGGCGCGGGGCGTTGTCGACGATCAGGTCGGCCAGCTTGCGCAGCGCCTTGCCGCGCGCGCTCGGCGTGAAAGCGGCCCACTCGCCCTCGAAAGCGCGCTTGGCGGCCGCCACGGCCAGATCGACGTCCCCCGCCCCGCCCCGTCCGATCAGGGCCCAGGTCTCGCCCGAGTAGGGGTCCTGCGTCGGGAAATAGTCGCCGCTGG
Source organism: Caulobacter sp. HJHS_5 (assembly GCF_056683955.1). Taxonomy (NCBI): domain Bacteria; kingdom Pseudomonadati; phylum Pseudomonadota; class Alphaproteobacteria; order Caulobacterales; family Caulobacteraceae; genus Caulobacter; species Caulobacter sp. HJHS_5. The sequence goes on along the minus strand of NZ_JBWZNC010000002.1, from coordinate 537,412 downwards.
TCGGCGCAACCTCCGCGCCATCGATCCAAAGTCCGTACTGACGCAATTCAGACATGTCCCGCACTCGTCTCTCCGCCCATCCGGAGGCCGTCGGCGATGCACGGGACGCCGCGCCCGCGAGATCGCCACACCACCATTTGGGAAGGAAGCCCGCTCCCGCCGCCGGGCTGCCGCCGGCTTCGCGCCACAATGTACGGACTATTCCGTTTTTGTCCATGAGCAATCCCCGGGCGTCTCGATGGCCGCTCCGCAGGCCCCGCCTCGGAGGAAGGGATGGTGGCGACGACGACGCCCCATGACCCGCACAGGTTGACCTTCATCTTCCGTCCCCTTTCGGTCCGTCCGCCCGGCTCCTTCCATCGCTGCTTACAGGTGACGAACCAGTCTGTACATAGATGGAATTTGACCGTCTTCCCTTCGGCTTCGCCCCGGACGATCAATTTTATCATATTGATATAATTCGTGTTTCAGACACATTTTGGCGTGCGCTTGACATGTACTGACTAGTTAGTAATGTCGCATCACAATCACGGCCCCGGTCTACGGGAAGCCACTCTGGGAAGAAACGAAAGGACCCCCATAAACTTCGGGGCGGCCGCCGAACGACGCTGATCCGTCGCGGCGAACGGATGCCCCATGGCCGCATGAATCGCGTCCTGCGCGAATGCCGGGCCAAGGCCAAACGCGATCACAACTCAGAAAACGCGACGCGAGTCGAACGCGCGGAAAACAGCCTCTGGGAGGGGGAAATGAAGAAGCTCCAATCGGTGAACCATCGGTCCAGTCTGCTTGTGACCCTGTTGGGCGGCACCGCCCTCGTGACGGCCATGGCGATGGCCGGCGGCGCGGTCGCGCAGACCTCGTCCGCGGCGGTCGAGGAAGTCGTCGTCACCGGCACCAGCATCCGTGGCGCGGCCCCCGTCGGCGCCAATGTGATCTCGGTGAACCGGGAGGAGATCGAGGCGACCGGCGCGCAGACCGTGCAGCAGCTGTTGCGCAGCGTTCCCCAGGTCACCGGCTTCAACAACACCGGACAGGGCGGCTTCGGCTCGGCCGACGGCTCGGGCACCAACGCTCCGACGATCCACAGCCTCGGCGCCTCGGCCTCCAACCAGACTCTGGTGCTGATCGACGGCCACCGCCTGCCGCTCACCGGCCTGAACCACACCCTGGCCGATCCGTCGGTCATTCCGCCCATCGCCCTGCAGCAGGTCGAGGTGCTGCCGGATGGCTCGTCGGCCATCTACGGCTCGGACGCCGTGGCCGGCGTGCTGAACTTCATCACCCGCCGGAACTTCACGGGCTGGGAAACCTCGGCTCAAGCCGGCTTCGGCGACGGCTACAAGACCGGCAACGTCGGCTTCGTGTTCGGCCACAACTGGGATTCGGGCCAGGTCCTCCTCGCCTACGGCGGCTCCTATCGCTCGGAGCTGAAGGGCGACAGCCGCGACTACTACAAGGCCGATCAGCGCGATCGCGGCGGCGGCAACTTCGCCAGCTTCAACTGCTTCCCCGCCGCCGTGCGCGTCGGCGGCTCGACGGGCACGATCTATCAGGGAACCTACACCACCGGTTCCGGCCAGGCCGGGAACACGCCGGCCTTCTGCGACACCACCCGCGTGGCCGACATCCTGCCCCAGGAAGTGCGCAACAGCGTGCTCGCCAAGATCGAGCAGGACGTCAGCGAGAACCTGCGCCTCTCGGCCGACCTCGTGTTCTCAGAACGCGTGAACAAGTCGCGGATCAGCCGAGGCAATCTGACCAACGCCACGGTCTTCGGCCCGGGCGCGGCCAACGCCAGCCAGATCAACCCGTTCTTCCAGGGGCCGACCGGCGCCACCAGCGAAATCGCCAGCCTGAACTTCGACAGCCTGCTCGGGCCCGGCGCCATGAGCAAGGCGGGGCAGAAGACGTCATTCGTCACCCTCGGCGCCGACTACAAGCTGCCGGCCGAGTGGCAGGCGACGTTCGGCGCGACCTTCGGCGGCGACAACAGCTATCAGAACCAGACCGGCCAGGTCTGCGCGCCCTGCGCCCTCCTGGCGCTGAACGGCACGGTCAACGCCGGCGGCTCGCTGACGGCCAACGCCAACCCGCCGGTGAACGGCACGGTCACCACCGTCACGCGCGCGTTGAACCCCGACAACGCGCTCGACATCTGGAACGGCGTCGGGTCCAACCTCACCTCCGACGCCGTACGGCGGCAGTTGCTGGACTCGATCAGCTTCGCGGAGTCCAAGCAGACCCTCAAAACCGCGCGCCTCAAGCTGGACGGTCCGCTGTTCGCCCTGCCGGCCGGCGAGGTCAAGGCCGCCGTCGGGGCCGAAGCGATCGCCTACGACCTGCGCCAGGTGAACACGCGCACCGGCACGACGGGCGGAGCAAGCGTCTCCACGGCGGCGACCAACCTCGTCTACAACCGCACGGTCTACGCCTACTTCGGCGAGGTCCTGGTTCCAGTCATCGGGCCGGAGATGAACCTTCCGCTCGTGCAGCGCCTCGATATCAGCCTGGCCGGACGCTACGACCACTACGACGACTTCGGCGGCACCACGAATCCCAAGTACGCCTTCACCTGGCAGCCGATCGACGGCCTGCAACTGCGCGGGTCTTGGGGCACCTCGTTCACCGCCCCCGCCCTGACCAGCCGCGGCGGCTTCAACGGCCTCACGGGCGAGTCGAACTTCACCACCTCCGGCCAGTTCAACCTGCCGGCCAGCTTCCCCGGCGCGAACGCCTTCTGCGGCACGACCACGGGATGCACGCTCGGCGGCGCCTCGCCGTTCCAGGGCATCCAGATCAATGGCGGCGACGACAAGCTGAAGCCGCAGACCGGCGAAAGCCACTCGTTCGGCTTCGACTACGACCCGGCCTGGCTCAGCGGACTTCACGTCTCGCTCACCTACTGGAATACCGACATCAACGGCGCGATCACCGCGCCCAACTCGTCGGCGGCGGTGATTTCGCCTGGCCTCTACTCGCGCCTCACCCTCAACCCCACGGCGGCGCAGATCGCGGCGGCGACGGCGGGCCTGCCGCAAAGCGGCGCGTTGCCGGCGAATATCTCGTTCATCTACAGCTTCCGGCAGGGCAACGCCTTCGACCTGCGCGCCAGCGGCCTGGACTACGACGTCCGGTATCGGTTCACGACCGACGCGCTGGGCGACTTCCGCCTCGGCTTCAGCGCCAGCCAGAAGCTTTCCTTCGACCAGCAGTTCAGCGGCGGCGTCATCTTCGACCGCCTGAACACCGCCGGGGTGAACACCACCTTCAGCTCGATGGAATGGACGGGCCGGCTGTCGCTGGGCTGGAACCTCGGCCCCTGGTCGGCCGACGCGTTCTACAATTACACCAACCCGTATCTGAACCTGAACGGCAACGCGCCGTTCACGGTGACGACCTCGGGCTCGACCGTCACCGGCGGTCAGAACGTCGACGCGTTCAAGACCGTCGACCTGCACCTCGGCTACCGGTTCGAAGGCGAAGGTTACCTGGCCGACACCTCGGTGTTCGCCGACGTCAGCAACCTCTTCGACGAGGATCCGCCCTTCTACAACGCCTCCGGCGGCTACAACGGCAGCGACTCCAGCCCGATGGGCCGGGTCGTCACCTTCGGCATCAGCAAGAAGTGGTAGTCCCCGACCACGCCTCTTGATCTCGGCTCCCGGCCTCGCGCCGGGAGCCTTTCTTTTATTGGAGCTGACATGAGACGCACCCTACTTGCCTTGACGGCCCTGGTCGCCGTCGCGGCGCCGGCCGCCGCCCAGACGCCCGCGCCCTTGGCCCCCGCCCCCGCTCTCGCGCCCGAGAGGGACGCTGCGGGCCGCCCCCTGCCCTTCGGGCGGCCGGAGTATCGCCCCGGCGACACCCCGATGGGCGGCGGGCCGCGCAAGGCCGTGATGGTGGCCGACGACACCCTGCCGGCCCACGTCCTCTACTACCCGGCGGATCTGGCCGCCGGCGGCAAGCTGCCGTTGGTGGCCTGGGGCAACGGCGCCTGTATCAATGCCGGCAATCGCTTCCGCGTCTTCCTCACCGAGATCGCCAGCCACGGCTACATCGTGGCCGCCAACGGAGTAATGGCCGCGACGGAGCTCGAAGTCGGACCACAGGAGAACCCCGCCGTCCGCACGCCCGGCGCTGCTCCGCCGCCCCCTCCTCCGCCGCCCAATCCCAATGCGCCGCAACGGGCGCCCGGAACGACGACGGCGGCGCAGCTGAGCGAGAGCATCGACTGGGCGATCAAGGAAAACAGCCGCTCAGGCTCGAAGTTCTTCGGCAAAATCGACACCAGCAAGATCGCCGTGATGGGCCAGTCGTGCGGCGGCGTGCAGGCGCTGACCGTGGCGGGCGATCCCCGGATCACCACCATGATGATCTGGAACAGCGGCGCCGGCATGATCCCCAACAATCCGGCGACCGAAGCCCTGGCCAAGATTCACACCCCTGTCGCCTTCATCAGCGGCGAACAGGCGAAGGACGTGGCCTTCCCGGCCTCAAAGATGAACTTCGAGACGCTGAACAGCGTGCCGGTGTTCTGGGCCTGGGAAGACGGCATGACCCACATCGGCACCTATGGCGCGACGGGTGGCGGCGCCTTTGGCCGCATCGCCATCGCCTGGCTCGACTGGCAGACGAAGGGTGACCAGCGCGCCGCCAGCATGTTCAAGGGCGCCGACTGCCTGCTCTGCCGCGAGCCTAGCTGGCACGTGGCGAAGAAGAAGATCGACTGACGTGGGGTCGCGTCGGCGGGAACCGGGCCCGCCGACGCGACTCGGCCGAGATGGAGGCGCTTTTCTTCGTTGGTGCGGGCGGCCGGGGTCGAACCGGCAAGGCCTTGCGGCCGACGGATTTTAAGTCCGTTGCGTCTACCAGTTTCGCCACGCCCGCATCGGTGAGACTCCTACAGCAATCCGCCGCCGAAGCGCAGCGGTCTGATGCGTCAGTCGGCCTCGGCCTGCCGTGCGCCGGTCACGCCCGCCGCCTCCAGCGCCGCGATCAGTTCTTCGACCGTCGCCTCCACCTCGGCCGGATCGCGCCCACGGATCACCAGATTGGAGCCGTAGCCGGTCTCCCGCCGGGTCACATCCCAGAACGGATAGCTGCCGAGCGACAGGGCCGGATGCGCCTTGGCCACGGCCTCCAGCGGCGCGGCCAGCACGCCCTCGCCGAAGCCCTCGACGCGCACGGTGCGCGAGACGACCACCGCCCCGCCCTCCAGGCGCCAGCCGATGTCCTCCAGCATGCCCTGCATGATGCGCGGCACCCCAGCCATGACGAACACATTGCCCATCTGGAAGCCGGGCGGCCCGCTGACCGGGTTCCTGATCTTCGATCCGCCGACGGGGATGCGCGCCATCCGCCGCCGCGCGGCGTTGGGCTCCTCGCCATGGCGGCCGCGCATTTCGGCGAGAATTTCCTCGTCTTCCACCAGGGCGACGCCGAAGGTCTCGGCCACGCAGTCGGCGGTGATGTCGTCGTGGGTCGGTCCGATGCCGCCGGTGGTGAACACATAGCTGTAGCGCCCGCGCAGGGCGTTCAACGCCGCCACGATCTCGGCGCCCACATCGCCCACCACCCGCGCCTCGGCCACGTCGATGCCGTGGGTTCCGAGAAACCGGGCGATGACGTGCAGATTGGTGTCCTGCGTGCGGCCCGAGAGGATCTCGTCGCCGATGATCAGGATCGCGGCGGTGACGGAACTTTCGATCATGGGAGGGGCGACTTCCCGCTTGAGGGCGACGACGGCCAAGGGGATAGGTGGCCCATGCGCTTCCCGCAATCCCTGACGCCCGGCGTGCTCGTCCAGCGCTACAAGCGCTTCTTCGCCGACGTGGTGCTCGACGACGGCCGTTCGGTCACCGCCCACTGCCCCAACCCCGGCGCCATGCTGGGCCTGAACATCCCCGGCCAGCGCGTCTGGCTCTCGCCCTCCGACAACCCCAAGCGGTCGCTCGCCTGGACGCTGGAGATCGTCGAAGACGCCCAGTTCGGATCGCCCACCCTGGCCGGCGTCAACACCCTCACCCCCAACCGCATCGTCGCCGAGGCCCTGGCGGCCGACGCCATTCCCGAGCTTTCCGGCTACGCCGCCGTCCGCCGCGAGGTGAAGTACGGCGAGGCCAGCCGCATCGATTTCCTGCTCAGCGGCCCGGACCGCCCGGCCGCCTGGCTGGAGGTCAAGAACTGCCACCTCGCCCGCCGCCCGGGCCTCGCCGAATTCCCCGACTGTGTCGCCGCACGCTCGGCCAAGCACCTGCGCGAACTGGCCGCCATGGCCCTGGCCGGCGACCGGGCCGTGGTGCTGTTCACCGTGCAGCGCGAGGACTGCGAGGCCTTCACCGCCTGCCGCGACATCGACCCGAAATTCGCCCAGGCGCTGGATGAGGCGTCCGAGGCCGGCGTCGAGGTGCTGGTCTACCAGTGCGCCATGAGCGTCGAGGAGATCGGGATGAATCGCCGCATCGAGTGGATGCGATAAGCGCCGTCGAGCCTTGCCGTCGCGGCGGCGCCGCGCGATGTCCTCTCAACCGAGGGAGAACGCATGCTCTACGCCATCCTGGCCTACCACGAGGAAGCGACCGTCCAATCCTGGACGCCCGACGAGGACGTCGCCCTGATGGACGACCTCCTGGCCGTCCACCACCGCCTGGTCGGCGAGGACAAGCTTGGGCCCGCCGCGCGGCTGGGGGCCACCGGCGATGCGGTGACCCTGCGCGGACCCGGCCTCGGCGTCATCGTCGACGGGCCGTTCGCCGAGACCAGGGAGCAGCTCCTCGGCCTCTATGTGGTGGAGGCAGAGACGCGGGATGAAGCCGTGGCCATGGCGCGCGAGCTGCGCCAGGCCAATCCGACCGCCGTCTACGAAATCCGCCCCATCCTGCTCTATCTTCCGGGCGCGGCCTTGCCGGAAAGTGCGGCCTAGGCGGCCAACTCGCGCTGGGTCTTCTCGCGGGCGAGCTTCAGGGCGTCGGACCACCAGGCGATCTCATCGAACAGCTTGTCGCGCGCCTCGACCAGGTAGGGGTAGTCGCCCAGGGTCTTGCCCTGCATCAGGACGCCGAGGAACGGCTCCATGGCGATGTTCACCTCGGCCTTGATCGGGGCCATGTGCAGTTCAATAGCCACGCCGCGCAGCTGCTCGATGGCGCGCGCCCCGCCCACCCCGCCATAGCCGACGAAGGCGATGGCCTTGCGCCGCCATTCGAAAGTGGCGCTGTCGAGGGCGTTCTTCAGCACGGCGGTGGGCCCGTGATTGTACTCGGCGGCGGTGACGATGAAGCCGTCGTACTGACCGATCTTCCTGCGCCAGGCCTCGGCGGCCGGGTTGGAGTATACGCCTTCCGTCCAGACCGGGGCCACCGGCTCCTCGAACAGCGGCAGATTCTGATCGCGCAGGTCCAGCACATCCAGGCTGAAGTCGGAGCGGCCGGCGGCGCCCTCCACGATCCATTGGGCGGGGGTGTCGGCGAAGCGATTGGGACGCGTGCTGCCGACGATAAGGGCGAGCTTCAACATGTCGATTTCCTTCGTAACCAGGCTGGTTACCGTTTGAGACCGACACTAAATTCAACACCGAACCCGGCCGTGCAAGACGGCACATTTTCGAGACCGAGTATCATGCATGTGACCGAGCGATGCCTGCCCGCCAATGAAGTCCTTGCCCGCGTGGGCGACAAATGGACAGTGCTGGTCGTCATGCTGCTGGGCGACGGGCCGTTGCGGTTTTCCGAACTGCGGCGACGGATCGGGACCATCTCCCAGCGCATGCTGACCCTGACCTTGCGCAACCTCGAACGCGACGGCCTCGCCACCCGCACGGTCACGCCCAGCATTCCGCCCCGCGTCGACTACGAACTCACGCCGCTCGGCCACTCCCTGCGCGGGCCGGTGGCGGCCCTCGGCGGCTGGGCGGTCGAGAACCATCCGGCCATGGTCGACGCCCGCGCGCGCTACGACGCGGCGCGGGCCGAGGCGGCCTGATCAAGGCTTGGGCGACCACGCCGAAATGATCCTCCAAATGGAGGATGGCGTTCGGCGGGAAAAACCGCAGGTTGTAGCGTAAAGCTTCAGTACGTCAGCGTTCGACCGTTCCCCAGCAGAGAGGTCCTAGCCGTGGCGTTCACCCCAACCGAATCCCATTTCGACGGCCCCGGCGGCCTGAGAATCTTTTACCGTCATTGGGCGCCGGCCGGCGCGCCCAAGGCCGTGGTCGTCATCTGCCACGGCGTCAACTCGCATACCGGCCAATATCTGTGGGCCGGCGAGCAGTTCGCCGCGGCCGGCTATGCCGTCTACGCCGCCGACCTGCCCGGCCGCGGCCGCTCCGAGGGCAAGCGGTTCTTCACCACCAGCGTGGCGACCTACGCCGACACCGTCGCCGGGATGATCGCCGTCGCCAAGGCGGCCGAGCCGGGCCTGCCGGTCTTCCTGCTAGGCCACAGCGCCGGCGGCCTGACCTCCACCTACTACGCCCTCGATCACCAGGCCGAGATTACCGGCCTGATCTGCGAAAGCTTCGCCTATCGCGTCTACGCGCCCGACTTCGCCCTGCCGATCCTGAAATGGCTGGGCAAGGTCGCGCCCGAGCTGCCGGTGCTGAAGCTGCCGTTCGAGGCCTTCTCCCGCGATCCGGCCGCCGTGAAGGCGATGCACGAGGATCCGCTGATCAAGGGCGAGGCGCAGCCCGCCGCCACCGTCGGCGCCCTGGTGACGGCCAGCGAGCGGCTGCACCGCGAGTTTGAGAAAATCAGCCTGCCGGTCTTCATCCTGCACGGCACGGCGGACAAGGCGACGGTTCCGGCCGGCAGCCAGGAATTCTTCGACAAGGCGTCCTCGAAGGACAAGACGCTCAGGCTCTACGACGGGCACTTCCACGACCTGCTGAACGATCTCGGCAAGGCGGACGTCATGGCCGATATGGTCTTCTGGCTCGACGCGCGGGTGAAATAGGCGGCCCGAGCCCCCAGAAATTCTGCCGCATCCGCAAATTCTCGCCAAACCGGGACTTCCGAAATCTAGGCCAGTTTCGCGGAAATTTGGCCCATATCGAACACCGGAAGCGATTTTAACCTTCAGTTTTCGTCAATCACCCCCGGAAATCCGGACTTAGGACACGAAACGTCACACACGTCAGTTTTTGAGGCCTGTAAGTTTCTCTCCGCAGGTCGGCCTTGAGCCGTCAAGATATCCGGAGTGAAACGAATGACCGTGCGCCCCCTTCGACTGGCCGCCCTGGCGACGATGTTCGCCAGCCTCGCCGCGGCGCCGGCGCTTGCGACCCAGGCGTCGGAGCAGACGGCCGCCCAACCCGCCGCCGCGCAGCGCGCCGACGACGCCCAGCGTCACGCCGCCAATACCGCGGCCGTCAGCCGCGACGGCCAGAAGGCGACCGCCGCGAACTCGCGGACCGCCAAGCAGGTGTGGCGCGACCGTCACCACCTGCCGAACGCCAAGTAAGGCCGCGCCTCTTTAGCGTGGCGTCCAATCCCGTGGCGCCACGGGGACGGCTGCTGTAGTGCGGCGGGATGATCCGCTGGGAACATCTCGCCACCGCTCCGATCCCCGGCTCCGACGGCGCCCTTCGCCTCATGCGGCGCGGCGCCGAATATTCGATCATGACCGGCGGCACGGAATTGATGAACAGCCGCATGAGCGGCTCGGAGCAGGCCCTCGCCACCCTCACCTGCACCCGCCTGCAGGGCCGTCCCGGACAGCGCATCCTCATCGGCGGCCTCGGCATGGGCTTCACCCTGCGCGCGGCGCTGGAGGCGCTGCCGCCCGACGCCTCCGTCGAGGTGGCCGAACTTGTCCCGGCGGTGGTCGAGTGGGCGCGGGGCCCGATGAGCGAGATCTTCGCCGGCTGCCTGGACGATCCGCGCGTCACCATTCGCGAGGCCGACGTCGGCCTGGCGATCCGCGGAGGCAAGACCGCCTACGACGCCATCCTGCTCGATGTCGACAATGGCCCCGGCGGCCTCGACCGGGTCGAGAACGACGCGCTCTACAGTCATTCTGGCCTCACGGCGGCCAAGGCGGCCCTCAAGCCGGGCGGCGTGCTCTCCGTCTGGTCCTTCGCCCCGGACGAGCCCTTCGTCCGCCGCCTGCGCGCCGGCGGCTTCACGGTCGACGAGCAGCGCGTCAACGCCCACCGCAAGGGCCGCGGCGCGCGCCATGTCATCTGGCTGGCCACGCGCGCCTGAAACCCGACGCGCGGGTTGAACTTCCATGATAATATGACGATCTAGGCACCGCCCCCGAACCGCTGAACAGACGCCCGAACCCGATGTACGACGCCAGCACGCTCGACCGCCCCACGCGCGACGGCCAGATCAAGATTCACGGCCCGGAAGCCTTCGAGGGCATGCGCCGCGCCGGCCGCGTGGCCGCCGAGTGCCTCGACATGCTGACGCCCCACGTCGCGCCCGGCGTCTCGACCGCCCATCTCGACAAGCTGGCTCGCGAGTTCGCGCTGGATAACGGCGCCCTGCCCGCCTGCCTGTTCTACAAAGGCTATTCCCACACCGTCTGCATCTCGCCGAACCATGTGGTCTGCCACGGCATCCCCGGCGAGCGGACCCTGCGCGAGGGCGATATCGCCAATATCGACGTCACCGTCATCGTCGACGGCTGGCATGGCGACCACTCGCGCATGTACGGCGTCGGCGGCGTCTCGCCCCGCGCTCGCCGCCTGATCGACATCACCTACGAGGGCCTCGAGCGGGGCCTGGCGGCCATCAAGCCGGGCGCCACGACCGGCGACATCGGCCACGCCATCCAAGCCTATGTGGAATCGCAGCGCTGCTCTGTGGTGCGCGACTTCTGCGGTCACGGGCTCGGCCAGGTGTTCCACGACGCCCCCAACATCCTGCACTTCGGCCGCCCCGGTCAGGGCGAGGTGCTGGAGCCCGGCATGTTCTTCACCGTCGAGCCGATGGTGAACCTCGGCAAGCCGCAGGTGAAGCTGCTGGCCGACGGCTGGACGGCGGTCACCCGCGACAAGAGCCTCTCGGCCCAGTGCGAACACTCCTGCGGCGTCACCGAGACGGGCGTCGAAATCTTCACCCTGTCGCCCAAGGGCCTGTTCAAACCGCCGGTGCAGGAAGCCTGAGCCCATCATGGCCGGCCTCAAGGACAAACGCGGCTTCATCGACAAGGAGAGGCTCGACCTCTCGGAGCGCCAGGCGGTGGAATACTGGATGAAGCGCTGGGGCGTGACCCGCGATCAGATCACGGCCGCCCATCGCAAGGTCGGCAAGATGACCAAGGACATCGCCGCCGAGCTGGGCAAGAAGCGCTAAGCCAACCTCGCCGATATCGGAGGCGGCTGGGCTGAGCCGCCCAAGCCGCGGCCGCGAGGTCCGTCGCCTTCGCGCCCACGCCTCGACGAAGGCGACGGTAAGATTGTCGCACACCTGGAACAATCTCGGCCGTAACGACGTTCGGCAACGGACGTCGTTACGTCAGCAAAACATGGGAGGGCGCAATGGGCCTCTTTAGTTCCATCATGTCGAAAATCTTCCACCGCAAGCCGGCCGCGACCCCGCCGCCGGCCGCCCCTACATCGGCCCCGGCCGCCGCGCCCACGGCGCCGCCCCCCGAACCGGTCGACGTCGAAGCCGTGCTCACCGAACTGGCCGCTCAGAAGGGCGGCGGCGGCAACTGGCGGACCTCGATCGTCGACCTGTTGAAGATGCTCGACCTCGACTCCAGCCTCGCCGCCCGCAAGGAACTCGCCGAGGAACTGGGCGTCAACGCCGGCGCTCACGGCAGCGCCGAGCAGAACATCGCCCTGCAGAAAGCGGTTTGGCGCGCTCTGGAGCAGAACGGCGGCAAGGTGCCCGCCTCACTCCGCGACTGATCGCGACCGACGACGCCTGCCCGGCGTCGCGGCGCCGGGCGGCCAAACTGCCCCGTCAATGGGGCGATAACGGGAGGAAGACATGGCCATCATGAAAGTCATCGAAGTGCTGGCGGAGTCGCCGGACAGCTGGGAAGATGCCGCCCGCAAGGCGGTGGCCGAAGCCGGCGAGACGCTACGCGGCATCCGCTCAATCTACATTGAAAACTTCCAGGCTACCGTGAAGGACGGCGCCATCGACGTTTTCCGCGTCAACGCCAAGATCGCCTTCGCCGTCGAGGACTGACTTGCTGAAGGCGGGGCCTCCCTTCGAGGCCCCGCTTCTCATGCGCCCTTGCGCGGCCGGAACAATTGATGAACATTCCGACGCATGCACAGCGCCGCTTCTTCGTCGGACACCCTGCACGACATCGCCCAGGCCGAACTCTGGGCGCCATCCATCGGCGTGCAAGCGCACCAGCTCGGCCATCGCGAACGCCTGCGGACCCGGGCGGCCAAGAGCTTCGACGCCCTGCCCGACTACGAACTCCTCGAACTCTGCCTCTTCCGGTCGATCTCGCGGGGGGACGTCAAGCCGCTGGCCAAGCGGCTGCTGGCGCGTTTCGGCTCGGTCTCCGGCGTCCTGGGCGCCAGTCTGGAAAGCCTGCGCACGGTCAGCGGCGTCGGCCCGGCCACGGCCCTGGATCTCAAGCTGGTGCACGAGGCGGCGCTGCGCATGGGCCGCGAGGCCATCGGCAAGCGCCCGGTGATCTCCTCCTGGTCAGCCCTGCTCGCCTATGTCCGCCTTGCCCTGGCGCACGAGCCGCGTGAGCAGTTCCGCGTCCTGTTCCTCGACAAGAAGAACCAGCTGATCGCCGACGAGGTGATGAACCAGGGCACCGTCGACCACGCCCCGGTCTACCCCCGCGAGGTGATGCGAAGAGCCTTGGAACTTTCGTCCACCGCATTGATTTTAGTGCACAATCACCCCTCCGGTGATCCGACGCCGTCAAAGCCCGACATCGAAATGACCCGCCTCATCGTCGAGGCCGGCAAGACACTGCGCATCGAGGTGCACGATCATCTGGTGGTTGGCCGCGACGGGGTGGCGAGCTTCCGCGCGCTGAGCTTGCTTTGAGCCTCGGCGACTTCGTCCTGGTCGCCGCCACTGAAGGCACGGATCGATAGTGATGATTGCGCTGCAATCACTTATCATTCGTCCAGATGGATCCCTTCAGCGATGTCATCGCCTTGCTTCGTCCGACCGCCGCCGTGGCCAAGCCGATCAGCGGCCGCGGTCGCTGGGGCGTGCGCTACGAGGCTCACGACGCCCCGGGCTTCGCCCTCGTCCTCCAAGGCGAATGTTGGTTGTCCTTCAAGGCCGGCGCACCGGCGCCTCTACACCAGGGCGACTTTCTTCTCCTGCCCAGCACGCCGGCCTTCACCTTGAGCAGCCACCCGGGCATCGGGGGCGAGCCCACCCGCTCGAGCGCCACCGCCGTCCGCCACGGCGAACAGGACGGCGAGCCGGAGTTCGTGGCCCTCGGCGGCACGTTCGGCATCGAGCGCGCCAACGCCGCCCTGATGCTGGCCCTGCTGCCATCGGTTATTCATATCCCCGCCTCGGAAGGTCGGACCGACCGGCTGCACCGCATCATCGCTCTGATCGGCGAGGAGTGCGCCCATAGGGAGCCCGGGAGGGAGCTTCTCCTGCGGCGGCTGCTGGAAGTCCTCCTCGTCGAAGCTCTGCGATGGCGCGGCGCCGAGGGCGCTGCGGCGCCCGCGGGCCTCCTGCGCGGCCTGCGCGATCCAGCCCTGGCGAGGGCGCTCCGCGCCATGCATGCCGACGTCCGCGCCGGCTGGACCGTCGCCGGTCTTGCCAAGGTCGCCGGCATGTCGCGCTCGGCCTTCGCCGCTCGTTTCGGCGAGATGCTGGGATGCGGGCCGATCGAATATCTCGCGCGCTGGCGCATGGCCCTGGCCAAGGAGGCGCTGATCCGCGGCGCCAAGACCCTCGACCACATCGCCAACGAGGTCGGCTACGGGTCGGCCAGCGCCTTCAGCACCGCGTTCCGCAAGCGCCTCGGGGCGCCGCCCGGCCGGTTCTCTAGACACGGCGCCGCCTCCTGATCGCTCGTTCTGGACGGTTGCGCATAGATCCTGGACTTCGGCCTATGTCGCATCCCGCTCGCCGGGCCTAGTTCAGCGACCGTCCGACACAACGGAGGTCCACATGCAAACCATCCTGATCACTGGCAGCTCGTCCGGCTACGGCTTGGAGACGGCCCGTCACTTCCTCGCTCGCGGCTGGAACGTCATCGCCACCATGCGGCGGCCGAACCCGGATGTCCTGCCCGCCTCGCCGCGACTGAGAATCCTTCCGCTCGACGTCACCAGCGCCGACAGTATCGCCGCAACTGTCGAAGCGGCCGGCCCAATCGACGTTGTTGTAAACAACGCTGGCGTCGGCGTTGTCGGCGCCTTCGAAGCTACGCCGATGGCGCACGTGCGCCAGGTGTTCGAGACCAACACATTCGGCGTCATGTCCATGACCCAGGCCGTCATCCCCCAGATGCGCCAGCGCCGCTCCGGCGTTATCGTCAACATCACCTCGACGGTGACCCTGGCGTCCATGCCGTTGGCCGCCGCTTATACGGCCAGCAAGCAAGCCATCGAAGGCTTCACCGGCTCCCTCGCCCACGAACTAGCCTTCTTCGGCGTGCGCGCCACGCTCGTCGAGCCGGGATACGGTCCGACGACGCGCTTCGCGCAGAACACGGACGTCAAAGTCGAGGACTTGATCCCGCCGGATTACGCGCCCTTCGCCGGCCCGATCTTCACGGCCTTCGCCAATCCCGGCGCCACTACGAAGGAGACCGACGTCGCCGAGGCCGTCTGGGCCGCGGTCCACAACACCTCCGGCCGAATGCATTTCCCCGCCGGCGAGGACGCCGAAGCCCTCGCCGAGGCGCGTTTCGGCAAGCCGCCGAACGCGCTCGCACTGGCCTGACCGCCGAGGGGCGGCTCCCGATCACCGCGCTCCGCGTTGAGCATCCGAACCCCGCTCGGAGCCCTCCCATGGCGCGTTGCGCAGCACCGTCCTCCAGGACTTCGGTCTACGCCGCCCTGGTCGGCAACCTGCTGGTCGCCGTCACCAAGGCCATCGCCGCCGTTGTCACCAACAGCGCTTCCATGGGCAGCGAGGCGGTGCATTCCCTGGTCGACACCGGCAACGAGCTGCTGTTGCTCTACGGCATGAGCCGCTCGCGACGGGCGCCGGACCGGGAGCACCCGCTGGGCTACGGCCGCGAGCTCTACTTCTGGAGCTTCATCGTCGCCCTGCTGGTTTTCGCCGTGGGCGCCGGGGTCTCGATCTACCAGGGCGTCGAGCACATCCGCGCGCCGGAACCGATCCGCAACCCGCTGGTCAACTATGTCGTCCTCACCCTCGCCTTCCTGTTCGAAGGCGGCTCCTGGTGGGTGGCGTTCCGCCAGTTCCGGGCCAGCAAGGGCGGGATGGGCCTCCTCGAAGCCATCCACCGCAGCAAGGACCCGCCGTCGTTCATGGTCCTCCTGGAGGATAGCGCCGCCCTGCTCGGCATCGCCGTGGCCGCGCTCGGAACCTTCCTGTCGGTGACCCTGAACCAGCCGGCGCTGGACGGCGCCGCCTCCATCGTCATCGGCCTGATCCTGGCGGCGACGGCCGCCGTCCTGGCGCGGGAAAGCAAGAGCCTGCTGATCGGCGAGCAGGCGTCGCCGCACCTCGCGCGATCGGTGATCGAGATGGCCCGCGCCGAAGCGGGCGTACAGGAGGCCAATGGCCTGCTCACCGTGCAGCTGGCACCGGATCAGGTGGTGGTCGCCCTCAGCATCGCGTTCGGGCCGGACTGCACGGCCGCCGAGATCGAAGCCCAGGTCGTCGCCCTGGAGGACAAGGCCAGGGCGGCCTTCCCCGAGATCGTGATGCTGTTCATCAAGCCCCAGAGCCGGGATCGCTACGATCAGCTCAAGGCCGCACGCCAGACCCCGGCCGACGACTAGCCATCAGCCCGTCATCACATCGAAGGCCACCGTCAGCCGCTCGCCCTTGCCGCCGAACAGCCGCGTGCCGTGCCAGGTGTAGGACGGAAACAAGGCCAGCCGCCCCGGCTTCGGCTCGATCAGGCGATAGGGCTCCAAGTCCAGCTTCAGCTCCTTCGGCGGCTCGCCGATGGCCAGCCAGCCCTCGGTCGACCCGGGCGTCAGCTCCGGCAGGCCCACATAAAAGGCGGAACTCAGCCAGCCCTCGGGGTGGATATGGTTCACATGCAGCCCGCCCGACGGCAGCCGCACCGACCAGCCGGACAGCCGGATGTGGTCGCGCGGGACCTCCAGCAGCGGATGCCCCGCCTCGATCGGCGGCAGGCCGGCGGCGTAGGATTCGACCGCCCGCTTCAGCGCCGCGCCCAGCAGGCGGATCTCGGGCTCATGCCGCAGGAATAGCTGGCCATCGGTCTGGCTGCCCCCCCTCACCGTCTGGCCCAGGGGCGCGGCGCGGGCGGTGTGCAAAGCGCGCAGCACCGGAGCCGCCGCCTCGGCGAGCGCCACGCCGTCCTCGACCTCGACGGTCTGTACGAACTCCGGCGCCTCCAGCCAGTTCGAGCGTGGATCGCCGAGCATCCGCCAGGCGGTGGCGAGATAGGCCCAGAGCCGGCGTCGTCCATCCCGAGCGACAGCCGTGGCGGCGCGCTGCGCGGCCTCCTCGATCCGGCCAGTGCGCAGCAGATTGCGAACCCGCGCGTCGACGATGGACGGCAGGGTCTGGCTGGCGTCGAGCCGCTCCAGCATTTCGGTCGCCTGAGCGTGATCGCCCGTCTCGTCGAGGGCGACGGCGATGAAGGCCTGCAGCGCCGGAAAATCCCCGAGGCGGCCGCGCGCGGCCTCGGCCTCCGTCAGCACCCTCGCATAGTCCTCGTGCTGGGCGAGCATCTGCAGGTAGGCGTGCCACAGCCCGGAGTGGTTCGGCCGCACCTCCAGCGCCTCGGTGAACATGGCTCGCGCCGCCTCGGGGCGGCCATCGGTGATCGCCAGCTTGGCCGCGGTTTGCAGCGGCGTGACCCAGCCGGGACGAAGACGCGCCAGATCCAGCAGGGCGGCGATCGCCGCCGCCGTCTCGCCGGCTTCGTGCCGCGCCAGGGCCAGGCCCATGGCGGTGTCGACATCGCCGGGGTCCATGGCCGCGGCGCGGTGGAACAGCGCCAGACCCGATCCGCTGCGGTCGGTCTCCAGCTCGGCCAGCGCCCGCACCGCCCGCACATCGTCTGGCGCCAGGGCGACGGCGCGCTCCAGCGCCTCGGCCGCCCCATCGGCGTCGCCCGCCGCATGGCGGTTGCCGCCCATCATCAGCCAGATTTCCGCGTTCTGCGGCGCCAGGCGCGTCGCCGTCAGGACCGCCTCATGCGCCTCGCCGAGCGCGCCGACGGCGGTCAGACCCGCCGAAAGCCTCGTCCAGGCCTCCAGGTGATCCGGCCGCGCGGCGACGACCTGTCGATAGCGAGCGATGGCGGCGTCGCGCTCGCCCGCCATCTCCAGCAGGCGAGCGTAATCGTTGAGGATGTCGGGATGATCCGGCGCCGCCTTCAACGCCGCCTCGAAAGCGCGCCGCGCCGCCTCGCTGGCGCCTCTGTCGCGTTCGGCGACGGCCAGCAGATAGAGCGCCGGCCAAGCCCCGGGCGCGAGAAGAACCACCTGCCGCGCCGCCGTCGCCGCGGCGGTGGGATCGCCGGCCATCAGCGCCGCCTTGGCCCGTTCGAACAGACTCGCCGCGTCCAGACTCACGAACTCGATGTCCCCCGTAACGTCGTTTTATGACGTATGACGGCGCACCTGACCCTGCTCCGCAAGACCCTCTTCGATTTGTCCCCTTGCTCCCAAAAGAAAACCGGCCAGGGACGGGGTCCCTGGCCGGCGCCGATCGTTCCGAAGAAACGATGAAGCTTAGTACTTCACCTTCAGTTCGAGGCCGAAGGTGCGCGGCGGGTTGAAGTTGCCGTAGTCGCCGATGGTGCCGCGGTTGGCGGCCGAGATGCGGTAGACGTAGTCGGAGTCGAGCAGGTTGCGGCTCCACAGCGAGATGGTGCCGACGGCGCCGCCGCCGTTCATGTTGATGTCCGTCAGCTGGATGCTGCCGTTGAAGATCAGGCTGTCGTCGCCCTTCACGGCCACGTTCTGGATCAGCTTGCCGGTCGGTGAGACGTCGGCGAACTCGGTCTGGAACGAGTACTGGGCGTCGGCGTAGTTGGCGTCGAGGTGGGCGCGGAAGGTGAAGTCGCCGACCGGCTGCTCATAGTCGACATAGGCCGTGGCGGCGTTCGGCGGCGTGTAGACCACATTGACCGGGAACGGCGTGCCCTGCGGAACGTCGGCGTTGCCCGCGAAGGGGAACGGCGCGGCCGGCACCTTCACGTCGGTGTAGGCGTAGGAGGCGCCCAGGGTCCAGTTCTCGCTGGCCTTCCAGGTCAGGTCGGCTTCGAAGCCGCGGATGGTCGACTTGCCCGGCGCGTTCCGCGTTTCTTCGGTGTGCGCGCCCTGGGTCGGGCTGCCGGGCGTGGTGTCGACGTTGTCGAAGTCGATCTGCGTGTCGGTGCGGTCCATGGCGTAGGCGGCCAGGTTCAGGCGGACGCTGTTGGCCAGGTCCATCTTCGCGCCGACTTCATAGGCCTTCACCTCTTCCGGGTTGAACGGGGTGAAGGTCTGAGAGCGGGCGTTGGCGCCGCCGGCGCGGAAGCCGGTCGAGTACTTGGCGTACAGGTTGATGCCCGGCGCGGCGTCCCAGGCCAGGTTGACCATCGGGTCGAAGCGGTCGTTGTCGTAGGTGAACGGGAAGTTCGTGGCCTTGCCGTTGACGATGTAGAGCACGCCGTCGCGCTTATCCTTGGTCAGACGACCGCCCACCGTCAGGTGGAACTGGTCGGCGCCCGCCGGGGTGTAGGTGCCCTGGCCATAGACGGCCCAGCTGGTGGCCTCGGCGCGCGAGGCGCGCGTCAGGAAGCGCGTGCCGTATTCCCAGCCAGCGGTGGCGGCCGACGCCTTCGACGTGCCGCGCGAGTCGCGGATGATCCAGCCGGTGCCGTCGGCGTTGAACTGGTTGCTGAACGGCGTGGCGGCCGATTCCTTGGCGTTCTCGTTGAAGTAGTAGAGGCCGACCACGTAATCGAGCACGTCGCCGTAGCTGCCGACCGCCTGGAATTCCTGGCTGACCTGGCGCTGATACAGGTCCGACAGCGAATAGCGGCCGAAGTTGGCGTTCGGAGCGAAGACGTTACGCGAGCCGATGCCCGAGTTGTCCCACTGGTTGGTCTGCACGGCGCGGACGCCGGTGATCGAGCGCAGTTCCAGATTGTCGTTGACGTTGTACTTCAGGGTCGCCGCGACGCCGCCGGTCTTGTCGACGCTGGGCTGCTGGATGGTGCCGACGTCCGAGGTGTCCTGACGGCTCGAATGCACCTTGAGGAACGACGGCAGGGCGTTGATCGTGCCCGCCGGGGCCGAGGCCGCCGCCTGCATTTCCGCGAGGGTGCGGACGCGCTTGCCGTAGGGGTTGAAGTTCAGCAGCTGGCTGTAGAACGGGGTGTTCTCGTCCTTGGCGTAGTCGGCCGAGATTTCGGCGCTGAAGTTGTCCACCGGCTTGTAGAGGGCGGTCACGCGGCCGCCGACGCGGTGATACTGGTTCCAGCCCGCCTGGCCCGACATCGGGTTCTTGGTGGTCGGATCCTGGTGCTGGATCAGGCCGTCGACCTTCACCGACAGGCCGGCGAACTCCTGGAAGTCCTGGTGCAGCTCGGCGCTGTAGCTGCCGTAGTTGCCGACGCCGGCCGACATGCGGCCGCCGAACTCGCCCGTGGGCTGCTTGGTGACGATCGAGAGCGCGCCGCCTTCGGTGTTACGGCCGAACAGGGTGCCCTGCGGGCCGCGCAGCACTTCGATGCGCTCAACGTCGAACAGGGCGGCGTTCAAGCCCTGCTGACGGCCCAGGTAGATGCCGTCGATATAGACGCCGACACCCTGGTCGCGGGCGGTCTGGTTGGCGTCGAACGGCACGATGCCGCGGATGCCGATGGTCAGGGCCGACTGGCGGGCTTCGAAGGTCGCCACGCGCAGCGAGGGCACGGCGCCGTCGGCGAAGCTCAGCAGGCTGTCGACGTGGCGGGCTTCCAATGATTCGTCGCTGACCACCGAAATGGCGATCGGGGTCTTCTGCAGCGAGGTCTCGCGCTTGGTCGCGGTGACGACCACTTCTTCCAGGCCGACCGATTGCGGCGCTGCGGCGGCGTCCTGCGCGAAAGCCGGCGCGGCGAAAGCGGCCATCATGGCCGCGCTGGCCAACATGGCCAGACGAAGGTTGGATTGAGTCATTTGCCGTTATCCCCTGGCAACATTCAGAAATGTTGGCGCAGCGGTTACGCCGGGGGCTTGCGGGTTTTGTTATGGGTTTGCGACGGTTCCATGACGGACGCCGAGCATCCGGCGTCTGCGGCCGAAATGACACAGCACGGTGGAGCTTGTTGCTTCCGTGGGCGTTGAACACCCGTCCCCCACCCCAGCTTCCCTCGGCACAAGGCCGAGGAAGGCGAAATTTTTTCCCTGCGCCGTACGGGCCGTAGTGCGCCCTACAACGCAAATCGGCCGGAGACAGAGGTCCCCGGCCGACAGCCGTCTCTAAACAGCCCGCGCCTTAATAGCGCAGGTTGAACTCCAGGCCGAAAGTGCGCGGCTCGTTGAAGTTCGCGTAGTCGCCGATCGCGTTGGAGCCCGAGCGACCCTCGGTCGACAGGCGGTAGATGTAGGACTTGTCGAGCAGGTTCCGCGACCAGAGCGAGACGCCCAGGCGCTGGCCTTCGCCCACCTGCCAGTCGGCCAGCGAAACGCGGGCGTTCACCAGGAAGGCGTCGTCGGTCTTTTCGGGCGATTGCTCGAAGCTTTGCGTGCCGCTGGAGAAGTTGGCGTCCACGTGGAAGCGCAGGTCGGCGAAGCTCAGCGGATAGGTGTAGTCCAGCGCGGCGCTGGCCGCGTGCGGCGGGGTGTAGATGATGTAGACCGGCTGGATCGTACCGCACGCCGGGCAGTTGGCCGAGGCGGGGAACGGGTTGCGAGCGTTCGGCACCATGGCGTCGATGTAGGCGTAGGAGAAGCTCGCCCGCAGGTTTTCGGTGATGCGGCCGTTGAGGTCGAACTCGACGCCCTTGATCTTGCTCGTGCCCGGCGCGTTGACAGTTTCGACGGTGTTGCGGGTATTGCCCGTCGTGGGGTCCGGCGCGACCAGGGTGAACTCGATCTGGGTGTTGGTGCGATCCATCGAGAAGGCGGCCAGGTTCAGGTTGAACCGGTCGAACAGGCGGGCCTTCAGGCCGACTTCGAAGCTTTTCACCTCTTCCGACTGGAAGGGGGTGAAGGTCAGCGAGCGCGAGTTGGCGCCGCCGGCGCGGTAGCCGGTCGCGTAGGTGCCGTAGATGTTGATGTCCGGCGTCGCGTCGAAGGCCAGGGTGGCCACCGGGTCGAAGCGGTTCTCTTCCAGGGTGAACTGGAAGTTCCGGGGCGTGTTGCTCACCTTGTAGAGCGTGCCCTGCTTGTTGTCGGAGGTGTAGCGGCCCCCCAGGGTGACCTTCATGCGGTCGTCGAGGATGGGCGGGGTGTAGACCGTGTGGACGAACACGCCCTTGCTTTCCGACTCGGCGACGCTGCCGCGGTCGATGGCGCGGAAGCCGCGGGTGATGCCGGCCACCTTGGGGTCACGCACCACATAGTCGCCGTTGGCGCCGACGTAGGTCAGGCTGCTCGGCGTGGCGGCTTCTTCCCAGGCCTTTTCGAAGAAGTAGTAGAGGCCGACCACGTAGTCGAAGCGACCTTCGAGGGCCGAGCCGACGAACTGGAACTCCTGGCTGCGCTGGAACTGCTCGAGGTCCGAAAGGCTGTAGCGCGAGAAGTTGCGGGCGGAATTGCCTTCCGGCGCATTCGGCTGGAACACCGGCGGGCGGTTCGGGCCGCCGGCGTTGTCGTACTGCTGCACGGCCACTTCGCGGAAGGCGGTGATCGAGCGCAGCTCCAGGTCGTCGGTCAGGTCGTAGTTGACCCGCAGCATGTGGCCCGAAATCTCGTCGACGCTCGGCTGCTGCGGCACGCCGATGTCGGCGCGGTCCTGACGGTCGGGGTGCACGGTGACGTTCGGCGGCAGCGGCGAGATCGTGCCGCTCGGGCGCGGGAAGGCGCTGGAGACCGGCAGGCCGAGCGGGTTGTAGTTCACCAGTTGGCTGATGAACGGCGTCGATTCGCTGTGGCCGACGTCATAGGCGTAGATCGCCTCCAGGCGGTCGGTGGGGTTCCACAGGGCCGAGACGCGCAGGCCGCGGCGATTGAGGTAGTTCCAGCCTTCCTGGCCCGACATCGGGTTTTCGGTGGTGGCGTCGTGGCGCTGAGTCGTCGCGTCGACCTTGATGGCCACGCCGGCGATCTCCGGCAGGTCGAGGTGGGCTTCGGCGTTGTAGCCGTTGAAGTTGCTCACCCCGGCGGTGGCGCGCAGACCATATTCGCCGGTCGGCTTGCGGGTGACCATGCTCACCGCGCCGCCTTCGGTGTTGCGGCCGAACAGGGTGCCTTGCGGGCCGCGCAGCACTTCCACGCGCTCCAGGTCCAGCATGCTGGCGTTCAGGCCCTGCTGACGACCGAGGTACACGCCGTCGAGATAGATGCCGACGCCCTGTTCCCGCGCGGGCTGGTTGGCGTCGTTCGGCACGATGCCGCGGATGCCGACGGTCAGCGCCGTCTGGCGCGACTCGAAGGTCGACATGCGCAGGGTCGGGATGCTGCCGGCGATGTCGAGCAGCGACAGCACCTGGCTGGCCTTCATGGTTTCGGCGTTCACCACCGCGATGGCGATCGGCGTCTTCTGCAGATCGGTTTCGCGCTTGGTCGCGGTGACGATCACTTCTTCCAGCGCGCCGGCCTCTTGCGCGTAGGCCGGAGCGGCGACGGCGGCCATCGCGGCGGCGCCGGCCAGCATGGCCAGACGAAGGTTGGTTTTGTTCGACATTTTGCCCAGATCCCCTTGGCGGTCTTTCTGGGCGCAGCGGTTAAGGCTGGGGCTTGCAGCTTTTTCTCAAACTTTGTGATGTTTCCTAGACAATCAGGGTCGAGACAAATATCGCGACCAAAACAACACACTTATTACTAAGTATATCTACGATGTAACAAAACATTGCCGGGACAACCTCGCCGAGGCGATCACACCAAACCCCTGACGAATACAGGCCCGCCCCGTAACGTCCGCCGCCTTTATGCGCGCCTTATGCCCCCTCCCCCGCTTTCCGTATCGAACCCTGATGCGCTTCTGAGCGAGCCTCCGCACGTCGGCGAAGAGCCGGCCGGAGACTTCAAATGTTCGATTTCGTCTATCTGGCGCTGGGCCTCGCGGCCTTCGCGCTTTTCGGCGTCTACGCCGCCGCCCTCCGGCGTCTGTGAGGGCGGCGATGGTTGAAATGCTGATCTGGGGCGCAGGCGCCCTCGTCATCGGCGGCTACATGCTGGTCGCCCTGGTCAAGCCGGAGCGCTTCTGATGAACGCGCAGGGCTGGCTCGAAATCCTCTTCACCCTGGCGGTCATCGTGGCCGTCGGCTGGCCGCTTGGCCTCTATCTCGCCCGCGTCTGGACCGGGCGGCGCACCTGGCTCGATCCGGTGCTGCGTCCCGTCGAACGCGCCATCCTCGGCGCCGGCGGCGTCAAGGAAAACAGCAGCCAGACCTGGCTCGCCTATACGATGAGCTTCCTCGCCTTCTCGGCGGCCAGCTTCCTCGTCCTTTTTCTGATCCTGCGCTTCCAGAACCTGCTGCCGCTCAATCCGCAGGGGTTCGACGGGATGTCGCCGCACCTGGCGTTCAACACCGCCGTCAGCTTCGTCGCCAACACCAACTGGCAGTCCTACGCGCCCGAGCAGACGGTCTCGACCTTCTCGCAGATGGCGGGCCTGACCACCCACAACTTCCTCTCCGGCGCCGCCGGCATGGCCCTGGCCTGCGCCCTCGCCCGCGCCTTCGTCGCCGACCGCGCCGAGGGTCTGGGCGACTTCTGGCGGGACCTCACCCGCATCGTCCTCTGGTTCCTGCTGCCGATCTCGCTGGTCGTCGCCCTGGCCTATGTCGGCCTCGGCCTGCCGCAGAGCCTCGCGGCCCATGTCGACGCCCACGGCCTTGAAGGCGGCCGGCAGACCCTCGCCCTGTTCCCCGTCGCCAGCCAGGAGGCCATCAAGCAGCTCGGCACCAACGGCGGCGGCGTGTTCAACGCCAACGCCGCCCATCCGTTCGAAAACCCCAACGCCTGGACCAACCTCATCGAGATCGTCTCGATGAACGCCCTCAGCCTCGCCTGCGTCGTCGCCTTCGGCCGCGTGGTCATGGCCGCCAAGGAAGCCCGCGCCATCGTCGCCGTGATGGTCATCCTGCTGGCCGCCGGCGCCAGCGCCATCTACGCCGCCGAAACCCAGCCGGCTCCCGCGCTCGTCGCCGCCGGCGTCACCGCTGACGTGAACATGGAAGGCAAGGAGACCCGCTTCGGCGCCGCCTCCACCGCCATGTTCGCCGCCGCCACCACCGGCGCCTCCGACGGCGCCGTCAACGGCATGCACGACAGCTTCATGCCGCTTGGCGGCGGGGTCGCTCTGTTCTTGATGCAGCTCGGCGAGATCCTGCCGGGCGGCGTCGGCTCGGGCCTCTACGGCATGATCGTCATGGCCTTGATCGCCGTCTTCGTGGCGGGGCTGATGGTCGGGCGCACGCCGGAGTATCTCGGCAAGAAGGTCGAAGCCCGCGAGGTGAAGTACGCCATGCTGGCGGTGCTGATCCTGCCCCTGGCCATCCTCGGGTTCACCGCCGTCGCCGCCGTCCTGCCCGTGGCGCTCAAGAGCCTCGCCAATCCGGGCGCCCACGGCCTCACCGAGCTGCTCTACGCCTACACCTCGGCGGCGGCGAACAACGGCTCGGCCTTCGCCGGCATCTCGGCCAACACGCCCTGGTTCAACACCACCCTGGGCATCGGCATGCTGCTGGGCCGCTTCGCCTACGCCATCCCGGTGATGGCCATCGCCGGCGCCCTGGCCGCCAAGCCCAAGCTGGCCGCCACCACCGGGACCTTCCCCACCGACGGCGGACTGTTCGTCGGCCTCCTGATCGGGGTGATCCTGATCATGGGCGGCCTGCAGTTCTTCCCCGCCCTCGCCCTCGGCCCGATCGTGGAGCACTTCCAAGCGCTCCAGGCCGTGGCTGGACACTGACTTTGTCCGGACATCTCAGAATGACCACGACTTCCCCTACCCTCGCCGGCGGCTTCTCCGGCGCCATGATCGGCCGCGCCGCCGGCCAGGCCTTCGCCAAGCTCGATCCGCGCAAGCTGACCGGCAATCCGGTGATCTTCGCCACCTGGATCGTCGCCTTGCTGGCCTCGATCTCGGCCGGCCTCGCCATCGCCGGCGGCCAGCACTGGGGCTTCGCCCTGCAGATGGCCCTCTGGCTCTGGGCCACCGTCCTGTTCGCCAATCTCGCCGAAAGCGTCGCCGAGGGCCGCGGCAAGGCCGCCGCTGACGCCCTGCGCGCCGCCCGCGTCACCACCAAGGCCAAGCTGATCGTCGATCCCAAGACCGGTCGCGGCGACGAGGTGATCGTGCCCACCCCGGCTCACAAGCTGGGCGTCGGCGAGATCGTGCTGGTCGAGGCCGGCGACGTGATCCCCGCGGACGGCGAGATCGTCGAGGGCATCGCCTCGGTCAACGAGGCGGCCGTCACCGGCGAAAGCGCGCCGGTGATCCGTGAAAGCGGCGGCGACCGCTCGGCGGTGACCGGCGGCACCACCGTCGTCTCCGACTGGATCAAGGTGCGGGTCACCGCCGAGGCCGGCTCGTCCTTCCTTGACCGCATGATCGCCATGGTCGAGGGCGCGGACCGCCGCAAGACGCCCAACGAGATCGCCCTCGCCGTGCTGCTGGCGGGCCTGACCCTGGTGTTCCTGATCGCCGTCGTCACCCTGCTCGGCCTCGGCGCCTATTCGGGCGTGAAGCTCTCCCCTCTGGTGCTCGGCGCCCTGTTCATCTGCTTGATCCCGACCACCATCGGCGGCTTGCTGTCCGCCGTCGGCATCGCCGGCATGGATCGTCTGCTGAAGGTCAATGTCCTGGCCACCTCGGGCCGCGCCGTCGAGGCGGCCGGCGATGTCGACACCCTGCTGCTCGACAAGACCGGCACCATCACCTTCGGCAACCGCATGGCCACCGAACTGATCGCCGTCCCCGGCGTCCGCGCCGAAGCCATGCTGCGCGCCACCCTGCTGGCCTCGCTCGGCGACGAGACCCCGGAAGGCCGCTCCATCGTCGAGCTGGCGCGCAACCAGGGCCTCACTCTGGAAGCCCCGGCCGGCGCCGTGGTCATCCCGTTCAGCGCCACGACCCGCCAGTCGGGCCTCGACGCCGACGGCCAGCGCTGGCGCAAGGGCGCCGTCGACGCCACCCTGCGCGATCTCGGCCTCGAGCCTCATGACGTTCCCGCCGAGTTCACCGCCGCCGTGGAACGCATCGCCCGCTCGGGCGGCACGCCCCTGGCCGTCACCGAGGACGGCGTCCTGTTCGGCGTCATCCACCTGAAGGACGTGGTGAAGCCCAATGTGAAGACGCGCTTCGCGGACCTTCGCCGCATGGGTCTGCGCACCGTCATGATCACCGGCGACAACCCGGTCACCGCCGCCGCCATCGCCTCCGAGGCCGGCGTCGACGACTTCCTCGCGGAGGCCACCCCGGAGGACAAGCTGCGCCTGATCAGGGCCGAACAGGCCAAGGGCCGCCTCGTGGCCATGTGCGGCGACGGCGCCAACGACGCCCCGGCCCTGGCTCAGTCCGATGTCGGCGTCGCCATGCAGACCGGCGCCCAGGCCGCCCGCGAGGCCGGCAACATGGTCGACCTCGACAGCGACCCGACCAAGGTCATCGAGATCGTTGAGGTGGGCAAACAGCTGCTGATCACCCGCGGCGCCCTGACCACCTTCTCCATCGCCAACGACATGGCCAAGTACTTCGCCATCATCCCGGCCATCTTCGTGGTCGCCCTGCCCGCCCTGGCCGGGGTCAACATCATGCACCTGGCCAGCCCCGAGAGCGCCATCCTCTCGGCGGTGATCTTCAACGCCCTGATCATCGTCGCCCTGATCCCGCTGGCCCTGCGCGGGGTGAAGTACCGCCCCATCGGCGCCGCCCGCCTGTTGCAAAGAAACCTGCTGATCTACGGCCTCGGCGGCGTGGTCGCCCCCTTCATCGGCATCAAGGCCATCGACGTCGTCATCTCGGCGCTCGGCCTGGCCTAAGGACCTGAACATGCTCTCGCAAATCCGCCCCGCCCTGGTGCTCACCCTCGGCTTCACCCTGTTGCTCGGCGTCGCCTATCCGCTGGCGGTCACCGGCCTCGGCCGCCTCGTCTTTCCCGCCCAGGCGGACGGCAGGCTGATCCGCGACGCCTCCGGCCAGGTGATCGGCTCGGCCCTGATCGCCCAGCCCTTCACCGGCGCCGGCTATCTGCATCCCCGCCCCTCGGCGGCCGGCGCGGACGGCTATGACGCCTCCGGCTCCTCCGGCTCCAACCTCGGCCCCCTGAACCCCGTCCTGATCGAACGGGTGAAGACCAGCGCCGACGCCCTGCGCGGCGTCGGCCCGATCCCGGCCGACGCGGTGACCACCTCCGGATCCGGCCTCGACCCCGACATCTCCCCCGCCAACGCCCACCGCCAGGCCGCCCGCATCGCCGCCGCCCGTGGTCGCACCCTGGCCGAAGTGGAGACGATCATCGGCCAAGAAACCCAAGCCCCGGCGCTCGGCTTCCTCGGTCAACCCCGGGTCAATGTGCTGAAGACCAACCTGGCCCTCGACGCCGCCTTCGGGAGGTCTACAGCTAAACCCTGATGGACGAACCCCGTCGCCCGGACCCTGATGCGCTCCTAGCCGCCACCCGCGCCCAGCGGGGGCGGCTCAAGGTGTTTCTCGGCATGTCGCCGGGCGTCGGCAAGACCTACGAGATGCTCAAGGCCGCCCGCCGCGAGGCGGCCAAGGACGGCGACCTCGTCGTCGGCGTCGTCGAGACCCACGGTCGCAAGGAGACCCAGAGCCTGCTGCGCGGCCTGGAGGTCTTGCCGCGCGCGCCCATCGCCTATCGCGGCGCGACCCTGCTGGAGTTCGACCTCGACGCGGCCCTGGCCCGCCGCCCCGCCCTGCTGCTGGTCGACGAGTACGCCCACTCCAACGCCCCCGGCTCGCGCCATCCCAAGCGCTGGCAGGACGTCGAGGAACTGCTGGCGGCGGGCATCGACGTCTGGACCACGCTCAACGTCCAACACCTCGAAAGCCTGGTCGACGTGGTCACAAAGATCACCGGCGTGCGCCAACGCGAGACGGTGCCCGACCTCGCGCTTTCCAAGGCCGACGAGATCGAGCTGATCGATATCACCCCCGCCGAACTGCGCCAACGGATGAGCGAGGGGAAAATCTACCTCGGCGACACGGCGCGCACCGCCGCCGAGCGCTTCTTCAAGGAAGAGAACCTCACCGCTCTGCGTGAACTAGCCCTTCGCCGCGCCGCCCAGACCGTGGACGACCAACTGCTCGGGGCCATGAAGCGGGCCGGCGTCGAAGGGCCCTGGGCGGCGGGCGAGCGCATCCTCGTGCTCGTCGGCCCCGACGCGACCGCGGGGGCTCTAGTGCGCGCCGGCCGCCGCCTGTCGGACATGATGATGGACGCGCCGTGGACCGTGGCCCACGTCGAGCGCCCCAACGCGCCCGCCCCCTCGGCCGTTGGCGCCCAGCGGCTGCGCGAGGCGCTGAAACTGGCCGACCAGCTCGGCGGCTCCACCGTCACCCTCACCGGCGACGACCTCGTGGGCTCGGTGCTCGACTACGCCCGGCGCAACAACGTCACCCAGATCGTGCTCGGCAAGACACGCCGCCGACGCCTCTGGGGCCGCAGCCTGATCCGCGCCCTGCTCGACGAGGCCAACGGCGCGGCGCTGCACATCATCACCGAGGAGACAGCGGGCCAACCCGAACCGGCCCAGCGCCCGCCGTCCCGCCGTCGCCCCTGGCTCGGCCACCTCGCGGCGTTCGGCATCGTCACCGTCGCGGCCGGCGTCGCCTGGCTGGTCGACCAGTCGGTGGAGAGCGCCAATCTCGCCATGGTCTTCCTGCTCAGCGTGCTGGTCAGCGGCCTCGCCTTCGGCCTGTGGCCGGCGATCAGCGCCGCCGCCGCGGCGGCGGCGGCCTACAATTTCCTGTTCCTCGAACCGCGCCTGACCCTATCCATCGGCCACGCCGCCGACGTCTTCACCTTCGCGGTGTTCTTCGCCGTGGCCATGACCACCGGCTGGCTCACCGGCCGGGTGCGCGACCACAGCCGCGCCGCCTCCCGCCGCGCCTCGGCCATCGCCGCCGTCCTCGCCGCCACCCGCCGTCTCTCGGCCGCCGCCACCACCCGCGACGCCGCCGTCGCCCTGGCCGAGCAAATGGCCGCCGCCACCGGCGGCCGGGCCGTGGTGCTCGCGCCCGCCGGGGATGACCTCGCCGTCACCGCCGCCTCGCCTCCGTCCCCGACCATCACCCCCGGCGACATGGCCGCCGCCCGCTGGGCCTGGGAGAAGGGCGAGCCCGCCGGGGCCGGGACCGGCACCCTGCCCAACGCCGCCTGGACCTTCCGTCCCCTGCAGGGGGTGCGCGCCCGCGCCGGCGTGGCGGGCGTCGAGCCCGAGGCCGTCGCCACCGAGGATGCCGAGCGCTTCGTCGCCGCCCTGCTCGACCAGGGCGCCGTCGCCCTCGAACGGGCCGAGTTCGCCGCCGAGGCCGTCGACGCCGAGGCCCTGCGCCGCACCGACCGCCTGCGCTCGGCCCTGCTCAACTCGGTCAGCCACGACCTGCGCACGCCGCTCTCCACCGTGCTCGGCTCGGTCACCACCTTGATCGACTACGGCAAGTCCCTGACCGCGCGCGTGCGCGACGACCTGCTGGTCTCGATCCGAGAGGAGGCCGAGCGGCTGAACCGCTACGTCGGCGACCTGCTCGACATGACCCGCCTGGAAGGCGGCGCCCTGACCACCCGCCGGGAGTGGACCGACGTGCGCGACGTCCTGCGCGCCGCCGTCGAGCGCGTCCGTCGGCGGCTTGACGGCCGCAAGGTCGACTGGGATTTCCCCGATCGCCTGTCGGCGGTGATGGCCGACGCCTCGCTGCTGGAGCAGGCCCTGGTGAACATCCTCGAGAACGCCATCGCCTACAGCCCGGCCGAAACCGTCATCGAGGTCGCCGCCTACGAGGATCGCGGCAATGTGGTGATCAGCATCGAGGACAAGGGCCGCGGCATTCCCACCGCCGAGCTGGAGCGCGTGTTCGAGAAGTTCCGCCGCATGGATGAGGCGAGCGATCGCGGCAAGGGCGCGGGCCTGGGCCTGGCCATCTCCAAAGGTTTCGTCGAGGCGATGGGCGGCCGCATCGCCGCCGCCAGCCCGATCCACGAGGGTAAAGGCACCCGCATCCTGATCAGTCTGCCCAAGGAACGCGCCACCCCGGTGGACTTCCTATGAGTGACTTTCGGCCCCGCATCCTCGTAGTCGACGACGAACCGCAGATTCACCGCTTTCTCGGACCGGCCCTCGACGCGGCCGGCTACGAGCCCGTCCGCGCCGACACCGCCGCCGACGGCCTGCGCGAAATCGCCCGCAAGGCGCCCGACGCCGTCATCCTCGACCTCGGCCTGCCCGACATGGACGGCAAGGACGCCCTGACCAAGGCCCGCGCCTTTTATCACGGCCCGGTTCTCATCCTCTCGGCCCGCGACCGCGAGACCGAGAAGATCGACGCCCTCGACGCCGGCGCCGACGACTATGTCGAAAAGCCCTTCGGGGTCGGCGAACTGCTGGCCCGCCTGCGTGTCGCCCTGCGCCACCGCATCGAGGCGACCGGCGTCAGCGGCGTGATCGCCGTCGGCGGCCTCACCGTCGATCTGGTGAAGCGCCTGGTCACCCGCGACGGCGCGCCGATCCGCCTGTCGCCCCGCGAATACGACCTCTTCGCCCAGCTCGTGCAGGGCGCGGGCCGGGTGGTCACCCATCGCCAGCTGCTGACCGCCGTATGGGGCCCCGCCCACGTCGAGGACGTCCAGTACCTGCGCGTCTTTGTCGGCCAGCTGCGCCAGAAGATCGAGCTCGACCCCGCCTTGCCCACCCTCATCGTCACCGAGCCTGGCGTCGGCTACCGCTGGGCGCCGGACTGACGGCCGCCTGAAGACGAGCATGGATGCGCGGGAAGCAAGCCCGCCCCGTTTTTCCCATCCAGCGCGCCGTTGACAGCGGCGAGGCGCGCCCCGACTTTCGCGCCATGATGACTGGGCGCCTCGGCTGGCTGGCCGCGCGGATCGCGATGGCGCTGTGCGCCCTCACCCTCGGCGGCGGAGGCGTCGCCAAGGCGGCCGTCTGCGCCTTTCCGTCCGCACCCCGCATCCTCGTCGGCGAAGGCGCGAACGGGGCCAAGGGCGCACGGCTGGTGCAGGTGTGGGATGTCCCCGACGCGGCGGTCTACTGGTCGTCCGCCGATCCTATCGCCCCCGCCTATAAGGACTTCGCCGCGGCGGTCCCCAAGCGGGCGCCGGTCACCGATCCGATCACCCTGCTGCGGGACGCCTGGATCTCGGGCGAGCCCAGCCTCAGGCAGAGCAACGCCATGCTCGCCAATCGGTCCCTGGAGTGGATCCGGCCCGCCGGCTGCCTTGAAAAGCTGCTGCTCGCCAACCAGCATGCACGGGTCGACCTGTTCGAACGCCCGACGGAATTCGCCGCCCTGGTGCTGCATTCCCCCAACGGCCGCCGGCTGCGAATCTACTACATGACGGTCAACGAAGACGGGGTCGGCAATATGTCGCCGCTCACCGGCCCCGCCCTGCGGGACGTTCGGGCCGGCTGGCGCGCGGACATCGCCCTCCACAATCACAGCTTCCACCCCGTTCAGCCGGGCCTGAACGGGGTGCTGGCGCCCAGCGCGCCCGATGCTCAGTTTGTGGCCAACCTCGCCGGCAGCGCGCGCCTCAAGGAGGCCTGGATCACCAACGGCCTGCACACCAGTCGCATCCCCTCGGCGGCCTTCGGCCTGTTCGTGATCCTGCCGAAGCCGCAGTCGGCGCCGCCGACGACGGGAACGCAATAGGACAGGAGCCACCCTCAACTTCGTCGCATCACAGCCGAAAAGGCGTGCCATTCTGCGGCCGGGCAACCCAGGAGACGACCATGAAGATCGTGACCAGCCTGAGCTTTCAGGGCCAATGCCGTGAGGCGTTCGAGTTCTATGCCGAGGTGTTGGGCGGCAAAATCACCTCCGCCATGTCCTATGGCGACGCGCCGCCGGACATGCCGATCAGCGACCCGAAGTACAAGGATTGGCTGATGCACTGCTGGCTGGAAGTCGGCGACCAGGCGATCATGGGCGGCGACATGGACACCGCTTGGGCGCCCAACATCGAAAAGCCCAAGAACGGCTTCGACGTCACCCTGCACACCGCCGACATCGACGAGGCCAAGCGCTGGTACGAACAGCTGTCCGAGGGCGGCAAGCAGACCATGCCTTTCGCCGCCACCTTCTGGACGCCGGGCTTCGGCGCCCTGATCGACAAGTTCGGCATCCCCTGGATGATCAACGTCACGACGGCGACGGAGTGACGGCAAGCTGGGGCTTTCCAGCGTCCGGCGGCGGACAAACCCGGTCACCTCAACGATACCTGGTGTCGCGGCTGTGCCTCCTTGCGGAGCCATGGGCCGAAGCCCCATCTGGGCGCTGGCGATCGACGTTTCGCAGGGAGGGTAGCCGCATGTCCACAATCGAAACCGACCGCGATCTCGCGCCCGCGGACGCCCTGCATCGCCGCGACGGCCTGCCCGCCGCCTTCCGCTTTCTGGAGACGGGGTGTCCGCGTTCGGCATGGCCGAGCATGGCGCTGCATCCCATGGCGCAGCATTGGCTCGATATCCATGGTTGGTTTCGGGATCGCATCGAGGACCTGGAAACGCTTGGCGTCGCGTGGCGTGAGGGGCGGATCGACGCCGGCGGCTATCTCCTCGCGGCGACGCCCCGGCTGCGTCAACTACTGAACAACCTGCATCATCACCACACCCTGGAGACCGAGCAGGCGTTTCCGATGCTGACCGCCGTCGAGCCGCGCATGGCGCAAGGCTTCGCCCTGCTCGACCGCGATCATGACGCCATCGAGCATCTCCTCGCGGCCATGGCCGAGGCGTCGAACACCCTTGTCCAGACCGGCGCCGAGCCGGGCTCGTCCGAGGCCAACCTGAAACCCCTGGCCGCCGCCCTGGCCGATCGGATCGGACGCGGCGCCGCCCTGATCAACAACCACCTCCGCGACGAGGAGGAGATCGTCGTCCCGGTGCTCACCCTTCGCGGCGCGCACCTGACGTTCTGACCTTCTACAGCGCCCTCACGAACTTGAAGCTGGTCCGCGCGTAGCCCAGCGCCTCGTAGAACCGATGCGCCTCCTCGCGGCGCATGTTGCTGGTCACTTCCATGCGACAGCAACCGAGCGCTCGGCAGCGCGCCTCCGCCTCGGCGACAAGCGCGCGTCCCACGCCGCGCCCGCGCGCGTCCTCGGCCACCACCAGGGCGGAAATGCCGGCGATGGCGCCAGGTCGGTGCAGGCTTGGCGCGACGGTCCGGACCAGCACGCCGAGGAGAGCGTCCCCCTCGTCCCAGACCAACGGCGGCAGACCTTGGGAGAGAAAGGGCGCCAGCCGCGCCGCGACCTCGTCGGCGGCCGTCGGGTAGCCGAGTTCACCGATCAGCGGCGCGAGCGCCGCGGCGTCGGCAAGCCTCGCCTCGCGGATCATCTCACCTTCGCCGCCGCTTCCCATTCCAGGAAGGCGGGATCGGCGAGCACGCGCTCGGCCCAGGCCCGAGCCGATCCCTCAGGGCCTGCATCGTCGCCGTAGGCCGCCAGGTCGATCTGGTAGGTGCGAAAACGGGTCGCCACCGGAGCATAGAAGGCGTCGGCGATGCTGTAGTCCGAACCCAGCAGCCAGGGACCGCCGAACCGCGAGAGCAGGTCGCGCCACAGGCCGACGATACGGCGGACGTCCTTCCGGGCATCCTCGGTCAGGTCCGGCGTCGGCAGGACCTCGCCGAGCGCCATCGACATTTCCATTCGCACGCCGCGAAAGCCGGAATGCATCTCGGCGACCGCCGAACGCCCGACGGCCCGCGCCGTCGCATCGTCGGGCCACAGCTTCGCCGCGGGGAAGCGTTCGGCCAGGTATTCGCAGATCGCCAGGCTGTCCCAGACCGTCAGGTCGCCGTCCTTCAGGGCCGGAACCCAGCCGGACGGAGAATGGGCCGCGATGGCGGCGGCGGTGACCTCGGCCTGGCGCAGAGGGATCCGCACCTCCTCGAAAGCAACGCCGAGACGCTTCAGCACCAGCCAGGGTCGCAACGACCAGCTCGACCAAGCCTTGTCGCCAATCACAAGTTGCATCGATCACTCCCGCACCGGGGTCTCATGCCAGAGGCCGTGCCGTTTCGGAACAGGACGGCGCCAGATTGATCCAGATCACCGGCGAAATGACCATTTCAGCGGGTAAAATCCATGGAACACAACTTGAAGGCGTTAATTTGCCGTCAACCTAGACGGTAGCTCTTGGAGAGGAACCACCCCATGTCGAAGTTCACCACCGTCGCCGGCGCCGCCCTCCTGGCCAGCGCCCTGTTCGCCACCGCCGCCAATGCCGGCGGCTACAACAGCCACAGCTATCGTCCCTCCGCCCCGCGCAGCGCCGTCAGCGTCGATCTCGATGTCGGCAAGTCCAGCCACGGCCGTGGCGGCTCGCTCGTCGACGCCGATGTGAACCTGCTGAACAACAACGGCCGCCGCGGCGGCTCCGTGGCCGACGTCGACCTTTCGGTCGGCTCGCAACATCGCGGCGGGTCGCTGCTCGACGCCGACGTCGACCTCCTGAAGAACGGTCGCGGGGGCTCGCTGCTCAGCATCGACGCCAACGTCGGCAAAAAGGGTCGCAGCGGCGGCCTGCTCGGCCTGGGCATCGGCCTCGGCGGCGTGGGCTTCTGATCCACCGCTTCAGCGA
The DNA here is from genome assembly GCF_056683955.1 of Caulobacter sp. HJHS_5. Lineage (NCBI taxonomy): Bacteria > Pseudomonadati > Pseudomonadota > Alphaproteobacteria > Caulobacterales > Caulobacteraceae > Caulobacter > Caulobacter sp. HJHS_5. The sequence continues at coordinate 502,401 of NZ_JBWZNC010000002.1, read as the reverse complement.
AGGGGCCTCCGTCTTCGCACGGAGGTCCCACCGTCTTCCCCAGATGCAAGGTTCAAGGCTCATGACCGTCCGCCGATCCCTCGCCGCCGCCTTCGCCGTTCTCGCGCTCGCCCCGCTGGGCGCCTGCGCCACCGCCACGGACCTGCGCCCAGACGGCAACTACGCCACCCCGATCGGCGCGTCCCGCGTCACCGCCAATCCAACGCCCTATTCCAACGCCCTGGTGTGCTTGGCCTATCGCGCCCGCGCCGCGCGGCTTCCCGCCCCCAGCGTGGCGGTGGGACGGATCGGCGACTACACCGGCGCCCTGGACCCGACCGGCACGGGGGCCACCCGCGTGACCCAGGGCGCGGCCCTGATGGCCATGACGGCCTTCGGGAAGGCCGGCTTCCCACTAGTCGAGCGGTTCGACACCGCCGTTTCGGCGCTCGAAGTCGCCTACGACGGCCAGGACATGCTGGAGAAGGCTAGCCGCGCCGAACCGGCCATCCCGCGCTCCGACTATTATCTGGTCGGCGGCGTGACCGAATTGAACGCCGACATCCGTACGAGTTCGGCGGACGTGAATTTCCTCAAGCGCGGCGAATACGGCGCGGGACGCCAAGTGCTGGTGATGAACGTCGGCATCGACCTTCGCCTGATCGACACGCGCACTCTGCGGGTAGTCGACATGGTCTCCTACCAGAAGCAGGTGGTGGCCAAACAGGTCGGCGTCGACCTGTTCGACGGCCTCTCCGGCGGCCTCTTCAAGGTCTCGGCCGGCTCAGGCGCCAATGAGCCCCTGCAACTCGTCGTCCGCTCGCTGATCGAGCGCGGCGTGGCCGAGATGGGCGCGGGCCTCTACCGCATGCCGGCCGGCCAATGCCTGACGATGGCGGAGGAAGGGAGCGGCCTGGCCGGGCCGCGCTCCTAAAGCGGCGTCAGCGATCGGGCGTCGATTTCGGCTTGGCCGCCGTCATCTCCGGCGGCAGACCCAGTCGGCTGCCGATGAAGCCCGCCGCGCCCTGGCTCCTGCCCCAGGCCTCGCATTCCCGCGGCTCCGCCTTACGCTTCACCCGCCGCGGCGCGCCCTCGGACTTGAAGGGATCGCCGCCCCGCTCCAGCAGCTTGGCGAAGTCCTTGCCGAAGGCCTGGGCCAAGCTGAAGGCGTCGCCGATCGACGAGGCGCGGGCGTTGGTGGTGAACATGTCGGCCCCACGCGCCCACACCATCGCTGCCTTGGGCGCGCCCTGACCGTCGGTCGCCACGCCCTCGACCACCAAGCTGCCCATGCCCACCGGCAGGCGCGGGGTGAAGGGGACGGGCGAAATGAAGCCGGCGATCTGCGAGACGGCGGCTGAGCCTGAGCTGGTCGTTCCCAGCCGCGTGATGTCGGCCCGCACGGTCAGGTCGGCGGGCCGGCCCTCGTCCACGACTTCGAAATGCCGGCTCAGCCGCTTGCAGAGCGTCTGGTTCAGCGCCGTCAGCAGCACCTCGCGCTGGCGCCCGTTGATGTTGTCGTCGGCCGCGTCGGCCACCGTCGCCGGCTGCAGCTGCACAGTCCGCGCCGCCCGCACGGCCGGTGCATCGACGCGGAACGCGGCCCGCGCGCGCATGCCCCTGGTTTCGGTCAGCTCACCTCCCGCGCCGCCCAGGCTGGCCGACGGCGTGGCGTCGACGCTGGCGCAGGCGGTCAGGCCCGCCGCCCATGTGCAAACGAGGCCGGAGATTGTCAGCAGACGCACGAAATTCTCCGGAGCAGCGGTCCGACGGTAAACACACCAAGCTACGTTTCGCTCAACGTCTCGGACGCATTTCTTGACAGCGACGGCGCGGCCTTCCAAGCACCGCGCGAGTTTCTGGAGCTGTTCGATGATCCCCCGCTACGCCCGTCCCGAGATGGCCGACATCTGGTCGCCGCAGACCAAATATCGCATCTGGTTCGAGATCGAGGCCCACGCGGCGGACAAGATGGCCGAGTTGGGGACGATCCCGAAGCAATCGGCCGCCGCCATCTGGGAACACGGCCGCAATGCGGTGTTCGACTCCGACCGCATCGACGAGATCGAGCGCACCACCAAACATGACGTCATCGCGTTCCTGACCCACGTGTCGGAGATCGTCGGCCCGGAAGCCCGCTTCCTGCACCAGGGCATGACCAGTTCCGACGTGCTCGACACCTGCCTGTCGGTCCAGCTCGCCCGCGCCTCCGACATCCTCATCAACGACGTCGATCTCGTGCTGGCGGCGCTGAAGAAGCGGGCCCTAGAACACAAGCTGACCGCCACCGTCGGCCGCAGCCACGGCATTCACGCCGAGCCCACCACCTTCGGCCTCAAGCTCGCCGGACACTACGCCGCGTTCCAGCGCGCCAAGGAACGCCTGGCCATGGCGAAGTTCGAGATCGCCACCTGCGCCATCAGCGGCGCGGTCGGCACCTTCGCCAACGTCGATCCGCGCGTGGAAGAATATGTGGCCGAGAAGATGGGCCTCACCGTCGAACCGGTCTCGACCCAGGTCATCCCGCGAGACCGCCACGCCGCCTTCTTCGCCGCCCTCGCCGTGGTCGCCTCCTCGATCGAGAACCTGGCCGTCGAGGTGCGCCACCTGCAGCGCACCGAGGTTCTGGAGGTCGAGGAATTCTTCTCGCCCGGCCAGAAGGGTTCGTCGGCCATGCCGCACAAGCGCAACCCGGTGCTGACCGAGAACATGACCGGCCTCGCCCGCCTGGTCCGCTCCGCTGTCGTCCCGGCCCTTGAGAACGTCGCCCTCTGGCATGAGCGCGACATCAGCCACTCGTCGGTCGAGCGCGGCATCGCGCCGGACGCCACCGTCCACCTCGATTTCGCCCTGCGCCGCCTGGCGGGCCTGATGGAAAACCTGCTGGTCTATCCGGCCAACATGCAGAAGAACCTCGACCGCCTTGGCGGCCTGGTTCACTCGCAGCGTGTGATGCTTGGCCTCACCCAGCACGGCGTCAGCCGCGAGGACGCCTACGCCGCCGTGCAGGGCAACGCCATGAAGGTCTGGCGCGGCGAGGGCCAGTTCCTCGACTTCCTGAAGGCCGACCCGGTGGTCTCCAAGGCCCTGACCGACGAACAGCTCGAGAGCCTGTTCGACCTCGGCTACCACTTCAAACACGTCGACACGATCTTCCGCCGCGTGTTCGGCGACGACGCGGTCTAGCCCTTTCGGTGAAGCGTCACCTCGCCCCGGTCGTCGACGATCGCACCCGCGTGCTGATCCTCGGCAGCCTGCCGGGCGAGGCGTCGCTGGCCGCCCAGCGCTACTACGCCCATCCCCGGAACGCCTTCTGGCGCCTCCTCGGCGACGCCCTGGGCGATGATCTCTCCGCCCTGCCCTACGAGACCCGCTTGGATCGCCTGCGCGCGCGGGGCGTCGGCCTGTGGGACGTGGTCGCTTCGGCCACGCGCGAAGGCAGCCTCGACAGCGCCATCCGCCTCAGCGAAGCGGCCGACCTCCAGGGCGTGATCGACACCCTGCCGGCGTTGCGCTGCGTCGCCTTCAACGGCGGCGCGGCCGCGAAGATCGGGCTCAAATCTCTCGGTCCCTGGACGGACCGGCTGGCCGTGTTGCGCCTGCCGAGCTCCAGCCCCGCCTTCACCCAACCCTTCGCCCGCAAGGCCGAAGCCTGGCGCGCGCTCGCCGCCTACTTCTGAGCGGCCTCAGCGTCCGGTTTCGAGAAGATCGGGCCGCCGTTGTAGCTGATGTACATCTTGCCCTGACTGTTCGAGACCGGCACCCGGTGCGACCTCATGAAGTCGAGGCCCAGCACCAGGTTCGGCTGGCTGGACATGTTGAGCAGCATCAGCGCCGTCTTGCCGTTGCCCCCACCTCGACCATCGGCGCGCCACGCCGTGTATCGACCTTCAGGTCGGCGATCTTCTTGAACTCGCAGGCGGCCAGGGCCGGCCCGGCGGCAAGCATCGCGGCGCAGGCCGCGAGCGCGGCGGAAACGACCTTGCTGTTCATGAAGGCGCCCGCCTCACAAGGGGTGCGGGCAGCCTGGGTCAGGATCGCCGACCTGGCGAGAGACCAAGACCGGCGTTTTCTGAATTCAGATGGCCGAAATCAGCCCTCGGCGTCCAGCTGGCCGCGGGCCACGGCCAGCAGCTCGTTCATCTTCATGCGCACTTCGCCTTCGCTCACGCCCGAGCCGGCGCCCTTCAGGTCGCCGAACACCTTGCGCAGCACGTCTTCGTCGCCCGGCTGCTCGAAATCCGACTTCACCACCGCCTTGGCGTATTCGGCGACGGTCTCCAGGCCCATCACCCCGGCCGCCCATTCGCCCAGCAGGCGGTTGCGGCGCGCGACGACCTTGAACTCCTGCTCCTGCTCGAGGGCGAACTTCCTCTCGAAGCCCTTTTCGCGGTCGTCAAACGTGGTCATCGAAGCCTCTGTCTCGAACTCGAGCGCTGTCTATAGCGCCTCCGGGGATGGGGCAATGACAAGAGACAACTCGCCGCGCCCCGAGGTTTGCGCCGCCACGCCCCATGGAGTAATTTCCGCCTCGACAATCACCTGAGCCGCCTTGAGTCGGAAACACGCGCGCACCGCCAGACCGGTCCGCGCGATTTTTCATTTCCGCCGCCTCGCGGAAGACGATGGGCGCTCGAGAGACCGTGGCATGACGAAGAACCGCAAGAAGATCTACGAAGGCAAGGCCAAGATCCTCTACGAGGGCCCCGAGCCCGGCACCCTGATCCAGTACTTCAAGGACGACGCCACGGCGTTCAACGCCCAGAAGAAGGCGGTGCTGGAAGGCAAGGGCGTCATCAACAATCGCATCAGCGAGCACGTGATGAGCCGGCTCGCCGCCATCGGCGTGCAGAACCACTTCATCAGGCGCCTGAACCTGCGCGAGCAGCTGATCAAGGAAGTCGAGATCATTCCGCTGGAAGTGGTCTGCCGCAACATCGCGGCCGGCTCGCTGTCCACCCGCCTCGGCCTGGAGGAGGGCACGCCCCTTCCCCGCTCGATCATCGAGTTCTACCTCAAGGACGACAAGCTGGGCGACCCGATGGTCTCGGAAGAGCACATCACGGCATTCAACTGGGCCGCCACCCAGGAGATCGACGACATCATGGCCATGACCCTGCGGGTGAACGACTACCTCACCGGCATGTTCGGCGCCGTCGGCATCAGCCTGGTGGATTTCAAGATCGAGTTCGGGCGCGTCTACGAGGGCGAGTTCAGCCGGGTCATCCTGGCCGACGAGATCAGCCCTGACAGCTGCCGCCTGTGGGACCAGGCCACCAACGAGAAGATGGACAAGGATCGCTTCCGCCGCGATCTGGGCGACATCATCGAGAACTACGCTGAAGTCGCTCGCCGTCTCGGAATCATGAAGGAGATGCCGACCGTGATCCAAGGGGGCATTTCCTGATGGCCAAGGCCAAGATCCACGTCTTCCTCAAGCCCGGCGTGCTCGACGTTCAGGGCAAGGCGGTCGAAAGCGCCCTGCACGGCCTCGGCTGGCCGACGGTCGAGAACGTCCGCGTCGGCCGGGTCATCGAGTTCGACCTGGGCGAAGGCGGCGCCGACGACGTCAAGGCGATGTGCGAGAAGCTGCTCGCCAACACCGTCATCGAAAGCTACCGCGTGGAGATGTCGTGAAAGCAGCCGTCATCGTCTTTCCCGGCTCCAACTGCGACCGGGACTGCAAGGTCGCCGTCGAACGCTCCGTCGGCGGCAAGGTGGAGATGGTTTGGCACGGCGAGACCGCCCTGCCCAACGACCTCGACCTGATCGTCCTGCCCGGCGGCTTTTCCTACGGCGACTACCTGCGCTGCGGGGCCATGGCGGCCCTCAGCCCGGTCATGCCCGAGGTCGTCAAGGCCGCCACGAACGGCGTCGCCACGATTGGCATCTGCAACGGCTTCCAGATCCTCTGCGAAGCAGGCCTGCTGCCTGGCGCGCTGCTGCGCAACGCCGGCTTGAAGTATGTGTGCAAGCCGGTCGACCTCGATGTCGTCAACGGCCAGACGCGCTTCACTGCCGCCTTCGGCGAGCAGCGCCAGGCCCGCATGACCGTCGGCAACGGCGAAGGCAACTTCTTCGCCGATGAAGAGACGCTCGACCGTCTAGAAGGCGAGGGCCAGGTGGTGTTCCGCTATCGCGACAACCCCAACGGCTCGGCCCGCGCCATCGCCGGCATCGTCAACGCCCAGGGCAACGTCCTCGGCCTGATGCCGCACCCCGACCGCGCCTTCGAGACCGACCTCGGCTCCGCCGACGGCGCTCTGGTGTTCCAAAGCATCCTGGCCAGCGCCTAGGCGGAAGGACCGCCCTCGTCCTTCGAGGCCCGCTCGCGCGGGCGCCTCAAGATGAGGACTACTTCCAGCTCAAAGCATCATTCGAAATCCTCATCCTGAGGTGCGAGCGAAGCGAGCCTCGAAGGACGAGGATTTCGCCCCTCACCCGCCCTCGATCGCCGCCTTCACCGCCGCCGCGAAGTTCCGTGGGTTGGCGACGTGGGCGAAATGCCCGTCGCCCGGCATGTCGGTGATCTTCGCGCCCGCGATCATCCCGCGCAGCTGATGCGCCCCGTCGCGCAGGAAAGGCGTCGTCGCCAGTCCGGCCAGGATGTGCGTACGCGCCGCGATCGACGCATAGTGGCGGAGGTCGGCGCCCAAGGCGTCGATCTGCTCCAGTTCCCGCACCCAGGTCGGGGTCAGGGGCATGCACAATCCCCACAACGGCGTTTGCCGCACCATGGGGATCGCCGCCTTCGGCATCCGCACGAAGTGAATCATCGCGTGTTCCAGCGCCCCGTCCAGGTCGCCGGCCACGACCAGGTCGCGATAGACGGCCAGCGGGGGTCCGGCCACTGGCCCATCGACCGCCAGCGGCGGCTCGTAGAGCACCAGCATCCCGCCCATGGCGTGGCGCTCCGCATAGGCCAGGGCGCACAGCGCCCCGAAGGAATGCCCCAGCAGGTTCGCCCCCGGACCCGCCACGGCCATCATCGCCGCGATGTCGCCCACCTCGGTGTCGAGGCTGTAGTCCGCGGCGTCGCCGCTCGCCCCGCGTCCCCGCCGGTCATGGACGAAGCAGGTGAAGTCGCGCGCCAGGTGCTCCGTCGCCGGCAGCCACTGCTCCTTGGTGGCGATGCTGCCGTGGGTGATCACCAGCGCCGGCCCCGTCCCGCGGCGGAAGTAGCCGATCTCCACGCCGTCGGCGGCCTGGGTCGAATGCTGAGAGATGTCCGCCACGCCCGCTCCTAGAGTCCCAGCGCCTTCAGCTGCTGTTCGATCACCGCCTTCACCTCGGCGGACGGGCCGGGGTCGGAGGCGCGCGCCACATTGCCGATGTAGCCGATGTCCTTGAACCCGGCCTCGGTCGTGTAATAGGCCCCGATCGTCAGGTAGCGGAACCGCTTGAAGAACGGCGTGCCGACCTGGGCGGCCGGGGCCCCGCCGCGCCGGGCCGGGTCCTTCAGCGCCGCCGACAGCGCCGTCAGACCGTCGACCAGCAGCGGCCGGTCCGCCACCTGGTTGGGATAGGGCGCGCTCACCCATTCGTCGAAGAAGTCCGGGATGCCCAGGCTGCTGGCCGAGGGCGCCGTCCCGCTGGCCGGCAGGATGAAGTCGCACAGCGTCGCGGCCGCCTGCAGCTGGTCCCTCGACAGGATACGCGGCCACGCCGCCTTCACCGGCGGGTTCAACCTCGGATCGGAGCCATAGCCCTTGGCCTCGGCCGCCCGCGCCCCGAACACCGCCCCCGCGTCCACCGCCGTCGCGGCGGCGACGACGCCCATCCAGGCCAGCGCGGTCCGCCGATCGATTCGGGAGGTGTAGCCGTCGTCGCTCATAGCGCCCCCTGCTTGGCCATGGTCGCCAGATGGTCGGCCGAGCGCCAGGACAGCGCCAGAATCGACAGCGTCGGGTTCTTGTCCGGGCTGGAGGTGAACACGGCCCCGTCCATCACGAACAGGTTGGGCACGGCCCAGGCCTGGCCGAAGCCGTTGACCACCGAGTCCTTCTCCGAGGCGCCCATGCGCGCTGTGCCCACCTCGTGGATCATCGCCCCGCCGGGGCGGATGGCCTTCTTCCCATCGGTCTCGACATTCCCCACCGGCTTGCCGCCCAGCCGGTCGATCACCTCAAGGAAGGTCTTGACCATGTGGGCGGCCTGCAAGGTCTCGCTCTCGCCCCACCTCCAATGGAAGCGCAGCACCGGGATGCCCCACTTGTCCTTCACCGTCGGGTCGATCTCGCAGTAGCAGTCATCGTTGGGGATCATCTCCCCCCGCCCGTTGAAGCCGATGGTGCTCCCGAAACGCTGTCTCAGCTTGCCGCGCAGCGCGTCGCCCACGCTGTCCTCGTCGTCCGGCAGTAGTCCGGCCACGCTCATCGACGGCATCCGCCGCCCGCCCCCGATCTCCATGTGATAGCCGCGCGGGAAGCCGAACTCTTTCTGCCGGTCGTGGCCCCACCAGGGCGCGTAGAGGTGGTGCACGCTCATGCCGTCGTCGTTGGTCGGCGGCAGGCCCTCCAGGGCCGGAAACTGGCCGGTCACGCCCAGCCCGACGCTGTCCATCAGATAGCGCCCGACAACGCCATTTCCGTTGCCGATTCCGTCGGGAAACAGCGAGCTCTTGGAGTTCAGCAGGATGCGCGCCGTCTCGCCGGAACCCGCCGCCAGCACCACCGAGCGGGCCGCCGCCGAGCGGTGCTCGCCGGTCACCCGGTCGACGTAACTCACGCCCTTGGCCTTGCCCGCCCGGTCGAGGTCCACCTGATAGACCAGCGCATTGGTCACGATGGTCAGGTTGCCGGTCTCCATGGCCGGCGGCAACAGCACCGTCGTCGACTGGAAGTTCGCGCCGATCGAGCAACCGCGCCCGCAGGGCGTGGCGAACACGCAGGTGTTGCGCCCCTCCATCGGCTGGCTGACCACCGCCCCGCGACCGGGCAATACCGGAATGCCCATGGCCGCCAGCGCCCGCGAGTAGAACAGCTCGAACGCCCGCGGCGGCGGCGACTCCATCAGGCAGCCCGGCGGCGAGTCCGGGATGTTCACCAGGTTGCGGGCCGGCCCTGCGCCGGTCACCCCGATCAGCTTTTCGGTCCGGTCGTACCAGGGCGCCACCTCGGCATAGGTAATCGGCCAGTCGTAGCCCAGGCCATCGCGGCTGTGCGGCTTGAAATCCAGGTCGCCGAAGCGCAGCGACACGCGCGCCCAGTGGTTCGTCCGGCCGCCCAGCATGCGCGGCCGCCACCAACGGAAAGGATCGGAGCCCTCGGCCAGGGTGTAAGGCTCGTTCGGCACCTCCCAGCCGCCGTCGACGGTGGCGTCGTAGAAACCGCCCTGCTTGTCCGGCGTCGAGACCGCCCTCAGCGGCGCCTCGGCGTCGATGTTGAACATCGGCGTTTCGGTGGTCGGGTCGTAGTGACGCCCCGCCTCCAGCAGCAGCACCTTCATCCCCGACCTGGCCAGGTGATAGACGGCCATCCCGCCGCCGGCCCCGGAGCCGACGACGATCGCGTCATAGGGTTCGTCCGCCATGGCCCGCCCTCCCCTTTCGCGATCAGATCACGCCGGCCTTTTTCATCGCCGCCAGCGCGGTGTCGTAGCTCATTTTCGCCGCCTGCTCGGGCGGGAAGCTTGGCGGGAAGCGACCCAGCGGCTCCGGCGAGATCGCCCCGCGATAGCCGATCCGCTGCACCGCCCTCAGGAAGCCTGTCACATCGACCAGACCTTCGCCCGGCAGCACCCGCATGTTGTCGCGCACATCCTCCGCCGGCATCGGCTTGGCGTCCGATAGGTGCACATGGACGATCCGCGCCGGATCGGCCGCCAGGATGTCGGCGATCGACCCGCCCGAGTGATGCCAGTGCCAGATATCCAGCACGGCCCCGATGTTCGGCCCGCTGTCCTGGGCCAGTTGCAGCGTCTCCGGCAGTGTCCAGATGAACGGGATGCGCGGGGCCGGCGGCGCGGTGGGCGGCGGCGCGCCGGGGGCGGGCGGCGGCGGAGTCGGCGAGTGCATGTACGAGGGCCCGAGGAACTCCAGGCCCAACCGAATCTGCGACGTCGCCAGCACCTCGGACATCGCCGCCAGGCGGTCGCGCACCCGCCTGCGCTGCTCGTCCTTCGGCAAGGGGCCGGTCGCCTGCATCACCAGCATCATCCGCTCGCAGCCGATGGCGGCGGCAAAGGCGGCGTCCTCGGCCAACTGGGGCAGCTTATTCCTGAAAGCCTGGTCCTCGCCGCCCAGCGGCTGGGCCACGGGCAGGCTGCAGATCGTCGGGCGAATCTTCAGCTCGGCGAACAGCGCCCTGGTCGCCTCCAGGCCGGCCGCCTTGGCCGGGGCGAAGTCCCAGTCCACCCCGCCGTAGCCGATCCTCGCCGCCAGCCGCGCCTTCTCCGGCCAGGCCGCCACACCTGGGCACGCCGCCCCTGTGATCGAAATCCACAACTGTGAGGCCTGCGCCTGGGCCAAGGCGGGCGTCGCCAACACGCCCACGGCGGCGCCTTCCAGAACCCGTCTGCGAGTCAGCATGTCGTCCTCCCGGGGGCGTCATGCCGCGGTTCTGTCGACCGCAAGTCGGGCGCCCGACCAGGACTAGAGATCGAACAGGAGATTTTGGGAAGGGCCATTGACCGAGTCTGCTTCCTCGCTTCAGCCCCCTGCGCCGCGCCTTCCCGACGGTTAATGCCGACTGACCGCTCTACCTTACCCGCTTCACCGCCGTGATCGCCACCGGGTGCGCCAGTTCCTGGCCGGACATGAACTCGCTCTTGCCGGCGATGGGGTCGCGCAGGGCGTTGATGCGGCGGACCACCTCCATGCCGCGCAGCACCTTGCCGAAGGTGGCGAAGCCCTGGCCGTCCGGGTTGCGCGCACCGCCGAAGTCGAGGCTCGGATTGGCCCCCACGCTGATGAAGAACTCCGAGGCCGCCGTCCCCGGCTCGCCCCGCGCCATGGAAAGCACGCCATCAGTGTGCGGCAGGCCCGTCGCCCTGGTCGTCTCGTGGGCGATGGACGGCAGAGGACCGTCGTCCCTCATAAGACCGCCCAGGATGACCCTGATCGCCGGGATCCGGTCGTTGTCGGGCCGCACCACGCGGTAGAAGCTCGCGCCCTTCCACAGACCCCGGTCGACATAGACCAGGAAATTGCCCGCCGTGATCGGCGCGCGGTCGGGATAGAGCTCGATCTCGATGTCGCCTATCGTGGTGGTCATCACCACACGGGGATGCGTCGTCTGAGCCATGGCCGGACCCGCCATCAGCATCGCAAGCGCGACCATAAGGCTCCTGCGTCCCGGGCTGACCATGCTAGACTTTCCGCCGTGCTGCGCGTTGCCGAATCTACAAGAGGCCGGGACACCTGCCCATGACGCTCGTCCGTAAGCTGGCTCTGCTGGCGGCGGCGGTCTTCGCCATCGTCGCCTCTCAGTTCCACGAGATCACCGGCCTCGGCGTCTCCATCGCCCAGTTTTCGGCCGACGCCGACACGACTCTGCGCGCCGCCGGTTACGCCTTCGCCGTCTGGGGCCTGCTCTACATCGGCATGCTGGCCTTCGCCGTCTACCACGCCACCCCGGCGGGCGACCGCTCGATCCTGGCCCAGCGCACCGCCTGGCCGGCCGCCGGCGCCTTCGCGGCCTGTGGCCTGTGGGTGATCGTCGCCAGCCTGCAACTTTACGCCGTCACCCTGGCGGTGATCGTGGTCGCGGCGACGATCCTGGTCGCGCGCTTGACGGGCCTGGCCGGCGCGGACGCCCGCGCGGCCGAGCGAGGCGACGAGTGGTTCGTGCTCTGGCCCCTGGCCACGCTCGCAGGCTGGCTCACCATCGCCTCGGGACTGAACGCCGTCAGCACGGCCGAGCGCTATCACCTGCTGGCCGACGCTTCGCCCGTGGTCATCGTGGGCGCCCTGGCCGTGGCGCTCATCGGCCTGTCGCTGTTCGTCGGGCTCACAATCCGCAGCCTCTCCTACCCGCTGCTGATCGCCTGGGGCTTGGTGGCGGTGGCCGTGGCCGAGCGCCCGTCGCGGCCGTTGGTCGCCGGCATCGCCCTGGCCGCCGCGCTTGTCTGCCTGGCGGGGGGCCTGATCCTGCGTCGCCGGCCGCCGCCGAGCCTGCGCGGCGCGACCTAGAGGTTCACAGACTCGCGCCTAAGCCTTAGAAGGCGCGCCATGACCGCGCCCAGCAAGACGATGGCCGAGAAGGCCAAGGACTACGGCCTCAAGCCGGAGGAATACGACCTCATCCTCAAGCGGCTGGGCCGCGAGCCGAACGACGTCGAGCTCGGCGTCTTCTCGGTGATGTGGAGCGAGCACTGCTCCTACAAATCCTCGCGCATGCACCTGCGCAAGTTCCCAGTCACCGGGCCCAAGGTGATCTGCGGCCCCGGCGAGAACGCCGGCGTGATCGACATCGGCGACGGCCAGGCCTGTATCTTCAAGATGGAGAGCCACAACCACCCGAGCTTCATCGAGCCCTACCAGGGCGCGGCGACCGGCGTCGGCGGCATCATGCGCGACGTGTTCACCATGGGCGCCCGCCCGGTGGCCCTGCTCAACGCCCTGCGCTTTGGCGATCCGTCACACCCGAAGACCAAGCGCCTGGTCTCCGGCGTGGTCTCCGGCATCGGCGGCTACGGCAACTGCGTGGGCGTTCCCACCGTGGCGGGCGAGACCAACTTCCACCGCGGCTACGACGGCAACATCCTGGTCAACGCCATGTGCGTGGGCCTGGCCGACGCCGACAAGATCTTCTACTCGGCCGCCCCGGCCGCCGGCCTGACGGTGGTCTACTTCGGCTCGAAGACCGGACGCGACGGCATCCACGGCGCGACCATGGCCAGCGCCGAGTTCGACGACGCCTCCGACGAGAAGCGCCCGACGGTGCAGGTCGGCGACCCCTTCGCCGAGAAGCTGCTGATCGAAGCCACCCTGGAGCTGATGGCCACCGGCGCCGTCGCCGCCATCCAGGACATGGGCGCGGCGGGCCTCACCTCCTCGTCGGTCGAAATGGCCGGCAAGGGCGGCGTCGGCATCGAACTCGACCTCGACGCCGTGCCGCAGCGCGAAACCGGCATGACCGCCTATGAGATGATGCTGTCGGAAAGCCAGGAGCGCATGCTGGCGATCCTGAAGCCGGGCCGTGAGAAGGACGGCCACGCCATTTTCGAGAAGTGGGGCCTCGACGCCGCCATCATCGGCGTGACCACCGACACCGGCCGCATCGTGCTGAAGCACAAGGGCGAGGTGGTCTGCGACCTGCCGCTGGCCCCGCTCAGCGACGACGCCCCGCTCTACGACCGCCCGTGGGTCGAACCCCATGCCGAGCCGCGCCTCGACCCGGCCGAAATCCCCGCCCCGGCCGACTGGCAGGCGGCGGTGCTGCAGGTGATGGGCTGCCCCGACATGGCCTCCAAGCGTTGGCTCTGGGAGCAGTACGACCGCCATGTCATGGCCGACACCCTGGAGGACAGCGCCACCGGCGCCGACGCCGGCGTGGTCCGCGTCTTTGAGACCGACAAGGCCCTGGCCGTCACCAGCGACTGCACCCCGCGCTACGTCCAGAACGGCGCCTACGAAGGCGGCAAGCAGGCCGTCGCCGAGGCCTGGCGCAACCTGACGGCCGTGGGCTCGACCCCCATCGCCATCACCGACAATCTGAACTTCGGCAATCCGGAACGCCCGGAGATCATGGGTCAGATCGTCCGCGCCATCGACGGCATGGCCGAGGCCTGCCGCGCGCTCGACTTCCCCGTCGTGAGCGGCAACGTCAGCCTCTACAACGAGACCGCCGGGGTCGCGATCCCGCCGACCCCGACCGTCGGCGCCGTCGGCCTGCTGGACAACTACGACCTGCGCATGAGCTTCTCCGGCGCCGTCGAGGGCGACGACCTGGTGCTGATCGGCGTCACCCATGGCGAACTGGGCGCCTCGATCTATCTGCGTGAGCTGTTTGGCCGCGAGGACGGCGCCCCGCCCCCGGTCGACCTGGCGATCGAGCGCCGGAACGGCGACTTCGTGCGCGGCCTGATCGCCTCGGGCCTCGTCGGCGCGGTGCACGACCTGTCGGACGGCGGCCTCGTGGCCGCGGCGGCCGAGATGGCCCTGGCCTCGGGCGTCGGGATCACCGTCAACGCCAGCAGCGAAGCCCACGCCCACCCCTACCTGTTCGGCGAAGACCAAGCCCGCTACCTGGTGGCGACGCCGGACGCCGACGCCCTGATCGAAGCCGCCAAGAACGCCGGCGTCCCGGCCAACCATGCCGGCAAGGTCGGCGGCGCCGCCTTCGCTTCGCCGGGCCTGTTTGAGATTCCGCTGGCCACGCTGCGCGACGCCAACGAGGCCTGGCTGCCAGCCTATATGGAAGGCTGACCGATGCGCTGGAGTTGGGCTGCAGTCGTCGCTCTGTTCTTCGTTCAGAGCGTGTCGGCCCGCGCTGGTGACGTGGAATGCCTCTTCAACCTGCCGCCGTCGCCCAGTGTCAATCAACTCGCCGTCGCCTATAAGCAGGGTGGCGTTCCAGCCGTGACGGCGGTCAAGGACGGGGTCGGCTACCCGGCCGTTCTAAGTTGCGCAAAAGCCCCTCCGCCAGAACAACTGCAAGAGTTCGGCCGCCTGATCGGCCGTGCAGTGGCCAGTTACAAACTTGAACTTGCGACCGCGCGAGTGCTCGCGGAAAGGGGCGTAACCCAGGCTCGTCTTGACGAGGGCATGGCGCTGTACCGCCCGGATGGCCTCAGGGGCGTAAGGCTCGCAGAAACATCGCCAACTCCGTCTAGTGAAGCTCGGCAGGCGATCGAAGCGGCCCTGAGGCGTGCCGCGACCGCTCTTCCGCCAGCGGCCGTCGAAGACGTGGTTTATGCGAACTACTTCTTTGCGAGAGCCAGCCGCGAGTACTTCGCGACGCGGTTCTGACACTGCGCTGGTGAAAGGCCAACCGGCTGGCCTCAGCGCGCCGGAAAGCCGTCCATCGCCGCGTCGAGCGCCCGCACCGCGGCGATGACCGTGCGGGTCGCCCGCACGTAGAAGTCCTGCGGGATGGTGGCGAAGTCGTCGCTCGGCTTGTGGTACTCGGGATGGTCCTCCACCCCGAAATAGACCCACGGCACGCCCTTCTCGGCGAAGGCGTAGTGGTCCGACTGGTTGGTCCAGTTGTTCTCCTTGCCGTCGGCGTCGGTGTCGTGCCCGAGCTTCAGGGTAACCGGCGCGGCCTTGGCCAACGCCTCCAGCGTTGGACGCAGGAACGGCTGCGGTGAGGCCCCACTCACGTAGAGCTCGTTCCGGCCGTTCTTGCTGAGCATGTCGAAGTTCACGTTGAGCCCTATGGTGGCCAACGGGACTGGCGGTCTCGCCACGAAGGCGCGGGCGCCGCGTAGGCCGCCCTCCTCGCCATCCAGCAGGGCGAGGATCACCGTGTGCTTCGGCCGCTCGGCCTTGAGCGCCGCCGCCAGGGCCAGGACGGCGCCCACGCCCGAGGCGTTGTCGTCGGCGCCGTTGTAGATCTCGCCATTGCGCACCCCGAGATGGTCGTAATGCGCGCTGACCACCATGACCTTGCCGCCGGGCGCGGCGCCCTCCACACGAGCGATCAGGTTGACGCCGCGCACGGTGCGGTTGTCGCGCATCAGGGTGTCGAACGGCTGCTCGGTCACCGTCAGGCCCATCCCCTCGAGGCGTTCGATCAGATAGGCCCTCGCCTTGGCGCCGCCGGGCGAGCCGATCAGGCGGCCCTGCATGTCGTCGGCCGACAGCACGCGGACGTCGTTCAGCAGCGGCTTGGGATCGACCACGTCGGCCGCATGGGCGGCGGTGGTCAGCAGGGCGAGGAGGGCCGAAAACAGGAGTCGACGAGGGGTCATCCCGCTGCATACGCCGACCGCCGGTGAGGCGGAAGCGGATCGCTGGGCGGCCCGGCGCGTTCCCGAGGCTTGCCCACCATGGAGGCCCGCATGCGCGTTAGACCCTTCCTTTGGTACACCGACCAGGCCGAGGAGGCGGCGCGGTTCTACGCCTCCGTCGTGCCGAACTCCCGCGTCGGCGACGTCACCGTCATGCCGGGCGAGAGCCCGAGCGGGCCGGAAGGCTCGGTGAAGGTCGTGGAATTCACCTTGGCGGGCCAGGAGATGCGGGCGATGTCGGCCGGCAAACTCGATCCTTTCAACCACGCCGTCTCCTTCGAGATCGAGTGCGACACCCAGGACGAGGTCGACCGGCTGTGGGACGGCCTGATGGAAGGCGGCGGCGAGCCCGAGGAATGCGGCTGGCTGAAGGACCGCTATGGCCTGCGTTGGCAGATCACGCCGCGCATGCTCAACGACGCCATGAAATCGCCCGACCGCGAGGCGGCGCGTCGCGCGACGCAGGCGATGCTGAAAATGACCAAGCTCGACATCGCCGCCCTGCAGAAAGCGTTCGACGGCGAGTGAGCCTTCTCGGCCGCCCACGCTTCGATGATGCGGGTCAGGCGATCTGCTCCCGCCGACATTGTTCCGGAGCCTTGTCCGGCCGCCAGCGGAGCAGTTTCGTTCCGTGCCGAAAACGCCCACCGCTGACGTGGTCGAACGAAACCTCGACGACGAGCTCCGGTCGCAGCGGGACCCATTGGCTGGAACGCTCATCCGACCACCGGCTCGGTCCGCCCGGCGCATCTCCGGTGAAGCCGGGCTCGCCGCGCAGCGCTTCGAGCTGCTTCGTGAGGGCCGGCTTGTCGGCCGCGGCGATGGCGGAGGTGAAGCCGACATGGTCGAGGCGACCGGCGTGATCGTATAGGCCGAGCAGCAGAGAGCCGACGAGGTCGCTCTCAGCGCCGTAGCGGAAGCCACCCACCACGCAGTCGGCGGTGCGGATGCGCTTGACCTTGACCATGGCCCGTTCGCCCTCGCGATAAGGCTCGTCGAGCCGCTTGGCGATCACGCCCTCGAGCTTGCCGCCCTTGAGCCAGTCCTGGGCCTCGGCGACATCGTCCGTGCCCTCGGTGAGGAACAACTGGGCGTCGCCATGACGGCGAACGAAGGCGGCGACGGCCTTACGCCGCTTGCGCAGCGGCTCGCCGCGCAGGTCCTGCCCGCAGGGCGCGGTCAGCATGTCGAACAGCGCCAGGCGCGCGGGCGTCTCGACCGAGAGCTTGCGGATGCGGCTTTCGGCCGGGTGAAGCCGCATCTGCAGGGCTTCGAAGCTGTAGCCCTCGCCGATGGGGATCAGGAGCTCACCGTCGAGGGCGAAGCCGTCTTCGGGAATGGCGGCGATGCGGGCGACGACTTCGGGGAAGTAGCGGCCAAGCGGCTTGCCGGACTTGGCCTGCAGGGCGACCTGATCACCTTGCTTGAACACGAGGCAGCGGAAGCCATCCCACTTCGGCTCGTACCACCAGCCCTCTCCCGCCGGCAGCTGTGACGCCGAGCGGGCTTCCATGGGAACGGCTGAGAGGGGGATGGGCATCGGCGATTCAAAACGGGGCGGACCTTGCGGTTCCGCCCCGTTCGAAATCACCGATAGAGGTTTGGCTCTACTTGCCGGCCAGCGCCGCCTGGGCCGCGGCGAGGCGGGCGATCGGGACGCGGAAGGGCGAGCAGGACACATAGTCCAGGCCGACCTTTTCGCAGAACGCGATGGACGCCGGATCGCCGCCGTGTTCGCCGCAGATGCCGAGCTTGAGGCCCGGGGTGACGGCGCGACCGCGCTCGGCCGCCAGGCGGACGAGGTCGCCGACGCCATCCTGGTCGAGGGTGACGAAGGGATCCTTTTCGAAGACGCCCTTGGCGATGTAGGCGCCGAGGAACTTGCCGGCGTCGTCGCGGCTGATGCCGAAGGTGGTCTGGGTCAGGTCGTTCGTGCCGAACGAGAAGAACTCGGCGCCGACCTCCGCCAGGTCCGCGGCGCGCAGGGCGGCGCGGGGCAGTTCGATCATGGTGCCGACCATGTAGTCGACCTTGACGCCCTGCTCGGCGAGCACGGCCTGGGCGGTGTCGTCGGTCAGCTTCTTGAGGAAGGCCATCTCCTCGCCCTTGGCGACCAGCGGGTGCATGATCTCGGGCACCGGGGCGGCCTTGCCCGACTTGGCGATCTCGCAGGCGGCTTCCATGATCGCTCGCACCTGCATCTCGTAGATCTCCGGATAGGAGACGCCGAGACGGCAGCCGCGATGGCCGAGCATCGGGTTGACCTCGTGCAGGTCGCGCGCGCGCTGCATCAGTTTGGCGGCGTCGAGGCCGGTGGCGGCGGCCACGGCGCGGACATCTTCCTCCGTGTGCGGCAGGAACTCGTGCAGCGGCGGATCGAGCAGGCGGATGGTGACCGGCAGGCCTTCCATGATGGTG
This sequence comes from Caulobacter sp. HJHS_5, assembly GCF_056683955.1. Classification (NCBI taxonomy): domain Bacteria; kingdom Pseudomonadati; phylum Pseudomonadota; class Alphaproteobacteria; order Caulobacterales; family Caulobacteraceae; genus Caulobacter; species Caulobacter sp. HJHS_5. The sequence continues at coordinate 484,110 of NZ_JBWZNC010000002.1, read as the reverse complement.
AAGAGCTCGACGAAGTCGGCCTTCTGGAAGGGGGCGATCTTCGACAGGGCCTTGCGACGGCCGGCTTCGTCATCGGCGAGGATCATCTCGCGCACGGCGGCGATGCGGTCTTCGTCGAAGAACATGTGCTCGGTGCGGCAAAGGCCGACGCCCTCGGCGCCGAACTGGCGGGCGGTGCGGGCGTCGAGCGGGGTTTCGGCGTTGGCGCGCACTTTCATGCGGCGGGCGCCGTCGGCCCATTCCATCAACTGGGCGAAGTCGCCGGTCAGCTCCGGCTCGATCATCTTCGGCGAGCCGAACAGGATTTCGCCCTTCGAGCCGTCGATGGTGATGACGTCGCCGGCGCGGAAGACGCGGCCGCGAGCGCGGAAGCTGCCGTCGCGCGGGCTGATCTGGATTTCGCCGGCGCCGGAAACGCAGGGGCGGCCCATGCCGCGGGCGACCACGGCGGCGTGGCTGGTCATGCCGCCACGGGCCGTGACGACGCCGCGGGCGGCGTGCATGCCGTGGATGTCTTCCGGGCTGGTCTCGTCGCGGACCAGGATCACCGCCTCGCCGGCGGCGCCCAGGCGCTCGGCTTCGTCGGAGTCGAACACGACCTTGCCGGTGGCGGCGCCGGGTGAGGCCGGCAGGCCGACGGCGACGACGTCGCGTTCGGCGGTGGGGTCGATCGTCGGGTGCAGCAACTGGTCGAGCGACGAGGGTTCCACGCGGCCGATGGCTTCGGCCTTGGAGATGACCCCCTCGGCCGCCATGTCGACGGCGATCTTCAGCGCGGCCTTGGCGGTGCGCTTGCCGTTGCGGGTCTGCAGCATCCAGAGACGGCCGCGCTCGACCGTGAACTCGATGTCCTGCATGTCGCGATAGTGGCGCTCGAGCTTTTCGACCACCGCCTTGAACTGGCCGAACACCTCCGGCATCGCCTCTTCCATCGAGGGGGCGACATCGCCCATCTCCTCGCGGGCCGCCTTGGTCAGCGACTGCGGCGTACGGATGCCGGCCACCACGTCCTCGCCCTGGGCGTTGATCAGGAACTCGCCATAGAGGCGGGCGTCGCCGGTCGAGGGGTTGCGGGTGAAGGCCACGCCCGTGGCCGAGGTGTCGCCCATGTTGCCGAACACCATCGACTGCACGTTGACGGCCGTACCCCAGCTCTCGGGGATGTCGTGCATGCGGCGGTAGAACTTGGCCCGGTCGTTCATCCAGCTGGCGAACACGGCGCCGATGGCGCCCCACAGCTGCTCCTGCGGGTCCTGCGGGAAGGGCTTGCCCAGCGCCTCCTGCACGGCGGCCTTGTAGTCGGCGATGACCTTGATCCAGTCGTCGGCGGTCAGGTCGGTGTCGACTCGCGCTTCGAGGCGATCCTTCCAGTCGTCGAGGATCTCCTCGAAGGTGTGATGCTCCAGGCCCAGCACCACGTTGGAGTACATGGTGATGAAGCGGCGATAGCTGTCGAAGGCGAAGCGACGGTCGCCGGCCAGCTCGGCCAGGCCCTCGGCGGTCGCGTCGTTGAGGCCGAGGTTCAGCACGGTGTCCATCATGCCCGGCATCGAGGCGCGGGCGCCCGAGCGAACCGAGACCAGCAGCGGGTTCTTCGGATCGCCGAACGTCTTGCCTACGGCCTCCTCGACCTTCTTCAGGCCGGCGTCGACCTGGGCCTTCAGCTCGGCCGGGTACTGTTTGCCGTTCGAGTAGTAGTGGACGCAGGCTTCGGTGGTGATGGTCAGGCCCGGAGGCACCGGCAGGCCCAGCGACGCCATTTCCGCCAGGTTGGCGCCCTTGCCGCCGAGCAGGTTCTTCATGGACGCATCGCCGTCCGAACCGCCCGCTCCGAAACCATAGACCCACTTCGTCCGGGTCAGGGTGTCAGCAACCGCCATATCGAAGCTCCCTTTGATCGCCCCACGCCCGGCGAACTGTATACAGACGCCGTTATATTGCAGCGCAGCGAGGCCGCCTAGCCGTTAAACCGTCACAAGCGAAAAGTCAGCCACACGACCCATCGCTTCTCTCACCAAACGCAAGAGCCTCAATCGGTTGTCTCGTTCCGACGCAACATCCGAATTGACCAGCACCTTGTCGAAGAAAGCATCCACCGGAGACCGCAACGCAGCAAGCGCGGTCATGGCGGCCACGAAATCTTCTTTCGCCAGGGCGTCATCAAGTTTCGGGCCAAGCGCGGCCAGGGCGTCGTGGAGCGCGCCCTCCTCCGCCGGCGCGGCGACATGCACCGGCGCGCCCTCGGGCAGCGGGCCCTTCTTTTCCTCGGCCTTGAGGATGTTGGAAGCGCGGCGATAGCCGGCCAGCAGATTCGCCCCGTCCTCGGTCTTGAGGAAGGCGTCGAGCGCCTCGACCCGGGCGACGATGCGCACGAGGTCGTCATCGCCGAGGGCGAAGACGGCGTCCACAAGATCGTGACGCTTGCCTTGGTCGCGCAGGACCACCTTCAGACGATCGGCGAAGAACTCGCTCAGTTCAGGACGGACCGGAAGGCGCAGGCCGTTCTCGAGAATGATCCGGATCACGCCCAGCGCCGCGCGGCGCAGGGCGAACGGGTCCTTCGATCCGGTCGGCTTCTCGTCGATGGCGAAGAAGCCGACGAGGGTGTCGAGCTTGTCGGCCAGGGCGACGGCGATGGAGACCGGGGCGGTCGGGACGGCGTCGCCGGGGCCTTGCGGGCGGTAATGGTCCTGGATGGCGGCGGCGATCTCGGCGTCGACGCCGGCGGCGCGGGCGTAATAGCCGCCCATCAGGCCCTGCAGTTCCGGGAACTCGCCGACCATCTCGCTGGTCAGGTCGGCCTTGGCCAGCCGCGCGGCCTCAGCCGCCTTGGCCGGGTCGGCGCCGACCAGAGGGGCGATTTCCTTGGCCAGGGCGACGATGCGCTCGACGCGCTCGGCCATGGCGCCAAGCTTGGCGTGGAAGGTGACGCCTTCCAGCTTCTTCAGCCAGGGCTCGAAGCCGACCTTGATGTCCTCGTCCCAGAAGAAGCGGGCGTCGGAGAGGCGGGACGACAGCACCTTGGCGTTGCCGCGGGCGATCTCCTGGCCGCCGTCGGGCGCCTCGATATTGGCGACCACGAGGAAGTGGGGCGCGAGGCCGTTCTCGCCCGGCTTGCGGACGGCGAAATACTTCTGGTGCGTGCGCATGGAGGTGCGGATCACCTCCGGCGGCAGGTCGAGGAAGGCCGGATCCATGTCGCCGAGGATCGGGGTCGGCCATTCGGCGAGGCCGGCGACTTCCTCAAGAAGCCCCTCGTCCTCGACCAGTTCGAGGTTGCGGGCGAAGCAGAGCGTGCGGGCGCCTTCGAGGATGCGGGCCTTCCGCTCCTCAACGTCGAGGACGACGTAGTGGCCGGCAAGGGCCTCACGGTACTCGTCGAAGTCGCGGGCGCGGAACACTTCCCGTTGGCCCATGAAGCGGTGGCCTTCGGTAAGGTCGGCGCTTTCGATGCCGTCGATGCTGACCGGCACGATCTCGCGGTCAAAGACGCAGAGGATGCGCTTCAGGGGGCGAACCCAGCGCAGCGTGCCCGTTCCCCACTTCATCGACTTCGGCCAGGGGAAGCCCCGGACGATGGCCTCGACCATCTCAGCGACGATCTCGGCCGTCGGGCGACCGGCCTTGTGCACGTGGGCGAACCACACGCCGTCACGCTCGGTCAGCTGGTCCTGGGTCAGGCCGGCCTTGCGCAGGAAGCCTTCCATGGCCTGGGGCGGCGAGCCGACGCGGGGGCCTTTCAGCTCCTCATGGCGATCCTTCTGGGCGACCGGCAGCCCCTCGGCGATGAGGGTGAGGCGGCGCGGGCCGGCGAAGGCCTTGAGCCCCTCGGGCAGCAGGCCGGCCTCGGCCAGGCGCTCGCGCGCCATGCGTTCGAAGTCCTTCGCCGCCTGCGTCTGCATGCGGGCGGGGATTTCCTCGGAGAACAGTTCGACAAGAAGCTGGGGCATCAGTGATTGGCCCCTTGGGACTCGACCCAGGCGGTGGCGCAGGCCTTACAGAGATCGCGGATGCGGCCGATGTAGCTGGCGCGCTCGGCCACGGCGATGGCGCCGCGGGCGTTCATCAGGTTGAACAGGTGGCTGGCCTTGAGGACCATGTCGTAGGCTGGCAGCACCAGGGAGCGGCCCTCGTAGGACTGGGCCAGCATCTCGGGCACGCGGGCTTCCATATCCTCGAACTGACGCTTGAGGGTGGCCACGTCGTAGCCGTGGAAGTTGGCCTGGCTGAACTGGCGCTCGTTCTCGAGGAACACGTCGCCGTAGCTGGCCGCGCCCAGCGGGCTGTCCGGATCGTTGAACGGCAGGTCGTAGACGTTGTCGACGCCGAACACGTACATCGCCAGGCGTTCGAGGCCGTAGGTCAGCTCGCCGGCGACGGGGCTGACGTCGAGGCCGCCGACCTGCTGGAAGTAGGTGTATTGCGACACCTCCATGCCGTCGCACCAGACCTCCCATCCGAGGCCCCACGCGCCGACCGTGGGGTTTTCCCAGTCGTCCTCAACGAAGCGGATATCGTGCAGCGACAGGTCGAGGCCGATGGCTTGCAGCGAGCCGAGGTAGAGGTCCTGCATGTCCTCCGGGTTCGGCTTCAGGATCACCTGGTACTGGTAGTAGTGCTGCAGGCGGTTGGGGTTGTCGCCGTAGCGGCCGTCGCTGGGGCGGCGCGAGGGCTGCACATAGGCGGCGTTCCATGGCTTGGGCCCGAGGGCGCGCAGCACGGTGGCCGGATGCAGGGTGCCGGCCCCCACCTGCTCGTCATGCGGCTGCAGGATGAGGCAGCCGCGGCTGCTCCAGTACTCGTGCAGGGTGAGGATCAGACCCTGGAAGGACTTGGGCTTTTGAAGCGATTTGGCGGCGGAAGCCATGCGCGGATGCGGTCTCGAAGCGGCTCTGGGGTCGCCCAGAAAAAAGTCGGCGGACCATAGGGCCCGCCGACTCCAGCTTCAAGCAAACTGCCTGGGTTTATGCAGGCGAGTGCGACTTATTGAGCGGCCGCGCCGGGCGCCGGGGTGTTGACCGGGGCGGTCGACTGCGGGGCGCCGGTCGGAGCCACGGCCGAGGTCGGAGCCGCCGTGCCGGTGGCTGCCGAGGCCGTCGCCGCCGAGGCCGTGGCCGCTGAGGCCAGTTGCGGCACGTCGCTAGGGATCAACACCTTGTCGATGACATGCAGGGTGCCGTTGGTGGCGCGCACGTCGGCTTGGGTGATGGTGGCGCCATCGACCAGCAGCGCGTCGCCCGAGCCGTCGAGCTGGACTTCAGCGCCCTCAACGGTCTTCACGCCGCCCTTGGCGCCCTTGATCTTGGTGGAATCTACCGGGGCGTTGATCACGTGATAGGTCAGAAGCTTCTGCAGAACCGGAGCGTTGTCGGTCTGCATCAGCATGTCGAGCGTGCCGGCCGGCAGAGTGTTGAACGCCGCGTCGGTGGGGGCGAACAACGTGAGGTTCGGGTTGCGCTGCAGAACAGCGGTCAGGTTGGCGGCGTCGAGCGCCTTCAGCAGGATGGTGAACTGGCCAGAGGCCTTGGCGGTGGCCACCAGATCGCCGGCGGCGACGACCGGCGGACCGGACGGAACAGCCGGAGCCGCGACCGGCGCCGGATCGGCGGCAGGCGGCGCGGCGGGTGCGGCGGGGGTTTGAGCAAAAGCGACGCCACCGACGAAACTCATGACGGCGGCGGTGGCGAACAGGCGTTTCAGCATCGATCTCTTTTCCTTTTTACAAGCAGAGGGGGTCGCGACCTGCGCCACGACCCCCGGAAGCTCTGGGTCCTCGACCGGATCCTCTTATCAGTTGCCCGCGGCGCGAGTCATCTTTCCGGCGCGGGACATGGGGTCGCCGTACTTGGCGCGGTTCTCCGCGGTGTCCGGCACCGGGCCATTGGTCAGGGTCGTGACGGTGACCGAACCGGCGACGGGGGTGGCGCTGCTGCTGACGGTGGTCGAGGCGTCGGCGCCCATGGCCGAGGCGGAGGGCGCGGCCGGGGTTTCCGAAGCCATCGGGGCCATCGGCGCGGCGCTGCGATCTTCGGCGGCGGGAGCCGTGGCGGCGGGCGGATTCACGGCGGTGTCGGCCGACGGGGCCGGCGGCGGGGTCATGGCGTCCTGGGCGTGGGCGGCGGCGGCGCCCAGGGTCACGGCGGCTACGGCGCCGAGAATGATGCGGGTGGGGGTCATGGCGGTCCTCAAGGGCTTTTCCGGGTTGGCGGGCGCGGATCGGCGTCCGTACGGAGGCCCTCCGAGTACGCGCCACCGGCGCCCGAGGTTGCCCAGGATCACGACTTCGTGAAGCTAATCTCGGGTTACTTTCCGAGGAACACGACCCCGGCGCCGAGGGCGATGAGGCCGAAGCCGAGGAGAGTCGAAACCTTGACCGGCTCGCCCAGGTAGGTGGCCGAGAAGACGGCGAAGACGGTGAGGGTGATGACTTCCTGGATCGTCTTGAGCTGAGCCGGGGAATAGACGCTCGCCCCGATGCGGTTGCCCGGCACGGCCAGGGCGTATTCCGGCAAGGCGATCAGCCAGCTGATCAGGATCACCGGAATCAGGGCCGCCGCGCGGTGCTTCAGGTGCCCGTACCAGGCGAAGGTCATGAACACGTTGGACGCCAGGAGCATCAGCACTGGCGCAAGCTTCGGCGATATGGGCCCCACGGCCGCCCTCCCCCAATCGAACGCTCCAGGCTAGCGCGGCCGCGGTCGCCCGGCCACGCCCGCTCGACGGCCGTTTCGCCCAAGATTTAGGCCGGCCGAGTACGAACTGACCGCTCTTTGTGCAGCCCCGCCTCAATCTTGAAGGATTCCTAAACGCCGCCCCCTGCCCCCACGTCCCCTGCCGATAGCTTGGCCAAGCGGTTGATCCCGGCGTGTCCGAGCCAGCCGCGCTCGGTGTGGATCGACCAACAAACGGGGACGCGGCCCTCGGGCCCGCGAGGAGCAGTCGAATGAAATTGATCGTTGCGATCGTCAAACCCTTCAAGCTCGACGAGGTGCGCGAAGCCCTCGTCGCGGCCGGGATCGAAGGCCTGACGGTTTCGGAAGTGAAGGGCTACGGCCGCCAGAAGGGCCAGACCGAAATCTACCGCGGCGCCGAGTACCAGGTGAACTTCGTGCCGAAGGTAAAGCTCGAGGCGGTGGTCGATGACGCCGCCGCCGCCAAGGCGGTCGAGGCGGTCAAGGCCGCGGCGGCCACCGGCAAGATCGGCGACGGCAAGATCTTCGTGCTGAGCGTCGAGGAAGCCGTGCGGATCCGCACCGGCGAAACCGGCGCCGCAGCGCTCTAACGACATCGGGGACAAGGGGATTTAGCTGATGAAACTCAACAAACTTACGGCCTTGTCGGGATTGGGAGCGCTCGCAGCGCTCGCCGCCCCGGTGCTGGCCTTCGCGCAGGACGCGGCGCCCACCATCACCGACGCGATGGATAAGGGCGACAACGCCTGGATGATGGTCTCGACCCTGCTGGTCCTGCTGATGATCCTGCCGGGCCTGGCGCTGTTCTACGGCGGCCTCGTGCGCACCAAGAACATGCTGTCGATGCTGATGCAGGTCGGCGCCGTGACGGTGATCGGCATGATCGCCTGGGTGCTGTGGGGCTACAGCTTCGCCTTCACCGACGGCGGCGCGGCCGACAGCTTCGTCGGCGGCTTCGGTCGTCTGTTCATGAACGGCGTGACCCCCGCCAGCATGGGCGCCACCTTCTCGACCGGCGTCGTCATTCCGGAACTGACCTTCATCTGCTTCCAGATGACCTTCGCCTGCATCACCGCGGCGCTGGTGCTGGGCGGCGTGGCCGAGCGGATGAAGTTCGGCGCCGTCTGCGTCTTCGCCGTGCTGTGGCCGGTGCTCTCCTACTACCCCCTCGCCCACATGGTCTGGTGGTGGTCGGGTCCGGACGCCGTGGCCCTGCACCCGAACGACCCGATCCAGTCGGGCCTGATCTGGAGCTTCGGCGCCCTCGACTTCGCCGGCGGCACCGTGGTGCACATCAACGCCGGTATCGCCGCCCTGGTCGGCGCCCTGATCCTCGGCAAGCGCACCGGCTACAAGACTGAAGCCATGCCGCCCCACTCGCTGACGCTGACGATGGTGGGCGCCGGTCTGCTGTGGGTGGGTTGGTTCGGCTTCAACGCCGGCTCGAACCTGGAAGCCAACGGCTACGCCTCGCTGGCCATGATCAACACCTTCGTCGCCACCGCCGCCGCCGGCTTCTCCTGGATGGCCGTGGAAATGTTCACCCACAAGAAGGCCTCGGCCCTGGGCCTGGCCTCGGGCATCGTGGCCGGCCTGGTGGCGGTCACCCCCGCCGCCGGCTTCGCCGGCCCGGTCGGTTCGATCGTCCTCGGCCTGCTGGTCAGCCCACTGTGCATCTTCTTCTGCACCGTGGTGAAGAACGCCCTGAAATACGACGACAGCCTGGACGCCTTCGGCATCCACTGCATCGGCGGCATCTTCGGCGCGATCATGACCGGCATCCTGGTGAACCCCGCCCTCGGCGGCGCCGGCATCGTGGACTACACGACCTGCGCCAAGGACGGCGACATCACCACCTGCGACAACGCGGTCTACAGCTTCGGCACGCAGGTGCTGGCGCAGCTGAAGGGCGTCTGCGTCACCATCCTGTGGTCGGCCATCGCCTCGGCCATCGTCTTCTACCTGATCAAGGTGCTGATGGGCCTGCGCGTCTCGAAGGAAACCGAGGAAGAAGGCCTGGACATCGTCGAACACGGCGAGCGCGCCTACCACATGTAAGCGTATCGGATCATTCGATCCTTGGGCGCGGGGGTTTCGATCTCCGCGCCCTTTTTTTTGTGTCAGCCGAGGCGCGCAGCGCGCACCCACCAGGCGGGGTGGGTTTGGGCCAGACGGGCGGCCAAACGCTCAGCGGCCGCGCGGTCCCCGCAGAGGGCGAAGCAGGTTGCGCCCGAGCCGGACATACGGACGAACAAGGCCTCGGGCTCGGCGGCGAGGATGGCGAGCGTCTCGCCGATCGCCGGCGTGAGGGCGACGGCCGGGGCTTCCAGATCGTTGCGGGCGCCGGCCAGCCATGCGGCCACCTCGGCGACGCTCGCGAAGGCTGCGGGGGCTTCGGCGCGACGATCGTCGCGCGGGGCGGCGTCGTAGGCGCGATAGACGGCGCCGGTCGGCGACGGGACGCCGGGATTGACCAGCACGGCGTCGAGCGTGGGGAGGCTGGGGGCCGGCGAGAGGCGCTCGCCCCTGCCCTCGGCGATCACCGGCCGCGCCCACAGGCACGCGGCGCCGTCCGCCCCCAGGGCAGCCGCCTGGGCTTCGAGCGCCGCGTCGTCGAGCGGCAGATCGAAGGCCTGGCGCAGCAGGCGAAGGGTCGCCCCCGCGTCGGCCGAGCCGCCGCCAAGACCGGCGGCGATGGGCAGTTGCTTGTCGAGCACCAGGCGGCCGGTGCGGCCTTCCGGCCAGACGACGCGGGCGGCGCGAACGACGAGATTGCCCTCGTCCATCGGCGTGAAACGGCTGAACGGACCTTCGGCGGCGAAGAAGACGGCGTCGGCCGGCTCCAGGCGCAGGCGGTCGCCGACGTCGGCGAAGACCATCAGGCTGGAGAGGGGATGGAAGCCGTCCGCCCCCGGCGGCCCGACGTGCAGATAGAGGTTCAGCTTCGCCGGAGCGAAGGTTTCGAGCCCGACGGCGGACACGATCGGCTCAGCGGCCGGCGACGGTGGGCCGTTGGGCCGGACCGCTGGGGCCGAGGCCATTCGCCAACTTGGCCTCGACATCGACCTTCTGCTTGGCGGTGGGCTCCAGGCTCAACACCCGGCGCCACTGGAACTCGGCCTCCGTGCGGCGGCCGACGCGCCAGTAGGCGTCGCCCAGGTGATCGTTGACGTCCGGGTCGGCGGGTTCGAGCTCGACCGCCTGCTCCAGCTTGGTGACGGCCGTCGCGTAGTCGCCGCGGCGGTAGTAGGCCCAGGCCAGGCTGTCGATCATCGCGCCCGAGCGTGGATTGGTCGCCAGGGCCTTTTCGATCATCTTCTGCGCCTCATCGAGGTGGTCGCCGCGATCGATCCACATGTAGCCGAGGTAGTTGAGCAGTTCCGGCTCGTTGGGCCGCAGCGCCAGGGCCGCGACCAGGTCCTTCTCGCCATCCGCCGTCCGTCCGGAGCGCTCCAGCGCGATGCCGCGCATGTAGAGCAGGCGCCAGTCACCGGCAGCGGGCTTTTCCGGGATGATCGGATTCAGCACGGCGGCGGATTCCGCGTAACGCTCGTTGGCGCGCAGGAGGTCGGCCAGGGTGGAGACGGCCAGGCGGTCGCGAGGCGCGGTCTTCAGGGTTTCCTCGGCGAGGCGGATGGCGGTCTCGCTGTCGTCGGCCGACTGATAGGTCCAGGCAAGCTTGGTGCGGGCCGAGATGTAGGACGGCGATTTGGCCGGGATGCGGGCGTAGGCCACGCGCGCGGCTTCCGGATCGTCGGCGCCGGCCAGCACGTCGCCGAGCAGGATCGAGGCTTCCTCGCGGGTGGGCTCGAGACGGAGGGCCAACTGCAGATAGGCCTGGGCGAGTTGTCCCTGGCGATCGGCCATGGCGCCCGCCGCGGCGGCGATAAGGGCGCGGGCGGCGCCCTGCTTCAGCGTCGGCGCGGGAGGGGCCGCCTTGCGGGCGGCGGCGCGGTCGCGGGCGAGGCGCACCTCAGTGTCGTTGGGGGCCTGGGCCAGCGCCGCGTCGTAGACCGCGAGGGCGTCGTTCCAGCGGCGGCGACGTTCGAGGAATCCGCCGTAGTCGAGTGGGAACAGCGGCGTGCCGAAGCCGGCGCTGATCACCGCCTTGTAATTCGTCTCAGCCTCGTCGTAGCGGCGCGCGCGCTCGTACATCTGGGCCTGACCCAGCTTGCCGAAGACCTCGAGAATGCGGTCGTTGCGCACGTCGCTGACGGCGACCGCGCCTTCGGAGTCACCGGCGGCGGCGGCCAGGAACGGGGTCAGCAAGGCGGCGGCGCGGCGCACCGGCGGGCCGAGCGGCTCGGCCAGCAGGGCGCGGCCGTCCTTGGGATGGTCGGTGGCCAAGGCTTCGACCGCGCGCACGAGGCGACCAAGCCGCTCGACGATCGGCGGCGCGTCGGGGTCCGTCGGCGCGAGGGCCGAGGCGCGGGTGATCTCCCCGGCCAGGACGGCGGTGGTGAAGGCCTGCTGGCGGATTTCGGAAGCGTCGGACCCCACCATGTCGGCGCGGCCGAAATAGGCGGAGGCCGTGTCGGCGCGGCCATCGTTGAGCGCCGCCTGCCCGGCGAGGAACAGGCCGAACGGGCTGCCCCCGGCGCGAGGCCCCTCGACGCCTTGGGTGGGACGCAGAACGAGCGCCGCGGTCTCGGCGGGCGGGGTGGCGGTGGCGCAGGCTCCCAGCATGAGCACGGGAGCGGCGAGCAACAGGGCTTTCAGAGCGCGCATGGCCAGCAAACTGGGCGCTTTCGCTGCGTGCGGCAAGAGCGCCCCAGCATGGACGCAGAACCGCCCGCCCCGGCGATGGCCGAAGCGGGCGGTCGGCAGGGGAACAAGCCTTAGCGCGGCTTGCGGAACTTCAGGACGAAGCGGTCGGAGAAATCGCCCGGCTCCTGGCCCGGCGAGCTGGTGTGCTTGTCCTCGGGGTTGGCCAGGACATTGCTCTGGGTCTCGAGGGTGAAGCCGGCGGCCAGGACCTCGGCCTTCACCGCCTCGACGTCGATACGGTGCAGGGTGCTGGTGGCCGAGACGCCCGTGCCCGGAGCGTTGTGGTCGGTAATGAAGTAGACGCCGCCCGGCTTGAGGGCCGCGAAGACGGCCTTGTTCACGGCCGCGGTGTCGCCGCCGTTGTTCTTGAAATCGTGGTAGTTTTCGGTGGTCCACACCACGTCGAGCGGCTCCGGCGCCTTGAGCTCGACATAGTTCGGCACCTGGCTCAGGACGACGTTCGGATTGGCGGTCAGCAACGCCTGGTAGGCCGGCGAAGCGGGACGCGAGTTGAAAGCGTAGACCTTGCCGGTGGGGCCGACCACCTTGGCCAGAATCTTGGAGTAGTAGCCGCCGCCGGGGGCGAGTTCGCCCACCTTGTCGCCGGCCTTCACACCGGCGACGGCGACGACCTGGGCCGGCTTGCGGCCTTCGTCACGGGCCTTTTCGGCGTCGGTGCGGCCGGCGTCGGCGACGGCGGCCGTGACCGCCGCGGACGGCGACTGGGCGTACGAAAGAGTGGAGAGGCTGGCGGTGGCCAAGAGGCCGGCGGCCAGGGCGATGGCGATGCGCATTCGAGGCGCTCCCTGAGGTTCTTCCCTGCCGGCAGCTTTAACGAGAAACCGGCGGGGCGCCATAGCTTATGGTTATAAGCGCGACGGATCGGCCTCACATGTTCGGGTAGTTCGGCCCGCCGCCGCCCTCGGGCGTCGTCCACACGATGTTCTGCGACGGGTCCTTGATATCGCACGTTTTACAGTGGACGCAGTTCTGGGCGTTGATCTGGAACCGCGGATTGGCGCCCGCCGCGTCGTAGAGCACCTCGTACACCCCGGCCGGGCAGTAGAGCCGCGCGGGCTCGCCATATTTCGGCAGGTTGACGTCGATCGGGACCGACGGGTCCTTCAGCTTCAGGTGCGCCGGCTGGTCTTCCTCGTGGTTGGTGGCCGACAGGAAGACGCTGGAGAGCTTGTCGAACGACAGCTTGCCGTCCGGGCGCGGGTAGACGATCGGCTTGAAGTCCTTAGCGAGGCCCGTGGAGGCGGCGTCGGTCTTGCCGTGCTTCAGGCTGCCGAGGAACGAAAAGCCCCCGAGCAGAGTGGTGCACCACATGTCGACGCCGCCGAGCAGGACGCCGAGGACGGTGCCGAACTTCGACCACAGCGGTTTGACGTTGCGGACGCGCTTGAGGTCGCTGGCGATCCACGAGGTCTCGACACCCTTCTGGTAGGCGACGAGCCGGTCGCCCGAGCGGCCCTCGGCGATGGCGGCCACCACCGCCTCGGCGGCGAGCATGCCGCTCTTCATCGCATTGTGGCTGCCCTTGATGCGCGGCACGTTCACGAACCCGGCCGAGCAGCCGATCAGGGCGCCGCCCGGAAAGGTCAGCTCGGGGACCGACTGGTAGCCGCCCTCGGTGATGGCGCGGGCCCCGTAGGCGATGCGCTCGCCGCCTTCGAGGTGGGGCGCGATCGAGGGGTGGTGCTTGAAGCGCTGGAACTCGTCGAAGGGCGAGAGCCAGGGGTTGGCGTAGTTGAGGTGGACGACGTAGCCGATGGCCACCTGGTTGTCGTCGAAGTGGTAGAGGAAGCTGCCGCCGCCGGTCTTGTTGTCCAGCGGCCAGCCGAACGAGTGCTGGACGAGGCCGCGTCGGAAGTTGGCGCCCGGAACGCGCCAGATCTCCTTGATGCCGATGCCGAACTTCTGCGGCTCGCAGGCCTTGTCGAGTTCGTACCGGGCGATGATCTGCTTGGCCAAGGAGCCGCGCACGCCCTCGGCGATCAGCACATACTTGCCGTGCAGTTCGAGCCCCGGCTGGTAATCGCCCTTGTGATGACCGTCCTTGGCGATGCCGAACACGCCGGCGACGACGCCCTTGAACCCGCCCGCCTCATCGTAGACCGCCTCGGAGGCGGCCATGCCGGGGTAGACCTCGACGCCGAGGGCCTCGGCCTGCTCGGCCAGCCAGCGGCAGAGGTTGGCGAGGGAGCCGATGTAGCAGCCGTGATTGCTCATCAACGGCGGCATCGGCAGCCAGGAAATGTTGAGTTCGCCCTGCGGGCCGAGGGCGAGGAAACGATCCTTGGTGACCGGTGTGGTCAGGGGCGCGCCCCGCTCCTTCCAGTCGGGGAACAGTTCGCTTAGGCCCTTGGGGTCGATCACCGCGCCGGAGAGAATATGGGCGCCGACCTCGGAGCCCTTCTCGACCACCGCGACGGTCAGGTCGGCGTTGAGCTGCTTCAGACGGATGGCGGCCGAAAGCCCGGCTGGACCGGCGCCGACGATGACCACGTCGTATTCCATGGCCTCGCGTTCAACGCCGTCACTCATCTGCCCGCCTTTCGAGTCCCTACTGGCGCCATGGTTACGCCGCCACGCGGCCGATGACGAGAGTCGTCGCGGAGGTGGCGGCGACGCGGGCGCCACGGCATACTGGCGACGATGACCGCCGCCGATCCCCAGGCCGACCTGAAGGCCGTCGAAAGCCTGCTCGCCTTCTGGGCCGAGGCGGGGGTCGACGCGGCCTATGCGGATGCGCCCATCGACCGGGTGGCCGAGGGCAAGGCGCGACTGACGGCGCGGCCGGCGCCGGCGCCGCCGCCTTCCCCCGTCGGTCGCGGACGCGTCGCCGCGCCGGCGCCCGACATCGCCGCCGGCCTGGCCGAGGCCCGCGCCCTGGCGGAGGCGGCCGGCGACCTGGAAGCCCTGGCCAACGCCATCGCGGCCTTCGATGGCTGCGGGCTGAAGCGTGAGGGCGCGACCCAGGCGGTGTTCGCGCGGGGCAATCCGAACGCCGAGCTGATGATCATCGGCGAAGGCCCGGGCGCCGACGAGGATCGCCAGGGCAAGCCGTTCGTCGGCCGCGCCGGCCAACTGCTTGATCGGATGCTGAAAGCGGCCGGGCTGGAAGATCGCGTCTTCATCACCAACACCGTGTTCTGGCGGCCGCCGGGGAACCGCACCCCGACGGCGGCGGAGCAGGCGGTCTGCGCGCCGTTCGTGGAGCGGGCCATCGAACTGGTGAAGCCGCAGATGTTGATGTTCGCCGGCGGCGCCTCGGCCAAGGCGATGCTCAAGGTCGACGAGGGAATCCTGTCGCTGCGCGGGCGCTGGTTCGACTGGAAGGCGGAAAACGGCGATGGCCACGCCCTGCCCGCCTTGCCGACGCTGCATCCGGCCTTCCTCCTGCGACAACCTGCCGCCAAGAAGAAGGCGTGGGCGGACCTGCTGACCCTGACCGAGAGGCTTGATCGCCCCTCCCGGCCCCACTAGGACTCGCCTCTTCGTCGGGATGGGACTGCGCGGGTTCGCCGCGCAGGCGAACATTTTGAAGCTTGCCGCCGCCCTCACCGCCGCCGTCGCCGTTTTGGCGCTTGGCCGGCCCGCGCTCGCCGCCGATCTCCCGGCGCCGCTGAGCGCGGCCGACATCAAGCTCTACAGCCAGGCGTACGAGGCGGCCGACAAGGGCGAGTTCGCGACGATGGACGACCGCCTCGCCAAGGTGAGCGATCCAACGCTGGCCGGCAGCCTGGACTATGCGCGGCTCATGCACCCGCGCCACAGCGCGACCTACGCCGAGCTGACGAATTGGCTCAAGGAGCACGGCGACGAAGCGGGAGCCGACCGCATCCACGCCCTGGCGGTGCGCCGCAAGCCGAGCGGCGTCGCGGCCCCGAAGACGCCGCTGTTCGTCGCCGCCCTCGCCGCCGCCGACAAGGCCGAGGCGAGCCCGAAGGTCTCGACCAAAAAGGGCGGCAAGGCTCGCAAGGTCAACACCGCCCAGGCCGCCCGAGACGCATACTATTCCGGCGACGTCCGCCGCGCCCTGACCCTGGCCTCCGCCGCCGGGGAACGCTGGATCGCCGGGCTGGCCGCCTTCCGCCTGTCGCGCCCGGCCGACGCCTTCGGCTATTTCCGCGCCGTCGCCGACAACAACAGCGAGGATCCGTGGCTGCGGTCGGCCGCCGCCTACTGGGCCGCGCGGTCGGGCGGCGTCGCGGGCCTGCCCGACGCGACCGACTACCTGCGCGTCGCCGCCCAGGCGCCACACACCTTCTACGGCATGATCGCCGAGCGGCAGTTGGCGCTGCAGGCCGCGAGCGTGGCCGCCCCCCTTCTGCAGCCGGCGCTGAACCTCGGATCGGATCCGATCGCCGACCTGATCACCCGGGCGTCGATGCGGACGCCCGCCGCTGTTCCGACCTCGATGGTCGCCCTGCCGACCGATGCGCGCGCCCACCGCGCCGAAGCCCTGTTCCAGCTCGGCCACAAGGACGAAGCCCGGGCCGAGGCCAAGATCGGCATGGCCCTAGCCAAGACCGACAGCGCGCGGGAGCGCTGGCAAGCGCTGGCCGAGGCCTTCGACCCGCCGGGGGCGAAGCCCGCGACCTTCGCCCCCGCCTCGGCGACGCCGCGCCTGCTTCCCGCCATGCAGACGTCGCCGGTGTCCCTGCCCACGCCGGAGTTGACCCCGATGGGCGGCTTCACCATCAACAAGGCCATGGTCTACGCCCTGGTCCGCCAGGAGAGCGCGTTCAACCCGCTGGCCCAATCCGGCGCCGGCGCCGTCGGCCTGATGCAGCTGATGCCGGAAGCGGCCGCCCGGGCGGCTGGCGACGACAAGTTGAAGGCGGACGTGACACCGCTGTTCGACCCGGCGTTCAACCTGCGGGTTGGGCAGGACTACTTCACCTGGCTGATGGAGCGTGGTCTCGCGGCGGGCGCCGGCGGCGGCTACGACATGCTGCGGACGGTGGCGGCCTACAACGGCGGACCGAGCGTGCTGCTGAAGACGGTCGCCCAGCTCGGCGAGGACTGCGACAGCCTGCTGCTGATCGAAAGCCTGCCGGCGCAGGAAACCCGCAACTATGTCGAGCGAGTGGCGGCGGCCTACTGGCAGTATCGCCGAATGTTCGGGGGTGAGACGAGGACGCTGGACGCCCTGGCGACCGGCGAGAAGCTGGCCGATTTCCGCCTGGATGACGGCATCCTGGCCAGCAGCCTGACCTACAGCCTGGCGGGCAGCTAGAGGCGGGCGATCCGGCCGAGTCGCTTGACGAGATCGACCTCGGCCGCCGGAACGTCGCGAAAGCCGCCGGCGGCGTCATAGGCCGTTCGGGGCAGAAGCAGGCCGCGCGGCCGCCCTGACAGCCCTTCCAACAAACGGCCTGCGAAACGGGCCGGGCCGCCCTTGTTGAAGTGCGCCTCGACGCGCGGACGCCAGTCGACGGGCAGCGCCGCCGGGACGAGCAGCCATGGGGCGCGGGCCGGAGCGGCCGCGGCGGCCAGGCGACGGCCCAGGGAGCCTTGACCGGAGACGAGCTCGGCCCCGGCGTCCTCGGCGAGGAGCGTCAGGATCGGCTCATCCGTCACCGAGACCACGACCTGGCGGACCAGACCGTCGACGGCGGAAGGCACCAGGGCTTCGAGCGTTTCCGCCAGGGCCTTGGGATCGTCGGCGGCGAGCAGCACGGTGAGCATGCCGCGCTTCAAGCCTCGCCATGGTCCGGGGTCAAGCGCCCGCCTCGAGCCGCGACAGCTTCTCCGGGTTTCGCATCACATAGATGGCGGCGATGCCGCCATCCTCGACGAGGAAGGCGGTGGTCTGCAGCAGACCGTCGGGCTCGCGGGTGACGAAGCCCGGCAGGCCATTGATCAGGCCGTAGCGCACCAGTTCAGACCCGCCCAGGCGCAGGAACACCCGGTCGTAGAGGGCGGCGTGGACCGTCATGACGTCGTCGACGCCCACCAACGTGCGATAGAAGGCCGAGCGCAGGCCGCCGCCGTCGGTGTACATGGCCACATCCTCGGCCAGCAGCGCCTGGAGGCTGGACATGTCGCCCGTGCGGGAGGCGGCGAAGAAGGCCTCGGCGATCTGCATGCCGCGCTCCGGCGGGGTAGGGAAACGCGGTCGGGCGGCGCGCACGTGGGTGCGGGCGCGGCTGGCGAGCTGACGGCAAGCGGCAGGCTCGCGATCCAAGGTCTCGGCGATTTCCTCGAACGAGACGCCGAACACGTCGTGCAGCAGGAAGGCGGCGCGTTCGAGCGGCGACAGGCGGTCGAGGGCCAGCATCAGCGGCAGGGTGATATCGTCAGCCATCATCTCGGCCTCCTGTTCGGCCTCGACGACCGGTTCGGGAAGCCAAGGGCCGACATAAACCTCGCGCTTGCGGCGGGCCGACTTCAGCACATCAAGGCAGAGCCGGGTGACGGTGCGGGCGAGATAGGCCGCCGGTTCCTCCACCGCCGCCCGGTCGGCGGCGTGCCAGCGCAGGAACGCCTCCTGCACCACGTCCTCGGCGTCGGCGAGCGAGCCGAGCATGCGGTAGGCGATGCGGGTGAGCTTCGGCCGCAGGGGATCGAAGCTGAGAGCGGCGTCCTGCGCGGGCATCGGATCAAGCCGCCTTGGCTGGAGCGGCCTTCATCGGCGGACGCCGAAAGCCGACGCCGATCCGATTGAACCCGTTGATGACGTTGATCAGCATGGTCAACTGAACGACCTCGGCGTCGCTGAACTCGGCGGTGACGGCGGCATAGGCCTCATCCGGCACGCCGGTTTCAAGAAGCTTGGTCAAGGCGTCGGTCCAGGCCAGGGCGGCGCGCTCTCGAGGCGTGTAGATTTCCGCTTCGCGCCAAGCGTCCAGGAGATACAGCCGCTCCTCGCGCTCACCATGCGCGCGGGCCTCCTGGGTATGCATGTGCAGACACATGGCGCAGCCGTTGATCTGAGAAGCGCGGGTGGTGATCAGGTGCTTGAGCGTGAGGTCGAGGCCGTCGTTCCCGGCCATCGCGTAGTCGACCAGGCGCTGCATCTCGGCGGGGGCGGCGATCCAGGGGTTCAGGCGGCTCATCGTGCATCTCCTTTGCGGGTTGATGCAGCCAAGACGAGGAGCCTGCGCGCCGTGTGACACGAGGCCGCGAATTTTCTTCAGCCGGGCGCCCGCTGCGTCCATGCGTCGAGGTCCGGCTCTTCGGCCATCATGGCGAGGCCGGTGGCGATGGACACCAGTTCGCCGCCGGACTCGACCTTACCTTCGCCGAAGCGCTCGACGAACAGGCGGCGGACGGCGGGGACGAAGGACGTGCCGCCGGTGAGGAAGACCTTGTCGATCTCGCCCGGACCCAAGCGGGCGGCGGCCAGGGCCTGGTCGACAGCGCCGGCCATGGCGGCGAGCTCGGGGGCGATCCAGCCCTCGAAGGTGGCGCGTTCCACTTCGCGTTCGATGACGATGCCGCCTTCGCGGAATGCGAACATCGCCGTCTCGGCGCCGGACAGGGCTTCCTTCAGCCGCGAGACGGACTGGTAGAGGCGATAGCCGTAATTCTCGTCGAGCAGCTCGACGAGGCGGGCGATCTTTTCCGGCTCCAGAGCGGAGCGCACGAGGCTCTCGATCTCACGCATGGTCTTGGCGGTGCGCAGTAGGGCCAGCTGCTCCCAGCGGGCGAAGGCGCTGTAGTAGCGGTTGGGGATCGGTAGAATCTTCTCGAACGACCGGTACTCCGAGCCCTTGCCGAGGGCTGGCGAGACCAGATGGTCAATGATGCGGTAGTCGAAGGCGTCCCCCGCCAGGCCGACGCCGGCGTTCCCCAGCGCCGTGGACTTCAGGAGGCCGCCGCGGCGCTCGAAGCGGACGATGGAAAAGTCGGAGGTGCCGCCGCCGAAGTCGGCGACCAGGACGGTGGCGTCGGCCTTGAGCTGGCGGGCGAAGAAGAAGGCCGCGGCGACGGGCTCGTAGGCGTAGAGAACTTCCGTGAAGCCGAGGCGGGCGAACGCGTCCTGATATCGGGTCAGGGCCAGGCGTTCGTCGGGCGAACTGCCCACGAAGGTGACCGGACGGCCGACGACGACGCGGGGCGGCAGGTCGTCCAGCGCGCCCTCGGCATGGTCGCGCAGTTTCAGCAGAAAGGCCGAGAGCAGATCCTCGAACGTGAAGCGGCGGTTCAAGACCCGGGTTTCGGTGAACAGGGCGCTGGCGGCGTAGGATTTGAACGACTGGATGAACCGCGTGCCCGCCGGATCCTCGATGTAAGCGTCGATGGCGAAGGGGCCGGCCTCGATGGTCCGCCCCGACGCCGTCGCGGCGTTCTCGTAGAACGACAGGGCCGAACGGAAAGCGAAGATGCGATCGTCACCGACCGGGAAGTCGACCAGACCCGCTCCGCCCTTCCCGTCGCCGCGCGCGACGACGGTGTTGGTGGTGCCGAAATCGATGCCGATCGTCTGCATGGGAGCCGGGGCGGAATGAGAGGGGCGCGGCTTCTAACCCAGGCTCGACCGAAAGGCCAAATGTTCTTGTTATGTTCCAATGGGGGCGTTACGAAATCCCCATGGCCCTCCCACCCAATGGCCGCGGCGCGCGGTCCAATATCTCCAGTCGTTACGAAGCCCGGCAGCGCGAAAGCTTCGACGACGGCTGGACGCCTGAGGATGTCGATCCGCCCAAGCTGACCACCACGGTCAGTGCGATGAAGTCGAAGACGGTGATCGCGCGCAACGACAGCCCGGACATCGGCTTCGACAAGTCGATCAATCCATACCGGGGGTGCGAGCACGGCTGCATTTACTGCTACGCGCGGCCAGCCCACGCATATCTGGGCCTCTCGCCCGGGCTCGATTTCGAAAGCCGCCTCTACTTCAAGCCGGAGGCCGGGACGCTGCTGGAGAAGGAGCTTTCCAACCCGCGCTACAAGCCCTCGACCATCCATATCGGCGGCGACACCGATCCCTACCAGCCGGTGGAACGGACGTTGCGGGTGACGCGGGCGGTGATCGAGACGCTGAGCCGGTTTCGGCACCCGTTTTCGATCATCACCAAGTCGGCGCTGATCACGCGGGACATCGACCTGATGGGTCCGATGGCGGCCGAGGGGCTGGTGCACGCCTCGGTCTCGATCACCAGCCTGGACCGAAGGCTGGCGCGCAGCATGGAGCCGCGCGCGGCGACGCCCGAGCGGCGGCTGGACGCCGTGCGGCGCCTGGCGGCGGCGGGGATTCCGACCAATGTGATGTTCGCGCCGATCATCCCCGGCCTGAACGATCACGAGATGGAGGGGGTATTGCAGCGGGCGGCCGAGGCCGGTGCGATGTCGGCGCACTATGTGCTGCTGCGCCTGCCGCTGGAGATCAAGGACCTGTTCGCCGAGTGGCTGGAGACCGATCACCCGGATCGCGCCCGAAGGGTGATGAGCCTCGTGCGGCAGACACGCGGCGGAGCGGCCTATCAGAGCGAGTTCGGCAAGCGCATGCGCGGCGAAGGCCCGGTGGCCGACCTGATCGCCGAACGCTTCAAGAAGGCTCGCAAGCGGTTCGGGCTCGACCGCCGTTCCCCACCCTACGACCTGACCAAATTCCGCGTGCCGCCCAAGGCGGGCGACCAGATGGGGCTGTTCTGAGGCCCGCTCGCCTCCCACGAAGGGAGACGAGCGGATCGCCCGCAGGCGTGGACGCCGTCAGATCACGCCGAACGCCCGCATAGCCTCGGCGACACGCACGAAACCGGCGATGTTGGCGCCCAGAACGTAATCGCCGGGCGCGCCATATTCGTCGGCGGTTTCGGCGCAGCGGTCATGAATGCCGCGCATGATGGCGGCCAGCCGCGTCTCGGTCTGCTCGAACGTCCAGCTGTCGCGCGAAGCGTTCTGCTGCATCTCCAGCGCCGAAGTCGCGACGCCGCCGGCGTTTGCGGCCTTACCGGGCGCGAACAGGACGCCCGCCGCCTGGAAGATTTTCACAGCCTCCGGGGTGCTCGGCATGTTGGCGCCCTCCCCGACCGCGACCACACCATTGGCCACCAGCGTCTTGGCGTCCCTGCCGGTCAGCTCGTTCTGGGTCGCCGACGGCATCGCAACCTCGCAGGGCACGTTCCAAATCGAACCACCCTCGATGTAGCGGGCAACGCCGCCCTTACGCTCCACGTAGTCGGAAATCCGCCCGCGACGGACTTCCTTGATGTCTTTCACCAACTCGAGGTCGATGCCGTCCTCGTCCACGACATAGCCGTTCGAATCCGAACAGGCGACCACTCGCCCGCCGAGTTGCTGCATCTTCTCGATCGTATAGATGGCGACGTTGCCCGAGCCCGAGACCACGACGCGCCGGCCGTCGAGGCTTTCGTTTCGGCGCTCGAGCATGCTCTCGACGAAGTACACCGCCCCATAGCCGGTCGCCTCGCGGCGGGCCTGAGAACCACCATAGACCAGCCCCTTGCCCGTCAACACCCCCGCCTCGTAGCGGTTGGAGAGACGCTTGAACTGACCGAACATATAGCCGATCTCGCGTCCGCCGACGCCGATGTCGCCGGCTGGCACATCGGTGTATTCGCCGATGTGACGATGCAGCTCGGTCATGAACGACTGGCAGAAGCGCATGATCTCGCCATCGGAACGCCCGCGGGGATTGAAGTCGGAGCCGCCCTTGCCGCCACCGATCGGCATGCCGGTCAGCGCATTCTTGAAGGTCTGTTCGAAACCGAGGAACTTGATGATCCCCAGGTTCACCGAGGGGTGGAAACGGATACCGCCCTTGTAGGGACCGAGCGCCGAATTGAACTGCACGCGAAAGCCGCGGTTGATCTGGACCTGGTTGTGATCGTTGACCCACGGCACGCGGAAAATGATCTGCCGTTCAGGCTCACAAATCCGCTCGATCAGCGCATTCTCCGCGTAGTCCGGGTGTTTGGCCACCACCCGGCCCAGGCTTTCAAGAACTTCGCGCGCGGCTTGGTGGAACTCGTCCTCGCCGGCGTTGCGGCGCAGGACCTCGGCCAGGACGGCCTCCAGCTTCTCGTCGATACTCACAAAATGCCCCCAAAACAGACAGCAACGCTTAAAAATCGGGCAGTTCTATGCGAGGACGGCGCGGCTATGCCAGGGAGAACACCTCACGTCACTGTGAAGGTAACCGGAGCCACGTCCGGTCAGCGCGAGAAGACGCCGACCAGCTCGACGTGAGGCGACCACAGGAACTGGTCGATGGGCAGCACGCGGTCGAGGCGGAAACCGGCGTCGATGAGCACGCGGGCGTCGCGGGCGAAGGTGGCGGGATTGCAGGACACGCCCACGACGCGACCGACCCTGGAAGCGGCGATCTGCTCGGTCTGTTCGACGGCGCCGGCGCGCGGCGGGTCGAAGACGACGACATCGGTCTTGTTCAGTTCGGAGGCGAGCACCGGACGGCGGGCCAGATCGCGCGCCTCGGCGGTGATGGTCTTGAGCCCCGGGGCGGCGCCGGCGGCGCTGGTCAGGGCGGCGATGGCGGGGGCGGCGCTGTCGGCGGCGTGAACCGGGGCGATCTCGGCCAGGCGGAAGGTGAAGGCGCCGACGCCGCAGAACAGATCGGCGATGCGGCGGGCGCCGGCGGCGGCCTCGACGGCGAAGGCCGTCATCACGGCTTCCGCTTCGGGCACAGCCTGCAGGAACGCCCCCGGGGGCAGCGACACGACCGCCTGGCCAATCTTCACGATGGCCTGACGCTGCATATAGACCGCCTCGCCCCCGAGGGTGACGCGCGCCATGTCGGCGGCCTGGGCGACCTCGGCCATCTGCAGGCGGGCGTCGGCCGACAGACCGCCGCTACGGCGCTCGACGCCGGTGATGTCGACATCGAGGCCGGTGGCTGTCCAGGTGACATGCAGGGTCGGAGCCGACTTGGCGTTTTCGAACAAGGGCGCGGCCAGGCGGCGGAGGGCGGGGAAGGCGGCGACGAGGCGCGGGTCGGAGATCGGGCAGACGTCGATCTCGGCCAGACGCCACGACTTGCGGGCCTTGAAGCCGATCACAGCAGCGTCGCGCCCTCCCTTGCGGGCATGCAACGCGAGGCGGCGGCGTGAAGCCGGCGGCGAGGCGAAGGGCGCGAGGATTTCGGTCTCGATCCGTTCGCGGGACAAGGCCGAGCGAACCTGATCGGCCTTCCAGGCGAGGTAGGGCGCGTGATCCCAGTGTTGCACGGCGCAGCCGCCGCAGTCGCCGAAGTGCGGGCATGGCGGGGCGACGCGTTCCGCGCTGGGGGCCAGCACCTCGATGAGTTCGCCGCGCGGACCGTCGAAGGCGGCTCGCACGCGCTCGCCGCCCAAGGTCAGGGGCACGAACAGCGGGCCGCCGTCATCGTTGGCGACGACGCCGTCGCCTTGGGCGCCGACGCCTCGAATTTCGACCTCGCGCGGCGGGCCGAGCTTGGGCTCGGAGGGCTGCGGCGGACGGGCTTGGGGGCGGTGCGGGCGCTGCGCCATGGCGGAACTTTCCTTTCGGCTCAGCCATTACCGGCGGCGAAGCGGGGGCAGTAGCACGGCTCGCGCCATTGAAAATGAACGAAGATGAACACCCCGCTCAACAGGCGTTCAGGATTGGCTGCCTAGGGTTGGGGTGCAACGTTGCCAGCGGTCTCCGGCGCCGTTTAGAGGAGCGACTATCCCTGGACAGGCGCCGGCCCCGATTAGGCCTCAGAGTTTTTCTAGCTTAGACTTCCATACTCCAAGGGGAGGCATCTCATGACCATCCGTTCGAACCTGGCCAAGGGGCTGCTCGGCGTGGCCGCCACCATGGCGACGCTGACCGCCGCCGGCGCCGTGCAGGCGCAGGCCTACGGCGGAGCCTATGACCAGCGCGGCTACGCCTACGACCCGTGCGCCCGCGACACCACGACCCGCGGCACCACCGGCGGCCTCGCCGGCGCGGCCCTGGGCGCGGCGATCGGCGGCAGCGTGGCGGCCGGCGGCGCCAAGACCGAAGGCGCCGTGCTCGGCGGCCTGCTCGGCGCCGTGGCCGGCAACCGGATCGGCAACGCCTCGGCGGCCTGCGCCCCCGGCTATTCCAGCACCCCGGCCTACTCCGGCGCTCCCGCCCCGAGCTACTACGCGCCGGAGCCCCCGCCGCCGCCTCCCCCGCCGCCGAGCGCCTACTACCAGGCTCCGGCCTACGGCGCCTCGGGCGGCGCCTACGCCCAAGGCAGCTACTATGACCCCTGCCAGCGTGACCGCACCACGCGCGGCACCACCGGCGGCCTTGCCGGCGCAGCCATCGGCGCCCTGGCCGGCGGCAATGTCGCGGCCCGCAACGCCCGCACCGAAGGCGCCGTGCTCGGCGCCCTCGCCGGCGCCGCTCTCGGCTCGAAAGTCGGCCGCGACGGCGCGGCCTGCGCCCCGGGCGCTTCGGTTCCGCCGCCGGCCTACGGCTATCAAGGCGGCTACGAGCAGCCCTACGCTCAGGGCGGCTACCAGAGCTACGACAGCCGCTATCCTCGCGACCGTCGTGACGATGGCTACACCTACGCCCCCGTCGCCGACGCCCGCCCCGACGTGAACGGCTGCACCTTGGCCGAGAGCCCGATCTACCTGCCGGACGGCCGCACCCAGAAGCGCTTCGTGCGCGTCTGCCCGGACGCCAACGGCCGCTTCCAAGTCGTCGACTAGCCGTTCAGCACTGCTGACATGAAGGAGCCGCCGATGCGCAAGCGTCGGCGGCTTTTCGTGGGTGTCAGCCGGACTTCCGCGCCCACACGAGGTGTTCGATGGCCCCCTCTCCGCCCAGAATTGGGCTCTCGGTCTCGGCCTGCACCGACCAGCCGGAGGCGGCGAGGAAGGCGAGGACGCCGTCAACGGCCCGGCGGCGCGCGGCGGGATCCTTCACCAGGCCGCCCTTGCCGATGTGCTCGCGGCCGAGTTCGAACTGCGGCTTGATGAGGGCGACGAGATCGGCGCCCGGGGCGGCCAGGGCGAGGGCGGCGGGCAGCGCCTTGGCGAGGGCGATGAAGCTGACGTCGGAGACGACGATCTGCGGAGCTTGGGAGATCAGTTCTGAGGTCAGCTGGCGCGCATCGACGCCCGACAGATTGGTGACGCGGGCGTCAGAACCGATCCTAGCATGCAACTGGTCGTGCCCGACGTCCACCGCGTATACGTGCGAAATCCCCTTGGACAGAAGGACTTCGGTGAATCCGCCGGTGGACGCGCCGACATCGAGACCGATCCGGCCCTCGACGGGGATCGGCCAAAGGCTTAGGGCGTGATCGAGTTTGAGGGCGCCGCGGCCGACCCAGGGATGGGCCGCCTCGGCGCGGATGTCGGCCGCCTCGTCGAGCGTCTCGGACGCCTTGGCGACCGGCCTGCCGTCGGCGAAGACGCCCCCGGCCGCGATGGCGGCCTGGGCTTTGGCGCGGCTGTCGAACAGGCCGCGCGCCACCAGCAGGAGGTCGGCGCGCTGGCGGCCCATCCGGCTAGCCGACGGCGGCCAGGCGAGCCAGGGCCGACTCCAGCTTGGACTTGGCGGTCTCGGCCTCGGCCAGCTTCTCGCGGTTTTCCTCAATCACCGCCTCTGGCGCCTTGGCGACGAACTCGGGGTTGCCGAGCTTGCCGTTGAAGCGCGCGATCTCCTTGTCGAGACCGGCGACCTCCTTGGCGAGGCGGGCCTTCTCGGCGGCGAGGTCGATGAACTCGGCGACCGGCAGGGCGAGCGTCGCACCGTTGACGACGAAGGGGATCGCCCCCTCCGGCACAACCGGCTCACGGCGCACTTCGCTGACCCGCAGCAACTGGGCGACCAGGGCGGCGTTGGCGTCCAGGGTCGAGAGCTGCCAGTCGGCGCCCTCGATGACCAACAGGGCCGGCTTGGCGGAGGCCGGGACGTTGAGGCCCTGGCGGACCGAGCGGCCCTCGGTGATGGCGTCGATGACCATGCCGATTTCGCGCTCGGCGGTCGCGTCGACCAGCGACAGCGGCAGCTCGGGCCACGCGGTGGACATCAGGAAGCCGTCGCGGTCAGGACCACCTTCGGCGGTTTGCGCCCACAGCTCCTCGGTGATGAACGGCATGACCGGGTGCAGGAGCACGAGGCACTGGTCGAGCACCCAGGCGACGGTGGCGCGGGTCTCGTCCTTGGCGGCGCCGTCCGGGCCGTTGAGGATCGGCTTGGCGAGCTCGACGTACCAGTCGCAGACCGTATTCCAGATGAAACGGTACAGGCCGCTGGCGGCCTCGTCGAAGGCGGCGGCTTCCAGGGCCTTGGTGACGACGTCCGCGGTCTTGGCCGTCTCGCCGACGATCCAGCGATTGACCTGCTCGCGCGCGGCGGCGGGGTCGTAGCCGGCGACGCGGACGCAGCCGTTGCGCTGGCAGAAGTTCGCCACGTTCCAGAGCTTGGTGCCGAAATTGCGATAGCCTTCAATGCGCTGCTCGGCGAGCTTGATGTCGCGCGCCTGGCCGCTCATGGCCGTGAGGGTGAAGCGCAGGGCGTCCGCGCCATACTTGTCGACCAGGCCGAGCGGATCAACGACGTTGCCCTTGGACTTGCTCATCTTCTGCCCCTTGGCGTCGCGCACCAGGGCGTTGATGAACACGCGCTTGAAGGGGACCTCTCCGGTGAAGTGCAGGCCCATCATCATCATGCGGGCGACCCAGAAGAAGATGATGTCGAAGGAGGTGACCAGGGTGTTGGTCGGGTAGAAGCGCTTGAGATCCTCGGTCTCTTCCGGCCAGCCCATGGTGGAGAACGGCCAGAGGCCGGAAGAGAACCAGGTGTCGAGGACGTCCTCGTCCTGGCGGATCGACTTGTTGCCGGCGGCGGCCTGGGCGGCCTCTTCGGTCTCCTCGACGTAGACGCCGCCTTCGTCGTCGTACCAAGCGGGAATGCGGTGGCCCCACCAGAGCTGGCGGCTGACGCACCAGGGCTCGATGTTGCGCATCCACTCGAAGTAGGTCTTCTCCCAGTTGCGGGGCTCGAAGACCATGTCGCCCTGCTCCACCGCCTTTATGGCGGGCTGGGCCAGGGTCTTGGCGTCGACATACCACTGGTCGGTCAGGAAGGGCTCGATGATCACGCCAGAGCGGTCGCCGTACGGACGGGCGATCAGCTTTTCCTCGATGTCGCGCAGCAGGCCGAGGGTCTCGATCTCCTCGAGGACCATCTTGCGGGCCTCCTCGCGCGGTTTGCCGAGGTAGCGCTCGGGGATCGGGCCGGCCATGCGGGCCTGCTCGTCCATGATCGAAATCAGGGAGAGGCCGTGGCGGACGGCGACCTGGAAGTCGTTGAAGTCGTGCGCGCCGGTGATCTTCACCGCGCCCGAGCCCTTTTCGGGGTCGGGATACTCGTCGGCGATGATCGGGATCAGGCGGTCGGCGATGGGCAGGCGCACCATGCGGCCGACGAACTTCTTGTAGCGCTCGTCGTCGGGGTGAACGGCGACGGCGCCGTCGCCCAGCATGGTCTCGGGGCGGGTGGTGGCGATGACGATCTCGGAGACGCCGTCGATGGGCTCGCCTTCCAAGGGATAGGCGAACCACCACATCTTACCCGGCTCCTCGCGGGTCTCGACCTCGAGGTCGGAGATGGCGGTCTGGAACTGCGGGTCCCAGTTGACCAGGCGCTTATCGCGATAGAGCAGCCCCTGCTTGTAGAGGGTGACGAACACCTTACGGACGGCGGCCGACAGGCCTTCGTCGAGGGTGAAGCGTTCGCGACTCCAGTCGCAGGAGGCGCCCAGGCGGCGCAGCTGCTGGACGATCTGGCCGCCGCTTTCGGCCTTCCACTCCCAGACCTTAGCGACGAAGGCCTCGCGGCCCATGTCGCGGCGGCCGATGTTGCCGGCGGCCGCGAGTTGGCGCTCGACGACCATCTGGGTGGCGATGCCGGCGTGGTCGGTGCCCGGCAGCCAGAGGGTGGCCTTGCCGCGCATGCGCTGGAAGCGGATCAGCACGTCCTGCAGGGTATTGTTCAGCGCATGGCCGATGTGCAGGTTGCCGGTGACGTTCGGCGGCGGAATGACGATGCTGAACGGCTCGGCCGCCGGATCGCTGGTGGGCTGGAACGCGCCGGAGGCCTCCCACGCGGCGTAGAGGCGCGGTTCGGCGGACTTGGGATCGAACGTCTTATCGAGCATGGGCGGGTTCTAGAGCCTGGACGGCCGGTTTCGCTAGGGCTTTGAGGCCACGCGGTGGGACTGGAAACAGAAAAGGCCGCCCGCCAAGGCGGACGGCCTTTTCGATAGACTGCGCTGATCGGCCTTAGCGGCCGCGGGCGATGCGCTGGACTTCTTCTTCCACCTTCGCCTCGACGATGCGGGGCAGATGCTCATCCAGCCAGGCGGCGAGCAGCGGCTTCAGCAGTTCGCGGGTGACCTCTTCGAGGGTCAGGCCGGGGGCCGGCATGGCGATGTGGGCGGCGAGGTTCGAGAAGGCCGACGCGCTGGCGCGGGCCGCGGGTTCGCCAACCAGACTGCCCGAGGACGCGCGCGCCGCGGAGGCCGGAGCTGGAGCGGGCGGCGGCTCCGGCGCGGCCTGGACGGCCGGTTCGGGCGCGGCGGGCGTGTAGATGTCGAGGTCGCCGTGCGTCTCGGTCGCGGGAGCCGCCTCGATCGGATCGGTGAGATCGAGGATGTCGTCATCCTCTTCTTCCTCTTCGACAGCGGCGGGCGCGGCGGCGGCGGGAGCCGGCGTGAAGGGCTCAGGTTCCGGCGCGGGCGCGGCGGCAGGTTCGGAAGCGGCTTCGGCCTCCGGCGCGGCGGCGTCGGCCGGCGCGTCGTCTTCGGAGATGATCCGTCGGATGGAGGCGAGAATCTCCTCCATCGTCGGTTCCTGGGCGTTCTGATCGGACATGCGCGCTCGCCGTTCGGGAGAATCGAGTTTGCGCCAAGCCTATGGCGCCGCTGCATCATCCGGCAATTGCGACAATTTCCGCAAGCGCTGGATTCGCCGAAGCGGCGAATCCCGAACCATGCCCTCCGGCTCAGGCAAGCATCGACTATTGCGGGGTCGACGTCACCACCGGAACGTCCGCCGGCGCGGGCCGCGCGCCGGGGCCGGCCAGACGATCCGTGAAATGTAGAACGGGCTCCCAGGGCACCCAGCCGAAAGCGTGATTGACGTCTTCGAAGCTCTTGGTCGGATCGTAGGTCGGCACGTCCGGCGCCAGGGTCTTGGCGTCCAGCTTGCCCATGGCCTGCAGCACATTGGCGGAGGCGACGTATTCATCGCGACGTGCGGTCACCAAGGCGAGCTGGGCGGTGCGAAGCTCCTGCTCGGCGTTCAGAACGTCGAGCGTCGTGCGCAGGCCCACCTGATTCTCGGCGCGGACGCCTTCGAACGCCACGGTGGTGGCGCGGACCTGCTCCTGGTTCGACACCAGGTTGGCGCGGGCCGCCAGGAGCTGGTTCCACGCCTGCGAGACCGACTGCAGCACCGCGCGGCGCGCGGTTTCGACGGCGATGCGATCGGCGTTGTTGCGTTCGATGGCGGCGCGGATCTGCGAGGAGACGAGGCCGCCGCTGAACAGCGGCATGGTGGCGGTCACCCCGGTGCTGATCGAGCGACCGTAGTCGCCGAACTGTTCACCGCGGCCGTTCACCAGGGCGGCCGAATAACCGTAGCTGGCGGTGGCGGAGACGGTGGGGCGACGCGCGGCCTGGGCCTGACGCACACGGGCGCGGCTGGCCTGCTCGGTCAGTTCGGCGGCGAGAATCTGCGGGTTGGTGGCCTCGGCGGCCTGGAACGCGCCGTCCACCGTCTCGGGGATCAGCGAAGCCAGCGAAGGCTCCGGCGCGAGATTGGTCGGGTTCTGGCCGACGACGGCGGCGTAGGCGGCGCGGGCGGTGGCAAGCGTGGAGCGAGCCGTAGAGAGCGACGCCTGGGCGGCCGCGAGGCGGGCTTCCGCCTGGGCGACGTTGGTGACGGTGATTTCGCCGACGTCGAAGCGCGCCTTGGCTTCTTCGCGCTGGCGGCTGAGGACGGCGACGTTGTCGGTGCTGATCTGCAATGCTGCCTCGGCGCGGCGCACGTCGACGTAGGCCTGGATCACGCTGAGGAGGACGGTGGCCTCGGTGCGGCGCAGGCCTTCGCGGCCGGATTCGACATCCGCTGTCGCCGCGTCGATTTGCGAACTGACACGGCCGCCGGTGAAGATCGGCTGGTTGAACTGGAGGTTGCCCTGGGAGCCCTTACGATCGACCGAGCTGTTGCCTACCCCGACGTTGGCGGCGTTGCCTTCGGTGTTGCTGGTGGTGGCGTTGGCGACGGCGTTGATGGTCGGCCGCAGACCCGTCCGTGCTTGAACCACGGTTTCGTCGAGCGCGCGTTGCGTGGCGCGTTGGCCTTGCAGGGTGGGGTTGGTCTGATAGGCGAGCGCAATGGCGTCGGCCAGGGTTTCCGCGTGCACGCCGGCGCTGGACAGAACACCCGCGGCGACCAAGGCGGCGCTGCAAGCGGCGGCGGACAAGCCCGCCCGTCGGCTCTTCGACATGCAATTCCCCAAATGACCTAAGCCGCGAGGCCCCCACAACGGCCTCTAAGGCTGGACGCGCGCTGCGCCCAATTAAGCTTTTGTCACGCCTGCGTTGCGAAGTTGTTTCGCCGCCGACGCAACTGCACCGATGTTGGCTACCGTCGCTAGAAGGCGAAGGCGGGTCGCAGCTCGAAGCCGGCCATGAGCGGCGGCGTCGCGTCAAACAGGTTTGCACGGCTGACACCGTCTTCCCCGCGGCGATAGAGTGCGGCGCGGCCGACAGGGCCCTGGCGTTCGATGACGCCGAGCCGGCCGCCCGGCGCCAGGACGGCGGTCCAGGCGGCGGGACAGGACGACACGGCGCCTTCGCAGACCACGAGATCGTAGTTGGCCCCCGGCAGCGCGGTCAGATCGGCTCCGTCGACGCGTTCGACGATCAGGCCCATGGCCTCCATGACCGCGGCGGCATAGGGCGCGGCGATCGCCAGGGCGCGTTCGCCGGCGCGAGGGCGCAGCGCCTGCAGCAGCTTGCCGACGTCGCGCGGGCTGAGCAGCCAGCGGCCGGGGGCGTATTCCACGGCGGCGTCGGCGTAGGCGAGGTGGCTCTTGTCGGCCGGAACGCAGGCTTCGCGGGCCACGATGCGCAGGGCGTCCTGCAGCGGCAGATCGGTGACATCGCTGACACGGATCTGGCTTTCGACCATGTTCAACCGCGCGGCGGTGAAATCCTGGCTCATACGACGTCTCTTGCGGGCAAGCGGGAATGTTGCGTGGCTTATAGGGCGCGCCTTAACGCTCGCGCAATCGGCGCCTGTCAGACATTGCCCCGAGGCGGGGGGTCTGATAGCCATCCGCCCTCTTTCGCGACCCGCCGGCCACACGCCGAAAGGTTCGCGATCACCATGGCCTGGTGGCGGAGTGGTTACGCAGCGGACTGCAAATCCGTGCACCCCGGTTCGATTCCGGGCCAGGCCTCCAACGTTTCCTTAATGATCACAACACTTTGTGGCCAACGAGCGGTTGGCGCCACACATGGCAGTGTCGCGTGCGTGTCGCAGAAGTTTCTAAGCAATTTCAGCGAATGACAGATATTCGCGGCGGCTAGACGCGACATGAAAAGCGACATAGCGGCACGTTGCCGCGCTGTCATATTTACGCGCTGTAACAGTTCAAGGGCAGGCGTAGCCACCGAGACGACTCGGCATGGCGCCATGAGCGGACGCTCGCTCGGCAACAGGAACAGACATTCCTAACTCTCCGAAAAGCAGACTTAATCGCCACACGGACGCAAACCAGACCATCGATCCCTAGGGCCGGCGCATCCAGCCGGCCATCCGCCAGAGCACGGGACGTCCGTCGAACTGATGCTTGAGGGCGCCGACGACGTGCAGAGCGATCAGGGCGATCATGCTCCAGACCATGGGCGAGCCGTGCAGACCCTCGATGGTCTCCTTCAACTCGCGGACGTTGGCGCCCTGCGTCATGGAGGCCAGCCCCGGGAAATGCGGCCAGGCGAGGCCCCAGAATGGGATCGGTCGCGAACCGAAGGACTCCATGATCCAGCCCGAGACCGGCAGGGCGAACAACAGCACGTAGAACAGCACGTGCACGAGGTGCGCGGCGCGGCGCTCCAGGGGTGGCATGGTATCGGGCAGGGCCGGCGCTGGGTTCCACAGCCGCCAGCCTAGGCGGACGACGGTGAGGAGCAGCACGGTCAGGCCGAGCGAAATATGCACGCCTTCGACGGTGCGATGCATCGGCGTGCGGCCCAGCGTGCCCATCCACCAGCCGAGACCGATCTGAGTGACGATGGCGGCGGCGATGATCCAATGCAGGGCCATGGCGACGCGGGAATAGCGGTCGGTGTTCATGGGCGTGGCTTCCGGTTAGGGTTGAAGTTCGGCGGCGCATCAGGCGACCAGCCCGACGCCGATGGCGGTGAGCAGGGACCCGCACCGCTTTGCGCGGTAGCAAAGGCTGCGAAGGTCAGGCCCACGGCGACCAGGCTCCCCCCGATCGGGCTGGCGGTGGTCATTTCTCCGCCGCTGCGCGACCGAGGCGTCATGGCTCTTCCTCCTCATCGGCCGCCCAGACCGTATGGGAGTCGATCTGAATCTTGAGCAGGGCTCGATCGGCCGCGGATCGGGCGTCGATCTCCAACCGACGCGCCTCGGTCGCCTGTCGTCGAGCATAGAGCAGGTCGACAAGGTCGATCTGACCCGCCTTGTAGCCCCGCTCTGTTCGATCGACCGCAGCCGAGGCGCTCAGCGCCGACGCCTCGGCGCTGCGCCAGGCTTCGAGCCGCGCTCGGGCGTTAGTGCGATCTGCGTCCGCGATGGCCTGGATTTCGCGCTGGACGGCGGCCAGGGTGAGCCGGGCGGCGTTCGCCTCGGACACCGCCTCCTCGTCGGCGGATCTGCGGTAGTTTCCGGCCAGCGGTATGGAGGCGACCACGCCGGCCCCGGTTTCCGCCCCGCCGCGTTCGCTGAACAGACGAACGCCTATCGAGGGATCGGGCGTTCGGTCCGCTCGGGCGCGTCGTGCAAGGATCTCCAGGCGCTGTGCGTCTCGCTCGGCCGCCCGTATCTCGTGGCTTCGGGCGATCACGAGGGCCCTCAACGCGGAAAGGTCGAGTGGAGTCGCTTCCGGGCTCGCCAGCGTCGGCGGAACAGCCGGAAGGGAAATCTCGGGATAGGATGCGGCCAGGGTCGCGCGAGCCTGCTCCTGCTGCGCGAGGCTGGAGGCGGCCTGGGCCTGCGCCTGTCCCAGGGCGGCCATGGCCTGATCGACCTCGAGCTGCGCCGCGTCGCGTAGCGCCAACCGCCGGCGGACCGCCGCCGCCGCTTCGTCCAGCGCACGCGCGGCCTCCCCGTCGTTGTTGTGATGGGCCGCCGAGGTGATCCAATCGTGCCACAGACCCGAGAGCGTCAGCGCCGCCTGGTGGCGCACATCTTCCATCTGATTCTGCGCGACCTCGACCCCCAGCGCGCCGGCCTGGCGATCGAGCGCGGCCTTGCCGGGAAGTCGAACAGCGCGACTGACCGTCGTGTCGAACTCATCGAACCCGCCCTCGCGCTCGACATTGCGACGCATCAGGCTGCTGTTGACGACAACCTCCTGCGGACCGACGCGCAGCATGTCGCTCCTCGCGCGCGCTGAGGACAGGCGAGCGGCGGCAGCGGTGACCAAGGGATGCTCGTCGAGGGCCCTGGCGACCATCTCGGCCGGCGGAAGGTCGGCCCGCTCCGCCCAGGCGGGCGAAGCGGCGGCCAGGCCACACAATACGAGAAGACATCGACGCATCACGGTATCCGCCCGTGATCGACAACAGGCGTGACCCGCCACCGGACGGGAGATGCCTTTCGGCAACGGCCGATCACCTCGAGCAGCGACGGAATGCGCTCATCGTCGACAATCAGCTCCAGAGTGTTGCGGCGTAGCTCGCCGCTGACCTTCTCGGCGGTGACGGCGTCCTCGAAATCGCGACCGCGCACCCGCTCGGGCCGGATATGCAGCGGCGCGGCGCAGGCGCTCCGGACAACCTCGGCGATGATATCGGTGTCGCCGGCCGCGCAGTGGAGGGTGAGGAGCAGGTCAGCCATGCCTCGCCGCCCCTGCTTTCTCGCCGAAACGCTCGAAGAGAATCGGCAACAGGATGAGCGTCAGCGCCGTGGAGGTGATCAGGCCGCCGATGACGACAATCGCCAGGGGGCGCTGGATTTCCGACCCGGGGCCGCTTGCGAACAGCAGCGGCACCAGACCGAAGGCGGTGATGCTTGCGGTCATCAGCACGGGACGAAGGCGACGTTGGGCGCCGACCCGCACGGCGTCCGCCATGGAGGAACCCTCCGCGCGCAGCTGACGAAAATAGGCGACGAGGACCAAGCCGTTGAGCACGGCGATGCCGAGAAGCGCGATGAAGCCGACCGAGGCCGGCACCGAAAGGTATTCCCGCGAGACCCACAGCGACAGCACGCCGCCGACCAGGGCAAAGGGAATGTTGGCGAGGATCAGGATCGAGGCCCGAACGGAACGCAGCGTCGCCAGCAGGACCAGGAAGATCAGGACCAGGGCGACGGGGATCACGGTCATCAGGCGCGCGGACGCGCGCTGTTGATTTTCGAACTGGCCACCCCAGACGATACGATAGCCGGACGGCAGTTGGACCTCACGGGCGACGGCCGCCTTGGCGTCCTGCACGAAGCCGACCAGATCGCGGCCGCTGACGAAGGCCTGCACGAGGGCGAAGCGCGATCCGTTCTCATGGTCCAGCTTGACGGGCCCCCGAGTGCGGGCGACGGCGGCCAGATCGCTGACCCGAGCCAATCCGCCGTCGGGGGTTCTCAACTGAAGGTCGGTGAAGCGGAAAGCGTCGCTGCGCAGGGACTCGTCACCGCGTATGATGATCGGCGTTCGCTTCTGTCCCTCGGCGACCACCCCGACGCGAAGGCCTTCCACCTGCGCGCGCAGGGAGTCCTGCAGCTCGTCGACCTTGAGGCCGTAACGCCCGGCGGCGGTGCGATCGATTTCCAACTGCAGATAGTCGACGCTGTCGTTGGCGACGGTGAGCACCTCGGAGGCACCGCGGACGGCAGCCAACTGATGTTCGACCTGCCCGGCGAGGTCGGCCAGCGTCTTAAGGTCCGGTCCGAAGATCTTCACCGCCAAGTCGCCGCGGGCGCCGGTCAGCATCTCGGAGACCCTCATTTCGATCGGCTGGGTGAAGCTCGGCTGAATCCCCGGAAGACCTTCGAGCGCCTTGCGCATGGCCTCGACGACAAAGGCCTTGTCGCCCCGCCAGTCGGCGCGCGGCTTCAGCTGCACGAAGCTGTCGGTCTCATTCGGCCCCATGGGGTCGAGCCCTATCTCGTCCGATCCGACCCGGGCGATGACGTCCTCGACCTCGGGCACGGCGAGCAAGGCGCGCTGCACCGCCAGGTCGCCGGCCACCGAGCGG
Organism: Caulobacter sp. HJHS_5; assembly: GCF_056683955.1. Taxonomy (NCBI): domain Bacteria; kingdom Pseudomonadati; phylum Pseudomonadota; class Alphaproteobacteria; order Caulobacterales; family Caulobacteraceae; genus Caulobacter; species Caulobacter sp. HJHS_5. The sequence goes on along the minus strand of NZ_JBWZNC010000002.1, from coordinate 448,272 downwards.
TCGAGATTGATCGACGGAAGCTTGGTCAGCTGCACGATCACCGAACCTTCGTCCATGGTCGGCATGAAGGTCTTCCCCACGGCCGTATAGGCGACACCGGCCAACGCCAGGCTCACGGCCGCTAGGGCGTACACGATGGTCTTGTGGGCGAAGGCGGCGTCGAGAAGACGGCGATACGGCGGGGCGATACGGCGCATGAACCACGGTTCGCCATGCGTGCCGGGCTTCAGACCGAACGAGGCCAGCACGGGCACCAGGGTGACGGCGATCAGCAGGGCGCCGAGCAGGGCGAAGACGATGGTCAGCGCCACAGGAGCGAAGAGTTTGCCCTCCAGACCCTGCAGCGAGAGCAGGGGCAAGAAGACCAGGGCGATAATCAACAGACCCGCCGAGACCGGCACGACCACCTCGCTGGTGGCCCGAAAGACGATATTGAGACGGTGCGTGTCGCCAGCATCGGCGTGGGATAGGCGCTCGACGACGTTCTCGACCACCACGACGGCGCCGTCGACCAGCATGCCGATGGCGATCGCAAGGCCGCCCAGGCTCATCAGGTTGGCGGAAAGTCCCATGCCCCGCATAAGGAGGAAGGTGATCAGCGCCGCCATGGGCAGGGTCACGGCGACGATCGCCGCCGCGCGCCAGTCGCCCAGAAACAGCATCAGCAGGACGACAACGAGCAGCGTCGCCTCGAGGAGCGCCTCCTCCACCGTGCCGACCGCCCGCTCAATCAGCTCGGACCGGTCATAGAAGACGTGAAGCTTGACCTCTGGCGGCAGACTGCGCTCGACCTCGGCGAGACGCGCCCGGACGCCGTCGACGACCTGCCGCGCGTCGGCGCCCCGCAAGGCGATGACCAAGCCCTCCACCGCCTCGGTCGATCCTCCCCGAGACACCGCGCCGTATCGGGTCAGGCTGCCGGTCCCAACCGTCGCGACATCGCTCAAGCGCACGATGCGACCGTTGCGACTGGCGACGATGATCGACTGAAGGTCTTCGACGCCGCGGATCGCGCCGACGGCGCGAACGATGAGCGCCTCCTCGCCATTGACCAGCCTGCCCGCGCCGTCATTGCGATTGCCGGCCTGAATCGCCCCGCTCAGATCGGAGATCGAAAGCCCGGCGCTGGCGAGCGCCAGCGGATCAGGGCGCACTTCGAAGGATCGCACATGGCCGCCGAGCGCATTGACGTCGGCGACGCCCGGCACGGTCCGCAGGGCTGGACGGATTGTCCAGTCAAGCAACTCACGCTTTTCCTGGAGCGAAAGCGGCCCTTCGATCGTGAACATGTAGACGTCGGAAAGCGGCGTCGAGATTGGGGCCAGGCCTCCGCTCACGGTCGCGGGAAGATCGCTCAGGACCCCGGCCAGGCGTTCGGCCACCTGCTGGCGCGCCCAGTAGATGTCGACGCCCTCATTGAAGTCGATGGTGACGTCGGCGATGGCGTACTTCGCCGTCGAGCGCAGGATCGCTTGGCTGGGAATGCCGAGCATCTCCATTTCGATCGGAATGATGACCCGGCTTTCCACCTCCTCGGGCGTCATGCCGGGCGCCTTTAGGATCAGCTTGACCTGGGTCGGCGCGATATTGGGGTAGGCGTCGACGGGCAGCTTGAGGAACGCCCAACCGCCGAGCGCCGCCACGACCAGCGCGAGGGCGAAGACGAGGATTCGGTAGGAGAGCGCCTGCGCGACCAGAAGACGAAGCATGTCGCCTACCGAGCCAGGGCGAGCGCCTTCAAGGCGCTCGTCCCCACTGTCACCACCCGCTCCCCCAGTTTCAGCCCCGAGAGCAGGACCGCCTTGCCGTCGCTGGCGCCGCCGCGGGACACGGGCCGGACGGCGTAGCCCCCCTGCTCCGCCACGAAGACGACGGACCGTCCGTCGATCTCGGTCACGGCGTTCTCGGGCACGACGACCGCGCCGGCGGGCGCGGCGCCCCACACGAGAATCGTCGTGGCGCGCCCCGCCATCACCCCTGGACCCGCCGGAATCTCAGCCTTCACCAGGGCCGATCGCGTCTGGGGATCGAGGGTCGAGCCCACGGCGATGACCCGCCCCGTGACATCCGGCGGCAGCCGCACGGCCATGCCGGTCCGGATCTGTCCGACCAGCCGTTCGGGCGCCTGGCCCACGACCTCGTAGCGGTCGGCCGCGTCGATGATGAAGGCGGCGGCGCTGGCGTCGACCGCCACTCCGGCCTCGACTCCGGCGTGGGTCACGCGGCCGGCGATCGGCGCCGTCAGGGTGTATGCGCCGCTCGAGCCGCGACCGTTGATCATCCGCAGCAGACGCGAGCGCTCGGACGCCACAGCCCGCGCCTCGGCCGCCGCGGCCTCCGCCTCGTCGGCGCGCGCCGCGGCGATGACGCCTTCCTCGGCGAGGGTCGACAGGCGCGCTGCGTTCGCCTCGGCGACCTTTAGGCGCGCTTGGGCGCCCGCCAGGTCAGCGGCCACGCTCAGAACCTCGCGGCTGGCGACGAGCGCGAGAGGCTGACCCCGGCGCACCGCATCCCCCTCAACCACGAGAACGCGCTCGACGACGCCCGCCGCCATGGGCGTCACCGCCACCCGCGCATTGACCGGCGGCTGGATGACGGCGGGAATCGCGGCCAGGGGAATCTCGCCCGCAGGCTCGACGCCCTGCACCAGGAGGCCCATCTGGGCGGCGCGCGCCGGATCGACGATCAACACGTCGCCGGCCCTGCCCGACGTGCTCTCGAGCGGCTCCGCCGGCTTGGGAGCAGGCCGATGAATCGCCCACGCTATCGCCAGGGCGACAGCGGCGGCGAAAACAACCGCGAGGGCGGCGAGACGGTACCCCTTGACCATAAGGTCAAGCTACGTCGCGGCGCCTGACGCCAACCTGACGCGGATCAAATCCGCGCAATGCGGCTATGGAAAACGCAAGATCAGTTCCCGCCGCTCAGGCGCGGTTTCCAACGCACCGCCATGAGAGGCCATGATCCGATCGACGATCGCCAGGCCCAGGCCGGCCCCGGACGCGCTGGCGTGGTCGGCCCGATGATGCCGGCGAGCCAGCACCCTGAGCTGCTCCGCCGCCAGGCCGGGCCCCTGATCGCGAACGCCGATGAGCGGACCGGGGCCAGCGATCACCTCAACCACCCCGCCGGCCGGCGTCACGCGCGCGGCGTTTTCGATGAGATTCCGCAACGCCGCCGCAATCGCCTCGCGGCGCCCCGCGACCACGTCCGCGCCATGGTCCTCAAGATTGAGGGTAGCGCCGCCGTCGATGATCGCTGGCGCCAGGGAGGCGACGCCTTCGCGGGCGACCTGCGACAAGCAGACTCGCTCGAGGGGCGTCTGGGCGATGGCGTCCGCGTCGATCTGCGCCAGGAGCATCAGTTGCTCGATCAGGCGCCGCATGGCGGCGACGTCCGCCTGAAGCCGGTACGCGGCCGGATCGTCCAGACGGTCGAGTTCAAGCGACAGCAGGGCCAGCGGGGTGCGAAGTTCGTGGGCGACATCGGCTGCGAAGGCTTCGTGACGCCGCGCCGCCTCATCGGTTCGAGCCAGCAGATCATTGACCGCCGAGGTGAAGGGCAGGACCTCAGAGGGCATCCGCGAGTCATCCACGCGATAGCCGCGCTCCTGAGTCTGAGCGTTCGTGATATGGGCGGCCGCTTCCGCCAGGGGCGCGAGCGCCTGGCGGATAATTGTCAGGACGACTACCGTGACGGGGATCATCAGCACCGCCACGGGCAGCGCGACGTGTTCCAAAATCTCCCTAAATGTCCGGGCCAAAGCGACCTCGAACGGAAAGCGTTTGAAGGCGAAGCTGTAAAAGTACCCCACCGCAATAAGCAGCGTAACGGCGCCGACCAACCCGACCAGAGCGAGGTCGCGCTTCAGGCGTAGCACCACCGATCGCCGCTGGATCATCGCGAGGCGTCCCTCAACACGTAGCCGACGCCACGCACGGTGTGGAGCACGCCGTCCAGACCGACGTCCTCCAGCTTCCGCCGCAGCCGAGAGATCAAAGCCTCCACGGCGTTGGGCGTGACGGCGTCGTTGAAGCTGTACAATGCGTTCTCGATCGCCGCGCGATGCACGACCGCGCCGGCCCGACGCATCAGCAGCTCGAGCAGGTCGGATTCGCGGCGGGAAAGCTCCAGTCCCGCGCCGTCCACCGTCGCCGAGCGGGAGGCGGTATCGAACCGAAGGTCGCCGACCTCGATCACAGGATGCGTCCGCGCCCCGGGACGGCGCAGTAACGCGCGCAGTCGGGCAGCCAGTTCCTCGAGTTCGACGGGCTTTACGACATAGTCGTCGGCGCCGGCGTCCAGGCCCTTGACCCGATCGCCCAGGGCGCCCCGCGCGGTCTGGATGATGGCCGGCGGCGTCGAGCTGAGAGCCCGTCTCGACGACAACCAAGTCAAACCGTCACCATCCGGTAGGCCGAGATCGAGAAGCATCGCATCGTAGCTGGCGGCCGCGAGCGCGTTGTCCGCCTCAGCGAGCGTCAGAACAGCGTCACAGGCATAGCCGCGCTTCTGCAGGCCCTCCGCGAGGAGCGCGGCTATACGCCGATTGTCCTCGATCACCAGCAACCGCATGGCGCCCCCTACTGCCGCCTCGATCTATCCGCTAACGATCCTGACAACGTCCTGACGTTCATGAACGGGTGTCCTACGCCGCCATCCAGCCCGCGCCCGCAAGGTCGGAGTGTGCACATGGGGTGGTCGCCCGGATCAAACCGCGACACCAAACAAATGACCCACGCCGCTGGTGACCGACATCGCCAGGGCGCCCCAAAAAACAACGCGAAGGCTGGCCCTGCCGAGAGGCGCTCCGCCTGCGTAAGCGCCGATTGCACCGAGGATGGCTAACAGCCCCAGACAAGTTCCAGCCGTCAGGGGCTGGAGCCATGAGCGCGGCGCCGTCATCGCGACGATCACCGGGACGACGGCGCCCAAGGCGAAGGTTAGGGCCGAGGCCATGGCGGCTTGGAGAGGCCTCGCCTTGGTGAGCTCAAGGATGCCGAGTTCGTCCCGAGCATGGGCGCGCAAGGCGCCGTTGGCGGTGAGCTGACGCGCGACCTGTCCGGCAAGATCGACCTCCAAGCCTCGTTCCACGTAGATGCGCGCCAGTTCGCGCTCTTCTGCTTCCGGTTGGCTGTGCAGCTCCTCGCGTTCGCGATCCAGGCTCGCCGCCTCGGTGTCGGCCTGCGAGCTGACCGACACAAATTCGCCCGCAGCCATTGAAAGGGCTCCGGCGACCAAGCCGGCGAGGCCGGTGAGCACCACGCCGTCACGCCCCGCGGAGGAGGCTGCGACCCCCAGGATCAGGCTCGCGGTTGAGATAATTCCGTCGTTGGCGCCGAGTACCGCTGGGCGCAACCACGCGATCCGGTCCACAGCGTGAACTTCGCGGTGCCGGACGGTTCGGGCGTTAGATGGCATATTCGTTGAGATTAGCTATTAATCGCACACGTCGAAGCTGGCCAATAGAGCGCCTGAACGTAGAAAAATACAATATAGAATCACCATATCCCCCACCCACTGACTCGCGGATCCTCATCACGCCATGAGAACGCGACGCATTTCTTCAGTTAAGGCTATATTGCCCGCTAACTGGATAGACCTTCAGCGCCGGTCACTGGAATTCTCAGAAAAAATCGTCCCGAAGAACTCGGCGTTGGCATCGCCCCTCCACGGATATTCACTTGGAGTGACGGCAGGATAAGCACCGGCGCCGCCAGCGTGGCGTCCCTCGCCTCGCGCATGGCGACGAACTCGTCCTCGCTCACGCCCAGACGAGCGTGGACATTCTCGGCGCGTTGCTGCGCGACCGTTGTCTCCCACCTGAACTCAGAGCGCGTTTTCGGCAGATAGTCATGTCCGACGAACAGCCGGGTTTCGGCCGGCAGGTCGAGGATCTTCCGGATCGAGCGATAGAGCGTGCGGGCATCGCCGCCGGGGAAATCGGCTCGAGCCGTCCCATAGTCAGGCATGAACATTGTATCGCCGATGAAGGCCGCATCACCGATCAGGTAGGTCACGTCGGCGGGGGTATGGCCCGGCGTATGCAGAACCCGGATCTTGAATTCGCCCAACGGAAGTTCGTCGCCTTCGTTGAGCAGGCGGTCGAAGGCGCGGCCATCGGGCTGGATGTCATCCACCTCGAACACCGGGATGAACTGCTTCTGCACCTGGACGATCTGCGCGCCGATGGCGACGGCTGCGCCTGTCCGGTTGCGAATGTAGTCGGCGGCGGAGAGATGATCCGCGTGCGCGTGGGTCTCAAGCACATAAAGCAGTCGAAGTCCGCGCTCTCGGACCACGCTTAGCACCCGGTCGGCGGAGGCCGTGGAGAGACGAGCAGACTTCGGTTCGAAGTCCAGCACGGGATCGATGATCGCCGCCGCCTTCGTCGCTGGATCGCTGACAAGATAGCTTGCGGTGGACGTCGCTTGGTCGAAGAAGGTCTGAATGTCGAGTTGCACGGGTAAGGCTCCTGTTGCCATCGATATATGGCAACTTGCTAAATTAGCACAAGCGCATATATGGGCCAAATGATCGATCTCTCAAAGTTCGACACCACCCAGTTCGAAGCCAGCGCCGGAGAAGCCGCCAAGCTCCTTCGCGCGCTCGGTAACGAGCGGCGTTTGATGATCCTCTGCCAGTTGGCCGACGGGGAACGTTCCGTTGGGCAACTCACCCCGCTGGTGGGAATCGCACAGTCCGCGCTCTCGCAGCACCTCGCCGTGCTCCGTGAGGAAGGCGTCGTTGCGACGCGGCGGGAGCGCCAGACGATCTGGTACCGGATCGCCGATCCGGCGGCCCTAAAGGTGGTGGCGACACTCGCGGAGATTTTCTGTCCCGTTGAGATGAGGCCTACCCATGACCACAACCCTTCAGTCCCTGACGCCTGAGCGCGTCGCCGAGCGGCTGGCGCAGCGCAGCGCGGTCCTGATCGACATTCGTGAGGCCGACGAGTTTGCGCGTCGCCACGTGAAAGGTGCGCTTTCGCGCCCGTTGTCCTCTTTCGAACAGGCGCACCTTCGCATTGAGCCTGCCAAGGACGTCATCTTCACCTGTCGTACCGGCATGCGGACGTCAGGGAACGTCGAGCGCCTGCGAGCCGTCGTGGATGGGCAGGCCTACATTCTCGAGGGCGGACTGGACGCCTGGGCGGCCGCCGGCCTGCCGGTTGAAGAGGATCGCAAAGCGCCCCTTGAGATCATGCGGCAAGTTCAGATCGCGGCCGGGTCGCTTGTGCTCCTCGGCGTCGGTCTCGGCTTGGTGGCGCACCCGGCGTTCCTCGGCGTCGCCGCCTTTGTCGGCGCCGGTCTGACGGTCGCGGGCGCCACGGGGTTCTGCGGCATGGCGCGTTTTCTGGCGGCTATGCCCTGGAACCGGCGGGCGTCGGCGTGACGTCATGGACCCCACCGTAACGTTCGCCGTCGCTGTCCTGAGCGGTGCGTTGGTCAGCTTGCTGCTGACGCTGTTCGGCGGCGGCGGGTCGGTGTTGGCGACGCCGCTCCTCATCTATGCCGTCGGCGTACGCGATCCGCATGTGGCCATAGGCACCTCTGCCGCCGCGGTCGCCGTCAACGCGCTGATGGGACTGTTCTCTCAAGCCAAGGCGGGCCGCGTGAAGTGGCCCTGCGCGCTCGTATTTGGAGCTGCCGGCCTTACAGGCTCGCTCGTCGGCGCGCATCTGGCCAAGCAGATGGATGGCCAGGCGTTGCTGGGCTGGTTCGCGCTGGCGATGGGACTCGTCGGTCTTTCGATGTTCCGAACGCCAAAGTCGCCGGGCGACCCGCACGTTCACCTGACGCGCGCTTTAACCACCCGGCTCGCGCCCATCGGCGCCGCCACGGGGCTCGCGGCTGGCTTCTTCGGTATCGGCGGCGGCTTTCTGATCGTGCCGGGACTGATGGCGGCGACCGGAATGACCCTGGCGAATGCGGCGGCGTCCTCGCTCGTCTCGGTCGCGTTGTTCGGTGTGGCGACGAGCGCCAGCTATGCTGCGTCCGGTTTGGTTGACTGGCCGATCTTCGCAGCCCTCGTCATTGGCGGGGCCATCGGCGCTTCCGGCGGCCTGTTGCTTGCGCCAAAGCTCGTTTCCGCAGCCGCCTTAGCTCGGCGGATTTTCGCAGCGATGATCGTCGCGACCGCAGCATATGTCGCTTGGCGGGCGTTGAGGGCGGCGTAGCGCAATCTTGCGGCGTCCACCTTCCGCCCGTCGGCGACACTAATCGTCGCCTGAACGCAGACGTCGGCGCGCCATCGACGCGACGCCCGAAGTTTGACCCGCATCAAGGTAGGATCGCGACAGCAAGACATCCTGCCGAGACGTCGCCAGCTGCCGCCACGGCGATCTCCGGAGCCTGAAATGATTGTTGACCGCGTTGTCTTGGCTGTTCTTGGCGTTATGGTCGTTGCGGGCGTTGCCCTCGCGCAGCTCGTTCATCCCTATTGGATCGCGCTTACGGTCTTTGCTGGTTTGAACGCCGTGCAAATCGCCATCAGCGGCTTTTGCCCCTTGGGGGCCCTGCTGAAGAAGGCCGGGGGCAAGACCGGACCGATCTTCGAATGAGGTCCGCGGGAAGCCTCACTCTGTTCGTGATCCTGGCCGGTTTCAGTCTCACACTGGTCGCGGCCGCAGAAGCGGCCCAAGGGAATCCGGATGTCGCCACTTCGCTTGCCGAACGCGGCTACGTCTTGGCCTCCGCCCGCTGTGCGGCATGCCACGCCCTGACGGATGTGAACGCTTCGCCCAATGGAGGTGCGCCGAGCTTTCCGCAGATCGGCTTGAATTGGCCCGGCCGCACGCTCGGCTACCGGATCGCCTTCGTAACCCGAAACGGCCATTACTCCATGCCGCCCCGTCCGTTGGATCAGAACCAACGCGTGGCGATCGCGGCCTACATCCGTGAGGCCGCCGATCGCGTCGAGCGGGACAGGGGGAATTAGAAACCCGCCGCCAGGGCGATGCGCATCAGGTCGGAGAGATGCCGGGCGCCGGTCTTACTCATCAGGTTGGCGCGGTAAATCTCGACCGTCCTGGGGCTGATCGCCAGTTCGTGAGCGATCACTTTGTTGGCCTTGCCCGCGACGACGCCCTGGAGCACGTCGCGCTCTCGCGGCGAGAGGGTTGCGATCAGGGCCTTCGCCTCGACGTCGGCCGTTCCCCCCTCGCGATCCAGCGTACGCGCTTCATTCAACGCCCTGATCAGGACCTCGTCGGAGAAAGGCTTCTCGATAAAATCGACGGCTCCCGCCTTCATCGCTTGAACCGCGAGGCCGATATCGCCGTGGCCGGTCATCACGATAATCGGCCAGGTCACGGAGCGTCCCTTGAGTTCTCGAACCAGATCGAGGCCGGAAATCCCCGGCATTCGAACGTCCGTGACAACACATCCGCAATCGCCAGGCCTGATCGCGTCGAGGAAGGCCGACGCCGACGGGTAGGTGCGGGTCGGCAGCCCTCGCGCTTCCAGCATGAACGCCAGCGAGTCTCGCATGGCGTCGTCGTCGTCGACGATGTGAACCGTCCGGCTATTCGGCATCACCCACCTCTGAGGCTTCCGGGAGACTAAACACAAACCTTGTCCCGCCCGAGGTCTGCGGCTCCGCCCAGATGCGGCCGCCATGCGCTTCGACGATGGTGCGGCAGATCGAGAGCCCCACACCCATGCCGTTGGCTTTCGTTGTGACGAAGGGTTGGAAGAGACGGCTGGCGACCTGTGCGTCGATGCCAGGACCGTTATCCGAAATCGCCACTCCAACCATGCCGTCCCAGACTGCAACCTCGATATCCAAGGCTGGGGCCTCCGTGGTCTCGACGGCCTCAAGGGCGTTGCGGATCAAGTTCAGGGCGACCTGTTGAATCTGAATTTTATCGACGAAGACGAGCCCCGCGGATCGATCGAAGCGGAAATTCACGCGCACGCCACGTTCCTTGGCGCCGACCAATCCGAGGGCCGCAGCCTCCTGGATCAGTGTAGCGGGATCCTCGAGGGCATGATCTGTTTCCCCTTTGGCCACAAACTCACGCAGGCGCTTGATGATATCGCCTGCCCGCAGCACCTGTTCGCCAGCGCGGTCCAGCGCGGCCTTCAGCTTGTCGAGATCGGGGGCGCCCGCTTCCAACATGAATGACGCGCCGCGAACGTAATTTGTCACCGCGGCAAGCGGCTGGTTCAGCTCATGCGCCAGCGACGACGCCATTTCACCCATGGCCGTCAGGCGCGATACATGCACCAATTCGGACTGTAACTCCTGAAGCCGGCGTTCCTGGTCGCGACGCTCGGTGAGGTCCCGCACAAATCCGGTAAAGAACCTCACGCCATCGACATTGGCCTCACCGACCGCAAGCTCCATCGGAAAGGTCGAGCCATCCTTGCGGGCGCCGACGACAATGCGCCCGATGCCGATGATCCGCCGCTCGCCGGTCGCGAGGTATCGCTGAATGTATCCGTCGTGGTCCTCGCGGTAGGGCGAGGGCATGAGAATGTTGACGTTGCGGCCGATGACCTCGCCGGCGGTCCAGCCGAACAGACGTTCGGCCGCCGCGCTGAACGAGCGCATCACGCCCTGGGCGTCGAGGACGATCATCGCTTCCGGCACGGTGTCGAGCACCGACTGCAGATGCGCCTGGCGAGCGGCGGCTTCGCCGCGATCGCGGCGGCGGCGCTCGCTGGCTATGGCCAGCAACGGTCCGACAGCCAGGAACACGGCTGCGTCCAGCAAATTCCCCGGCGTGAAGAAGCGATCGCCCTGGTTCACCGAGGCCGCAACGAAACTCAGGCCAGTGGCGAACATCGTCGGACCGCCGCCGCCGAGGACGGCGCAGCCGATGAGCACCGGCAGATAGAGGATGTAGGAGACGTGACCTTGCAGGAACGGCGCGAGGAGAGCTTGAACAAGATAGGCGAGCGCCACTCCGCCCAGGGCCACGCCGTAGCCCCTACGCATGCCGCGCACACCCCAACCGCGCGATGCATCGGCGAAGAGCTGTCTGACCATAATGGGCAAGGCCTCCCTCTCCCCTCATAGCACAGCTTCGGGCTCTCCCTGCGCCCGCCATCACGCTAGAGACCAGCCGCACTCTCGAGCGCCGAACGATGGACGACACGGACGCGGCGAAGACCTTCCAGTCGAAGAACGCGGTCGGAGATAAGCTGCGACATCATCCGTGAGACCGTCTCAATCGTCAGCCCCAGGAAGTCGGCCATGTCCTGGCGGCCCATGGCCAGGTCGAACACCTCGCCCCGGCCGCGGTCGGAAAGATCAAGCAGGAAGCTGGCCACGCGTTCGCAGGCCGAACGCCGGCCGAGGACCATGAGGTGATCCTGAGTCCGCGCTAGTTCCCGCCGCGTCGCCTCGACGATCTGGCGTTCGAAGCGGGCGCCCTCCTCGCCATAGAGACCAAGGGAAGAGAGTTTGATGACCAAGACCGTGACCGTCGAAAGCGCTTCCGCGCTGTAGCGATGCTGGCTCGCGGGTTCCAACCCGAAGATTTCGCCCGGGTAATAGAAGTCGCCGATCTGGCGTCGACCATCTGACGTGAGCCGCTGAGTGCGAACCGAGCCGCTGATCAACCGGTAAACGAGATCGGCGTCCTCCTCCTCACCGTAGATTTCCTCGCCGGCGGCAAAGGTCATGCGCACGCCCAAGGTCGGCGTGGCGGGTGTAAGTTCGGCGCGGTCCGCGGCGCCCAAACGGTGATGCAGCATGGCTTCCTCCCGATGTCTGGAGGAATCTTTCCCGCAGGCGCGCCGCGTCGGAAATTCGTGGCCGTCCCCTAAGTAGTCGTACGGAGGTGGAGATGCGCCAGATCAAGGCGAGACAGGCGGACAGCCTGCAGGCTCTGCCTGTCACTCACAGGAGGCAGCCATGAAAGGCTTTATCGCAGACCTTGAGGAGCTTACCGAGCACAACGATAACTTCCGCAAGGTGCTCTACACCGGAAAGAACCTGCAGCTCGTGCTGATGTCGCTGCAACCCGGCCAGGAGATCGGGATCGAGACGCATCGTGAGCACGACCAGTTCTTCCGCGTGGAGAAGGGCAAGGGCGTTATCGAGATCGAGGGCGTCCGCACCCGCATCAAGGGCGACTACGCCGTCATCGTGCCGGCCGGCGCGCGCCACAACTTGATCAATACCGGCGACAAGCCGCTGCGGGTCTACACCCTCTATGCGCCGCCGGAGCATCGCGACGGCCTCGTGCAACGCGAGCGGCTCGACGCCAAGGGTTTCGTCGAACATTTCGACGGCGTGACCACCGAATAGTCGGCGCGGCCGGCCCCCAGCCGGCCGCTCCCTGCCCTAACTCGCGGCGGCGCCCAGTCGCCGGGCCTTGCGCAGCATGGTCTCGCGCCTCCTCGGGGAGGCATCGACCATGCCGATGATGGTGCTCCGAACCGGCCGCAACCCGCAGATCATCAGAATCCCCCGCGTCACCGCCTTCAGCCCCGGGGCGTCGAAAACCAGTCGGAAGATCGGCCCCGGCATACCCATGGTGACGAACACTCGGGCGGAACGGCCCTTGAGAAGCCCTTTTAGGCCGGGCCCCTCGCCACCCAAAGCAAACCCATAGCGAAACACCTGCTCGAAGAAGGCCTTGAGAACCGCTGGCGGCCCGCCCAGCCAAAGCGGGTAGAGCACCACGACATGGTCCGCCCAGGCGATGGCCTCCTGCGCGGCCTTGGCGCCCGGCGAGGCTTCGGCGGTGAACTCCCCCATGGAGTGGATCGCCGGAAGGTTCAGCTCGCCGACGTCGATCCTGCGGATCGCATGTCCGGCTTCAGAAGCCCCTGTGAGATAGGCAGCGGCGAGCGCCGCCACGAAGCGGGCCCCGCTAGGGTCAGGGTGTCCGTTGATCACGACGATCTTCTTGGCGCGCATGGGGCGACTCCGCGGGCTGGGCGGAAGACAGGAAGCCAGGGGTCGGACGGCGCGCCTTGACCCGGCTCAATTGAGGCTTCGGCGGGCTTGATGGCGATCAATGCCTCTCCGCAGCGGCGGCGGATGATCTTCGCGAAAGGAGTCCGCCATGACCTACAAGATCTTGCTTGCCCTTGCCGACGGAAGCCAAGCCGACCGGCAGACCTTGGCCTTTGCGACGGAGTTGGCCGGCTTGTGCGCCGCCCAGGTCCAAGTCGCCCCCGCCGCGACCGATGTCGCCGTTGAGATGGTCGATTTCGGAACGGCGATGGGGGCGCCGTTCACCCCCGGCGTCATGGAGGCCCTGGCCGCCGACAAGACCTCGCGTCTGCAGACGATCGAACAGGCCTGTCGCGAGGCCTGCCGCGCCCGCAACGTCTCCTACGCGGCGAGCGGCGGCCTTCCCCGCCTAAGCGTCGTCGACGGCGACCTCACGCCCTGGCTGAACCTCAGCCGCCGCGTCAGCCTGGCCGACCTGGTGATCGTGGGACAGGAATATCTCAGCGGCGAACTGCACGTCCGCGGCGTCCTCGATGATCTGCTGCTGCGCCTCCGTGCGCCCGTCTTCCTCGCCCGCGGGACCGCCGACAGCTTGGTCGGCACGGTCGCCGTCGCCTGGGACGGATCGCACGAAGCCGGCCGGGCCGTGAAGGCGGCGCTGCCGCTTCTGCAGCGCGCCGGCCGCGTCGTAATCCTGCAGAACAAGCCGGGAGTCAGCGACTTCGATCACGATCCGGACCCGCAGATTCTGGCGGAATATCTCACCCTCCAGGGCGTGTTCCGCACCCATGTGCATTTCGCCGCCGCCGGCGGCGAGGCCGAGAGCCTGCTGGCGATGGCGGGGGAGGAAGACGCCGATCTTCTGGTTGCCGGCGCCTACGGCCACCCGAAGGTTGTCGAGCGGCTGCTGGGCGGCGTGACGCAGACCCTTGTCGAAGCCGTGGTCGGCCCGAGCCTGCTGCTCGCGCATTAGAATGCGCCACCTGTGCCGCGCGGGGGCGGGCATCCTTGCGTCAGCCATCATCGCCCTTCCGCCGCTCTCGGCCCAGTCCCAGACCGAGGTCCAGCGCCGAGGCGCGAGGCTTGCAGCCTGGCGGTGCGCAAGCTGCCACGCCGTGGCGAGCGAGGTGCAGAGTCCGCTGCCGTTCGCGCCACCGTTCCGCGACATTGCCCAGCGCTATGCGGACGGCGGCCTTGACCGTCGTTTGACCGGCCTACGGGAGGGGCATCCTCTGATGCCCCCCGGCGATCTGCAGCCAGACGAAGCGCTCGATCTTTCCAGCTACATCGCGACCCTGGCGCCCAAGCCGCGCCCTCCGCAGCCCAAGGTTTCGACGAAGCCTCCGCAGGATTGACGCGCCTCAAAGCGGCTTCACCAAGCGGGCGCACACTGGCCTTACACCTCGGAGGACAAGTTATGTCGATGCTTGTGCAGTCTGAGCTACCCCGCCTGCTGGGCTTCGCGGCGGTCGCCCTGCTCAACCGCGATGCGGCCCGCGACGCCGTCCACGTCCTGATCCACACCAATCCCCACGCCGCCTCAAAAGCCCAGCTCTACAGCGAATTGGCCATGCTCTGCAGCCAGCGGATCAGGCGGACCTCGCTCGACCAAGGCTTGATACATGTGGACGCCATCGCCGAGGTGGCGCCGCGGCGGCGCGCCGAGCTGTTCCTGGCCGAGCGATGCGGCTTCTTCGCCGCACAGGCGGGCAGGATCGTCCGCAGCCTTCCTGACCAGCAGCAGGATCTGGCGGCCTGACGCGCGCCGATGCTTGCGAACCGCGGAGACGACCATGAAACACGCCATCATTATCACCCATCCTTCGGCCTCCAGCTTCACCCAGAGCGTCGCCAAGGCCTATGAGACCTCCGTCAAGGAATTGGGCCACGAGGTGGTCGTGCGCGACCTTTACCGCCTTGGCTTCGACCCCTGCCTGAAATCCCCGGAGCGCCCGGACGCCGGGCGGTACAGCGAACCGGCCGATGTGGCGGCCGAGCACGCCCTGCTGGCCGACTGCGATGTCTTCGCATTTTTCTACCCGATCTGGTTCGGAACCCCGCCGGCGATGACCAAGGGTTACGTCGAGCGCGTCTTCAACCACGGCTTCGCCTTCGACGCCTTCCACGCCGGCCGCAGCGAGCCCCTCCTCAAGGGGCGCCGCCTGATCAGTTTCACCTCCTCCGGCTCCACCAACGCCTGGCTGGAGGAGCGCGGCGTGTGGCTGTCGCTACGGACGGTCTTCGACGACTACATAGCGGCCGTCTGCGGCATGACCGTCGTCGACCATGTGCATTTCCCGTCGGTCACCGAAGGGCTGGATGGACGTTGGGTGGCGGAACACCTGTGCAAGGTGCGCGCGACAGTCCGCAAGCACTTCTCTACACCGCTCGCGGCTTGATCCCCATCAACGCGCCGAGCTGACGGAGGGCGATGATCAGTCACCCGCAGACCTGCGGAGCGCAAGGAGACCGATCATGAACGACAAGTCGCTTAAGGCGCTCGTGGAAGCCGAGCTGGACTGGCAACCGAGCATCGACGCCTCCGACATCGGCGTCGGCGTTGAGGACGGTATCGTGCGGCTGACCGGCCGCGTCCCCACCTACGCCCAGAAGTTCGCGGCCGAGGAGGCCGTCAAGCGCGTCAAGGGGGTGCGCGGCGTCGCCGATAATCTGGAGGTGCGCACCACGGCCGCGCCCTTCAGCGATGAAGCGGTGGCGACTCGCATCGCCAATGTCCTCGACTGGAACGTCTCAGTCCCGACCGGGGCCGTGCAGGTCAAGGTCGAGGGCGGCTACGTGGTGCTGACCGGCCAAGTCGACTGGCAATATCAACGCGCCGCCGCCGAACGGGCCGTCCGTCCCCAGCAGGGTGTCCGCGGCATTCAGAACCGGATCACCGTGCGCCGCCACGCCCAAGCCAGCGACGTCAAGCACCGCATCGAGGCCGCCCTGCAGCGTCAGGCCGATGTCGACGGCGACAACGTGCGTGTCTCCGTCGAAGGATCGACCGTCCGGCTCGACGGCAAGGTGCGAGGCTGGACGGCGCGTGACACCATCGAGCGCGCGGCCTGGGCCGCGCCTGGCGTCACCAAGGTCGAAGATCACGTGGTCATCGGCCTCTGAGCCGAGCGGAGCGCCGCCCTCGGCGGCGCTCCAACCTTCAGGAGGCGCCTCAATGCAACGCTTGAAAGACAAGGTGGCGATCGTCACCGGCGCGGCCGTCGGCCTGGGACACGCCATCGCCCTGCGTATGGCCGAGCAGGGCGCCCGGGTCGCTTTGCTGGATCTGCACCCCGATGGTGCGCTGGCCGAGCCCCTCGTCGAGCGGGGTCTCGACGTCACGTCCTGGCGCTGCGACGTCGCCGTGGAACTGGAAGTCGAAGGCGCGTTCTGGCGTGTCGCGGAGCACTACGGCCGCCTCGATATCCTCGTGAACAACGCCGGCGTGGCCGGGGTCAGCAAGCCCACACACGAGTTGACCGAGAACGAATGGGATCAGGTCCAGGCCGTCAACGTCAAGGGCGTCTTCTTCGGGGTCAAGCACGCCATTCGATACATGCGCCGGGCGGGCGGCGGCTCGATCATCAACCTGAGCTCGATCTACGGCCTGGTCGGAGCGCCGGACGTTCCGGCCTATCACGCGTCCAAGGGCGCGGTTCGACTGATGACCAAGACCGACGCGCTTTTCTATGCGCCGGATCGTATCCGCGTGAACTCAATCCATCCCGGCTTCATCTGGACACCAATGGTCCAGGCGCACCTCGCCGATCAGGGTGATGTTGGGGCAGGCCGAGCCGCCATCGAGGCCCTGCATCCTCTCGGGCATTTGGGGGAAGCCGATGACGTCGCCTGGGGCGCTGTCTACCTCGCCAGCGACGAAGCGAAGTTCGTGACCGGCGCCGAACTGGTGATCGATGGCGGCTATACGGCTCGCTAGTCGGTCGGCGCCGGGCCGGCCGCGGCCCTCCCGGCGGCACGGTTCACCGAGGCCTTGAGCTTCGAAATCAGCGCAGCCCTCTCCACGTCGCTCGCGTGCTCCAGCACGGCGTCGAGCGTCAGGAGAAGGTCGGCCCGCGCATTGTGCCAGTCGAGCGAAGCCGCCGCGCCGGCGGGCAACCTTGGCGCTGCGGCCTTGAGGACCTCGGCCGTCGTCGGCGCGAGGTCGAAGGCTTGATCGAGCGCCGGGACCACCATCTGCTCGGGCCTGAAGCCGCAGGCCACCAGGCGCTTTCTTAGGGCGGCGCTGGCCGCCGGTTCGCCGTGATCCAGAAACACCGCGCCTCGCACCGGCAGGCGGGCGCTCGCCCAGGCGGCCAAGGCCGTGGCGTCCGCATGAGCGGAGTAGATGTCCAGCTGGCGTATGCGCGCGCGCACCTGAACGTCTTCGCCCTGGATGCTGACGCGCTGCGCGCCCTCGGCGAGAAGACGCCCGAGCGTTCCCTTGGCCTGGAAGCCCGTCAGCAGCACCGTGGTTGCCTGGCGCCAGAGTAGACGCCTCAGATGGCGGCGGATGCGTCCCGCGTCGCACATGCCGCTGCCGGCCATGATGATGTGCCAGCCTCTTATCCGCTCGAGACTGTCGCTGTCCGCAGGCCGGTCAAGGAAGCGCAACCGGCCGGAGGGCCGGATCTCCTCGAAGGGATTGCGCTCCAGGGCGGCGTTCCAGCCGCGACGGAGGAAGACGTCGGTGGCCTCGATCGCCAGGGGCGAGTCGAGGAAGATGTCGGCCGCCGGCGCCTCGCCGGCCTCCATGATGAGCAGGAGGTCGGACAGAAGTTCCTGGCTGCGTTCGAGCGCGAACGCCGGCATCAGCAGAGGACCGCCAGCGGCATAGGCCGCGCGGAGCTCCTCGGCGAGGACGGCCCGCCGCGCGACGCTGTCTGTCGTCGCACGCTCTCGGTCTCCGTAGGTGGACTCCAGAACGATGTGATCGAACCCGCTGGGCGCCTGGGCATCCGGCAGAAAGTCGCTGCCGCAGGGCCCCAGATCGCCGGAAAACAACGCCCGCACGACATTGTCACCGATCCCGGCCTCGACGGCGATCGAGGCCGAACCGAGGATGTGGCCAGCCTCCCAAAATGTCGCCGAGATGTCCGGAGCAATCTGGACCGGTTCACGCAGCTTCACGCGGCGGAACTGCGTCATCAGGCGCTCGGCGTCGCGCTCCGTATAGATCGGTTCGACCAGCGGTCGGCCGCGACGCTGGTTGCGACGGTTGAGTTGACGCACCTCGCTCTCCTGGATGCCGCCGGCGTCCGCCAGCATGACGGCGCTCAGGTCCCGCGTCGCGGCTGTGGCGTAGACCGGCCCTTTGAACCCTTGACGCATCAATTTCGGCAGCAAGCCCGAGTGATCGACATGCGCATGGGTCAGGAGCACGGCGTCGATGGCGGCCGGATCGAAGGGGAAGTCGCGATAGTTGAGCGCCCTCAAGGTCTTAGAGCCCTGAAACATGCCGCAGTCGATGAGCACGCGGGTCCGGTCGGTGCGCAATTCCATGCAGGATCCAGTGACGCACCCGGCGGCGCCCCAGAAGGTCAGCTGCGGCTTCATGGCGTCTCCCTCTTCGAGGGCTTGTAGACCCAATGACGCTGGCCAGACTTGCGGCGGATCAAACCTCTTGCGGTCGATCCAGGCGACAGTGGAAACCCAACTCCAAGGACTGCCATGCTTGGCCCTGTCGCATCCCCGATCTATCCGGCATCCGAACAGGCTGCTCCGCCCAATGGGGCTCAGACTGCGTCCGCGGCCTACCGCTTGGCGGCCCTGGATCAGGATTTCATTCTGGGATCATCCATGCGCGGGGTGCGCTTCCTGTTGGAGTTCGCCAAGGCGGAGGAGGCCCTGGTCGCCGCCGGCGTCCACTCGACGATCGTCGTCTTCGGCAGCGCTCGCTGTCGCGAAGACAGCGAGGACGCCGACCAGCGTCGCTGGTACGCCGCCGCCCGCGCCTTTGCGGCGCTCGCCTCGCGGAATGGCGGAGCCTGCCAGCCTCGGACGAGCGGCGCCCTGCGGAACGTGATCGCGACGGGCGGCGGGCCGGGCATTATGGAAGCGGCGAACCGAGGCGCATCAGACGTCGGAGCGCCGTCAATCGGCTTCAACATCAGCCTTCCCCATGAGCAGACGCCAAACCCCTATTCGACGCCGGACCTCACCTTCCGCTTCCATTATTTCGCCATGCGCAAGATGCATCTCGCCATGCGCGCAGCGGCGCTGGTGATCTTCCCCGGCGGCTTCGGCACCCTAGACGAACTGTTCGAGCTTCTGACGCTGCGTCAGACCCAGAAGGCGCCGCCGATCCCCATCGTGCTTTACGACGAAGGCTATTGGCGCTCGGTCATCAACTTCGACGCCCTGCGCGCGCGCGGCATGATCGCGACGGCCGACCTCGATCTATTCAGCTTCGGGGAGACGCCCGAGGCGACATGGAGCGCATTGTTGGCGCGTGGCTTGGCGGAGCAGGCCACGCTGGTCGCTCCTGGGTCTGCGTCCTAACGCGGGCCGGCTGATGTCCGGCTGTTGATCGCGCCGATGGCGAGCGCGCAGCCGCCGACCAGAAGCGCGATGCCGAGGCAGCCGAGCAATAGTCCTCCAGGCATGCCGACGCCGAAGATCATCGAGCCCCAAGGCCACGGCGCATAGCTGAGCAGGCCAACGAAAATGAGCGCGGCGGCTCCGGCCAAGCTGACCAGTACACCCGCGGCCAACAGCAAGCCGTTTCGAAGCCTTTCACCGCGAGCGCCGCGCGCCTTGCGCCGGCCGTCGATCACCGAAAAATGGACCATCGCAGGGCCTCCTTTCCCGGTGAGCCTGCGCTCGCGTCGGCACGACGCCTTGACCGCGCTCAAGCCTCACAGCGCACCGGCAAGGTTTGATCCGGCTCAAGGCCCGATCCCCGCGAGGGGGCAGGATCGTGATCTCACGACGGAGATCGCCATGTCCGCGTCCCGACAACACGCTCGCCGCCCCGTGGCGCGGTCCAAACCAGCCCAGCCGCGACCGGCCAGCAACGCAGAAATTTCCGACGCCTTTTACCGCCTCGCCGAACTCTACGAGCTCCAGCAGGACGAAGCGTTCCGAATCCGCGCCTATCGACGCGCCGCCGGGTGGATCAGACGCATGCAGCGGGCGCTCTCGGGCATGGTGGCCCGCGACGAAGATCTCAGCGCCCTGCCGACGATTGGCGAAACCATGGCCGCCCAGATTGTCGAGCTCTGCACGACCGGACGCCTTCAGGCTTTGGATGAGGCGGAAGCGCGGACGCCGCCGGGCCTGAGAGTCCTGTCCAGTCTCCCAGGCATCGGCCCGAAGCGCCTAAAGCGGCTGCAGGACTATTTGGCGGTCGCCTCCCTGGAGACCCTCCGGGAAGCGGTAGAGGGCGGCCAGGTGCGTCGGGTGCCGGGGCTCGGCCCCGGGATCGAACGCAATCTGCGCAAGGCGCTCGACACCGACGCCGCCGGACCGACCGCGCGGAGTCTTCGCTGAATGTGCTTCTCGGCCCAGGCAAGCTTTGCGGCGTCGGGTGTTCTCGCGGCCATTGGCGTCGCGACCCTGACCCGCGCCAGCGCGTGGCGGGATCTGCCCCTGGCGGCCATCCCGCTGCTCTTCGCGGCGCAGCAGCTGATCGAGGGATTTGTCTGGCGCGAAGCCGAGGCCGGCCAAGTGGTGAGCTCGGCCTGGGTAACGGCCTATGTGGCGTTCGCCAAGGTGCTTTGGCCGGCCTATGCGCCATTGGCCATACTGCTCGTCGAACCGGTCGCTCAGCGCCGCCGGCTCCTGGCGATCTGCGCGGCGGCGGGATTGGCGATCTCCACCGATCTCGCCCGGGGCCTGGCGACCTATACTCAGTGGGCGGTCCAGGCGGAGGGCCACCTTCGCTACGCAACCATGCAGCCCGTGCCCCTGTGGATCGCGTTCGCCTATGTCGCGGTCGTCGCCGTGGCCCTTCTCGCATCGTCGCGGCCGGCGATCCGGCTCTTTGGCCTGCTCGCCCTGACCGGCGCGTTGATCGGTGCGCTGACGGCCCCCCTCGCCTTCCCCTCGGTCTGGTGTTTCTTCGCCGCCGGCTCGAGCCTCGTCCTCGCCGCGCATTTCCATCGCCGCAAATCAGACCACCGTTTGGCTGCGCCGCGCGCGCAGGCGGCCACTGCTACGTGATCGGAGCCGAATCCATGACCTACTATGTCTCCACCACCCTTCAGGCGCCGTTTGAAGAGGCGGTGGCGCGGGCCCGGGACGCGCTCGCCGCCGAGGGTTTCGGCGTCGTCTCCGAGATCGACCTGGCCGGCACGTTGCGAGCGAAGCTCGGCGTTGAACGTCGCCCCTATCTGATCCTCGGCGCCTGCAACCCTTCGCTGGCGCATCAGGCGCTTGAGCTTGAGGACAAGGTCGGCCTGATGCTGCCCTGCAATGTGATCGTGCAGGATTTGGGCGCAGGCCGTTGCGAGATCGCCGCCATCGATCCGGCCGCCGCCATGGCGGCGATCGAAAACGCCCAACTCAAGGCCAAGGCCGCCGAGGTCGGCGACAAGCTCCGCGCCGCGATCGGCCGCCTTCGTCCCGGGGCATGACGTCGATCAAGGCGCTGGCGCTATGACGCGCTCAGCCTGCTGGGAGGAGGCCAGCCATGAAACACGCCGTCATTCTCGCCCATCCCAACCCCGAGAGCTTCAACGCCGCCATCGCCCGTCGCTGCGTCCTGACCCTCGAGAACCTTGGGCATGAGGCGGTTCTCCGGGACCTCTATGCGATGGACTTCGATCCGCGTCTGAAGCGCGAAGAGGTTTCGGCGGCGCATGGTCGGCCGGCGCCCGACGCGGTGGCGGAGCAGGCCGTTCTCGCCAAGATCCAGAGCTTCATCTTCGTCTATCCCTTCTGGTTCAACGCCGAGCCCGCGATCCTCAAGGGCTATGTGGACCGGGTGTTCAACGAAGGCTTCGGCTTCAAATCGGGCTTCCGCGTGTCGACGCCGCTGCTGACGCACCGCTACCTGACCACCCTCTCGACTTCCGGCGCGCCCGATCACTGGGTTGAATCCACGGGGGCTCTGACCGCGCTCATGAAAACCTTCGATCTGCATGTCGCCGCAGTCTGCGGCTTGACGCTGCAGGACCACATACATTTCGGATCGATCGGGCCCAACCTCGACGCCGACGCGGCCAATACAGTGCTGGACGAAGTCGGTCGGCGGCTGACCGAACTCTTCGGCCCGGCTCCGGGGGCTTCACCCCCATGACACAAAAAGGGGCGCGCTCCGAAGAGCGCGCCTCAGTCGTCTTCCGATCCGTTTCACACCGTCTGGATCGGAATGCTGGTCGCCGCGGCCTTCGCTTCGCGCGGCGCCAGAATGGTCAGAACGCCGTCGGACATCGAGGCGGTGATCTTCTCGGCATCGACACTGCTCGGCAGAGTCACGCGCCGCTCGAAACTGCCGAAGCTCCGCTCCGACACCCGATAGCCCGCCTCGGCGCGCTGCTTGTTCGCCGTCTTCTCGCCGGCGATGGTCAGGACATGATCCTCGACGGTGATCTTGATCTCGTCCGCCGAGACGCCCGGCGTCTCAAGGGTGATCTCGAAGCCGATGTCGGTGTCGCGAACGTCCATGAACGCCGGGACGTCGAAAGCCATGAGGTTGGACCAACTGGCGGACGCCTGATCGACCAAACGGTCGATCTCGCGTTGGATCGGCGCGAACACGTGCTGCGCCGAACGAAGGGCCGGCGTGAACGAATTTTGAGGGGCAGGAGCAGTCATGACGATCTCCATGAGGTTGTGACGGCGCATGATCGGCGACCCAGCGCGCGGCGCCTTGACGGCCCTCAATTCACCGCGGGTCTCAGCCACTCGAGATAGGCCGCGACGTCTTCCGCGGCGGCGTCCGACAACATCTGCGGAGGCATGCTGTAGGCGCCGTTCTTGACGACATCGGCCAAGTGCCGCTCAAGCGAGATCGGGTTGTAGCGCAGCCGGATGTTCCGAAACGGCGGTGCAAACGCCGAAGGGCTGGCGCCCGCGGGGCCCACCGAATGACAGGCCGAACAGTACGTCTCGGCAATCTCCTGTCCTCGTTCGACGGCAACTGATCGCCCATTGTTCGGGGCGCCCCCCTGAGGGGCCGTAGCGACAGCCGCGCAGCTCGCCAGCGCGATCGCTAAGGGCAGCAGAAAGAGTTGGCGCGTCGAACGCATGGGAGTCTCCGTCTTTGACGCGAGGCTTCCACCAAAAGCGATCCATGCCATGATCCAGCGCAAAGCGCGTGGCGATTACGCCGCATCAAAGATATCGGGCGCTAACGGTCGATCCTGAGTCGATGGCACAGATTCCGACAGGCTCAGCCCCTACCGTCACTCCACCGCCGCCAAGGGCGCGCCTCAGGCTTGGCGAGGGCGCAGCCTTCTTCGCAGCCCTTATTCGCGCCGGCCTTGAGGGCGTTGGCTTCCTCTCGAAGCGAGTTGACGGCACGCCATCGCACCTTGAGGACCGCGATCCGGCCCCTGACCCATTTGATCGCTGAATGCCAAATGCCCGTCTCGATTCGGCTCTGCGCCATTTGCAGACCCAGGCCGTGCTCCAGAAACACGACATTGAGGCAGTCCTTGCCAGGACCTCGATCGGTCAGGCTGGAGCTCGGCCTAACCTGGGTGACGCTGACCAAGCTCACCAATAGATAGCAACGACCTCAACATCCAATATGCGAGGAAGCTCGCTTAAGGTCTCAACAACGGCTGCTGACTGGCGTGCAGGTTCGTTTCGCGACAAGCTGGGAAAGAGGGAGACGCCAGCCCTGGCACGCGCCGCGTCGCGAAACTCCAGATTGCGGGCCGGACTGACCATCGCGACGCCGGCGGCAGTCAACGCCTGCTCGACGGCGAAGAAGGCGCTTCGTTGATCGGACGCGGTTTCGGCCAGGTGCTTAATCTGATCGATTTCCCTCTCGACTGCGCTGGTCTGTTCGGCCGTGAGCGTGCGCCCCAGCTCTTCGAGACATAGGTCGACATAGATCCTAAGCGCGTCACGAAGGCGGGTCGCGTTCGTTGAGGCTGGCGTAATGACTGGCGCCGGAAGCGTTCCCGAGATGAACGGCAGCTTTCCAGCAGCGTTGAGCTGCTCGACCAGGTCCGGCGCCATTTGGCTGAAGAGGTCAGCCAGCTTCACCGGCGTCCAAGTGTCGTGCAGGCCGCTTCTAGAGATCCGGCAAAGCAACGTGAATTCAGCGCCGGAAAACAGAACCCGCCGGATATCCTTCCAATAGGCAAGGTGCTCGGTAACCCCTACGATCTCGAGCTGACGCTCCCCCAGGCCCAGGCCTGCGCAGGCATTCCGGTGCACGACATACTCCACACCGGCAATGACGACGACGCAATAGTCCAAGGCGCGCCCTCGCACCGGGATGAGACCCGCCAGCAATCTCTGCAAGATCTTGTTGAGCGGCTCGAACTCCTTGAACGTCGCCTTGGCGTCAGGATTCGCGATCATCTCGGGGAAGTCTTCGACCATCCCCGAAAACTCCGAGACCATGGTACCCATGTGGAAGATCGGATCGGCTGTGAGCCCCACGCGAAACTCGACCAGGGCACCCCGCGAAAGTGCTGATGTCGGCGCAACCACCGAGGTGTCGGCGTTCAGCGTCAAGGCCTCCAGTTTCTTGGCGGCGGAGACCTCTGTGCGTGGCTCGATCAGTTTTAAGCCCGGGAGGTCATGAAGCTCCCGAAACCACGATTGAACGGTGGCCTTGCGCGAGGTTTGCAGGGTGCTGCTGTTGGTCGTCTGGAATTTGGATGTGAGTTCCGCCTTGGCCACCTGGGCGTCGGCTGCGATCTTGGTGTTCAACTCCGCCGTCAACGCGTCGAGCGCCTGCTCTGATTTACTCTCGGTCATCTCACCGGTCTGAGACGACAGCAGGCTTCGCAGGCTGACCTCGTCGAGATAAACGAACTCGCGCAAGGGTGTCGGTGGCCTCTTGGCTCTGACCTTTTCGGCGCGCCCCCTCGCGCGCCAGCGCTTCCAGCGTCGAAAGAGGTTCACGTCGCATCTCCCGATCTAACCGCGCGGTCAGGGCGCTGGGCCATCCGTTCATAGGCTAGGGCGACGTCCTCGCTCGAAATTTCGGCGCGTTGGTCACGCGCGGCGATATGTGCCGCCTCGCTCCAAAGCGACGTCAACTTCGCCGCTGACCACCCCGCGCTTAAGACGGCGATATCAGACAGGGGCAGTTCACCGGTCGTCTTCAACCGACGGGCCCCGACGCGCAGGATATTAAGGCGATCTTGGAGATCGGGCTCGCCAAACTCGATCTCCCAGTCAAACCGGCCAGGACGAGTTAGAGCTGGGTCGAGCGAGTCGATGCGGTTTGTCGCGGCCACGACAAGCACACTCTTGCCGGTGCTGTCGAAGCCGTCGAGCAATGTCAGGAGCTGAGCCACTAGCCGGTTCGAATAGTCGTGCGACGTCGCGGTCCTTCGCTCCGCAAGACTGTCGATCTCATCAAAGAAAATGATGGCTCGTCCCGCTGGACTCGCCGTCGCCGCCTGAAAGAGACGGCGCAGCGTGCTCTCGGTGTCGCCGACCCATTTGCTGACGACGGACGGACCGCTAATCAAGAAGAAGTCAGCTGCGGACTCCTGGGCGATGATGCGGGCCAGGTGCGTCTTGCCCGTGCCCGGAGGCCCCGTCAGCAATATGCCTTTCAAGGGCTTAGCGCCGATCATCTCCAAATTCTCGCGGAAGCGAAATTGGGTGTCGATCAATTCCCGCGCCTGGGCGACGACCGCCGGATAGCCCCCGAAATCCTCGAACGTCAGCGCCTCGGCGCCTGGCTTGACGAGATACTCGGTGAGGATTTCCGCCTCATCGAGACCGAAGTCGCGGCTACGGATGGGCGTGGTCGAGATCAAGCGCAGAACGCCGTCGGACTCGTTGTATTCGACGGTGTTGTTCGTCTTCAGCTCGATCTTCAGGTCGTTGGCGGCCGTGATGATCGAAAGCCCGTTGTCGAGCAGGACGGACCCATCGTCGTCGATGTGCCGTACGATGGCGATCGCCTTGTGTTCGGGCCAGAGCGATTTCTCAGCGGGCTGAGGCTGGCCGTACTCATCGACGAGAAAAACGTCGCCTTTGGCAGGCAGAGGCTCTGGAGCGGTGAACCAACCCGTGCGCCCATCCAGAATCCGCACGTGGACCCTGCCGTCCGTCTCGTCGACGGCCAGGACCTTCATGACCTTACCGGCCAGGCTTTCCGACTCTACGTTCACGCAGACGTTCTCATGTCACGGGTATGCAAGCGTCGCTTTGGTTCGTCCACCATCACCACAACCCAGGCTCGTGCGTACCGCCAGGCGCGAGTACAAGGTTATAGGCCTCACCTTCAGGCCGTGATCGCGAGGCCGCGTTATGTTTAGCGAGAGATGAGACGTCGGAAGATCGGCGATCGCCAAGCTCGTTTCATCCGCCAGCAGCGCAGAGAGCGTGGATGCCTCAGCGGTCAGCGACACCTGCAAGCCGCTGGAGCTACGACCGCATTGCCTCACGCGCCCTGCCCTCGCCTAGGAGACCAGAGCGCGGAACAAGCCGACGCAGGCGGTGGTCAGCGCCAACAGTTGCAGGGTCAGGGCAAACCAATCTTGAGGCTTTGGGGTCATGGGCTTTCTCCTCGCCCCGGAAATTGCGCTCCAGCAGCAGGGTTACAGGGGGGCGAGCGCCGCTGATGCCCGCACAAACCTGGCGCCAGCGCCGCTTATCCCCCCACCTTGACCGCCGCCGCACGCACGGCGTTGAGATTGGCGCGCCAACGCCCTTCAGCGTCGCGCAGAAACAAGGACTCAATGGTCTTACGCACACTCTTGGCGTCTCGAAGACCCCGCTCATCGGCGACGACTTCGGCGCAACGTTTGAGGGACATGTCCGGGTTTCGCAGAAGCAACCCCGCCGCCGCCGCGCGGGTGAGTTCGCCCGCGCGTCTCGGTTTCTGGGCCGCTGCCAGCGCGTCCTGTCGCATCTTTTGAGCGCGCTCGGCGCTCGGCAGCAGGAGGGCGGTGGCCTCGGCCCTCCCCATCAGATAGCCGAAGGCGAAGCCGGCATGTTCGTCATAGTCGACTTCCGCCGCCCACAACGCCCTCCCGGCCGGCGTTAGGGCTGGATCGGCCTCGGCCAGCAGCCGCTCCCAATCATCCTTGCGTTTCGCGAGGAGGTAGTCGTCAGGATCCTCGATCCCCAGAAGCGCGGCGAACCTCGCGACCAGCGCCCATCGCGCCCGTGACCATTCGGACGATCGGGCCGGCGTCAAAACGTCTTGCACCCCTCGAAATGCCCAGCCGGGCTCAACCGCTGCCGATGCGCCGTTCTTGCGCACGACCTTCAGGCGGGCCCAAAGCCGCTCCTGGTGCTGAGGATGGTCGAGGGGGCCGCGCTCGGTCTTCACCGGCAAGGTCAGGACCGCTCCAATACAAATGGTATCGCCGGCCTTCACTTCGACGCCGCCGCCGCGCTGCTCGAAGATGGCTCGGTCACGCGCGTCGGACCAGGGGAATAGCAGACGCGGGGCATAGGGGTCGGCCCAGACGGGCCAATCCAGGGTGTGAACGGGCTCCCATACGTCGCGCGAGAGATCGTCATGTTGCAGGTCGAAGTGCACCCCTTCGATGACTTGCGGGTCGGCGCCGCGGCAAGCCAGGCTTATGCAGTAGTCCCGATATGCGTCACCGCCGGCCACAACACCCTCCCCGACCAACCACGGCATCACGACCATCGTCGCGTGTGGCTGGACAAGTTGCCACCCTATAACCCCAAGGAACAAACTAGAAACTTGGGCGCGCGAGTCTTATCTCAGCGCCAGCGCTTTCGTCTGGGTCATCGCGAGCATGGCGCTCGCGTCCAAGGGACGCTATGGGCTAGCGTAAACTGAGCGTTAACGCCCCAACGGGCGTAGTCTCCGGGCGTTTTCAGGCGTTGGTTTCGGGCAAGGCCCCTCTAGACCGGGAAAGGGAGGGAGTTCGATGTCAGCCAAGCAAGTCGCCGCCCTCCTGACCTCGCATATAGAGGGGGATAGCGAGCACGTCCTATCAATTGTCCTGCAGGTCGCCGCAGACGAGGCCCGCGCCGGTCGGATGGAGGACGCCGATCGACTGAAGCGATTGGTGCAAAAGGCGCGCGACCAGCGGCGCTTCGCAGCCAGTGGCCAAGCCCCCATTCCCCTCGCGCGTCCACGGAGCGAGCTCCAGGGCCTCGTCGATAGCGCGTATCCGAAGGTTGCGCTCGACAGCATGGTGCTGGCACCGGATCTGCGGGCGCGGCTCGACCGCATGGTACGCGAGCAGCGTCAAAGAGCGACGCTTCGCGACCACGGGCAAATCCCAGCGACCCACCTGTTGCTGGTGGGCCCGCCCGGGACGGGCAAGACTATGACCGCCTCCGCGCTGGCGGGCGAGCTCAAGCTGCCTCTGTTTACGGTGCGCCTTGAAGCCTTGTTCAGCCGGTTTTTCGGTGAGACGGCCGGCAAGCTGCGACAGCTGTTCGACCAGATCGCTCAGACGCGCGGGGTCTATCTGCTCGACGAATTCGACGCGATCGGCCAGCGGCGCGCGGAAGCTAACGATGTGGGGGAAATCCGCCGGGTTCTGAACGCGGTGCTGGCCTTCATGGAAGAACCCAACAACACCGACAGCCTTGTTGTGGCGGCCACCAACCATGTCGAGATCCTCGACAACGCCCTGGCCCGCCGCTTTGACGACGTGATCGCCTACGGCCTACCGGACATGGAAGGCGCGCGGCAACTTGTGCAGCGCCGCCTGGGTCGCATCAAGCTGTCCGCCAAGACCTGGTCAGCGGTCGCGCCCTTCATCGGAGGCCTTAGCCAGGGCGAGTTGGCGCGCGCCGCTGACGCCGTGGTCAAGGGTCTGATCATGGAAGGCGGCCAGACGATCTCGGCTCCAATGCTCGCCGACGCCTTCCGGGATCGGCAAGCCTTCCGCGCAAAGTTCAATCGCTCGACTTGAGCGATAGCGCCTGACGGCTAAGCTCGGACCCTGGGCGATTCGCAACAGCAGGGGTAAATGGCGGAGCCGGAGGATTTCGACAGGCGTGATCGGCCGCACGTGGCGATAGACGCTTGGCGGGTGACAACTGCCTTCACCGCCCCGACCAACGCCCAGTCGCGCAAGCCTCTGCGCGCCGACTACGCGGCCCATGCCGACAGCTTGCTGGTACAGCTGGCCGCCGCCCTGCCGCCGCCGCCGAATCCAGCCTCAGATGGCCGTGCCAACCTCGCAGGCCTGCCGCTCGGGGCGCTGATCACGGTCGACACCCTGCCACCGGCCCACGGCTCGCGCAGCAAAGCGGCCAAGCTTCCAGGGTTAGATTTCGCAGCGCAAGACATCGCCTTGCTGCGCTCGCAGCGCAACGATGATCGGTCGGAAGGGGCGGTCTTGTTCGTTCCGGATGCCGCGCAGGATTTTCTGAGGCAGCGCATCGCCGCCTACGGCAGCCGCAATCTCGGCAATCGCAAACGGCCCGACGTCGATCGTTTCGAAGTGATCGAAACGATTGCTGCTGCGGCGGCGCAAGCCCTGTTCACCGGCCCGATTGACCCGGACGCGTCGGCGAGCTGGTGGGAGCTATGGACCCGCCCCAGTCTTGCCGACGGCGTGGCGGCCGCGGCGCGGGCGCGAGGGTTCGAGATTCATCCCGAGCGCCTCTATTTCCCCGACACGACCATCGTCATGGCGCACGCGCGCGCCGCTGATCTTCTGCTTTTCGCGGCGCAGACGCCAGGCGCCTTAGCGGAGATCCGCAAGGCCACCGACACGATCCGGCCGTTTCTCGAGCGCGGCGACGCCGTGATCGGTCAAGCTGACTTTGTCGAAGAGCTGCAAGGTCGTCTTACCGGGCCGCCGCGCGGCGCCCCGCTGGTGGGCGTCCTCGACACCGGCGTTTCGGCGGCGCACCCCCTGTTGGCACCCGGACTTGCCGGCGCGCTGACCTACGACGAAGCCTGGGGAACCGACGACCATGCGCCGGCGGGCGGTCACGGCACTGGAATGGTGAGCTTGGTCCTGCACGGCGACTTGGCGCTGGCGATGACCGACCAACGCCAGGTCGTCATGACCCATGCTGCGGTCTCTATGAAGCTGCTGCCCCCCCGCCTGCAGCCCCAGACAGCTCCGGCCCACTACGGCGTTGTCACCCAAGGCGCCATAGCTCAAATCGAGATCGCCCATGGCGATGCGGCCCGCACCTTCTGTCTCGCCAGCTCCACGGATGAGTTCTCGCCCGAACGGCCCTCCGGCTGGAGCGGAGCCTTGGATCAAGCGGCGTCGGGCGGCCTGATCGGCGACATCGGCGATCCGCCACGACCCGCCACCATGCGCCCCAAGCGCCTGCTGGTGGTCGCGACCGGCAATGTTGAAGGCGGGATGCGCGAGCAGGTTCTCGCGCCGCAGCCGATCGAGGATCCGGCCCAGAGCTGGAACGCCCTGTCGATCGGCGGCTACACCGCCAAGGAAACAGTCGCGCCCGAGGACGCGCCGATGCGCCCGCTCGTCGCCGCCAATACTCTGAGCCCCTTCAGCAGAGGTTCCGACACCCTGGCGGACGATCTGACGCCGATCAAACCCGAGGTGCTGTTCGAGGCCGGCAATATGCTGGTCGACGCCGCGGACTTCTGTGCCTGGAACCCGTCGGTCTCTCTGCTGGCGGCCGGCTCAGACGTTCAGGCCGAACCGCTGACGCCGATCTGGGCGACCAGCGCCGCGACCGGTTTGGCGGGGCATTTCCTGGGCCGACTGGAAGCCGCCCTCCCGGGACTATGGCCGGAGACCTATCGCGCCCTCACCGTCCAGTCCGCCGAATGGCCTGCGCCCATCCGCTCCCAACTCATCGGACGCGGCGATCACTGGAAGACCGGCCGAACCGCCACGGCGGCGGCGCGCCAGCGCCTGCTGCGCCGGGTCGGCTTCGGCGTTCCCGACATCGACCGCGCCATTGCCTCGGCGCGCAACGCCCTGACCCTGACCGCCCAGGCCGAAATCCAGCCCTTCGCGCTCACTCAGGATGGCCGCGCCGTCTACAACGAGATGCACTTCTACGACCTGCCCTGGCCCCGCCAGGCCTTGCAGGCGCTGGAAAACGAGATCGTCACCATGAAGGTGACACTGTCCTACTTCCCCGAGCCGAACCTAACCGGCCGCGCCGCGACCCGGCCCGACACCTACCGCGCCTTCGGCTTGCGCTTCGCGATGAAGCGGCGCGGCGAGACGGCGGCGAAGTTCCGATCACGCGTCAATGCAGCCCAGGACAAAGACGACGAGGCCGCCAAGGGCGAAGCGAGCTATTGGCTTCTCGGCCCGAAATCCGTCTCCGCCGGCTCCCTGCATTGCGATTTGTGGCGGGGACGCGCCGTGGACCTGGCGCTGCACGACGCGGTCGCGGTCTTTCCCGTCCGCGGCTGGTGGAAGTCGCACCTGGGGCAGCGGCGGGTCAACGACCGCGGCCGCTACAGCTTGCTGATCTCGATTCAAGCCCCCGGGCAAGCGATCGATCTGCACGCCGAGGTCGCCGCTCAAGTCGAAGTTAAAGCCGCCGAGATCGCCATCGCCGTGTCGGTTTAGAGCCGCAAGCTCTAGGCTCATTTAAGATCGAAGCTCAGACTACTCACCGCTTCGCCTGATACCCACCTTCGCGACCGGCCCGCTATAGACTTGGCCAACTTCGCCTTCGAGTCACTGAGAGGGCGCACCGGATTTAGGTTCCAGGGCCGAAGGGCAACCGCCCACCTACGGACCTTCCCAACGTCAGCTAAGAGTCATTGGCGGACGAACCTAAATGGCTCCCTCCCGCAATGCCTGCAACCTCCTTCCAATTTCAAGTTGCGGAGCGCTCGGAGGGCACCGACAGCATTGGCGTCCACGCAAGTGGTCAATGACTGGCACTTGTATCGAATGCGCCATTCGCGTCTAGTTGCGCTCGGCTTGCTGCAAGCAAGCTGGGGCGTGGAAACCCCTCGGTTAGGCGGACTGAGTGCGCCGTCATCAGCACTCCTCGATCCATCTGGGTCGGGGAGGCGTCAGTGTATGTCCAGGGCGCAAGCCTAAAGACTGGCGCGGCTTTCCTAACCGAGGCTTTCCAACTCCCCGATCAGAAGACGGGGACTGGGATATGCGCGGCAAATTTCGACCGCTGAGAGGTTGCAGATATGGACAATCAGAGACCGCCATTTGGTGGACGATCTGCGTCCTAGTGCTGCAACTCGTAAGCGCCTGTGCGCCTTCGAAGTCCAACCAGATCGCGATGTCGGATCGAGGTCGACAGTGCCTAAACGTGGCGACCAACCTCCTCAGAACGCCCAGCACAGCTGAGCTTGTCGATGTGACGGAGGCTGAGAATTCAAGCACGGTATTCCTCCACATCGACTCGGCGAACGCCTTCGGCACACCAATCCGCGCCCTATTTTCGTGCGAGACAAAGCGCGAAGGCGAAATTTGGATCATCACTGGAATGAGAATCGACGGGTCGGAAGTCGAGCCGCTCGCTCTTGCTGGCGCTGTTTATGAAGCAGGGGCACAAGACCTTCGCGCGGCGTCAGAGCGGTTAGAGAAAAGGCGCTAGCTAAAGCGCGGTCGATGCGAAGCGCCGAATAGCCCCCCCTCCCAAAACTCGATTTTCTTCACAGAGCAGGTCCCCCACCGGTCCGTTCCCTAAATGCGCGATGTTTAGTACCCCCCCCCCCCAGGTCGTTGGTTTGCGGCTACCGTGGCATGCATGTTTGAACAACATCGACTTCGAAGTGTACCGCTGCGGGCCATTTGACGCTGGGGAAAGAAGTAATCGATACCAGCCGTTTGCTTACCGGCTGATAGTCTGGCCGTAGGCGAAATATTTGGCGTACGGGCCTCTGCCAACAAGAGCGACTAAAGTGGGCTTTGGTGGGTGGCCTGTGCCAACTCAACAGTTAAGTCACGTACGTCGTATCTCGTCTTCTTCTCGTCGAGCCATTCGGCAACTCGTTCACCAACAAAACTGGGGTTGGAGCCGCGCGAGGGCGCGGTGGCCGGTTCCTTGTCCGCGTGCGGGCGCCGGACAAGTGGCCAGTTCAGTGGCTAGTTACTGTTGGCGATGTGCACATTCGACCCAGGCCACGTTGAACATTTCGCTGTCCGCCTGACGTACACTGCGGCGATCAACTCGGTGAGAAAGGCGGCTTGAGCAAGATTAAGTCGGGTAACCGTCGTCCGTTCGCCCGACGGGCCTGACGTGCAATCACACTGCGCTTTTGCAGGCTCGCCAGAGCCTTGTTCACTGTTCCGCGGGACAGGCTAAGCTTTTCCGCAAGGGTGTCTTGAGAGGGATAACAGGTGTGTTTTCGGTCGGCATACTTGATCAAAGCGAACAGTACCGCTTTCTCATTGACGCTCCCCAAATCCGCGTCCAGCGCCCACTCTAACAGACGGAAGATCGGCGCTACCTGTTTTGCGCTGCGTCGACCATGCGGCGCTCCTAGATGCTTGACGCACTCACTCATCTGCTTCGCCTCTCAAGAAGGCCGCAAGCTTCAGCCTAGATGCGACCCATCGGCCGCCGACTTTCTTTGCCGGAAGAGCTCCAGCATTAAGAAGGTAGAAGGTGGCATTGCGCCCGCGACCAATTTCCTCCGCGATTGCATCCGCCCCCCAGACGATATCGCCCGATTGCCGCTTACCAAATGTGGCCATAGGTAATTCTCACGATTGACAGAAATTACCAATCAGCTATCGCAGTCATAATCGAATGACAATGACTTTCTAAGGTTCGTGAGAAATTCACGGGCGGAGGGAAAAATGGATCAGAGCAGACGAGTGGGTCGTCCTCCAAAAGCTGCAGCAGCTGGCTCCCGTGTTTCCCTCGGCCTGAAAGTGACTGCCGAGACGAAGGATCGATTGGAGGCAATGGCTAGAGCATCGGGCCGCACTCAGAGCCAAGAGGCAGAGCGACTAATCGTGAATGCTCTCGAAGGCAGCGCAACAGCGCACGAAATCCTGGGCGGGCTCAGCGTTGCTAGCCATATTCTGGCAATGGCCGAGGGCGCGCGCACTATCGAGCGCTTTGGGGTTCCCCTCAATACTGACGCCGGACAACGCCTTTTTGTCGGTTTGGTTGAGTCAATTCTGCGGTCGCTTCCGAGTGTCGCGCCGACGCCTGAAGAGCACGATTATGCGGTAGCAAAGCACCGAGATCGTCCTGACGCAGCCGAGATCGCGAAGGCCAAGGCTGCAGTTGATGCATACGAAGCCCGTTTGGAAGCAAAAGCGAAAGCCATCCGCGAGGCGATGAAGCTTCCATTGGTGAAACCGTCGTGAGCGTCCGCCGACGCCGATGGACTACCCGCGCGGGCGATGGGCGCGACGGGTGGGTAGTTGACTACACTGATGTCAAAGGCGTTCGACGACTCAAGTCGTTCACCCGCAAAAAGGACGCCGATGCCTTTGCCGCCACAGCTCAGGTCGAGGTTCGTCAGGGCTTACACGTCGCGGATTCCGCCAGCATCTTAGTAAAACAAGCTGGCGCGCTTTGGCTGGCGTCCGCCGAGGCGGCCGGCCTTGAGCGATCGACCTTGGCCCAGTACGAGCAACACCTGCGCCTGCACATCAACCCGCTGCTGGGTGATTCAAAGGTCTCAGCTCTGAACGTGCCGATCATCCGCGCTTTCGAGGACGAGCTAAGGACCCTCGGTCGCTCCCCTGCCATCGTTCGCAAGATTCTTGTCAGCCTGGGCTCAATGATTGCCGACGCACAGGAGCGTGGCCAGGCGATGCGAAACCCGATCCGAGACATGCGCGCGCGTCGCGGCAGCCGCGAGCATCGGGCCGAGCGCCGCCAGAAGGGCAAGCTGCGCATCGGCATTCACATCCCAACGCCGGGCGAGACGAAGGCGATCATCGCGGCCCTCGAGGGACGGTGGCGTCCAATGCTTCTGACGGCGATTTTCGCCGGATTGCGCGCGTCGGAACTGCGCGGTTTGCGATGGGACGATGTCAACCTCGATCGGCGCGAACTGCATGTGGTTCAGCGTGCGGACCGCTTCAACAATTTGGGCGCTCCGAAGACCCAGAGCAGTGCCCGGACCCTGCCGTTGCCGCCGCTCGTCGCGAATGCCCTGAAGGAGTGGCGACTAGCCTGCCCCATCGGTGAGTTGAACCTCGTCTTTCCCAACCGTCAGGGCGGGGTCGAAAGCCACCGCGCCATTCGCGGCAGAGGCCTGATCCCCGCGGTAATCCGCGCCGGTGTGACCGTCGACATCGGGAAGCGCGACGAGCATGGCGCGCCAATTCTGGCGGCCAAATATACCGGCCTGCACGCTCTTCGGCACTTCTACGCCTCATGGTGCATCAACCGGCCGGCCGAAGGCGGCCTCGGCCTAATCCCGAAACAGGTCCAGGAAAGGCTCGGCCATTCGAGCATCGTGATGACCATGGATGTCTATGGCCACCTGTTCCCGACCGACGACGACGGCGAGGAATTGGCCGCTGCGGAGCGCGCATTCTTCACCTGACCGCGACATAGACGCGACATGCGTCCGAAAAGCTGAACGTTATCAAACCACCTTTACGGACTGCAAATCCGTGCACCCCGGTTCGATTCCGGGCCAGGCCTCCATACTTCCCCCTCAATTGAGCGCTTCCGTAGCGCCCTGCGGGTTGCCCGCAATTGTTACCTGTGGCGAATAGCCGCCTCAGCAGTGACCCGGCGGCGCAACGCCGGGCTCGTGGTCGCTTTCGGGGGAACGGAATGGTTCGCAGGACTCAACTATTGGCGTCGCTTTCGGTCGCCGTGCTCGCGGCGGCGGTGGGTTTCGCCGCGCCGTCCTTCGCGGACGAGGTCGAGGCGCCGGGCGATTCGACCGTTTTCGATCCGGTGATCGTGACGGCGCGCAAGCGCGAGGAGATCGCCCAGACGGTGCCGATCTCGATCACGACCTATGACCAGAAGTCGATCGACCGGCTGAATATCGACAATCTTCAGGACCTGCGCACGACCGCGCCTTCGGTCTATATCGCCCAGTCGACGTTCCGCACCGACACGATCAACGTGACCATCCGCGGCCAGCGAAACTTCGAATCCACGGGCCTGCAGTTCGACACGGCCAGCGCCGTCTATGTGGACGGAGTCTACTACGCCCGCCCCGTGGGCCTGAACGGCGCCCTATTCGACGTGGCCAGCGTGGAGGTGCTGAAGGGGCCGCAGGGCACCCTCGTCGGCCGCAACACGACCGGCGGCGCGATCCTCTACGAGACCAAGCGGCCCACCGACCGGTTCGAAGGCTATGTGAACGCGACGCTCGGCGACTACCGCCGCCGCGAGCTTGAAGGCGCCCTGAACATCCCGTTGGGCGACAAGCTGGCCTTCCGGGCCGCGACGGCCTGGAGCGAGCAGCAGGGCTACATCAAGAACTATTATTTCGATCCGGCCACCGGCTACACGAACAACACGCCGGCCCAGGGCGTGCGCCGGATCGCCGGAAACTTCTCGCTGCAATGGAAGCCGGATGACAGCCTGACCGTGCTGCTGCGCGCCAACCTCTCGGCCAACCACAGCACCGGCATCGCCTACACCGACGTCGGCTTCTACGAGGGCACGGTGAACGCCCCCGGCAACCGGCCGTCGATCTGCAACATCCCGGGCGCCTGCACCGGCTTCACCGACCTGCTGGGTCACCGGATCGAGCCCTACTATTCGAACGTAGCGACACGGACGGTGAACACCGATCCGGCGGCTTACAATGCCTTGTTGAACTCGGTGGCCCGTGTGAAGTCGCGCGGCTTCTGGACCACCGAGCAGGCGCTGACCAACTACAGCGTCGGCCACTACGAGACCTATTCGGCGCAGGTCGACAAGGCGCTGAACGACAAGCTGGACCTGCAGGTCACCGCCGCCTTCCGCAACTGGGACACCTCTGGCATCGCCTCGAGCCGCGGCCTGCCCTACGCCACCAACCTCTTCGTCTATGGGACGCCCGACTATAAGTCGTACCAGGCGGAGGCGACCCTGAACGGGCGCAGCTTCGACGACCGCCTGAAGTGGACGGCGGGGCTGTTCTATTTCCGCGAAACCAGCGCCAACGACGGCGACTCCAACTTCCTCTACCTGCCATCGGGGAATATTCCGGCGGCGGCGGCGGGCCGGCAGATCACCTACACCGACTCGACCCGCAACGGCGGCGAGAACCGCAGCTACGCGGCCTATGCGCAGGGCACCTACGATTTGACGGCCAGGACCCGGTTGACCGCCGGCGCGCGATACACGGTCGACGAGCGCGAAGCGCTCCTCGCCACCCAGACCATGCGCACGCCCGCCAGCCCAGCGACGACGGCCACCGTGCCGAACGGCGTGTTCGACCCGACCTCCTACATTCTGAACGGCATCGCATACGCCGGGCAGACCCGCGCGTGCGCCCTGACCACCACGGCGGGCGTGCTGCTACCGCTGTCGCAGTGTTCGGTCGATGTCGAACGGACATTCCGCAAGCCGACCTGGACCCTGGCGATCGATCATAACCTGACCGACAAGACGATGGTCTATGCGACCGCGCGGACCGGCTATCGTTCGGGCGCGATCAACAGCGGGGCGATCAATCCGGCGGTGATCGTGGCCAAGCCGGAGGAGGTGCTGGACTACGAGTTGGGCGTGAAGTCCGACTGGAGCCTGGCTGGGATGCCGGTGCGCACCAACTTCGCCGTCTACTACACCGACTATAAGAACATTCAGATTCAGACGAGCCTGCCGAACGTGACCATCGCCTCGGCGCCCGCGCCCGGCGGGGGCTCCCAGCCCTGCACCCAGGCGCTGTTCAACGCGGGCCAATGCGTCGGCGCCAGCAATGACAACGTCACCCTCAACGCCCGCAAGGCGCGTATCCAGGGGGCTGAGTGGGAGCTGATCGCTCAACCGATCGAAGGCCTGACGCTGAGCACGGCCGGCAGCTACCTGGACGCGGTCTACACCGACTACACCTTCTCGCCGCCGGCCGGCTATCTGTTGCCCACCGGCACGACGAACCTCTCCGGCACCCCCTTCCCACTGCCGAAGTGGCAGGTGAGCTACGGCGGGACCTACACCCTGCCGGTCACAAGCCTGGCGGGACTGCAGTTCGATGAGGTCACCTTCAGCGCGCGCGCCTACTGGCAGGCCGAGAACGAGGCCGATGAGCGGCCCTACAACCGCCAGCAGCTGACCACGGACTACACCCTGGTGAACCTGCGTATGGACGTGGCCAACATTGGCGGCTCCAACGCGGATTTCGCGGTTTTCGTGACCAACGCCGCCAACAAGAAGGCCTGCCAGGCCGAGCCTCAGGGCGTGCTGGGTTCATCGCCGCAAGGCAGCTTCGGCGTGGCCCGCACCAGCGGGGTGACGCAGTGCCTGCCGCTGCCGCCGCGCATGGCGGGCGCCACCCTGTCCTACAAGTTCTAGGACGAGGTCTGAGGAGGGGTCAGGCGATCAACGGGAGCGGCTGGAAGCTCCCGTTGAGCAGCTGCGCCGCCGGGGGCTGTCCGAGCCAGGACTGCTCCATCGTGGCGTAGACGCGCCGGAAGTCCGTCGTGAACGGCAGGTTGTCACCGGCGTCGAGCTTGTCGAGCCTGGGCCGCTCGCCATAATGGCCGCCCTTCACCTTGTCGCCGATCACGAACATGACGTTGGCCGCGCCGTGGTCGGTGCCGAGGCTGGTGTTTTCCGGCACCCGGCGGCCGAACTCCGAGAATACCATCAAGGTGACGTCATTGGCGCGGCCCAGGCGTGCCATGTCCTGCATGAAGGCCGAGATGGCGTCTGAGGTGTAGGTCAGCAGGCGGCCGTGCAGGTCGTTCTGGGTGACGTGGGTGTCGAAGGCGTTGTTGGCGTAGGCCGTGTAGTAGAGCCGCGCCGGCAGGCCCGCCCCGATCATCGCCGCCACGCGGCGCAGGCCAAGATCGGTGATCCCGTAATCGACCGGCGAGCGGTAGTCGCTCCAGGCCTTGCGGACCAGGGCCGAGCTGTCGTTGGCGCTGCGGGCGATATCGCGCAGGAAGCCTTGTGAAGCGTTGACCGCCCTGCCCGTCTCCGGCGCGGCGCGCAGCGTCTCGCCTTCCTCGAAGAACATCTCGCGGGTGAAGTTGGCCGGGTTGTCGAACACCACCGGCACGTGGCGATGCGCCCGCACGGCCAGCGACTGGGTGGCGCCGATGTTGATCAGGAAGTTGGCCGGAGCGTTCGGGGCCATGGCGTCGGCGAGACGCCCGACCCAGCCGTACTGCTCGCCGCTGTTGGGGGCGGCGGTGTGCCAATAGGCCATCGAGGTGAAGTGGGAGAAGGACGGGTCGGCGTAACCGGCGCCGTGCACGATGGCGACCTTGCCGTCCTTGTAGAGCTTGTTGAGCCCGGTCATGCCGCCGTTGAGACCGTAGTGGTCGTCCAGGGTCAGCAATCGCTCCTTGCGTAGGCCAATCTTCGGGCGGTGACGGTAATAGGCGTCATCGCCATAGGGCACGACAGTGTTGAGGCCGTCGTTGCCGCCCGAAAGCTCAAGAATGACCAGGATGCGGTTCGGATCGGCCCGCGTCTGGCCGAAGGCCGCCGGGGCGAACATCAGGGGCGAGGCCGCCAGACCCGCGGCGGCGCCGGCTTGCAGAAGGCCGCGACGGGTAAGGCCGTGATGGACGTGGTCGTCGGTCATGGTCAGCTCAACTGATACTCGGGCAGGCTCATGATCAGGTGAGCCAGCATGCGAAGCGAGTCTTCCATATAGGTGTCGGCGACCGCCATGTCCGACGTGCCGAGGTCCTGATCCAGGAAGCGGATCAGGCGCGCGCGGGCCTCCGGGCCGGGCGGCACGGTCAGGAAGCGGCCGAGGAAGTAGTCGACGGTCTGGCCCGTGGTCTGCAGCTTCGCCTGGCGGACCATGGACGACAGGTCGAGGCGGGCGGTGTCGCGCGGGATCGCCTTCACGCGCTGGATAGCCATCTGCCAGCCGCGGAAGCTGGCGTAGCGGGTGTTGAACTCCTCGTCGCGGTCGGCCTGACGATTGGCCTCGGCGACGACCACGCCCTCGGCCTGGCTGGTGGCGTTGGTGATATCCAGGCCGTCACGGATGCGGTCAGCCACGCGACTGATCTCCGGATCGCGAGCGTAGCGGTCTGGCGGCACGAAGTTGATGTCGGGGAAGAGGACATCGCGGGCGAAGTTTCCGCGTTCGAGCAGCAGGCCCGGCGTGATCCACGCCCGCCCCTGGGCCCAGCCGGCGACTGTCGGAGGGGCAAGAAGGCGCTGGCCGAGCGCGCCGGTGGCGGCATTGAAGTCAGGCACGCCCGGAACGCTGGTCTGGCCCAGCTTGCGGTAGGTCGCCACCGCCAAGGT
The DNA here is from genome assembly GCF_056683955.1 of Caulobacter sp. HJHS_5. Taxonomy (NCBI): domain Bacteria; kingdom Pseudomonadati; phylum Pseudomonadota; class Alphaproteobacteria; order Caulobacterales; family Caulobacteraceae; genus Caulobacter; species Caulobacter sp. HJHS_5. The sequence continues at coordinate 408,000 of NZ_JBWZNC010000002.1, read as the reverse complement.
GACCGGGCTGTGAATCACAGCCCCTATCGAGGCGTCGCTGTAGAAATCGCGCGACAGGAACAGCGTCTCGAGGAAAGGGGCGATGCGATAGTCGTTGCTGCGCAGGACATCGCCGAGTTGTTTCTGGAGCTGGGGATCGAGGTCTTCGCGAACGAAGAAGCGATAAAGCTTGCCGGCCATGAACTCGGCGGTGATCGGCTGCTGCATGATGATGTCGATCACCTGCACGCCGTCGAAATTGCCCGTGCGGCCCAGGAAGGTCTTCGGGCCATCGTCGTGCGCTTCCGGGCGAACGACGAAGCGGGTGTCCTCATAATCCCAGCCGGTGAAGGCGCGCGCCGCCTCGCGGACATCTTTCTCGCTATAATGGCCCACGCCCATGGTGAAGAGTTCCATGATCTCGCGGGCGAAGTTCTCATTGGGAGCGCCTTTGACGTTCTTGCGAGCGTCGAGGAAGCAGAGCATCGCCGGGTCTTGGGCGACGGCGACGGTGAGGTCGCGGAAGCTGCCCAGTCCCTTCTCCTGGAACAGCTGCAGTTGAATCAGCAGCTTGCGATAGTCGCGGACCTTGTCCTCGTTGACGGCGAAATGGCCATGCCAGAATAGGGCCATCTTCTCCTGCAGGGGCGCGTTGCTGGCGACCATGCGGTTGGCCCACCAGTAGGCGACGCGGCCGGTTTCCAGATAGCTGGCGCGCAGCCAGTAGAAGAAGCGGTTGGCCACCGGCTGGATGCGACGATTGCCGGAGGCCTTGACCTTCACGCCCATGGACTGACCGGTCCGCTTGGCGAGGTCCGTCGCCGCCGGGCGGCTTTCAGGAAAGGGTTCGAGCGCCGGGTCATGAACGCCGGAATGATCGAAGGCCGCCAGGTGGCGGTTGTCGGCCCGATCGACGGCGATGAGGCTGCGGACGGCCTCCACGGGCGACATGGCCGCCAGGCGAGCCACCTCTTCAGGCGTGCCTCCGAAACCGGCGCGCGACAGGAGATGGGCCGCCTTCTGGGCCGACCATTCGCCTTGGGCGATCGGAGTCAGCTCATTCGCCATGCTTACGCGTCTTTCGAGAGAGACCAGCGCCCCGCCGGCGGTGGATTTTCTGACCCACCCGGCCGCGTCAATCAACCCCCGAGAGCCGCGCTGGCCAGACGACTACCCGAGACGGTCCAAGACCGATATGAGGGACGGCTTGAACGTTTTCATGAGGTCTCTCTCCGCTCGCGCGGAGCCGCCGCCAATGTCCGACCAGCCGCCCCGCCGCCCGATACTGAAACTGAAGAACCCGCCGCCTCTGCGCGTCGAGGCGCCCGCGCCCGTTCCGGTGAAGGCCCCGGCTGTCCCGAGCGTGCGATGGAAGTGCAAGCCGTGCGGCGCGAACGTGCCGCTGACCGGCGCCGAGGCGCCGGAAGAAACAATTCGCTGCCCCGCCTGCAACGCCCGCCTGGGCACGGCCGAGGACTTCGCCGCCAACGCCCCGCGCGTACGAGCTCGCAGGATCGAAACCGGCGCCTGAAGCAGGCCCGCCTGCTGCGCCCATGGCGAAACGGCCTCCCGTCGCGGGGAGGCCGTCGCTTTTCGGAATCCGGTCGGCTATTCCGCCGGCGCGGGCGCGCCGTGGCCATGATGACCTTCGCCGGCCGGGGAGTCCTTGTCGTAGGCCTCGATCAGGCGCGCCATCCATTCCGGCGACTTCGTGAAGCGCGCCAGCAGGTTGTAGAACACCGGCACCACGAAAAGCGTCAGCATGGTCGCGAAGACCGAACCGCAGAAGATAGTGACGCCGATCGTCTGACGGCTGCCGGCGCCGGGCCCTTGCCACAGCATCAGCGGCAGGGCGCCGAAAGCCGCCGAGATTGAAGTCATGATGATCGGACGCAGGCGCAGGCCGGCCGCCTCGATCACCGCTTCCTTCACCTGCAGACCGCGGTCTCGCAGCTGATTGGAGAATTCAACGATCAGAATCCCGTTCTTGGCGGCCACCCCGATAAGGATGATCAGACCGATCTGACTGTATGTGTTCACCGTGGAGCCCGCCATCAGCAGGCCGAACAGCCCACCCAGCGCCGCCAGGGGCACCGTCAGCATGATGATCGCCGGGTGGATCCAGCTTTCGAACTGGGCCGCGAGCACCAGGAACACCATCAGCAGGGCGAAGCCGAAGGCGATGCCGATGCTGTTGGACGATTCCAGGTAGTCGCGCGCGGCCCCGTCCCATTGGATCACGATGTTGCCCGGTTGCTTGGCGGCCTCGGCCTTCAGGAAGTCGATGGCTTGGCCGGTGGTGTAGCCGGGGGCGACCGAGGTCGAGAGGTTGATGGCGCGCATGCGGTCGACGCGGCGACGGTCCGGAGCATCGCCGATCACCTGGGTCTTGGTGACGCTCGACAGCGGGATCAGTTCGCCGGTGCGGGCCCGGACATAAAGGTTGGCGATGTCGCCCTCGGTACGGCGCTCGGCGCGCTCGGTCTGCAGGATGACGTCGTACTCCTGACCGCGCTTGATGTAGGTCGTGGCGCGCAGCGAACCGAGCATCGTCTGCAGGGCGCCGCCGACAGTGCGGGCGGAAACGCCGAGAGCCGCCGCCTTTTCACGATCGATATCGATCAACACGCGGGGCGAGGTCGGCTCGTACTGGATGCGCGGACGCACCAGGCCGGGATTCGCCTCCGCCGCGGTGAGGATCGGCTGCAGCCAGCGATAGATGGTCGCGTATTCGTCGCCGGCTGCGATCATCGAAAGACCCGAGCCGCCGCCGCCGCCGCCGCGCGAAAAGCCCGACTGAACATTGGCGTTCGCCCGCACCCCGGTGACGGAAGCCACTTCGCGGTTAATCCGGGCAGCCACGTCGTCGGAGCTCATGGTGCGGTCGTGGAACGGCACCAGGCGCATATTCACGGAGCCGGAGTTGAAGCTGCCGCCGCCGAAGCCGGGGATGGTCATCGAATAACGCTCGACGATGTGCTCGTCCTGCAGCTTCTTGATGATCGGCTCGATCTTGGCGCCCGCCGCCGCAGTGTATTCGAAGCCCGCGCCTTCGGGGCCGGAGAACTGCATGTTCACGACACCGCGGTCTTCCGGCGGCACCACTTCCTTCGGAAGGTACATGAAGAGGCCGACAGCCGCGCCCGCAAGGACGACGACCACGAGGCCGACAACGATCGGGGCCAGCTTCCAGCCGAGAATGAACTGCAGCGAGCGCTCGTAGGAGTTGCGCAGGCTTTCCATGCCGGCGTTGACCTTGCGCGCCAGCCAGCCTTCCGATTGCGCGGGTCGCAGCAGTTTCGAAGACAACATCGGCGACAGGCTGAGCGCCAGGATCGCCGAGAAGAACACGGCGCCGGCGATGGCGACGGCCAATTCGACGAAGAGGCGGCCGGTGAAGCCGGGCATGAACATCAGCGGCGCGAACACCGAGATCAGCACGATGGTGGTGGCGACCACGGCGAAGAACACTTCCTTGGCGCCGCGCTCGGCGGCCACCGGAGGCGGCTCGCCCTCGTCTACCCGTCGCTGGATATTCTCCACCACCACAATGGCGTCATCGACCACTAGGCCGATGGACAGCACCAGGGCGAGAAGGGTCAGCAGGTTCAGGGAAAAGCCCAGCGGCGCCATGATGATGAACGACGACAGCACGCAGATCGGCGCCACGATTGTGGGTACGATCGCGGCCCGCAGACTGCCCAGGAAAACGAAGTTCACGATCGCGACCAAGGCCAGCGAGATGGCCATGGTGATCCACACCTCGGCGATCGACTCGGCGGTGAACTTGGTGTTGTCGATGGCCAGCGAGAGCTTGGTGCCTTTCGGCAGGCCCTCGTTGATCGATGCGATCGCCTCCTCGACGTTCTTTGAAATCTGCATGTCGTTGGCCTGCGACTGGCGGGTCAATGACATGCCGATGCGGTCGCCGCCGCCGGTGCGATAGATGCGGCGCCATTCGTTCACGCCCTCTTCGACGCGGGCGATGTCGCCCAGGCGGGTGACATAGGCGGAAGTGCCCAACGCACCGCCCGTCGAGAGCGTGCCGGTGCCCGTGGCGCTGATCGGCAGGTTGGCGAACTGCTCCGGGGTGGCGTAGTTGCGATTGACGCGAACGGTGAAGTCCGTGGCCTCGCCTTCGAGCGTACCGGCCGGCAGCTCGACGTTCTCGGCGCTGAGGGCGCTTTGGACGTCGTCAACCGTCAGGCCGCGGGCGGCCAGGGCTGACGGATCGATCCAGATCCGCATGGCGTACTGCTGCGCGCCCTGCAGGTTGACCTGAGCGACCCCGGGGATCACCGCGAGGCGCTCGATGAGATAGCGGGTCGCGTAGTCGGCCAGCTCGCGCCGTTCCATCGTCGCCGACTCGAGATCGAGGATGATGATCGGCTGAGAATCGGCGTCCGCCTTGGCGATGGTCGGCGGGTCGGCTTCCTGCGGCAGTTGCCGGGTGACGCGGCTCACCGCGTCGCGCACGTCGTTGGCCGCGTCATCGAGGTTGCGGCTCAACAGGAACTGAATGCTGACGTTCGACCGGCCGTCGCGGCTGGTCGAGGTGACCCGGTCAATGCCTTGAATGCCCGACACCTGACGCTCGATCGTCTGGGTGACGCGCTGCTCGATAACCTCAGCCGAAGCGCCGGTGTAGCTGGTGCTGACAGACACCAGGGGCGGATCGACGTTCGGCAGCTCGCGCACCGGCAGGGCGAAGAACGCCGCCAGGCCGATGACGCAGAGGATGATCGCGGCCACCGCCGCGAAAACCGGCCTACGAACGGAAAGGGTCGAGAGCATCATGACTTTGGGTCCTTAGCTCAGGCGCCGGCCGCCGCCGCGGGACGTTGCCCACCGCCTTGGCCATTGGGACGGGGACGACGTTCGCTGTTGACGCCGCCATTGGGACCGGCCGCGCCTTGCGCGCCAGCGGCGGGACCACCCGCGCGGGCGGTGATCAGCACCATCTGGTTGGCCTGCAGACGGTTCACGCCGTCGGCGACGATCTGTTCGCCCTGCGCGAGACCGCTACGGATTTCCACGAAGCCATCCTGACGTTGACCGGCGACGACGACCCGGCGCTCGACCGTGGCCGGCATGCCGCGCGGAGCGCCGGCCGGCTGGGCGCCGCCTTGCCCGCCGAAGCCTTGGCCACCTTGACGCTGACCGGCCTGACGTTGGCCCGCCTGCCCCGGTTGACCCGCGCCTTGCGGGCGATTCCCTCGGTGGAGCACGAAGACAAAGGCCTGGTCGGCGTCGAACTGCACGGCGGCTTCCGGGACAGCCAGAGCCTGACGGCTGGCTTCTTCGATGCCCACGCGCATCAGCATGCCGGGCTTCAGCAGGTTAGCGCGGTTGGGCAGCTCAGCCCGCGCCTTGATCGAGCGGGTGCGCTCGTTCACGCGGGTATCGATCTCGGCGATGACGCCGGCGAAGGTCTGTCCCGGGAAGGATTCGCTCCGGGCGATGATCGGAGCGCCCTTGCGCAGCCGCGACAGGAAACGATCGGGAATATCGAAGTCGACACGCACCACCGACAGATCGTCGAGCGTGGCGATGGCCGTGCCCGGATTGATCAGCGTGCCCGGGGCGATGTCGGATAGGCCGATCACGCCGCTGAACGGCGCGCGAATTTCGCGATCGCCCCGACGGGCTTCCGCGGCGGCGAGCCCCGCCTTGGCCTGGTCATAAGACGCACGATAGGTTTCGCGCGTCGCCGGGGCGGCGATGCCCTTCTCGGCCAGGGTATTCCAGCGTTCGAAGTTGAGGCGGGCGGCTTCGAGGGCGGCTTGGGCCTGATCGACGCCGGCGTCCTGCTCGGTAGCACGCAGCTCGACGAGCACCTGCCCGCGATTGACCGCCTGGCCATCGCGGAAGCGGATGGCGGTGACCAGCTGCGTGGTGTTGGAGGTGAGGGTCACGGACTGGCGGCCCTTGGCGACGCCCAGCACGTCGATCCGGTCGGTGAAGGTATGGGTCGGGACGGTCATCGAGGTGACTTGAGTGCCGCCGCCACGGAAGCCGCCGGCCGCGCCGCCGAAACCGCCCGCCCCCTGACGTTGCTGACCGCCCGCGCCCGGCCCGTCGGCGCCCGGGCCACCAGGACCACCGGGACCGCCCGGCGCGCCCGCGAAGCCGCCGGGGCCACCCGGGCCCGCCCGCTGCGGCTTGAAGATGAACAGACGCGCGCCCGCCGCCACCAGCATCAGCAGCACGATCACCACCGCCGAGATCAAAAAGTAGTGTCGTCGCATGAACGCCGCCGAATCCCCGCTGGCCAGTCCGGCCTATGAACATGATGGGCCAGCGAGCACAGAGCTCGGCCGACTAATCCGCATAACCCTATTCGATCTAGGGTGGCGCCGATATGTCGCCCTGTATCCCGGCTGAAACATTCCACGCGGACTTGCGTGAAATGTTCTGCGGCCGCTAGCCGAACCCTGCTTGGGCGTCCAGATTTTCGGCGTGGACCGATCGAACGACCGGAACCTGGGCGTCGGATCATCAGGACGGGCCGCGCGGTCGGTCGTTTGACGCGACATAAGGGGGAGATGTCGATGACTGGGGAAATGGCGATGGCGGGAGGCCGTTCGCGCGACCGATACACTTTGATCGCGATCCTGCTGCACTGGACCATCGCGGCGCTGCTGCTCACCAACATCTGGTACGGCTGGCAAATGGAGGAACTGCGCGGCCTCGCCAAGTTCAACACCTTCCAGGTGCACAAATCGCTCGGAATCACGGTGTTAGTGTTGACGTTGGCGCGGATCGCCTGGCGCCTGGCGCATCGGCCGCCCACCTATAAGCCGCCGCTTGGCCGCTGGGAGCACATAGCGTCGAAAGCCGTGCACGTCGGCTTCTATGTGATCATGTTGGGCCTGCCGCTGACCGGCTGGGCCGTGGTCTCGCTGAGCCCGACCAACATCCCCACCCTGCTTTTTAAGACCGTGCCGTGGCCGCACATCGGCTTTCTGCACGACTTGCCGATCGCCACGCGCCGAGGCCTGGAGGATCCGGTCACCGAATCCCACCATCTGCTGGTGAAGCTGACTTATGTCCTGGTGATCCTGCACGTGGCCGGCGCGCTGAAGCACACCCTGATCAGCCGCGACGGCGTTCTGCACCGCATGCTGCCGCTGCCGTTTCTGCGTGGGCGGAAAGACTGACATGGCCTTCCCCCGCCGCATTTGCGGCCAGATTTGTCGTCGTCCGTCGAAACATTGCCGGTCGGAAACGCCGGCGCCTCCGCGGAGACATTCCTAAGCAACTTTCGCCGCATATCAGCACTCCGGTACAGCTCGCCACTCCTCGTCCGGGGGGAGGCGCCAGACGGAGACAGATATGACGCATCAGGCCCCTCGCCTGCCCGCCGGCGCCCGTACGACCCCGCGTGTCGCGCTGCTGGCCGGAGCCGCCATGCTGGCGGCCTCGCCGGCCTTCGCCCAGGAAACGCCTCAGGCGGCGCCGCCGCCTGCGGTGACAGCTCCGCCCCCCGCGATGGCCGAGCAGCCGTCAGCACCGGCGACAGCGGCGCCGGCTGCTCGTCCCGCGCCGACCGCCGAACGCCCCGCGACAGGCGCCGAGCCGATGACGGATGACGACTATGAGGTCGAAGGCCTGATCATCACCGCCCAGCGCACGATGCCGGGGGCGGTGATCGGCGATATCCCGCCTGAAATGCAGCTGACCCCGCGCGATATCCAGGCCTATGGCGTCTCGAACGTTGCTGACCTCGTCGCGGCCCTGACGCCGCAGACCACGACCGGCCGCGGCGGCGACGCAGGCGGCCGGCCGGTGATTTTGATCAACGGCGCGCGCACGTCGAGCTTCACCGAGATTCGCGACCTGCCGACCGAGGCCATCTTGCGGGCGGACATCCTGCCCGAGGAAGTCGCGCTCAAATACGGTTATCGCGCCGACCAGCGGGTGCTGAACCTGGTGCTTCGCCCGTATTTCCGCGCGCATATGGCGGAAGGCGGCTACAAGGCGTCGACGGAGGAAGGTGGCGGCGACATCACCGATCTGCACGTCAACATGCTGAACATTCGGCTGCAAAACCGCTTCCTGCTGGATGGCCGGGTCAGCAACCAGACCCCCCTGCTTGAAAGCGATCGTGACTTCGCCCAACCGCGCGCGGACGCGGCCTTTCGAACACTGGCGGCCGAACAGCAGACCGTTGGCCTGAACGCAGTTTACTCGCGCCCGCTCGGCGACGGCATTTCCGGCACGATCAACGCGACGCTCGACGGCGCCGACAGCAAGGCGAAACTGGGATTGAACAGCTTGGCGGGCGGTCCGTTGATGCGGGACTCCACCTCGCTCGCCGGCCACATCGGCGGCGGTGCGACCGGCAGTATCAAGGGCTGGAACTGGACGGCGACCGCCAACGCCGACCGGAGTGACAGCGACCAGACGACCCAGCGCGTGGTCGCCGGAACGGCTTATCGCGATACTTCAAACTCCGTCAGCACCTCCGCTGACGCGGAGTTGGTGCTCAACGGCCGGCTGTTCCGCCTGCCGGCCGGATACATGAACAGCACGATCCGCGTGGGCGCAGAGACCCTGGACTTCAGCACCGAAGCCGTAAGAACCGGCGTACGCCGCACCTCCGACCTGTCGCGCGACACAGGCAATTTCCAGATCAACGTCGACATGCCGTTGACCAGCAGGCGCAACGACTTCCTGGCCGCGATCGGCGATGTCTCGCTGAACTTCAACAGCGAGGTCGAGGACCTCTCCGACTTCGGCCAACTGACCACCATCGGCTACGGCGTCAACTGGGGACCGAAGGAGGGGATCCGCGTGATCGCTTCGGTCACCGACGAGGAGACCGCCCCCACGGTGCAGCAGCTCGGCAATCCCGAACAGGTGACACCCGGCCTGCAGACCTATGACTTCCGCACCGGCCAAACGGTGATGATCTCCCGCATCGACGGCGGAAATCAGAATCTGTCGGCCAGCGATCGTCAGGTGATGCGTCTGGGCCTGAACCTGAAGCCGTGGAGCAAGCGCGACCTGACCTTCACCGCCAGCTATCTGAAGAGCCGCACGGAAGACGTCATCTCAACCTTCCCGTCGGGCAGCACCCAGATCGAGGACGCCTTCCCCGACCGCTTCATCCGCAATGCCGCTGGCGTCCTGACGCAGATTGACGCCCGGCCGGTGAACTACGACAGACGCGACACCGAGGAACTCCGCTACGGCTTCACCTTCCGCAAGGCGATCGGCCCACAGCCGCCGGCCGGCGGCGGCCGAGGCTTCGGTCAAGGCGGTCAAGGCGGTCAAGGCGGTCAAGGCGGTCAAGGCGGTCAAGGCGGTCAAGGCGGTCAAGGCGGTCAAGGTCCGGGCCGAAATCAAGCCCAGGGTCAAGGTCAACCCGCCGCTCAGGCTCCGCCTACCGGTGCGCAAAGCGGCCCGGCAGGCGCCCAGACCGGCTTGATTCCCGGCGGCGCTCGGCCTGAAGGCGGCCCACCGCCCGGCGCCGGCTTCGCAGGCCCGCCCGGCGGCGGCGGTCCCGGCGGGGGCGGATTCGGTCGAGGGCCGGGCGGGCCCGGCGGATTTGGCGGCGGCCGTCCCGGCGCCGGAAACATCCAGTTCGGCCTCTACCACACGATCAAATTCCAGGACGAGATCACCATCCGATCCGGCATTCCGACGCTCGATCTGCTCAACGGCGGCGCCATCGGGTCCGGCGGCGGTACGGCGCGCAATGCGGTCGACGCCCAGGGCAACTTCACGCGTAACGGCCTTGGTCTCGCGCTGAACGCTCGCTGGACCGAAGGCACCCAGGTGCGCGGCGTCGGCGTCGGCGGCGCCCAGGATCTGGACTTCTCCGACCTGACGACGCTGAACGTTCGGCTTTTCGCGGAGCTTCGTCAGCAGCCTTGGTTCCGCGAGCATCCGTTCTTCCGCGGCTCGCGCGCCACCCTGGCGATCGACAACCTGTTCAATCAGAAGCAGGAAGTGCGCGACAGCACCGGCGCAACGCCGATGAACTATCAGCCGAACTTCCAGGACCCGTTGGGCCGCACCGTCCGGGTCTCATTCCGAAAACTGTTCTGACGCGGCGCGCCGGGACAGGCTCAGTCCTGTTCCGACAGTTCCCGGAAGCGGCTGCCGAGGAACAGCAGCGGCGGGGCCTCGCGCTCATATCGCAAGGTCTCGACCCGCCCGATGATCACTCGGTGATCACCGGCGTCGAGGACCTGGTCGACGACGCACTCGAAATTGGCGACGCAACCAGCGAGGATCGGCGCGCCCTTCCAGGTTTCCACCACGGCTCCCTCGAACCGCTCTCCGTCACGCAGGGTGAAACGCCACGCCGTGTCTTCCTGGCCGGCGCCCAGCACATTGACGGCGAAGGCCCCGGCCGCCTCGAAGGCGGCGAGGCTCTTGGAGGCGGCGTCGATGCAGACGAGCACCAACGGCGGATCGAGCGATACCGAGGTGAATGCGTTCACCGTCAGACCGACCGGGCGACCGTCGGGGCCCTGGCAAGTGACGATGGTCACACCGGTGGCGAAGCAACCGAAAGCTTCGCGCAGGCGTCGAGACTGCTCGGCGCTGGCCGGGCCGATATCGACGATGACAGGTTCAATCATGCAGGCCTTCTGCGGCTCCGCGTCAGGCGGTGCAACAGCAAAGCGCCTTCAGGCGGCGCGATCCATCGCCTTGAGCACGCCCGGCTCAGCAGGATCGAGCGTAAAGGTCGCCGGCAGCTTGCGCTCATGCGCCTTTTGCAGTCCGACCGCCTTGACGCCCCGCGCCAGCGCCGCCTTCGCCAGGGCGGCCGGACCGAACCCTGTCTCGATGGTCGGGTGCGCTCCCAGCAGGCCGGGCAGTCGCCGCCGCAGAACGCCGTTGGCGTAGATGACGTTAGCGCGCATCAGAGCGCGCGGGGTCATGAATTCAATGGAGAGAGAGACGTTCAGCATCGGGCCGTTCTCGATCCGATGTGGCGCGTTCTGGGTCCAGCTGACCATGTCGCCGGGCTTAAGTTCGACTTGGATCGCCGAGGTGTCCCAAGCCGGGTCGAAGGCGAATTGCTCGGCGGCCTCGCGCAGGACGATCCGTTCGAGCGCCTGGTCGCTGACGAAGGGTTCGGCGACGGGATATACCCACACGCGCTTCACCCCGCGCAGTTGCCACAGCGAGACCAGGGCGACATCCAGATGGTAGAATACCTGAGCGTTGGCCGACGAGATCAGCAGGCCCACGTCGCGCTTGAAGGTTGGGGCGTGCGGCGCGTGACGCGCCTTGTCGGCGAAGATTTCATCGCTGAGTTCGGCATAGGCCGGGAGGTGCTTGTTGGTCTCGCGCAGGTTCAACCAGATTCGTCCGGCCTTGGCGGCGGCCAGCAGTTCGGCGCCCGAAAGGTCGCCCGCTGAACCGCGCCGCCAGGTCGTCCAGGCGATGGGATCCTCTCCCATGGTGAAGACACCAAGTTTATCGCGCGGATAGTCGTCCAAGGTGCGCGCCAGCCCTTCGTCGTCGAACATCGAACGTTCATGCAGTGCGTGGCGGAAATTCGTGGTGTCGTGGGTGAAGGCGGCGGCCTTCTCGGCCGACCAGTCGGTGATCACGCTCATACTGCCTGCCCGTAGAAATGAATCTTGAACGGCCCCCACCAAAGGGTCTTGCCGAGGCCGCGCGCGGCGCGGTCCAAGGTCTCGGCGCGTTGGGGGCGGCCGGTCAGCCACTGGAAACCGGCCGCGACGCCGAAGATCACGGCCTGCCCGATCCCGACCAGCATCCACTTGGCGACGCCCAGACGATCCGGCGGGTTGGACGCGGCGCAGTGCGCGCTCGGCCCCTGGCCATAGGCGAACGCCCGGCGAAGCGTGTAGGCGAGGGTCAACCGTTGCGGAGCCGGATCCTCCCAGACCCATGCCGCAGGCTCCCAGGCGAAACGCGCGCCTGCCGCCTGCATGCCGCCGAACATCAGGTCATCTTCCCCGCCGATGTGATTTCGCGCGGCGTTGAACGGTTGGGTCGGATGCGGCATCGCCGAGCGTCGCACTAGGCTGTCGCCACAACCGTAGTAATGGTCGATCACGCCAGGTTCGGTCGGCCCTTCTCGGGAAAAGAAGCGTTCGAGATAGGTGCGATGCACGCCGACGCTCTCCGGCGCGCGCCCACGCACCGGGCCGAACACGACGTCAGCATCATATCGCGATTGCGCGGCCAGCAGTGCGGCGAGCCATCTCGGCGAAGCTTCCTCGTCGTCGTCGAGCGAGGCGATCAACTCGCCGGCCGCAACGGACATGGCCGCATTGCGGGCATTGGCGACACCTGCCCTCGGCTCATGAACATAGACGATGGGGAATGGCGACTCACGGCGCAGAGCCTCGACGCCTGCTTGGGCGGAGGGTTGCTGGTCATTGTCGACCACAATCCACTCGAGTTCGGCAGGATCGACATCCTGTTGAGCGAACAACGACCGCCCGGCGCGCGCCAGGCCCTCAGGCCGCCGCTGGGTCGGGGTGATCAGGCTGATCCGGGCGCCGACCATCAGCCTTCGGCCTCTCGGCCCCTGCGCGTCTGGGCGGCGACGGCGTCGACGAAGCCACGAAGCCGTCCGCTCATGGTCGGGTCTGCGCTGGCGATGGCGTTAAGGCGCCGATGCAACCGCCCCACGGCGCCGTTCCGCTGAGCGCCCGCCAAGGCCCAGGCCGTCTCCAGGGACCCGGCGCGACGGCCTGCCGGGCTGGCGGCCAGCGCCACGCCCTCCCCAATCATCGCCTGGGTCGTCGACCACGGGCGCTTATAATGGTCATGCCCCGGGCCGAGATCATAGCGGTGAAGACCCACCTGGGTCATGGCGAGGATCGCGTGGCTCAGGAAGGTCTGCCCCGGCGAGCAAACCGCCAAGTCAGGGTCCGTCGACGCAATCCAGGGATGATAGACGCCGCCGAGGCGCACCCCGAAATGCCCCGCCACCAAACGGTCGCCAGCGTAGAGGCAGAGCATCAGCCCCTGGAAATCACCCTCGCGCAGCGCGAAGAGGTTTCGCAGCAGCTGGACGGTCCACTCCGGTCTCAGAAAGTCGTAGGCGCCGGTGCGATGTAGTTGCTCCCGCTTCCAACGCAGCAAGGTGTTGAAGGCTTCCGGCGAACAGTCGGGAGCCGTGAGGCGCAGTGGACCGACTTCGCGATCGAGCTTGTTCTCGAGCCGTCGCCAGTTCTTGAAGCGCTTGGCGCTCGCCGCCCTAAGCTCCTCAAGATAGGCCTCCGGCGACTCCGTGAGCACGATGCTATGAGAATCGCGCGGCGCCATCGGGCCAAACAGGCCGAACGGATCGATCAGCCCACTGAAGCGAATGGATGAGAGATCGGCCGCGGCAAGCGCGTTCGCGCCGCCAACGCGGAAGTCGGGCGTGCTGACCAGGGCGTGAAAATCCGAAAGCAAGGCGCCGATGGGGCGCGCCAAGCCACCGGGGCGACGGTGGTGGGGCAGGAAGCCGATCACCTCCCCGCTCCGCCGAAACACCGCCACTCGCGTGTCGTCGCGCACGGCGCCGACGGCCTGCGCAAAATCTGGCCCCAACAGCGGACTGCCAAATGCCGGCTGCGCAGTCGCCAGCAGGCGCCACGCGGCCTGGTCGGCCAGCGTCAGATCGGCAGGATGCAGGCTTTCGATTTCCAACATGACACGGCGTAGCTTCGGGCCTTCTACCCGTTGCAATCCTTAGGCCACAAATATTGAAGAACCATTGGATCGGCCCGCATCGGCGCCAGATCAGGCTTGTGTGAAAGTCTGGCGCAGAATGCGTTCCAGCCCCTCGACGTCTACCGCATCGAAAGCCGCCAGTCGGTCGCTGTCGACATCCAAGACCGCGATAAGCGCTCCGGTGTCGTCGAAAACAGGCACGACCACCTCGCTCTGCGAACGGCCGTCGCAGGCGATGTGGCCTGGAAACGCATGAACATCCGCAACGAGCTGTGTCCGCCGCGTCGCCGCCGCCGTTCCACAAACGCCACGTCCGAACGCGATACGCAGGCAGCCGAGCGTGCCCTGGTAGGGTCCAACCACCAGTTCATCGCCCTTGTGATGATCGACGAGATAGAAGCCCGTCCAGAAAAAGTGCTCGAAGCTGTTCGCCAGCATCGAGGCCACCGTCGCCATCCGGGCCGTTCGATCCGGTTCCCCCTCCAGCACCGAGGCGATTTCTCCCGCCAGCTCGGCGTACCGTTCGGCCTTTTCGGCCGCCAGGGTCTTGTCGTTGAACGCTTCGGCCATCACTCGGAATCCAGATCCAATCCCGCGCCCTCGGGATTCGGCGGCTGCTCCCACGCGGCATAGAGCCTTAAATAGTCACGCACAGGCAATTCCACATTACGCACCCGCGCCGGCGAGGCGGGATCAAACCACTCGAGTCCAAGATGCTGCGCGACCGTCGGATGGATTGGATTGTGCGTGTGGTACATGCCGCCCGAGGCTTTCTGCACATCGGCGTCGCTCGCGGGCAGTTCGAGAGCGTCGAACACCTTGTCCCGCAAGACTTCGAGCATGCGGAACGAGGGATGATTGTGGGTGACGAAGAGCTTTTCCCGCCTGAAATTGTCCAGCACGTAACGCGCTAGCTTCAACTCGGACCGCCCATCCAGATCGAGCATCTTGGCGGCGTTGATCTCGTGGAAACGGTCCAGATCGAGGCTGGCGGCGATATCGGCGGCCAGCCAGCGGTCGACAGCCCGCTCCGGCGCCTCACCCTGATCAAGCGCCTTTATGATGATCCGGTCGCCATAGGGCCATAGGCCCGGCCCGCCGACCTCCTTGGGCGGATTGCGCGGATCGCGCACGAACGTCGGCCAGAGGGTGTTGAACCACATGACCGGAAAGCGGATCACCTTGGTCCACTTCGGCAACCTCGCCTTGTGGGGCATTTCGGGCGCCTGATGGGCGACCTGTTCCAAAAGGATGGCGCAGTTTCGCAGCGTCTTCTCATCCAGGACGCCCTGGTCGCCGCTACGGAAATTCCGGAAGTAGACGACCCTGTAGTGTTCGTTCACCGCCGGACTGGCTTCCAGCATCTTGGCGACGAAGCGCGCCTGGCAGTTGCCGGCGACGACAAGTCTGGGCGTGGCCACGAAGAAAACGGCTCCTACTGACGAAGCCGGTCAGATAGCGCGCAGCGGAAAGCCACGCACGCGCAATCCAGGGCGCCGACACCAAGCGCGGGAGAACACGTTCCCGAACCGATCCTGCTTATCGCGTACTTGTCGGCGCGTTCGGCAGTTCGTTACGATCATCGTCCCGCGGCGGCAGATACGCCGCCAAGATTAAGCCGATCCGCTCGACCGCCGCCACAAAACCATCGGCCGTCTCGCCGCGGCGCAGCGGCTCGGTCAACAAGGCGATCACCTCGTCCCAGGCCTGGTGCGGAGCCTTGGCGTAGATGCCCTCGTCCGCCAGAACCTCGGCGCGCCGGTGCTTGGTGCTCACGTAGAGTAGTACGCCCGTGCGATCGCGCGTATGCGCCAGCCCAAGGGCCTCGAACTGCGCCTTCGCCGCGCGATCGACCGCCGCCTTCCGCCAAGAGATCGGGGTGAGCCAGCCGGGAATCGGGGAAAGCGCTAGGGCCAGGGCCAAGATCAGCACCGCGGCCTGTAACATCACATAGGTTTGCAGGGCGGACGCCGCGGCGACAGTCGGCGTCAGGCCGTGCGCCGCGCTCCATCCAACGAAAATGTCCATCAGCGCCTGCGGCTGAAAGCCAAGCAGCAGGAACACAGCCGGCGCCGCCAACGCTAGGCCACACGCGATCAGCGCGCCTCCCGTGGGGTTGAGGTCGTCCGCCAAGACGCAGCGGATTTCGCCGCTCGTTCCACGCTCCGCGACGGCCACGGCCGCGGAAATTCTCGCCGCCTCGTTGGATGTCAGCGCCCGTCGCGCCATCACCAGCTCCCTGAACTGCCGCCGCCGCCGAACGAACCGCCGCCGCCAGAGAATCCTCCCCCGCCGCCCCGGCCGAAGCCGCCCCCGCCGCTCCATCGACCATGGTCTCGGCCGCTGTTCGAGAGGGCGCTGAGCACGATCCAGGGCAAGGCGCCGCCGAGTCCGGACCGGCGGCGGCCGCGCGCGAAAAGGAAGATCGCCGCGAATAGAATTAGAGCAAAAATGAGCGGCGCGCTGGGGCCTGAATCACCGGAAGCGCGCTGATCTTGCCCGGCCGCCGCGGCGCGGGTCCTGGCCTCGTCGGGCGGTAGAGCCAGTTGCTGCGCAATGGCGTCGACGCCTGCGATCACGCCGCCTTCCATGTCCCCAACCTTGAAGCGAGGCAGCACCTGGCCCTGCAGGATCACGGAGGACATCGCATCGGTGAGTATGGGTTCCAGCCCGTACCCCACCTCGATCCGAACCTTTCGCTCGGTCGGTGCGACGATCAGCAACGCCCCATTGTCGGCCTTCGTGTCGCCGATGCCCCACGACCGCCCAAGCTGGTAGCCGTAATCGGCGATGTCGTAGCCTTGCAGCGACGGCAGGGTCACGACAACCAACTGCCGGCCGCTGGCTCGCTCGAGGGCTTCGAGCTTCGTCGTCAAGGCTGCCTCTGTCTGCGGCGACAGAATACTGGCGTCGTCGACAACCCGTCCGGTCAACGGCGGAAAGGTCGGCGCGGCGAACGCGACGCCGACCCAGACCGCGGCGACGGCGAGAGCGCCGAGCGCCGCTCTCCATCGCGAAAGCAAGGACATCAGGGGCGCGGGGCGGGCTGAGACGCCGGAGGCGCGGAACCGGGCGTCGAAGTATCAAAGCTGACGGTCGGCGCCGTCTGCGCCGCCGTGGTGGCGGCGAATAATGTCGCCGGCTTTTGGCTGGCATACAGCGTCTTGGCCCAGATCACGCTCGGAAAAGTCCGCAAGGTCGTGTTGTAGACTCGGGCGGCCTCGTTGTAGTCGCGCCGCGAAATCACGATGCGGTTCTCGGTCCCCTCAAGCTGGCTCTGCAGGGCCAGGAAGTTCGCGTTGGATTTCAGATCCGGATAGTTTTCGGTAATCGAAAGCAGCCGCCCCAAAACACCTGAAAGCTGGTCTTGCGCGGCCTGGAAGCGTTCGAAGCTCGCTGGGTCGGTGATGGTGGAAGCATCGACCTGCACCTGGGTCGCGCTGGCGCGGGCCTGAGTCACCTCGGTCAACACCCGCTCTTCCTGGGCGGCGTAGCCCTTCACGGTGTTGACCAGGTTCGGAATGAGATCGGCGCGCCGCTGGTATTGGTTCTGCACCTCGGCCCACTGGGCTTTTACCTGCTCGTCCTGTGTCGGGATGGTGTTGACGCCGCAACCAGCCAGCGAAACGGCGACAGCGAGGCCGGCGAGCGGCAGAAGAAGACGGCGGCTGAGAATACGGCGCATATGGACGGCTCCCATCACCCTCGCTCAGTGCGGCAAGGCTGAAGTAATGTCGGACCGAGCGTCTCCTCACGCAAGAGCGCTTGCGGCCTCACCGCCACCGCCTCCACCAAGGCTTCAGCGCCATGGCCGACGCATGGGCGTCGGCGATCGCCACAACCGCCGCCCGGCGAATCTCGCACGCCCTCAGAGCTGCTTCCTCTCTTACCCCCCAAGCCGCGAGTTCGCCGACGGTCGCGATGCCGGCCGTCGGGGCGCCTTGGCATTCAGCGCGTAGACTGGGAGGGATAACTGGCGCCAGGGGCGTCGGTGCGCTCACGCATCCCATCGACAGCAGCAAGCCAGTTGCCGCGAACGGCGTCAGGAATAGGCGTGTCGCCACCGGGGGCGGTCTCAACCTCATGGGCTAGAGTCTCCGATTTCACGATGTTCCGGGTGATGGCCCCATTCGCCCCGTCGGCGATGGCGCTCGTGGTGGCGTTCAGCGCGGCCTGGGCCTCTCCCGTCCTGGCTCGGGCTTTCCATGGATCGTCCTTGAAAACCAACCAGGCCGTCGCCAAGGCGAAACCAAGGGCCAACACAGCAAGGCCAAACGTGAGGCGCATCATGACACCAGCTCGAAATGTGGGCTGTCGCTCTCGCCTCGCTCGCGCGACCGGCCGTCCTGATCCCAATCCGCGCCCCACCGAATAGTGACGCCCAGTTCGTTCGCGGCGCGCAGCATGGCCGTGGCCACCGCATCGAACGGCGCAGTGGCCTTCCAGTCGTAGGGCGCGGGCAGCAAATCCACCGCGTGACCATAACCGTTGGCCTGCATCCGGTGCTTGGTGTTCAGGGGATTGCGCAGCCAGGTCACCTTGGCGGCCGAAGGGTCGGCGTAGGCCTTCGGCACGCCGGCGGCGACACAATCGGCCCCCGTCCGTCCCTTCCCCCAATTGCGATAAGCCTCAGCGTCCGATCTCACCCCCTCGATAACCTTGAAGTCGACGACGGTGAAGCGGATGGCGCGCTTGACCACCCGCACCAATCTCGGGTCCACGCCGTCCAGGAAGGCGAGCGACTTCGCGCCCAGCACAAACGTCATGGCAGAACTCCAATATCGGGGCGCGAGCGTTGCCCGCAAAAGAGGGTCTAGCCGCCCTTGGTCTCGGTGACCGTCTCGGTGCGGCTGGTCCGCACGGCACTGATCAGCTTCCAGATATCGGTGAGGGTCGCGCCGCCCATGTAGAAGGCGGCCAACAGCGCGTTGTAGGCGACAAGCGCCAGGGCCAGCCACTTCAACACCGCCGCGTCGGTGGTGCGCCAGATCAAAGCCCCGAGGAGCGCGTCACCGAGCACCGTCCCCAAGACCGCGAACCACCGCCGCCAGAAGAATGCCGGCTCTGGTAGCGAGGATGGGACGCCATGCGCGACCCGACGCTCCGTGACGGTCGGCGCTTCGGCCATGATCAGCCCTCGACGGAGAATTCGCGCACCAAGCTTGCCCCGCTGGTCAAGCTGGCGAGGGCGCGATGGATACCGGCCATCTCGCGGCCCAGCTTTTCCAGTTGACCCGCGACGGCCTTCAACCGCTCGTCGAGACGGATCACGGTCTCGGCCGCGGCGGCGTCGCGCTTGGACTCGCGCTCAAGCACTTCGATACGGTTGGACAATCGGCCCATGAAATAGGCGAAGGCCACGCCCTGCACGCTGACAGTCCCGAACAGACCACACAGCGCGATCCAGGCCATGAGCGGCATGGGAACTCCTAGGAAAAGACTTTGACGGCCGCCGCCGCCAGGGCGCCCCAGACAGCGACGGTGAAGACGAGCACCCCGATCCGCGGCCAATGCGGCCGCAACCGGCGCCGCCGACAGTGGGCGGGTTGAACGATGCCCATCAGGACGTCCTCAGGCTTTGCGGCGAGGCTGCGGTTTCAAGCAGGCGGCGACGCGGGCCGCGCCGGTCGGGGTCAGGCGGTAGCCGGCGCCCCGCACGGTCTCGATGGCGTAGACCCCGAGGCGTTCGCGCAGGCGGAAGATGGTCATCACCGCCTGGCGGGGCGTGTCGTCCGACGTCGAGTCCATCAGTTCGACCAGCAGGCTCGCACTGGTGAGCCGTGCCCGCCGGTTGAACAGCGCCAGCAGAGCCCGCGCGAGGCTGGGCCAGAGGCCAAGACGCTCCTGCAAGCTCGCGAGGCTGGCCGCGTCGTCGTCCATGGCCAACTGCGCGCGAAGCCAAAGGACTTCGTGCTCCCGCTCGGCGCATCGCTCGCAGGCCATCAGGTGAGGCTGCTGAACCCGGCCTGCACGTTGCCGCTTTCGGTGACCACGGCCGCGCCATTGTTGGCGATCGCCTTGCCGCGTACCGGGCCCTCGCCAGTGAAGCTGCACCCCTCGACGTTCACCGCGATGGCCGAGGTCACATTGCTGTCGATCAGCAGACCCGCATCCTGCTGGTCATCCACCGAACGGATGATGGTGGCGCCGACGAACGATTGCGTCGCCGGGCCAGGGTAGCTGGCGTTGTAGAGGATGCGCAGCGGCTCGTTGCAGTCGTCGATGTGGTCGCCTTCGGAGGTGAAGTTCGAGCCCATCTCGTTGCGGATGCCGGAGATGCCGCACAGGCGGAACCTATTGCTCTGCGAACTGAACGACCCGCCATGCACCGACAGGCCGTCTCCGGCTCCCGAGGTGGTCGAGCGGGTCTTGCCGGTCGCGATGATCTCGCAGCACGCCGCCAGTCCATTGTTTGAGCCGCCCGGGCTGACGCCGTCGTCGGCGCACCAGCCGATTTCGCTCTGGATGATCGCCGCGCCATTGCCCGACTGGGGGTCGAACACCTGCCCCAAGAAGTGGCGGAACTGGATGCGGCGGAACTTCAGGTGGTTAGCGCCGAGGCCGTAGAAGTGCTGGTCGTTGGCGTCCTTGGGCACATAGATCGTCACCGTGTTGGGATCGATGCCCGGCCCCAGGTTCACGCTGAGCGTGCCGGCGGAATACTGGAAGCTCTGAGCCTGCGAGGTCGCCCGATTGTAGATCCGCACCGGGTCGGCGTTCAGCCCATCGACATAGGCCCACAGGAGCGGCGGATCGTTTGTGCGAGCCAGGGCGGCCGACCATTCGTCGCCGCTGACCACCGTCCAGGCCAAGACCGTCGGCGGCGCGCCATACACCTTCAGGGTTCCCTCGCCGATCCTGTCGAAGACGATGGGCTTGGTGGCCTGGCCGAGGTTGAGGCCCGCGTTGGCGGTGATCCCCCCATAGAAGGTGTCGCCGCCCTTCATCAAGATGCGGTCGCCGGCGCGGAAGGCGTTGGCGCTTCGGGCGCTGACCCAGGCCATGGGGTCGGCCTTGGCGGCGGCCAGGGTGAAGCCGGTGTTGGCGTCGTCGCCGTCGTTCGCGAAAATCCACGCGGTGGTGCGGCGAGTGCGCGCCCACGCCTGGATGCGAGCGGTCTCGTCGGCGGTGGGAACCGCGCTCATCACGATCAGGCAGGACAGGTAGTAGTTGCCGTAATTCCCCGTCGTGTGCTTGCCGATCATCTGGAACGATGTCGTGCTCGTGCCGGCGTTGCCGCTGCTGCCGGCGGCGACGCCATCAACCTCGCCGGAGAATGTACCGGTGGCGATGTCGTGCGAAACGATCAGGCACGACAGCCGGTTGGACGACAGGGTCGCAGCGCTGGCGGGGATAATGGCGCGCGTCGTACCCATGTTGAGGCTGACGGAGGTAGGCGACGCCTGCCAGAGGAACTGGCCCGAGGCGCGGCCAAGCAAGGTCTTGTTGGTGCTGGTCTGATCGAGCGGCTGATAGATCGCGATGATGCCGCCCCCAGCGAACGGCAGGGCCGGGCTGATGTTCAGAAATTGCGCCTGGGCCTTGTCGAACTTCACGAGGTCCGCACCGTCGGGGCCGTAACCCGGCTCCAGGGTCGGACAGGCGGCGCCCGGCGTCTGGGCCGCCGTGTAGTCGCCCGTGTCGGACAGCCACGACGAGACCTGATTGCCGCCGCTCAGCGTCACGCCGCTTTCGGCATACCAGCCGGTCACGTAGCCGGTCAGCATCGACGGCGACCAGGCGGCCGTGACAGTGATGTCAGGGGTCAGCAACTGATAGGTGTAGGGCGTCGCCGTCGAGCGGATGCGGGCGATGGGCTGGTAGGCCCAGCCTGGCGTCAGCAGGGTCGAGCCCACGACGAGGTCATTGCCGCTGAGCGCAAACGCCCCGGCTTCGTCGTACAGCAGGGTCAGGGTCGCGGGGTCGTAGTCGGCCGGATAGGTGAACGTGCCGATAACGGTCCCGGCCGCCGCGTTGTCCGCCACGGTGGCGTTCGAGAGCGTCAGGGTCTCCGGCGGCGGCGCGACTCCGCCCGGCACATAGAGGCCCCCGCCGCCCATAGCCGGAACGCCCGTAACCATGAGACCGCTCTGACCGAGCGACGGCGCGCCCGGCGTGGAAAGTCCGGTCATGCTGTGATCCTGCGAGGTTTAGCGCGAGGTCTCGATGACGGAGACGGTCTGCGATCCCGCCCCCACCACGCCGTAAACGGCGTTGCTGCCGCAATCGAGGGTCAGGGAGGCCCCATCGACGCCAGGCAGGCGAAACCCGTTCGCCGTGGTCACGCCGCTGTCGTAGCCGATGTAGACGGGCGTCGCGCCGTGGTTCTCGATGATGACGCTGTCCTTGCCGGTTCGGGCGGCGGAAATAACGGTCGCAGTCGTGGTGACGCTGACTTGGGGCATCGTGTGGTCCTTTGGTGAGGGAGCGACTAGGCGCCGATCTGGGGAACTATCGCGAGCGCCGCTGACGTGGTGGTCGGTCGCGACGCTAGCCGAAAGCCTTGTCATCACGCGGCTTGAGTATGTGGCTGGGGAAGGCACGCCTCTCGAAGGAGGTCCGCATTCGTCCACCCGCCCCTACCCCGCCGCGTCGATGGTCGCCGAATGCTGGAAGGCGGCGGCGGCGTCCTGACCCGCCTCGCGTCGATCGAGCGCACAGCCGGCGACGCCGCGAAGGCCGCTGGCGGCAAGCGCCCGGACATAGTCGAGGGCTCGGGCCTTCGTCACCCGAGGCGCCAGGCCGGAAAGATCGAAATCGGCCTTACCAGCCTCCCGTCATGAAAGCTCGCACCGCCATTTCCTTCTTCTGCTTCGACGCGGCGATGGCCTTGTCGAGGTCGCCCATCACTTGGGCGAGGAAGGGATCGGTCGCTGTGATCGGAGCGCCGCCGGACGCGGGGAGTGTGCTTTGCACCTGCACGATGTTCCGGGCGGCGCGTTCCATCCATCCACCGCGCCGTTGGCCGGTCGGCTGAATCTGCGGGGTTTCCACCAACGGGCGTTGAAGTTGACCGTTCTGCTCGATCGCTACCGGCGAGAAGGACAGCTGCCGGCCGCTGTTGGATTGGGGGGCGCTACCGCTCATATCAGAAGCTCTTCGCTTTAGAGTTGGCATTGCTGCTGGTCGAGCCGCCCGCGTTGTTGATCCCCAGCACCGATTGGTTGAGCAGCGTCTGCCGTGTGAGCGGATCCTGTTGGCCGCGCAGGAACTCTTGATAGGCCGCATCGAGACCGGCTTGCTGGTTGCCTTGGTACTGTTGACCGAGTTGGCCAAGAGCCGCGGCGCTGTTCAGCGCTTGGTCGGTCCGTTGCCCCGCGATTCCGGCGAGACCGGCCGCGCCCTGGAGGTTGGCCGCCGTATTGGCTTGGTCGATGCCGGCGTTGGCGATGGCCGCCTGCTGGCGGCGATCAGCGTCGGCTGCACGCGCGGCGTAGTCGGCCGAGGAGTTGTACTGCGCCGCCGTATTGGCCGCCCCGGCATTGAACAGGTTCGCATCGTTCTGCGCGCCCATGCTGGCGAGACCCGCCTGCTGGCCACGGTCAGCGTTGGCGTTGAGGACGCTCGTATTGACGCCCTGGTTAGCGAGCGCGGCCTGCAGAGCTCTGTCGTTGTCCGCCGACATTAGGCCGGTGGCGCGGTCGAAGCCGGCGTTGAGCAGGTTGTTTGTATTCTGCTGCTGCAACTCGGCGAAGTTCTTGTTGTTCTCGGCGTCAACGATGCCGTGACGCGACCCGCCGAAGGCGCCGGCGGCCGCGGCGGCGGCGGCGTTCTGGGTCTGCACCATCTGGCGTTGACGATCCAAGGCGGCGTTCGATTGGTCGATGACCGACGACTGATACGGGTTCGTGTAAGCTGAAAGGTCGCCGCCGGGGATCGATCCTGCCTGGACCTGGCCGACTTGGCTCGGATCGACGCTCGTCCCGCCGAAGGTCGCGGCCTGCGCATTGGTCGGGTTGATCGCCTGCACCCCTCCGGCTTGCGCCGCATCGAAGTAGAACGGGCTTTGGTTGGCGATCTGGGAATAGACGTTCGATGCGTTGTCGAGTTCGCGCCGTCCCGAATAGGTCGCGCCGACGGCTTGATCGCGCGCCGCGGAGAGCCATTGATTATCGCCGGCCGACAGCTGGCCGCCATAGGGCGTGAAGCCTTGATTGGCGATGCCCTCTGCGCGCGCAATGTTCTGCTGGTATTCGTCGCGCAGCCAGGCCGGGATTTCCGTCACCGTCGTGCTGGTGCCCTTGTTGGAACCGCCGCTCATGGCCAGAGCCTCTTGGTCATCGATAGAAACTCCAGGGTAAAGCCGGTCGCGCGTTCCCATCCGCTTCGGCGCATGGCCGGCGTCGGACGCCCGAAGAAACAGAGATCGTCGGCGTGGCCGCCACGGGCGAACGCCGCCATGCCGGGGATGCATGCGCGAATCTCGGAAAGGTCGCCGCCGGCGAGAAAGACATTCAGGTTTCGCTTGCTGCCGACCGTCGACCACTCGGTGACGGCGGCGCAGCGCTCAGCGACCCAGAGATGGCAGTTGCCCTCACAAACCAGACGGAAGATGTCGTCGGCGGTGTGTGACCCTCCGCTGTGCTCCAGGGCGCTTTCGATGTAGGGCAGCGCCCGCCGCCAGGTGCGGACGAGCTTCGGGTGAGGCGTCACCCCTCGTTCAGCCCCAAGGCGGCGACCAGCGCCTTATGCGCGCTCGACCGCTCCGGGTAGACCAGCAGGCTTTCGATCTCGCCCTCCTTCACCGTGTCGCAGACGACAATGTCGGTGCGTCCGGCCAAGGCGAAGCGACGATAGGGCCCCTCCTGCCAGGTCGCCATGAGGTCGGGCCTGCCCTCCCAGGGCGGCGGCGTGGTGATTTCGATCTTCATAGGGGGGTGCTCGTCAGGATGCCGGAGTTGTTGACGCTGACCGCCCAGCGCGTGCCGTTGGGGCTGGTCAGGATGAAGCGGACGGCCGGCTGCAGTTCCACGTCGCGGTCGCCGCGCAGGACGCCCGTCAAGAACTGGCGCAGGAGGTTTCGGAACGCCCCCTCGTTGGACTGATCGTACGCCTGAGGCGCCGGCGGCGGCTCGAACCTCATCGTGTCGCTCCGGAGCTGGCTTCCAAGAATCCGCTCCCGAACCGGGCGTCGTAGCTGTCGAAGTTGACGACGATCTCGACTTGGCGGGCGGTGAACAACAGATCGGTGCGGCCAGCGGCCAGGCCGACAGCGGCCAGCGTCACCGGCGGCGACCTCGGATAGTCGCGGGTCTCGAACCCGATCTTAGCCGTCCCGATCACGTCGGGGACCAGGCCGGTGACACGCATCATGCGCGAGCCATCGCCGAGCAGCATCGGGCCAGAGCGGACGAAGGGCGTGGCGCCGTCATAGAGCGCCCCAACCTCGTGCTCGAAGATGTAGCCGTCGCCGTCGGACAGCAGCGGAAACGAGAACAATGTCGAGCCGGTCCCGCCAAGGCGGGGCATCACGCCCTCCCACCATTCGCCGGTCTTGTAGTTGAACGACACATACCGGTTGTTCTCGATCGAGGACGTGGAGGGATAGTGCCACCAAATCTCGGTGTACTTGGCGTTGTGCCAGCCGAAAATCTTGGAGCGCTGGCCCTGATTCAGGGCGGCGTCGAGGTCACGCAGCGGGCAGTCTACCGGGGTCACGGCGCCGTCGAAGCGCCAGAACCCCGAACGGCTCCACCACATGGCCCAATCGCCCTGGTTGACGACGCAGCCAACCGAGATGGCGCCACAGCCCTCGCCGACCTTACCCACCCCGAAGATGAAAGGCGGCCCGATGTATTGCATCACATGGGCGTCGACATCGGTCAGGACGAGCGTCTGACCACGAAGCTCGATGCCGGTGACGATCGAGCCGCCGGTGTCCAAGTCGATGTCGCCGGCCTGGTTCGTGGCCGTGGGCGTCCAGACGGTGTTGTTCTCCTGATCGCACCAGGCCACGCGCCGAGGTGTCGAGGAGGCGCCCAGCGCCAACAGAAAGCGGTCTTGGGTGCTGATAAGGCCCTGACAGCCGGTCGGGGCGTTGGTGATCGCCGCCGCCTCCACGCCGGTGTTGAGGCTCCATTGCACCAGACGGCCGTCGCTGAAGCAGCAGCCGACGAGGTCTTGCCCCCAGTTGTCCAGCATCCAGACGGCGGCGGGCATCGGGTTGCCGGTATCCGGCCGGGGCGTTCCATAGGTGCCGACGCCGTAGAAGCCGCCGCCGAACCCGGTGTTGACCGTTGCGTCCGGCTCGCCCGCAACGAAACCGCTGGGGGTGATATCGAACACGGCGCCGATGGCCGTTTGAACGAACAGGCCGGTGTGCGTGCCGATACCGATACGGCGCGCCGGCGGCCCGTCGTTGTCGGCCCAGGCAAAGACGGCCCTGGCTTTGCCGCTGGCCGCGTTCGGCGAGCGCTTGCGCCACCCCAAGACGGGGCCGACATCGGCGCTATAGCCGCGCACGAGGTTGCTCCGCAGCCAACGGCCGCGAGACTGGCCCTCGGTGCCGTCGCGGCGCAGGCCGGGCGGGATGGTGATGGGGAGGCGCATCGCCGCTACTCGCCGACGAAAATGACGTTGCCGCCGTTGAAGCTCCCGGCGAACGCTTTGATGCGGAAATGCGTGATGCGAGAAGCCATAGAGAGGGCCTGCCCCCTGGCCCCCGCCGTCACGTTCGTCACATTGTCCCAGTTGTGCCGAACAGCGACGACCGAACCGATGGCCACGTCAGGATTGAGCACCTCAAAGACCGAATTGAGTTGCCCGCCAGCGACCGTGCTCCCGGTTCCGGAAATCTCGGTGTAGCTCGCCCCGTTATCTGTGGAGTATTCGAATACAAGGCTACCGGCCTGAGTCATCGAGATGTTGCGTACGACGATGGTCAACCTCTTGCACACCGCAGGGATAGCGGCGGCAGCGGTCGTCCCGGAGGTGGTGGCGATGCTGGCGATGGCGGTCAGGCCCAGGTTGAGCGGGACCGTCGTCGCGGTCGTGCAGCGACCCTTGCCGTCAAAGGTGATGACAGGGATGGCCGTGGCTGAACCGAACGTACCGCCGCCGTGCAGGGTGGCCAGCGTGCCGACAGCGGTCACATTGCCCGAGCCGTCAAAGCTCGGCGAGGTGTAGGTGAGGTCGCCGGTGATCGCGATGGTTCGCCCCGTCACCAGGGCAGCGGCCTTGTTGTCGGTGCGCCCTGTGCCGCCTTGAGCAGCCGAGAGCGGCGTGCTGAGCGCCGACAGGCTTGTGATGTCAGCGTTTGCACCCTTAGCCGCCGCAAGCAGATAGTTGCGGGCCGCCGTGGCGTCAGAACGGTCGATCAGGCTGCGGCCAAAGGCCGAAACCGGCGTTTGAGCGACCGTGCCCGGGCCGCTGCAATAGAGGATGTTATCGACCGACCAGCCTAGGTTCGCGATGCCCTGGAGGTTGACGTTCTGAGCCTGGACGTTCGTCCCAATGACCAGCCCAAGGTTCGTCCGCGCCGCCGACGCCGTAGTGGCCCCGGTGCCGCCGTTGACCAGCTTCAGGGCCGGGCCCGTGCCGAAGAAGCCGTTTAGGATGCCTGAGTTGGCGTTGAGCTTGTCGCCCCAGGTGTCTTCGGAGGCGCCGACCTCGACTTGAACCAGGCCGGTCGGGGAAAGGATTGTGTCAGGCATTCAAGACAGTCCCGTACAGGCGCGAGCGCGAATGCTGGCGGAAGGATTGATCGAGGCCGAGGCGGGCGAGGGGTTTGCTGCGAGCTTCCTTGCGGGTCACTTCGGCCAAGGCCTCGTCGCGCGCGCCCTTCCAGACGGCGAGGCGCGGGTCATCAGTGAGGTAAATTCCGCAGACCACCGTCAGCACCGCGGCGAGGTAGAGATCGGGCCAGGCGGTCAGCAGTGCGTTCGTGTCGCCGTCGGCGGTCAGCGCGAAGCGCTTCAGCATGTGCAACGTTAGCGAATAGGCGCTGTCGGCGGGGCGGTCGAAGATGAGATTGGCGCCGTCGATCCACCACGCCTGCGGGCGGCCGGCGTTGGTGCTCTGTCCCTGGCCAGCCCCGATGGGCGAGATGACACAAGAACCGGTGGTCTCGTCCAGCGTCAGCGACAGCGCCTCAAGATAGTTGACCGGTAGCGCAACCACGGCGCTTCCCGGCGTCATGACCAGGGCTTCGTCGCTCTCCATCATGCGGAGGCGAAGCGAGCGATTGAGAAAGGCCTCAGCCAGGGGGACGGCGTCGGCGATGCGGTCGGTAAAGTCCGATCGCACGAGGGCGTCCGCCGCCGCCGCCTTCAGCGTCGACAGAGAAGTGATAGCGGGCATCACTCTTTCCTTTTGGGCCTGCGGCGGCGCGCCGCCGCAGGCGGTGAAACAGGCCAAATTCTAGAAGTGCTCTGGCCTCAGCCCGCCACGGCGGACCGCGCCGCCTTGCGCGCTTCGGCCGCTAGCTGGCCGCGCTGCGCCGCCCGTCGAATCCGCCGCCGCAACAGCCACACACCGATAGGCGGCGCGGCCACCAGAACGAACAATTCCGCGGTTTCCAGGATGGAGACGGTGGTCGATCGCGCCGATGTCCGGACCAGCCCTTCGGCCGTGCGCCAGGAAAACATTACATACAGCGCCACTGCGCCGTAGAAGGCGGCGCCGCCGATCGCGAGCAATCCGGCCGCGAGCACGGCGACGCGCGGCCCAAGGTGAAAGCCGAACACCGCCGCCTGATCATAGGCCTGCAAGGTCACGAGCCAAACGGCGAAGATCCAACCGCCCATCAAAGTCAGGACGGCGAGGTTCAGGACGAAGCCCCGCACGTCGGGCTTCAAGGGTTCACTGCCCACCGCCAGGCCGGCAAAAGCCACGAAGACGACCAGGTAGAAAACCAGCGGGTGCATACGCGCGATCGCTCTGGCTAGCATCGGATCCGCCCCCGCCCCGGTCATCACAGTGACCGAGACGGAGCGTTTCGCAAAGCGCTACGGCGTGCCGCTGAGCCGGACGCCAAGCCGACGATCGGCGTTGATGGTGCCGAAGAATACGTCCCAGCGGTGGTTGTGGGTGTCGCTGGCGCCGTCGGAATAGCGCCAGTAGCGTACGGTCAACCCGGTGTCCGGATCGGTCGCATAGTCGGCCTCCCCGGAGTAGGGCATGACCAGCTTGGCGCTCACCAGCTTGATGGCGGTTTTGTGGAAAGCGGCGTTCGCTCGATAAGTCGTCCCCGCCGTGCCCAACCAGGTGACCACGGCGTTGTCCGCCGGTGACGCAGTCACGTTCTGATAGGCGCCGCTGATGATGATCGGCGGGCTGATCGACAGGCTGTTCAGAACCCCGGCCCCACTGGCCGTCGCGTCGGCCAGCACGGTGAACTGCTGCGGATAGCCAAGGTCATCCTTGGTCCGCGGGTTCACGGCGTTGACTCCGGCCAGGGTGAACACTTCACCGGCCTTCACCGTGCCGGAGGCGCCCAGACCATCAATGTTCAGCGTCTGGGCGTAAGTGGACTTCACGCTGGCGTAGCTCACCTCCTGGCCCGCGCCATTCACCGCTCCGTTGGTGCGGCTGCCGCAAGTCAAGGTCGGCACCGTCTGGGTGATGTAGGGCTTGGTGTTGCCCAGCACCGGGATCTGCGCCTTCTCCAGAGCCGTTCGCGCCGTGGCGCCGGCCAGGGCCGCGTTGGTGAGCAAGGCGCCCGCCATGGCGTAGCCGTCGGCCGGCGTCAGGATCGCGTTCCGATCGTTGGCCGGAATGGCCATCTCGTCCATCCGTTGCGGCGCCTTGAAGAAGTCGGCGGCGCTGTCGATCGTCTGCCCGGGCGCGCCCACCCAGTGGTGGAACTCGTTCACACGAGCCACCAGCTGAGCATCAACATAGCTGGCGATCTGAGCCATCGAGGCGTCGAGCACCCGGCTCTTCAGCAGGGCGTCGAGCTGCAGGGTTTCCTCCTGGCTGGTGAACTGCACGTCCACCCCGGCCTGCTTGTCGATTTTCACCTCGATCTCGCCTTCGGTCACATCCTGGGCCGAGGCCGTGGCGCCGGTGCGGATGATGAACTCCGGCGGTCGTTTCACGCTCACGCTGCCGCCCACGCCGGGCTTAAACGCCTTGTCGACACCTTCGCTGTCGACCAGCTTAGCCATCACCAGGTTGTTCTTCAGCAGCTTCAGGCCGGCGTTGGCGAAAACCTTGGCCGGCAGAAATGCATTGCTCATCGTCAATTAGTCTCCATCTGGCCGGCGGAGCCGGCGCGGGGCCTGGCGCGTCTGGCGACGGGCAAAGGCAGGTTGGGAAAAAGGGTTTCGGACGCTTCGGGCGGTTAGCGCCGCGAGCGCATCCGTTCGTCTGCAAGCCGCTCGAAAGCGGCGAAGTCTTGGGTGTCGGCGCCCGGGGCGAAACGCCCCGACCGCCCCTTCAAAGTGCGCGCCGGCGCTGTTCTTTGCCCTTCAGCGATCCGTCGCGCGCGATGTGATTGCTGCTGCGCTTGATGGCCCAGCATGGCCAGATGCAGCACCTTGATCATCCGCGGGTCGGTCACCTGTCCCAGCTCGTCCGGGGAAAACCCGAAAGCCGCTTGGCCGAACTCGCCCAATGCCGCGCCCATTCGGGGCGACCAATCTTCAATCTCGCGAGCCAAGACGGCGTGGCAGCGGTCCACCGCGTGGGCGAACTGCTGCTGCTCCATCAAGGCGCGCTGCTCCTCCGAAAAGCTGACGGCTTGGCGGAGGGCGTCACGCTCGTTGTGCAGGGCGGTGTAGCTCTGCCAGAGCTCGGCGGCGCGCTGCGGATCTTGAGCCCGAAGGCCCTCCCAGTCCACGCCACTGAACGCCGCCAGTTGATGGCTCAGCGCCGTATGGTGCGCCATCTGGCTCTCGTTCTCACGAAGAAACCGCATACGGGCCTGGTTCTCTTGAGCCAGCGCATCGCGTTCGCTCTCCAAAGCCCGGCGGCCGTCCGCCAACTCCTGGGTTTTTCGGGTGTAGTCAGCGTGCATCATCAGCGCCGGCTTCAGCGCCTTGGGGATGCGATAGCGCTGCCCCTGATGTTCCACCTCGGTCGTGTCACCCTGACCGTAGGGATCAACGGCCGGGTCTTCGTAGGCGTCAAGGGCGTCCCGATCCTCGACGGCCATGTCGATGGCCTGGTCAAGGGTCAGGCGAGAGCCGCCGGCAAAGCTGTTGCCTTGCCGTTCGAACCCTTCGTCGTGAGCAGGTGCGATCGCGTCGTCGTCCGCAGACGTGACGTCACCGCCCTGCGAGGTGCTCGCAAGGTCGTTCAAGAATGCAGTCCTTTCAGGTTGCTGCTGACCCACCTCTCAAGGTGGGCCGGCCTCGTCGCTTCAGCGCACGATGCTGTAGGCGTGGACCATGCGGTCCAGCCGCGAGTTCGGGTTTCTTACCGACCCCAATCGGCTGCCCGCCTCGAAATTGTAGACACGCGTATCTTTCGGATCGCCGCCCAGCAGTTCTACGGACGTGAAGCCGCACACGCCGTCGTGTTGCCTGTTATCGAGAGTGATCTCCGCGGCGAACGCGCCCTTCGGCGCGGGACGATCAACTCGGATCGCCGTCAGCCTTTGGCCGGCCCAAGTCCGAATAGGCCAGCCTTCTTCGACCGATAGGGCACGATATCGATGCCCCGCTCTCCCGGAGCCCCGACCTTGGTCAAACGCCGTCCGCCTTCGAAGCCGTACGCGCGCTGATCGGCCGTATCCTTGCCGAACAAGGTCAAGCGAACGTCACCACAGGCGTCGCCGCTCCGTGACGAGACCGCCACCAACATCGCGAACGCGCCTTCCGGCGCCGCGCTATCGACCCGGATAGGGAGCCTCGGCGTTCCGCAATCGAAACTCACCGTCTGCACGCGCCCATTCGTCAGGGTCACGTCGACATTGAAGTTGGCGCTCGAACCCTCGTTGCCGGACACATAACGCCCGCGCAAACGTCGCACGGGCAGAGATGGCGGCGACGGGTTCCCGTTCAGCAGCGCCTCCCCATAGAAATACTGGATCCTGAACGGCGACCAGGCCCCCTTGTCGCCGGCGATTGATTGCGGGCTCCCAAACAGCACGATGTAGTGGGCTTTGGCGCAGCCCGTCGGGGGATCAGGGAGCGATCGATGCGAGTAGAATCCTAGCGCGGGCATCCACGGATTCAGACGCATTGCAGGAACGGTGTCGCTGAGCGTTTGCCCGGCGCACTTCACCGTCAGACGCTCAAGTTGGCCAGGCACCGTCCTGCGGGCGAGATCATAGCCGAGGGCCTCCTTGTCAGCGACTGTCGCCGTGACCTCATAGACCGCGCCGTCGCCGACGAACTCACTCGTCAGCGAAACCGGGAGAACCGCCGCAGGGCCGTCATACTGCTTATAGCCGGTTCCTTCCGATCGCAGCGCGACAAAACCCGCCGCCCCCGACACCGCCGCCACCGCGACTAATCCAATGAGGTATCGGCGTCTCAGTTTCCAGCCCGCCATCTCTGCCCCTACTCACGTCGACGGTTCGTGTTCTGTTCTTGATAACGCCGCCGCTCGGCTTTCTGCAAGTCTATGGCCTTCTCGCGTGAAAGTTGCCGACCGTCTTCCCCGAGATAGACCTCATAGATGTCCTGAGAGAAGGCCTTCTTCCGTCCCGCGTTCTGCGGCGCCGCGTAAGGTCGCGTGTAATGGCGCGCCAGATAGGCGTCGGAGATATACTTCGGCATGGCTTGAAGATTTTTTCCGTCCAGCATGAAGGAGGTCACCCCTCCACGGTGCCTTATGGCGGAGATGACCGGTTGATGCCCTTCGTCGATCAGATCGGAGAAATTCTCCAGGTCGAGATCTGAACCTCCGGGTTCAAAGTCGGGGGAGGCCTGCGTGAGATAGTTGTCATGCTGTCCGTGGCCGATGTTGGCGGATTTGACCCAGGCGCTGTCGCGGTCGCCCTTCCAGTATTCCGTCGCCACACCTTTCAGATCACCATCTTCGACGCCGACCCCGTCGAGCCTGAGGCCGTATTCCACGTTCGGGTCGAAGCTGTCGTAGCCGGGCGGCTTCAACGCCTCGACCAGACCCTTGCCGCCAGTGAAGGGCGTCGGTTTGTAGTCCAGCCTCACGTCGCCGCCTTGGTTCCGGAGCCCGGCCGCCTCGGCCGCCAGGTTGGCCAGCGGCGCCAGCGGTCCGTGGTTCTCGCCGCTCAACGGCCCTTTGCGCATAGGCGTGGGCGGCGTCACCCGCCGCAGGTAATCGAGGGCTTCCGCACGTTGCGCTTCCGCGTCCAGCAGGCCGAATCCGGGCGGCGTGATCGGCCCAAACCCACGAGGTATCAGCTTGGGCGACAGCATGATGGCTCCTCCACATCCAAGATCAGTTCCGGCTCACGCGCCGGCGGCGTCGAACGTCAGCGCCGCCGTCCGCGCCTCGGCCTCCATGCGGTCGGTCTCAGCCTTGAAGGCTTCGATCTCCAGCTTCTTCAGCTGTAGCGCCCGATCGCCCCCGGCGGCCTGTAGCGGGCCTGCATGGCCAACCGCCCCGCAAGCAGGCGGTACGGATCTGGGGTCAGGTCCAGCTCGTTTCCACGTACCAACGGCGATCATTGGGGTCCGCCGGCCGAATTTCCCCGTCCGGGCCGGGACCAAGAGGCTTGCCGTTCGCGTAGAAGACTAACTCCCGCGACGAGCCGGACACCGCGAGGCCAGAGGTTTCCATCGTCAAGCTGACGATCGTGCTGTCCTGATAGTCCCTAATCTGGAGGGTCTTAACACGCAGCTTTCGCATCATCGGGCGGATCGCTCCGGCGTTTCCTCCCGCTCGTCCGCAGACCAAGGTGGAGACCTTCGGATCCAGCATGATCCACGTCCGCGTATCCGTTGGATCGGTCGGGTGATTGATCGGGCGACAGGCATCCGCCGCGGCCACGAGCGCATTGAACTCCGCCTTGTGCCGGCTGTAGTTCGCCAAGACCTGCGTCGGCTCCGGCGAGAGTCCACAGCCGGCCATCGCGGCCGACCAGCTCAAGACTAGTCCCCAACGGACGCTGCGCATTCGACGATCGCCTCCAACTCACCCCCAAACATTAGTTCACATTTGTTCGGTGGCTAGGACTATGCGCCCGCATGAAGCCAAGCTATCGACGACGCCCCTGTGAAAGGGATGCCCGCTCTGCGGCAAGCGCAGCCTTGGCGTCTTCGATGCCGCGCCGAATGGAGGCCTGATCTCGCGGGTCGTCGCCGTGCGAGCCGCCCTGCCAAAAGTGTCCCCACGCGGGGTCATATCCCGGCCGCCGACCGTCGCCATCCTTCTTCAGATGGAACACTTCCTGCGCGAGCCCGGCGCCCCGCATGAGCACCGGATCCGGAATGCCGATCACAGCACCCGTAGCGCCATAGGCGTAGTTGCCCAGCCCCTCATAGTGGTCAGTCCCCGGAGACTTCAGCTTGTAGTCCCAGTCACCGCGGGGCCAGACCTTCTTCAACCATCTGACGGCGGCGATCGGGGCATTGGGCGGCACGTAGGGCAAGGTGCTGGCGCTTGGGTCGGCGACAGAGTCCCCATAGATATCCCGAGCGCCCTGGATCAGCGTCTCCAGCGACATGCCCGGCATGAAGTTGATCGCTTGATCGGTCGCCGGCCGCGGGGGCGCAGAGCGCCTTTGGGCCATCTGCGCCCAGCCGTCGGCGTGCAGCAGCCCGACCCTCTTGGTCTTCGTCGGCCCCTTTGGATCAGCCATCCATACCCTCCACAATCCGGGACTTGAGCGTCCGCGCCTCGGCTTCCATGCGATCGGTCTCAGCCTTGAAGGCTTCGATCTCCAGCTTCTTGAGCTGCACGGCCCGGTCACCCTCGGCGGCCTGCAGTCGAGCTTGCGTGGACGCCAACTGCGCCTTCAGGGCCTCGATCATCTGCAGCCCTTGCGCTTTCATCGCCTCGCCCTGCTGCTTCATCTGGTTCAAGGCCGCCGTGTTCTGCTGCTTCAGGGCCTCGACTTGCGGATCGGTCCCCTTCACCTGCGGCGGCAGCATCGCCTGTAGTCGCCGCGCGATCTCATCGGCGCCGGGCCAATCCAGATTCTTGGCCAGCAGGTCGCCGATCACCGGCGCCACCGACGGGTTGGCCCGCATCAGCTCGATCATCTGGTTGGCGGCTTCCTCCCGCCGCGTGGTGAAGCTTGGCCCGGCCGAAACCGTCAGGTCATACTTGCCGACCCCCAGCGCATAGAGCCGTTCTACACCGGGAATACGCGCCCGCGCCGCCTCGGCGCTGGCCCTGGCCGCCTCGGGCGAACCCAGCGCCACGCTGTGCGCCTCCTGCCCCTCGCCCAGGATCCGCACCATCCGATCCTCGCCGTACACGCGGGGGATCAGGTCGATCAGGATGCGCCCGGCATGCCGGATCGCCCGGCTCAGGTTGTCGACGAAGTGGAAGGTCGAGACATCGCCCTCCCGCTGCCGCGCCAGGATCGCCCGGCCGCTGGTCTCGTTGCTCCGTGCGCCCAGGCTCGCGTCGTACATGCCGATGATGGTCTTGATGTCATCGGCGGCGTTGAGCGCCTCCTGGAGCGCGCCAGCGGGCGCGCCGGCAAACGGCTGTCGCTGCGGCGGCACGGGTCCGTCGTATTCAATGAAGGCGTGGCTTACGGCGTTGGCCGTCGCCCACTTGTCGCCGTCGGTGTCGAACGCCCCCACCGGCCCGATGAACGGCGTCTTCGGCGCCAACGCCACCAACTCGGTCGAGGCCGTTCGCCAGGCGTTGTACATCACCTGGGCGTCCTTAGCGTCGCGGATCAGGCTGCGGAAATGCCGCCGCCCGTCCAGGTTCACCTCCTCGCCATAGACTGGCACGATGGGGATGTACTTCCCCGCCCAGTCCACCTTCTCCAGGGCCTCCAGGCCCGAGAGAATGTGCTGTTCCACCGCCCAGCCCAGCACCTCGCGCGGCTCCCCCTGCGGCAGGATTCCACGCCCGGCCAGCGACGGATCGGCCTCGTAGTCGGCCAGGTCCATCACCATGCCGTTGGACAGCAGCACGATCCGCTTCCGTACCTCGCGGCGCTTCCAGTACTCGGCCACCATCACCTGATCGCCCTCGCACCAGCCGGCCGGGACCTCCCTCCCCGTCCAGTCCGTCTCGGCCGCGCCGCGGAACCGCCGGCGGAAGGCCG
Organism: Caulobacter sp. HJHS_5; assembly: GCF_056683955.1. Taxonomy (NCBI): domain Bacteria; kingdom Pseudomonadati; phylum Pseudomonadota; class Alphaproteobacteria; order Caulobacterales; family Caulobacteraceae; genus Caulobacter; species Caulobacter sp. HJHS_5. The sequence goes on along the minus strand of NZ_JBWZNC010000002.1, from coordinate 372,257 downwards.
CCTTTGGGATCATCTCGGTCACGAAGGCCACGTTCCAGTCGCTGCTGTCGGCCGCCTCGCTGGCCGGGTCGCGCCAGACGCTGAACGGGTTCGCCACCCGCTGGAAGACGATGTCCTGGTCCCAGTTGTCGTCGCGGGCATAGGCCAGATTCAGCCGGAAGTAGCCGACCCCGCCTGTCGCCGCGCACTCCAGCGCCGTGTCATAGGCCACGTCCGCGTCGCTCGAGGCCTCGATATTGCGGATCAGTCCGCTCAACACGGCCGCCGTCGCCGGATCGGCCAGGCTGTCCTGCGGCATCACCTTGATCGAAGGCTTGTTCTGCCGCGCGTCGTTGACCACCTGCCGGATGAACGGCGGCAGCTTGTTGATCGTCAGGCAGGGCCGCCCCTCCTTGTGCCGCTTGGCCCGCAGCCCCTCGTCCCACTGCTCGCCCAGCCGCGCGAACCGGATGTCGTCCCGCGCCGCCGACCGATTCTCCCGCTCGGCCGCCTCGCACTCGGCGAACGCCTCCTGCGCCTCCTTCAGGATGTCGTCCTTGGCCATAGGCATGTCTCCGCTCATCCCCGCGGAGGCGGGGAGCCGACTTTTCTGTTTTCAGTGAACCTTGATTGCCCCAATGTGCCGGCCTTGCTTGGCCGATCCGCCATCGTCAGACGTCTACTGTCCTTTGCGACGCCGCTCGCGGCCGGCCTCGCGTTGTCGGGCTGCGACGCACATCGCCACGTTGATCGCGTTGATACGATTGAGGTCGGTGAGCCTTGGCCACAAGCTCGCAACGCCCGCGTCCTCAACCGCAAGCTCGTCGTCGCCTGCACGAGCCCGGTCGGATCGACAGCTTGGCACATCGCGACATGCTTCGACCGCAACGACCTCCTGGTGAGCTTCGATCGCGGCCTCTACAAATACGGCGTCGGCATCAAGAACGGTCGGGTGGAGACCATCCACCGCGATGGCCGCTTCTCCAGGTCGGTCACCTTGCACTAAGGTAGTGCAGACCTCGCTGATCAGCTGCGCCTCATATCTGATGCCCGCGCGCTCACACTGCCTTGCCGGTCCTGCGGCCCTCGTCAAATGGACGCGCCTGTCGCAGCGCGAGTTTACCGCAGGTGCGGCGGCGCCGAGGGGGTCCACCGCCTTTTCGAGGCGCTATAATACCAAGCCTTGCTGGGCTGTTGCACCACCTTCGGCCCTCCATCAGCTACAGGCCGCACAATCGAGCAGGCTTGTGAGTAACCGGAATCGCCGCGCCCTCCGAAGGTCATCCAGCGAAACTCGTAGCAAATCCGGAACGGTCTCGGCTCAATTCGTGGGTAGAAGTAGTCGATAGCCCAGGATCGCCCCCAGAATTCACCCGGCCCGATAAAGATCGGGCATTCTTCATACTTCTCATCTGAAACGGGAGGTCTTCCGATCATTCCTTCTGACTTCAACCGGCCGCCACCGAGGTAGGTGATCGAGACAAATCGGCTCGGTCTTTTATACAGGCAGACGCCGTATATGGATCGGTTATAGCCCTGAAGACTCACCTGTTTCAGATCTTCGGATATATCGAGCGAGACGATAGGCGGCGCCGTTTCTAAAGTCTGCAGAACGGGAGCCACAGGTCCTTTAGGGCGCGCGCGTCTGCTCTCGGAAGAGCTAGCGGCCGCCGGAGTCGAAGGGGGGCCAGGGCGAGACTGGGCTAAAGACAGGCCCGGACCAAGGACGAGCGGCAAACATAGCAGTGTTGTCAGCGTTCTTGTTGACCGCCCGATCCGTACCGCCAGGAGTCCCGGCCATATCGACAGCTGCTTGATCATAGAACTCATTTTCGTCACCCAAGGTGACTCCCGCACGATGAAGCCATTCGTGCAACAGAGTTTGCGTCCGGCCCCACCTCGGCTGCCTGCTGTACGCCGGATAATTGATGCCGACGGTGTCGGGATGGTCTGCGGTGTAGACACCGGCAAACTCCCCTCCTGATTTGGCCTGCTTCTCGAGTTCATCAGGGGTCAGGGCGCGATAGCCGCCTTTCTCCCGATCACCTGACGCCACGCCGTCAAGGTAGCGCTCAAGATCCGCCAGATGCCGGTCTACACTTTGCAAGGTGTTGTCCGACGCGCTGTCGTAATAGTGCTTCGCCTTCTGCTCGGTCAGCATCGTTTCCGAGGTACGGAATCCTTGCTGCCGCGCCTTGAGAAGGTTCGCGATATCCAATCGCGCCCGAGCAGCGCTGTAAGACGCGTCGCGATGATCGTTCATCAGGCCTTCGAGCTGCCCTGGCGTCAGATGATCGATAACAGCCTTCCCCGAAGCCGTCGGTGCTGGCCGCGCTTGAACGGGCGGTCCCAAGCCGTCCAGTCGCTCGCTGACCGGCTTCGGTTCCGGGTACTCATAATTCCCCAGCACGCCGACACGCATTGGCATCGCCAATCTCCATTCACTGTTTGGATTGCGGCGTTTCGTGGCTTCATCAGGGCGAAATGAGCATGACTAGGACGCTCGAAGCCAACCAAAACCTACCGCCTGGGCTGGGGTTCGCGATCACCAGCAGGGATCGAGGCGCTCTCAGGAGCAGGTGGCGAGATGGGTCGACGCGCTAGGCGCGTTTCTTCTCCAGTCCTTCAAGGTACGCCTTGTTGCGCCGAGCTTCCGCCCTTGTGCGAAAATGCCAATAGACAACGAATCCCGCGACGGCCAAAGCCACCAAAGTGCTCAACACATCGGCATAGGGGGGCGGCAGCATTTTCATCGCCACGAAAAAGCAGATGAACGCGAACGCTCCCCCAGACAAGACTTTGATCCAGAAGACTATGATTTGCCGCCAATCTTCTGTGACATCCGCTTCAGGGTACGGTCTCACGACCTCCAGCTCAGACTGATCCGCCCAGACCGCCTTGATGAGCGCTTTGAACGTTCTCGCGCCTTCGATACGCGTGCATACGGCGTCAAGAAGGACATCGCGATCCTCGATCGGATAGTTCGCTTCACCGGCCAGAATCTCATCGTCTAGGAAGAGTTCCGGCGTGCCGCGCACCGCTGCGACGACCCGAGCCTTTACCTCCGCTAGCCTTGCCTTGCCTAGGCTTTCGAAGCTGGGCTCGAACTTGCTCGTCGTCGTCATCAGGCCGCGAGCGACCGCAGCTTCCGGACTCTCGGCGATCCTCCAGCGGGCGCCTGTGCCGTCGATGATCTCCCAGGCCAAGCGCCGCAGATTTTCGTCGGCCGCGCCACCCGTGAGATCAACTAAGCGCTCCACGCAATGAAGCTCCTCCACGCCTTCCGGCGTCCAAGGATGTTGGGCGGGCGAGATGGCCAATACGGGAAGCGCAAAGGGCAGCTCGGTCATCAGCTATCTCTCGGAAGCGCCTTTCCCCGCCATGATCGCCTTACCGGCGTTGACTCTGCCAGCAAATTTCACAGCGCTCGGCGTTCCATACCGGACGCGGTCTTTGAGATCGAACTGCGGAAGGTCTTTCCACTTGTGATGCAGACGCCCGTGGGTAATTGCATCAGGCATGCCCATGGTGTTGAGCGGCATATTCTTCAGCCAGTCTGGCAGCTGTTTGCCAAGTGGCCCATTTTTCTCGATCAGATGATGCATCGGCTGGCCTTTCGTGGCGTAGCCCTGTTCGTTCATCCACCTTCGAACGGCCTTCCAGTCGGCCGCGTGGCCAGCCATGGGGCCAAACCTATCAATGTACTTGATCGTCTTCAGACCGGTTTTCGCCACCGCTGCTCCAGGAACGAGATCGGCAGCGGCCAGTATGCCATTGCCGACAGCTCCCGCGTAGTCGCCGTCATAAGCGTCGGCGATCGCCTCCTGGGCCGATCCCCACACGGGGACCAGGGACTCCGTAGCCCCGGGGTGACTCACCATGTGATTGGCCGCCATCTTGCCGACGTCGCTCCAGTTGTCGGGAGCCGCGTCGACATTCGGATAGATCGGGCCACGCACTTTCGGCATCTCGTGCTCTTTCGATTTGATCGTCGGGCTCAGGCTCCCGCGCTCACCCCATCCACCCGCCCGGCCCCGCGAACGTCTCTCGCCGCGCCCTCGGCCGCTTCTCCCTCGGCGCCTCGTAGACCACGCACATCAGCCCGAAGGCGTCGGCCGGGTCGCTGGCCCAGTCGTGTTCAGGCCCCAGGCCCACGTTCCGGCTCTCGTCCCGCCGCTCGTGATAGGCGGCCAGGGCCTTCATCCCGGCGGCCACCGCCGCCGTGTCGTTGAACCAGATTTGTGGAAACAGCCGCCGCGCCGCTTCCACGCGCCGCATCGCCGCCCCGGCGCCCTGGTTGGGCGTCACATTCACCTCGAACCCGGCCGCCCGCAGCTGCTCCTCGGCGCTGCCCCTGGCGATCAGCGTCAGCATCCGGCCGTCGTGAGGCAGCTCGCACAGCGCCTCGCCCCAGCCGCGACCGCGCAGCTCGCTGATATAGTAGTCGAGCCCCTGTCCACGCCCTTCGATGTAGTCGAGCACCCTCACCTCGCGGCCGACGAACTGCGCCAGCCAGATCGCCGTCGCGTCCCGTCGCCCGAGGTCCCAGAAGGCTCGCACCCGTAGGATCGGATCGCGCGCCAGGGCCGTCAGCCGCCCCTCGGCATGCACCTTCGCCAGCGGCGCGGCGTAATAGGCGCCCTCGATGGTCTGGGCATAGGCGCCGCCCCACACATGCTCCGCCCGGCCCGCGTCGATCCGATAGTCGTGCGCCATCTCAGCCGGCAGCGGCGTAGTCTCGAAAAACGGATTGTTCCGCCAGCCGACGTGCCGCACCAGGCTGTTCGGCGGCGGCCCCGCCGCCCCGCGAAACAAGCGGTCGACTGGGTCGTGGTCGAACTCTGGATTCCACGTCCATACCATCCGCGCGCCTGGCTTGCGCAGCGTCGGCCGCACCAGCTTCAGTGATCGCGCCGAAAGCCGGTTCGCCTCCTCCGCCCAGAAGATATCCGCGCCCTCCAGGCTCTTGATGGCCTCCGGGTTGCGCGACAGCCCCTTGTAGAGAAACAGGCTGCCGTTCCGTCCGCGCGTTTCCTCGCGCAGGCATTCGAAACACTCGCCCAAGCCGAAGTCGGCGATCTTGTCCTCGATCAGCGCCTGCACGCTGTCGCGCAGCGAACTCTGCACCTCACGCGCGCAGACGATCCGCAGCGGCTTCATCGCCGCCTGGATCACCAGCGCTCCGGCCACCGCGTGACTCTTGCCGCCGCCTCGGCCGCCGAAGAAAGCATAGTCGCGAAACGACTCGTTAAACAACTCTCGAAACGCAAGCGGTATGCGTGCAAAGTATTGTGAAAACTCGATATTCGAGAGGCTGATCTCTTCCTCGCCGCTAGACAAAAAGCACCGTCAGTCGCGTCTCCCTGATAGCCTGGGCCGCCTCACTGTCCGCCGCCGCGCCGCCTACCCGCGCCTTGCCGTAAGCCCGGTCGAGCATGGCGTTCGCCGCGGCGATCCGCGACGCCTCGCTGCCATCACCTTTCATGATCTTCGCCAGAACCTCGATCGCCGCCGGGGCATGACTCAGGGCCAGCGAACGGCAGTCGCGTGTGTCCGGGGCTGTGATCGGCGCCGCTCCGGCGTCGGCCTCCGGCGGTTGCTCCACCAATGACGCCGCCTGGCTCACCAGCGTCAACGCGGACGTCTTGCGGGCGCGCGGCATGGCTCGGCTCCTGGGTCGAAATGGCAATGTCGAAAGGGGCGCGACGCGGGCATGAAAAAGCCCCGCGCCGTCGCCGGCCGGGGCTGTCCTCAGACCCAATCTGTCTACCTTCTTATTCTGCCTCGCCTCCGATTAATCGGCAACCGCGAAACGTCCGGCGAAGGTAGATAACCGTGGGAAACTCGGCCCTGAGAACGTCTCTCAGCTAGCTTGGCCGTCGCAACCATCCTCCACGCGGAACTTTCCACGGCCATCATTCCATCCCCGCCAGGAGGACATCATGGCCACCCCCGAAAAGCCCGACGCCATCGCCCTGCTGAAGGCCGACCACCGCAAGGTCGAAGACCTGTTCGCCAAGTTCGAAAACGCCAGGGGCGACGGCGAGAAGCGCCGCATCGCCGAGCAGATCTGCATGGAACTGACGATCCATACCGAGATCGAGGAAAAAATCTTCTACCCCGCCTGCGAAGGCGCCGTGGAAGAAGACCTTCTCCAGGAGGCCTATGTCGAGCACGACGAGGCCAAGGTGCTGATCGCTGAGATTGAAGCCGCCGATCCCGGGGCCGACTTCTATGAAGCCAAGGTCAAGGTGCTCTCCGAATTGATCGAACACCACGTCAAGGAAGAAGAGCAACGCGTCGAGGGCATGTTCAGCCAGGCCCGCAAGGCCGGCCTCGACATGGATGGCCTCGGCGAGCGCATGGCCGCCGAAAAGCAGCGTCTGATGGAGAGCTATAAGATTAACGGCCTGCCAAGGCCGGAAGCCTCCACCCTACCCGGCACCTCCCTCGCCGGCTGAGGCAACCTTGGCCTTGCTCGCGCATTTCATCCGCGGGCTGTAACCAGGAAAGGGAATACGCATGAGCGGCGTAGGCATTATCGGCTGGATCGTCATCGGCGTCATCGCCGGCTGGATCGCCGAGAAGGTGATGAAGCGGAACCACGGGCTGCTGACCAATCTGGTCGTCGGCGTCGTCGGCGCTCTGCTCGGCGGCTTCCTCGCCGGCCTGCTGGGCCTTGGGAGCAACGGCTTCATCGGCAGCCTGGTGATCGCCACGCTTGGCGCCATCGTGCTGCTGGCCATTCTCGGGGCTCTGCGCGGCCGACGCACCTGATTGTAAAAACCTGGACCTGAAACGCGTGACGCCGGGCGGTTCCACGCCCGGCGTATTCGCCGTTATCTAAAACCTTGCTTCATAAGCCATCGCCAGATTGGCGCAGGCCGAGCGCACTACGGCCGCCTGGGCGACCGGGTTCTCCTCGCCCGTCACCGCCCTCACCGTCTCGCGCCAACCCCGCTCAGGCAGGCTCGGGGCCATCAGCTCCCCGAGCAGCACCGCGTCGCGCGGCCCTAACCGCCCGAGCATCGCGTCCGCCCGCCGTCCGGCCGCGCGAGCGCGATCCAGCCGTTGCGCGGCCATCGCATCGCCCACGGTCGCGCTGCCCGCGCAGTCGATCCGCTCCAGCCCGCCGCCGCCGCTGGCGCCGGGACGACCGCCGCGAAGGGTCAGGTCCGCCTCCAGCCGTCGCGCGGCGTCATAGGCGCCCTTGCTCATGCCGTCCCGCAAGGCGTCGAACGCATCGACGCGCCGGGCGCCGGTTAAAGTCGTCTGGCTTTGTCGGCGGACCTCGACATTGGCGTTGGCCGGCAGGCGGGCCGCCTCCGGCTGCAGACCGACCGCCGCGAAATCCCGCGCCCGCTCGGCGAGGATCGCTTCCGGCGACTTCGGCTTGGCGCGGCGGCTCATTGGTCCGCCTCCATGGCGCTTTCGCGCGCCAGGTGCGCCCGAATGCCGTGGATCACCGTCGCATGGTTCCGCTCGCCCAGGCGGCGTCCGATCTCGCATTTCGACAGCGGCGTCCGCCGCCAGGTTTCCGCCATCGCTTCGTGCCGCGCCCGTACGATGTGGCGCATCCGCCGCGGGCCGGTCAGGTCCTCCACGGTCAGGCCATGTCGGTCCGCGACCTCCAGCAGGATATCGCTCATCCGCTCCCGTTGCGTGAAGGCTTCGCTCATGCCGAACGGGCCTCCACATCCAATTGGCCGCCCGGCGTCGGCTTGCGCGCCCAACGCACCACGATCCGTTCGGCCAGACTGTCGTCCCCGACCAGGCCGGCGGCGATCAGGGCCGCGTTCAAGGGCGTCAGCAGGCTGTCGAGGTCGCGGTCGGCGCCCTCCCCTTCGCTCGGACGATGCGCGGTGATGTTCAGCACGAAGCGGCCGAAAACCGCCGGATGCGTCGAGGCGCGGATCGCGGCCCGCACGGTGTCGAGCCAGGCGCGATAGGCGGCGCTGCGCACGATGCGGCCAGCCTCCAATGACCACAGCCGGTCCGTTGTCGGCGGATAGGGCAGATGCACCGCGCTCATCGGACGGCGCTCCAGGCGAAAGGTTGGAGCGGGCGGCGCGCGAGATCGTCTCGGCGAGCGCCGCCCGCTCCCGCGCATCCCGGTCGGGAGGGAGCGGCCCTGGGGTGCGCGATGCGGATTGCGATGTGTTCCATACCTCAATGTTTGCACACAGCAAACTTTTCGTCGAGCAAAAAAGTTTGCTATTGGCTTCACGCGTGTTATCCACACCTCATGCACACTGCAAACATGAGCAAAGGCGACCGAAAGCCCTGGTTCCTGCGCGAATGGCGCAAGCATCGCGGGTACACTCAGGAGCGGTTCGCCGAGATGACCGGGCTCTCGAAGCCCTACGTCAGCCAGCTCGAGCGGGGCGAGCGGCAGTTCAATCAGGACTTGCTGGAGCTCTTCGCCATCAACCTGCGCTGCGCGCCGGCCGACCTCCTCATCCGCGACCCGTCGGATCCGGAAGGCATCTGGTCGTTATGGGATACGCTCGCCCCCACCGAGCGCGCTCAGGCCGTGAACGTCATCAAGGCGATCCGGGGCACCGGCACCGACGGCTAACCACAGGCCTGGAGATTTAGCGCTCGCCGCTTCCATACCGCCCCTTCACCTGCGGCTCCGCCCACAGGTCGAACATCGGCTCCCCGACAACGGAATAGACCAACACCTCGTGGCGTGGCCCGACTTCGCTCCGTCGATCTAGTCGGTCACGCATCTCCTGCGCCCACGCCTGCGCCTGGCCCTCATCTCGCGTCCGCCGCGCATCGCCGATGGGCTCACGCCGAAGGCCCTCGGATGTCTCCACGACAGCGACAGCGCGCACGTAAAACTCCACCACCTTGAACACGGCCGCCTCCAGAAGTTAACGCGCGCAGGATTCCCGCCGGGCGCGCAGGAGTCGAGTCGTCGCCCCATTGGCGACGACCGAAAATGACGCCACCAGCAAACCCTAGAGTTAGCATACTGACAACTTTCTGCTTGCGGCTTAAGTTTGCATATGGCTAATTTTATGGATGCACGCCGCACCCCGCCTGGTCACCGCCAGCGATCCCGCCTGGTTCATCTGCGGCGACCCTGCCTCCCCCGACTATGGACAAGTGTTCGCCCAGCCAGTGGCCTGTGACGCCACGAGCTACTGGTTCGACCGCGCTCAGGTTCTCTTCGCCATGCGGCGCTCGGGCGCCCCCACACTTGGCGAGACGATCGAGCTCTGGGGTCGCCTCTTTCCGATCACCGATTTCACCGACGCCGCCAAACGGCGCCTCGCGACCGCCGCGCAATGACCCAGCCCGTCCTAAACCTGCACCCCGTGCTGGAGGGCTACGCCCTCAGCTTTGTCGCTCGAGACCTGACCTGCGCTGTCACCATGCGCGAACAGATCGCCGTCTTCCCCACGCTCGCCGCCGCCCGCCAGGCCCTTCGCGCCGCTGAAACGGCTGTGGGCGGCCTCATGAGAGGAACAACCGCCCCCGCCAGCGGTTTCCCTGGCTCCCTTCCCGCGCCCCGCTCGAAAGGCCAGAGTCTATGAAAGTCAGCGACGTCATGACCGCCCAAGTGGTCACCGCCACGCCCGAAACACCCATCCGCAAGGTCGCCAAAATGATGGGCGAGATCGACAGCGGCGTCATGCCGGTGATGGAGGAAGACCGCGTCATCGGCGTGGTCACCGACCGCGATATCGTCCTGCGCGTCGTGGCCGATGGCGGCGATCTCAACCAGCCGGTCCGCGATGTGATGAGCGGCGATGTCCAAAGCTGCAACGCGGAAGACACCCTGGCCGACGCAACCGCCAAGATGGGTTCGCATCAGGTCCGCCGCCTGATCGTTCTCAACGATGCCGGCCGCCTCGCCGGTATTCTTTCGCTCGGCGACGTCGCCGTCGACTACGGCGCCAAGCAGGTCGGCCGCACGCTCGAGGAGATTTCCGAGGACTCGGACGAAGCCTGAGGCCGAGAGCAACCCCAAACGACAACGCCGGCCAGGGGCGAACCCTGGCCGGCGCTTCGTCTCTTCACTCCGTCGCCCGCGAGGGCGGCTCGGAACCTACTTCTCGCTGGGGCTGTCGTCGGCCGCCAGGTCGCCCGCGGCGTATTGGATGCCGTTGGTGATCGACTGCAGGATGTTGGGGATGAAGTAGATGTGCTCGCTGTGGCCGAGAACGCTGTAGTAGACGCGGCCCTGGCCTTCACGACGAATCCAGCTCAGGGCGTAATCGCCGTCCGTGCGCTTGGTCGCCGGGTTTTCCTTCGCCTTATCCTCGTCACTCATCTTCGAATAATCCACGCTGGTCAGCACGTGGACGTTCTTGCGCGAGTAAGAGTCGTTGGAGAACGTATAGATCTCGTCATGGATCTTGAACGGACGACCGTTGAAAGGCGCGTTGATCGGGCTCTTCGGGTCGTCGATCTTCACCGTCACCGGCTGCGGATAGTACCAGTGGAACTTGAAGTAGCCGCCCACCATCTTGGTGAACTCGGGCCACAGGCTCTTCTGCGGCGGCTGCGGGCCCGTCGGGCGCGGCGAGCCGGGCGGCGGGCGGGGCAGGCCGGTGCCGTGATAGGTGTCGCCGCCGGCGTGGGTCAGGACCAGGCCCTTGCCGCCGCGCACGAAGTCGAGCAGCGCCTTGCGACGGGCCGCCGTGCCGGCCGCGTCATTCGCGTCGTCCAGGAAGGCGCCGGTGGTGTTGTTCAACACCAGCACATCATACTTGGCCAGGTTCTCGGCGGTGAAGTCGGCCTGGCTGAAGCTGGTGTCCGCCGTCCAGGCGCCGGTCGCCTTGCCGAGTTCGGTGATGGCGAAGGCGGTGATCGGGATCGACGAGTGGCCATACCCGCGCGCGGTCGAATAGATCAGCAACTTGCGCGGCTTCTTGGGCTGCGCCGCAGCCTTCACCGGCAGCGAGTCGATAGCGTCGAGCACGTTGAACACGTCCTCGAACTCCGGCGTCTTCTTCTGGACGCCGTCGATAACGCTCTGCTGGCGGTAGCCCGGCAGAGCGCCGCCGCCCGGCGGCATGGGCGGAGGAATCGCGCCGCCCGGGCCGATCTTATTGTACTCCGGGATGTCCTGCGGGACCTGCGCAATCGCCAGACCGGCGACCAGGAGCGTCGCAACGCCCGCGCCCACGGCCAATTTCACTTTGATGTTCATATAGCTCCGCCCTGCGTCATGGGCCGCCCCTCTCGGTCGGCCTCGTTTGGCCTGAGCTTATAGGAGCCGTTGGCCCGAGGACAATTTCAGCCCCGAAGCAATCGCCCCCTCGCCGAGCGTAGATTTCAAAGCTTGAGAGATTCTAGTAGCCGGCATCCATCACCGAAGTGACCGTCGGCGCTCCTTCACCGGCTTCACTGATCGGCCTGCACCAGCCGAAAGCGCCCTTCGTCTTGGCCACCAGCCCCTCGTCATAGAGGGTCTGGCCGAGATCGACGCCGTTGAGGCTCACCGTGGCGTAGATGCGGCCGAAGACATCCTGTCCGCCCGTCGGCTTGAAGCTGATGGTGCGTCCATCGACGATCATCCTCCTCAGCACCACCGTCGCCTGTTTCGCGGCCAGGGCTTCGGCCCAACAACGCGCGTCGGGGATGCCTTGCGGCCCATAGGCGCCCGCCAGACGGATATGCTGCCCGTCGATCACCAGCACGTCACCGGCCAGGACGCGCACACGCTCCGTCAGCGACGGCTGCAACGACGGTTGAGACGGCAGCTTCTGATCCTTGCGCGGGCCGCAACCCGCCAGGGCCGTCGCGGCGCAGGCCGCCAGGATGAGGATGGAAAGCGAAGCGCGCAAAACGATGTCGTCCATCGCCGGGCGCCGTCCCCCGCCGGCATGAGGCCGCTCTTAGCTCGGGGCTCGCTCCCCGCACGTCAAGTCCGGGGCTTCATCGGCGTCGCGCGCGCGTCTGTCTGCCCTTACGAGAAGCCAATCATTGTCGGCTCACCGAAAGCCTAACCTGCGCTCATCTCGGCCAGCTTGGTCACGGTGTTCATATTCCGCCCGGTTCCCGCCTTCGCGGCCGGAATGGTCAGTTTCGACTGGCCCATGCCTTCGTCGTACCAGACGAAAATTTCGCGCCCGACCGCCTTCACCTGCTCACCCGGCGCCTGATGGCGGATCGCCCCTTCGAAGCCCTCGGGCGGCGGCGCATCGAGGAAGATCGCCATCACCCGGTTGCCTGGCCCCTCGGGAAACGGATTGGCCTTCACGGTGGCGGCCAACTCCGCGGCGGTGCGTACCGTGACGCCCACCGGCTTGCCCACGAAGTCGCTTGCCGCCTGGGTTAAAGCCGCCGTCACCACCGCCTCGTCGGCCTCGGTCTCGAACAGCAGGTTGCCGCTGGCGATGTAGGTCCGCGCCTTGGCGTAACCCAGCCGTTCGGCCATCGCCTTCAACTCCGGCATGGGCAGCTTCACGCCCGCATTGATCGCCCGCAGCAGCGCCACATAGCTGGTCATCGACCTGTCCCTCTCCAGACCACGCGCAGCACGTCGGTCTGGGTGATCACTCCCACGGCCGCCCCCTCGGCGTCGACCACCAGGGCCTCGTGGGCCGCCCCCGTCGCCAGCAACGGCAGCACATCCGATAGCGGCGTCTCCGCCCTCACCAGGGCCAGGTGCTGATCGGCCAGCTCACCGACCGAACGCCCCGCGCCCGCGCCCTCCGTCGCCTCGCGCTCCGCCTCCAGCAGCAGCTCGGCGCGGCTCACCAGGCCCAGAACCTGTCGTTTATCGTCCAGCAGGGGCGCCGTCCGCAGCGCGTGCTCGGTCAGCACGTGCAGCGCCGCCTCCGCGTCCATCGCGGGCGTTACGTAGAACAAATCCGCGGTCATCACCTCGCCGCAGTTCACCCCGGCGAGGATGTCGGTTTCCCCCTCGGCCGGAGTCGCCGCGGCTCGCACCGGCTCGGCCGTCGCCAGGCTGGGCGGCGCATGCGGATATACACGTCCCACGACCGGGGCATAGATCGCGCCGGCCAGGCACAGCAGGGCCGAGCCCAGGCCGATCGGCGTCACCGCATAGTCCCAGCCGACCGCCCCGCCGCTGATAGCCGCGACGAACGCGACCGCGGCGGACGGCGGATGCAGGCAGCCGAGCAGCAGCATGGCGGCCACGGACAGGGCCGCCGAGACCGGCCCGGCCACCGCCGCATGGGGAATCAGCAGGCCGCACGCCACGCCGATCAGCGCCGAAAGCACATTGCCCCCAACCACCGCGCGTGGCTGCGCCAGCGGGCTCGCCGGCACCGCGAACACGATCACCGCCGAGGATGCGATCGGCGGCGCGAGGAGCAACGCCCACCGTTCTCCACCGACGATCGCCCGCGACAGCAATCCCACCGCCGCCAGGCCTAACCCCGCCCCGACGGCCGAACGCAGCACCTCCATCGGCCGCCGCACGGCGGGCCCCAATAAACGATCGACCAAGGTGCGCGTCATGCGGGCGAGTTACCCGGCCAACCCAATTCTGTCAGCAGCGTTCAGGAAGTCCCCTTTTCCGCTCTTCGCCCTGGCCCTATCTTCCGTTCATGCCCCGTTCCCCCGCCCAGCCCACCGGCGTCTCGGACGTCTCCGGCGCTTTCATCCACGACGCTCAGCTCGACGCGGCCGCCGCTGTCGGCATGCCGGTGATGTGGACGCCCCACCGCCCTCAGCGGCCGGAGAAGCACGACGGCGGCAAGACCTTCAAACTCGTCTCGGAATACAAGCCCGCCGGCGACCAGCCGACCGCCATCGCCGAGCTGGTCGAAGGCATCAAGGGCCGCGAGCACGACCAGGTGCTGCTGGGCGTCACCGGCTCCGGCAAGACCTTCACCATGGCCAGCATCATCGCCGAGACCCAGCGTCCGGCCCTGATCCTCGCCCCCAACAAGACCCTCGCCGCCCAGCTCTACAGCGAGATGAAGGCCTTTTTTCCCGACAACGCCGTCGAGTTCTTCGTCAGCTACTACGACTACTACCAGCCCGAGGCCTACGTCCCGCGCACCGACACCTACATCGAGAAGGACTCCTCGATTAACGAGCAGATCGACCGGATGCGCCACTCGGCCACCCGCGCGATCCTCGAGCGGGACGACGTCATCGTCGTCGCATCGGTCTCCTGCATCTACGGCATCGGTTCTGTCGAGACCTACACGGCCATGACCTTCACCCTCGAGGTCGGCCAGAAGATCGATGAGAAGCAGCTGATCGCCGACCTCGTCGCCCAGCAATACAAGCGCAACGACCAGGCTTTCGAGCGTGGGACCTTCCGCCGTCGCGGCGACACCATCGAAGTCTTCCCCGCCCACTACGAGGACCGCGCCTGGCGCATCTCCCTGTTCGGCGACGAGATCGAGGCGATCAGCGAATTCGATCCCCTCACCGGCAAGAAGACCTCGGAGCTGCCCAGCGTGCGCATGTACGCCAACAGCCACTACGTCACGCCGCGCCCAACGCTTCGCCAGGCCGTCAACCACATCAAGGCCGAACTGAAGGAGCGTCTCGACTGGCTGATCGCCAACGGCAAGCTGCTGGAGGCCCAGCGCCTGGAGCAGCGCACCAACTTCGATCTGGAGATGATCGAAACCACCGGCTCCTGCGCCGGCATTGAGAACTACAGCCGCTATCTCACCGGCCGTCGCCCGGGCGAGCCGCCGCCTACCTTCTTCGAATACATCCCGGACAACGCCCTCCTCTTCACCGACGAGAGCCACCAGACCATTCCGCAGATCGGCGCCATGTACAAAGGCGACCGCAATCGCAAATGGACCCTGGCCGAGTATGGCTTCCGCCTGCCCAGCGCCATGGACAATCGCCCCCTCAAGTTCGAGGAGTGGGAAGCCATGCGGCCGCAGACCGTCCACGTCTCGGCCACGCCCGGCCCCTGGGAAATGGAAAAGGCCGGCGGCGTCTTCGCCGAGCAGGTCATCCGCCCCACCGGCCTGATCGACCCGCCGGTCGAGGTCCGCCCCGTCGCCAAGGACGGCTTCAGCCAGGTCGACGACGTCATCGACATGGCCCGCCAGACCGCCGCCGCCGGCTACCGCACCCTGGTCACCGTCCTCACCAAGAAGATGGCCGAGGATCTCACCGAGTACATGCACGAGCAGGGCCTGCGCGTGCGCTACCTGCACTCCGACGTCGACACCCTCGAACGCATCGAGATCATCCGCGACCTGCGCCTGGGCGCCTTCGACATCCTCATCGGCATCAACCTGCTGCGCGAAGGCCTCGACATCCCCGAGTGCGGCCTGGTCGCCATCCTCGACGCCGACAAGGAGGGCTTCCTCCGCTCGGAGACCAGTCTGATCCAGACCATCGGCCGCGCCGCGCGGAACGTCGACGGCAAGGTCATCCTCTACGCCGACAGCATCACCGGCTCCATGGAACGCTCCATGGCCGAGACCCAGCGGCGGCGCGAGAAGCAGCAGGCCTACAACGCCGCCAACGGCATCACCCCCGCTTCGGTGAAGGCCAACATCAAGGATATCCTGGCCAGTCCCTACGAGAAGGACCGCGTCACCGTCCCGCTCGGCGCGCCCGGCCAGGACGGCGCCAAGCCCTTCATGGGCGACAACTTCAAGGCCACCCTGCGCGACCTCGAAGCCAGGATGCGCCAAGCCGCCGCCAACCTCGAATTCGAGGAAGCCGCCCGCCTCCGCGACGAGGTCAAACGCCTCAAGCTGCTGGACCTCGAATTCGCCTCGGACGCCTTGGCGGGCGAAGGCGAAACCGGCGACAAGGCCGCGGTCAAACGCATAAAGGCCGAGGCCCGCGCCGAGGCGCAGGAGCGGTTCAGGAAGGGGAAGCTTTAACACCTTCTGAAGTCGCCCAGGGCCGAGATCGAAAGCAGACTTTCGATATCTTCCAGGAGTCAGCAGTCACTCAAGAACATGCGGCGTCGCGCAAACTACTGCGTGGACGCGCCCCTACCCGTACCTACTTCGTCCCGGCGAACTTTCTGAACCCGCTGGTTTCCAACCACGCCGGCCGCTCGTCCGCATTCGCCACCCGTCGCGCGATTCCGACCACCACGTCGTCCAGCTTGATCGCCTCTTCCTTCATCACCGGCTGGCTCAGGTCATCTCCCGCCGCGTGATAGCGATTGGCGCGCCACTGCCGCTCGGTCTCGAATTCCGGCGTGTCCTTCTGAAAGCCGAACTTGAAAGCCAGGGCTGGCAGGCCGGTCTTGACGAAGCTGTACTGGTCGGTGCGCACGAAGCTGTTGCGGTCGGGCAGCGGGTCTGGCGTCAGACCCAGCCCCTGTTCGGCGGCGGACTCCCGGGCCTGGGCGCCGAGCGTGCTCTCGTATTCGCCCTGCGCCAGCACGGTCTTCAGCGTCCACAACGGCAGCGGCATATCGAAGTTGAGGTCCGCCACCATCGCCGACTTCGGCACGGTCGGCCGGTTGGCGAAGTAGTGCGAGCCCAAGAGCCCCTTCTCCTCGGCGGTCAACACCACCAACAGGATCGAGCGCTTCAGCGGCGGCCCCGCCTTCAAGGTGCGCGCGATGTCGAGCAGGCTGGCCACACCCGAGGCGTCGTCCATGGCGCCGGGATAGACAAAGCGCTTGCCGTCGGCGCCGACGCCCGTTCCGAGGTGATCCAGATGGGCCGACAGCACCACATATTCGTTCTTCAGTTTCGGGTCGGAACCCGGCAACACGCCGACGATGTTGTCGCTGTCCAAGTCGCGGAACTCGGTCGCCGTCGTCGCTTTCAGCCGCATCTTCATGTCGAAGCCGGCGATCGGTTCGGAGGCGTCCGACAACGCCGCGATTTCGGCGTAGCCGTGGCCGGAGCCGGCGAACAGCCGCGCGCCCTGGGCCGGATCGAAGGTCGCCGTATAGAGCCCGTCCGGCGTTTCGCGCAGGCTCGCGTCGGCTAGGAACATTCCCGCTCCCTTGGCCAGGACGGTCGCCCGCGTCCAGGGAATCTCCGCCTGCCTGGGCGGGGTGATGGCGATCACCCCCACCGCGCCCATCTGGGCCAGCACCTTGTTGCGTTCGTTGCGCGCGCTGGCTTTTTCCGTGCCGGGCAGATCGGCCGGGCCGCCGGCGATGGCCACCACGATCTTGCCCTTCAGGTCCAGGCCCTTGAAATCGTCATGGCCGCGCTCCGGCATGTGCAGGCCGTAGCCGACGAACACCAGCGGCGCGTCCACCGCCTTCGGCCGCGGCGCGCCGCCGGCCGCCACGGTCAGGTCGACGCCGACCTTCAACGTGTCGGCCGTCCCATCGGCCTTGGTCAGGGCGGCGGTCGAGGCCGCCTGGTCGACGATCTGCTCGCGGAAGCTCACCCGTTGGGTGAAGCCGCCCTTCTCGCCGGCCGGCGTCAACCCTTCCGCCTTCATCCGCTCGATCACATGGGTTTCGGCCCGCCGATAGCCCGCTGTGCCGGTCTGCCGCCCCTCGTTGGCGTCGTCCGCCAGGGCCGCGATGTCGTTCCACCACCGCGCCGCCCGTTCGGCCCGCGAGCCTCCGGCCTGGGCGTGAACGGACGACCCGGCGGCCAGCATGGAAACGAGAGCGAGGGCGGAAGCGAAGCAACGGGCGCGTGTCATGCAACGACGCTAGCAACGGCCCGTCGGCGGCGCCTAGGCCGGGCCGCGCCCGGGAATGCAGAATCCTGATTTCCGCCACCGCCTACTGCAGACCGAGGAAATCCAGCGCATCTCCCGCCGGGATGAACAGGTTGAGTCCCTGCATCGCCTCGTCGCGCCCCAAGCCGAGGACTGTCAGGCCCAGCACCTCGCCCTCCTTGTTCACCAAGGGCCCGCCGCTGTTGCCGGGATTCACCGCCACATCGCTCTGAATGAAGTTGTAGCCCTCGAAGATGCGGTTGCTGGTCGAGACGATGCCACGCGTCACCGTGCCCTGCAGCTTCTCGTCAAACGGCGCCCCGATCGCATAGACCTCCAGGCCCAGGGCCGGCGCCTCGCGATGGAGGGTCAGCGACAGGCGGCCCCGGCTGTCGGTCTTGATCAGGGCAACGTCGCGGCCCTTGTCCTCGCGCAGCACCTCTCCCACCGACTCCAGCCCGTCGCTCCAACGGATCTTCACGTATTTGGAGCCGGTCGTGACATGCTGGTTAGTCAGCACGTAGCCGTCGGGGGAGATCAGGAACCCGCTGCCGTGGCCATTGCCCGCCATCACCGTCACCACCGAACCGACGACGTCGGTGAGAGCCGCCGGCTTCGCGGTGGGCTTGGCGAAGACAATCGGCGGACGATCGACCTTGGCCACGGCTTGGCCGACAGTCGGCGTGTTTGCGGGCGAGCCGATGGCGATCGCGCGGAACGCCGGCGCGTTGATCAGCTCCTTCACGTTCTCGCCAAAGGCCCCGCGCCACACCTGCATATGCCCGCCCGTCACCGGCGACTTCAGGTATACGCCCCCGGTCGTGGTCACCTTGGCCACCACTTCGCGTTTCAGCCGCGAATAGATTTGCCATTCCACCGTCATCTGGGCCGAGCCCTTGACCCGCTGGTCCGTGGCGACAACCCCCACCCACGGCATGCAGATATCCATCTTGATGTCGGTGATCAGGCCGCCGATGGCGTACTCGGCGCTGCCTCCGCTGTCGGCTTCGAACAGATTGTTGTTGTCGCCGGCCACCTTGAAGCCGGCCCCGCTCATCTGAGCACGGAACTCGGCGTCGATATCCCTATCGAGTTCGTTGGCGTCGCCGTCCCAAGACAAAGCCGACCTCGTATAGCAAAGCAGGCCGACGGCCATGCTGCCCCAACTCCGCCCGCCCGGAATGCGCGTCACGAGCTTGGCGAACTGGAACGGCTTGGCCACCTCGCCCGCCCCTATGGGCTTCACTATCAACGGGGGCAGATCCGCAGCCTGTGCGACGCTCCTCGTCGCCAACGCCAAGACAATCGAAGTCACGACCAAGACAGTACGCATGACATTCACCCCCACCCAAGGTTGAGCGAACAATGTGTGAACTCGCGGTGGAGATCAAGAGCCAAGCTTTGCCGCCGCGCCCGAAAAATCGCCGGGACTTCCCGCCGAGCGGGAACGCTTGGGCCGTTCCCACATTGCCCTCTTTAAAGCCGAGTTGCGTCGGCGCGGACGAGGAGGGCTCAGTGACCGACTCCAATCGTGGCTCCGGCGACGGGACGGCCAAGCTGACCCTCGTCTCCGACCTCACCCCGCTCTACGACCTCGGCCGCAAGCCCGAGACCACCGCCGAGCGGGTGCGTCGCCTCCAGGCAGAAGCTCAACTTCTGGCCCGCGAGCAGGTCGAGGCCCTGAACCTTCAACTGGAGGCCGCGATCGCCGTCGCCGCTGACATCGTCCGTGGCGGCGAAGCTTATCCGGTGGGTATTCGTGAGCAGGCCGACCGCCTCGTTCACGACCTTGAGGCCCGCGTCCAAGGCTTCCGCGTGATCATGAGCCGCGCGCCCGAACCCAAGCTCTAGCGATCCACGGCCAGCCGGGTGCCCGACGCGGGCTCACGTCAGTTCCGGTCGCACACCTCGGGACGACCGTGAACATCAGCGGAACATTGCCCTTGCCAATTCCGGAACAAACCGGATACGAATTGTCCTGTTCGACACGGGTCGGACGGAGCCGCGGCGGGCGGCGGAATCGTGGGATAAGGGCAAATCCAATGAATCAGGCGGCATTGAAGCTCGTGGGCAAAGAAGACGCAGACAAGTCGCGGGCGCTGGAAGCGGCGCTCGCTCAGATCGACCGGGCCTTCGGCAAAGGTTCCGTCATGCGGCTGGGCGAGAAGACCCACATGGAGGTGGAGGCGGTCTCCACCGGCTCCCTCGGCCTCGACATCGCTCTCGGCATCGGGGGGCTGCCCAAGGGCCGCGTCATCGAAATCTTCGGTCCCGAAAGCTCGGGCAAGACCACCCTGGCGCTGCACGTCGTCGCCGAGGTGCAAAAGGCGGGCGGCGCCGCGGCCTTCGTCGACGCCGAACACGCGCTCGATCCGGCCTACGCCAAGAAGCTCGGCGTCAATCTCGACGATCTGCTGGTCGCCCAGCCCGACACTGGCGAGCAGGCTCTGGAGATCACCGACACCCTGGTCCGGTCCGGCGCCATCGACGTCATCGTCATCGACTCGGTCGCGGCCCTGACGCCGAAGGCTGAAATCGAAGGCGAGATGGGCGACAGCCTGCCCGGACTGCAAGCCCGCCTGATGAGTCAGGCCCTGCGTAAGCTCACCGGTTCGATCGGCAAGACCCAGACCCTGGTCATCTTCATCAACCAGATCCGCCACAAGATCGGCGTCATGTACGGCAGCCCGGAAACGACCACGGGCGGCAACGCCCTGAAGTTCTACGCCTCGGTTCGTCTCGATATCCGCCGCACCGGTTCGGTGAAGATTCGCGATGAGATCATGGGCAACAACGTCCGCGTGAAGGTGGTGAAGAACAAGATCGCTCCGCCGTTCCGCGAGGTCGAGTTCGACATCATGTACGGCGAAGGCATCTCCAAGCTCGGCGAGATCATCGACCTGGGCGTCAAGGCTGGCGTGGTCGAGAAGTCGGGCTCCTGGTTCTCCTTCGATAACCAGCGCATCGGCCAGGGCCGCGACAACGTGCGCGAATTCCTCAAGAAGAACCCGGATATCGCCGCTCAGATCGAGAAGGCCGTGCGTGGCAACACCGCGGTCATCGAGGAAGAGCTTCTGGTCGGCCCGACCGAGGGCGAAGAGGAATAGTTCGAGCTGCGCTCGCGGACAGCCCGGTCGGCCCTGCCGGCCGGCGGCTCCCGCCCGTGCCGCCGCGCCACCCCAACAGCGCCGGCTCCTACCCGCGAGCCTGAGGACGCCCGGCCCCGCCGGGCGTCCTTTTCCTTTGAGCCGACTGCCCGCCTTGGCTACAGAACCCTTCGAAACCATCTAGCGTCTCGCGCGCCGCTTTCCGCGCGCCTTACGGATTCCCGATGCCGAGCCTCAACGACATCCGCAGCGCCTATCTCGATTTCTTCGCGGCCGCCGACCACAAGGTCACGCCCTCCGCTCCCCTGGTGCCGCAGTCGGACCCGACCCTGCTGTTCGTCAACGCGGGCATGGTGCCGTTCAAGAACGTCTTCACCGGGGCCGAGACCCCGGCCAGTCCGCGCGCGGCCTCGTCGCAGAAGTGCGTCCGCGCCGGCGGCAAACACAACGATCTCGACAATGTCGGCTACACCGCGCGTCACCACACCTTCTTCGAGATGCTCGGCAACTTCTCGTTCGGCGACTATTTCAAGGACCGCGCGATCGAGCTGGCCTGGACGCTGCTGACCAAGGAGTTCGCCCTCCCCAAGGACAAGCTGCTCGTCACCGTCTACCACACCGACGACGAGGCGGCCTCGCTGTGGAAGAAGATCGCCGGCTTGCCCGACGAGAAGATCATCCGCATCCCCACCTCCGACAACTTCTGGTCGATGGGCGACACCGGCCCCTGCGGCCCCTGCTCCGAAATTTTCTACGACCACGGCCCCAGCATCTGGGGCGGCCCGCCCGGCAGCGAGAGTGAGGACGGCGACCGGTTTATCGAGATCTGGAACCTGGTCTTCATGCAGTTCAACCAGCAGCAGGACGGTTCGCGCGAACCTCTGCCCAAGCCGTCGATCGACACCGGCATGGGGCTGGAGCGGGTCAGCGCCGTGCTGCAGGGCGTACATGACAACTACGACACCGATCTCTTCAAGGCCCTGATCGCCGCCAGCGTCGAGGCCACCGGTGTCGCGGCCGAGGGCGAGGCGGCACCCAGCCATCGCGTCATCGCCGACCATCTGCGTTCGTCGTCGTTCCTGCTGGCCGATGGGGTTTCCCCGTCCAACGAAGGGCGCGGCTACGTCCTGCGCCGCATCATGCGCCGCGCCATGCGTCACGCCTATCTGCTCGGCGCGCAGGAGCCCCTGATGCACCGTCTGGCCCCGGCCCTGGTCGAGCAGATGGGCGTCGCCTATCCCGAGCTCGTCCGCGCCCAGCCGATGATCGTCGAGACCCTGCGCCAGGAGGAGGAGCGCTTCCGCACCACCCTCGGTCGCGGCCTCGGCCTGCTCGACGAAGCCACCGCCGGCCTGGCCGAAGGCGGCGTCCTCTCCGGCGACGTGGCTTTCAAGCTCTATGACACCTACGGCTTCCCGCTCGACCTCACCCAGGACGCCGTGCGCGGCAAGGGCCTGACCGTCGACACCGAGGCCTACGACGCGGCCATGGATCGCCAGCGCCAGATGGCCCGCGCCAACTGGGCCGGCTCCGGCCAGGCCGGCCAGGCCGCCGAATGGTTCGGCCTGCGCGACCGGTTCGGCGCCACCGAATTCCTCGGCTACGAAACCACCGAGGCCAACGCCGTCGTGAAGGCGATCATCAAGGACGGCGCCGAGGTCGAGTCCGCCGGCGCCGGCGAGCGCGTGCGCCTGCTGCTCGACCGCACCCCCTTCTACGCCGAGAGCGGCGGCCAGGCCGGCGACGTCGGTGAAATCCAGTCGCCGGGCGGCGTCTCCAGGGTGCTCGACACCGTCAAGGAAGCCGGCGACCTCTTCGTGCATGACGTGGAAGTTTCGGGCTCCCTGAAGGTCGGCGATGCGGTCACCGCCTCCGTCGATCCGCAAAATCGCCTGACCACCCGCTCGAACCACTCGGCGGCCCACCTGGTGCACGCCGCCCTCGCCCACGTCCTCGGCCCGCACGTGGCGCAGAAGGGTCAGTTGGTTGATGGCGATCGTATGCGCTTCGACTTCAGCCACGGCGGCCCGCTCACGCCGGCCCAGCTCGACGCCATCGAGGCCGAGGTCAACGCCGTGATCCGTCAGAACGTCCCGGCCGAGACCAAGCTGATGGCTCCCCAGGAAGCCATCGAAGCCGGAGCCATCGCCCTGTTCGGCGAGAAGTACGGTGACGAGGTGCGCGTGCTCACCCTTGGCAAGTCGCTCACCGACGAGACCAAGGCCTATTCGGTCGAACTCTGCGGCGGCACCCACGTCGCTCGCACCGGCGACATCGCCTTGTTCAAGATCGTCGCGGAGACCGGCATCGCCGCCGGCGTGCGCCGTATCGAAGCCCTCACCGGCGAAGCCGCCCGCCGCTACCTGCTTGATCAGGCCGCGGTGTCCAAGACCCTCGCCGAGCAGTTCAAAGTCCCGGTCGCCGACGTCGCCGCTCGTGTCGAGGCGCTGGAAGCCCAGCGCCGCAAGCTCGAAAAGGACCTCGCCGAGGCCAAGCGTCAGCTCGCGACCGGTGGCGGTGGCGCGGTTGAGATCGAAACCGTCGGCGGCCTGCCCTTCATCGGCCGCGTCCTCGACGGCGTCGGCGGCAAGGACCTGCGTCCCATCGCCGAGACCTTCAAGAAGCAGGCGCCCGACGGCGTCGTCGCCCTGGTCGGCGTCGCCGACGGCAAGGCGGCGGTCACCGTCGCGGTCAGCGGCGGGGCGCAAGGCAAGGCCAGCGCGGTCGATCTCGCCCGCGCGGCGGTCACCGCCATGGGCGGTCAGGGCGCCGGCGGCAAGCCGGACTTCGCCCAGGGCGGCGCCCCGGACGGCTCCAAGGCGGCCGAAGGCCTCTCGGCCATCAAGGCCGCCCTCGGCTAGACCCTCGGCCTGAACGCCAGCACCGAGGCGCCCTCCACGCCGCGCCTCGGGCAATCCTGCGCCAGCGGGCAGACGTGGCAACGCGGCTCCGCATGGCTGCAGGCCTGCTGCCCGAGGATCTTCATCAGCCAGTGCAGCTCCAGCAGGTCGTCCGCTGTCCAGGCGTTGGGCATCGCATCAAGCAGCACCGCGTGAGCCTTGATGCTGTCGCAGCCCCAACCGACCAGACCAAGGCGTCGGGCGACCCGATGCACATGGGTGTCGACGACGAACGTCCGCATGTTCAGTCGGCTGAAGTTCAGTACGCTGGCCGCCACCTTCGGCCCCACACCGGTCAGGCCGCGCAGCCAGGTCGAGGCGGCCTCGACGCTGTGCTCGGCCAGGAAGTCCAGGCACAGCTCCCCGCGATCTCGCCGAATCTGCCAGAGCGCCAGAGGGATCTCCCGCGCCTTCTTTTCCGAATAGGTCACGCCGTCGATCAACGGCTCGACGGCGCCCGCCACGGCGAGCTCCGTCCAATCGGGGAACGTCGACGCCAGGCGCATGAACGCCGACCAGGAAACCGCATCCTGCGTGCGGCCGCCCAGGATCGAGCGGACGAGTTGAGAGACCGGATCGAGCCGATCTGGACCGCTCGCTTGAACGCCGAAGGTCGCGCGCAAACGCTTACGCACGACGACGATGCGGTCTTCGCCACAATCGAGATCGAGCGACATCTGCATGTCGCCACGATAGAACAAATAGCGAACTTGCGGAAGCGCCCCTAGGCTTCGTCGCCCCCATCCTTGGGCAATCGAATGGGCCGAATGCTGAAGGCCGCCACCTCGTCCTTCCGCTCCTGGCGGGTCATTTCATGCAGCGGTGGCGCGGGCGGATCGCCCTGGCGCACCATCAGGTGGGCATGGGTGCAATAGGTGTCCCACTCCCGGCGAAAGTCGTCCGCTTGCGAAACGCCGTCGATCAGCACTCGCCCGCCGCCCTGGCCGACGAAGCGTTTGAAACCGACATAGGCGCCCGCGCTGTTGCGCGGATTGAACGAGCCACAGATGCGCCCGCCATTGGCCCAGACCGCTCCCCAGACCACCGTCCATGGATCGACCATGCTGTTGTTGAGCGAAGTCATCACCTGATTGCCGGCCACGCGCACCAGCTCAGCCAGGAAAGCGTCCTCCTGAGCCTTGCCCATGCCGCAACTCGCCGTCAGCGTCGCCGCAGCAAGGCTTGCCCAGACCGTCCAGCGCATTCCACCCCCGCCTTGTTTCCGGCGTCGGAACGTTCACCGCCAACCGGCGGCGGCGCAATGCTTTTTCTCGGCGAGCTCCCTAGAGGATCAGATCGCGCAGCTCTTCCTGGCTTTCGCGGATGCCGCTCGGAAAGCTCTCGTCGATCTCGCAGCGCGCCCAGCCCTCTTCGAAACGGCCTTCGCGGATGCCTTCCAGCATCGCATTCACGCGCTTGAGCTTCCGCACCTTCTTCTTGTTGCGCTCCTGGTGCGCATAACCCGTGAACTTGCGTACGAGAGTCTTGGCGTCGCCCATGGAGGTGAAGTGCCAGCCGGCGCGCGGTATGAAGTTCCAGGCTTTGGCCGGCCGGCTGAGGGTGAAGCGGATGTAGCTCGACCCGAACTTGGCCAACTGGTCGGCGGTACAGATCACCCCCGTATGCCCATCGTTCTTCGGATTGCCTGGCTGGGCCTCGTAATTGAAGAAGTAGCGGTAGGTTTTCATCTTCAGGGCGATCAGCCCGACCTCGAACTCAGCCACCGCCTCCCGGCGCACGATCTCGTCGCTGTCGGTCAGCAGCACGATATCGTCCGGCGCCCAGAAGCCATCCCCCAGCGCCTCGATCGCCATGTCCCTTTGCCAGCAGTCACGCGCCCAGGCGCTGTCCACATGGTCGGGAAAGGCTTCCAGCTTCACATGGCGAATCTTGTCGCCCCACTCGGCGAACTCGGCCTTGCGTTCGTCGAAGCCGCAAGCCTTGGGGCCGCCCATGAAGGTCTGCGCCGCCTCGACGATCACGAACAGGTCCACCCAGTCCGCCATCTCGCGCAGGCGGGTGTCCAGCATGGTCATTTCGTTGTTGAACGGGACCAGATTGATCACCCGCCGCCGTTCGCCGCTCTTCACCCGAGACGGCGCAAACTTCACCGGCCGGCGATTCAACACGTCTTCGCCGCAGAAGCGGGCCAGGGCCGAACGGATGTCATGGTCCCGGTCGAAGCGCGACGACAAGGCCCCAAGTTCGCGGATCGCCTGCGCGCGGTCTCCTGCCGCTTCCGCCGCCAGGGCGCTTAGATAGGCGAGATTGCGGCCCTCGGCGGGCGCGTTCCGCCGCGAGGCGATCGCGCGCGCCGCTTCCGGCGCGTCCGCCCCCAAGGCGCGTTCGATCTGAACAGCCGCCAGGTCTTCGCCGTCGGGCGCTACGGCTTCGAGCAGAGCGGTCAACCCCACCGCCGCTTCAGGCGCGACCTGCATCGCCGCCCGCGCCACCGCGCCTATCGCGGCTGCACTCTCGGGGTCCGCGGCCGGACCTGTCTCCGCCATCCGGCGCGCCATGGCCGCCGCCAAGGGGCGGGCGCCGAGGGCCAAGGCCTCCCCAACAAACTCCGCCGCTTCAGTCCAGGTCGACGCGCCTTCCAGCGCGGTAAGCCGCTCTAGCCGCGGCGCCATACGCCGGGGCTCCTTGGCGCCGCTCAGCGCCGCCGCCTTGGCGTTCGCGGCCCGCGCCTCCGCCAGCCGGCCAGCGCCCAGCAGCGCCTCGCCCCGGCGGTACCAATAGACTGTGGTGCTTTCGAGTTCGGGCATCGGCTCGGCGAACAGCGCCAGGGCGCCCTCGTAGTCTTCCAGCGCGACAAGCGCCTCAGCGAGGCGAAACAGGTCCTTGTTGTCCGCCCTCCCCTGTTCCTGCCGCACGCGATAATTCGCCGCCACCGCCGGGAGATAGCGCCACTCCCAGGCCGTCGCCCCCTGACGCTCGAAGCGCGGGTAGTCCTCGGCGAACATGGCCGCGTCGCGGATCAGAAGGCGCTGGTAGGTCTCACGATAAAGGGCGGCGATGTCGTCGCGGTAGTCGTACATTCGGAACGCGGTCTCCAGACCCGCGAGAGATAACAGCCGCCGCCGGGAGGGAAAACCCCGCCACGAGCCCGCTCGGTCGGATCAAGTCTTGCTTAATGTGACGACGTTATACGAAGGGTTCGCATCGCCGGAGCCGCCTCCTTGTCCCTCGATCCGCGCCGCCTGCTCGGGCTGGCCTTCGCCGCCGCGGACCTTCTGATGGAGATCGATCCGGCCGGCGACGTGACCATGGCCGTGGGCGCCGCCAAGGCCATGTTCGACGCGGAGGCCTCGGCGCTCGCCCGCCGCAACTGCGCCGGCCTGTTTCATCCCATCGATCAGGCCATGATCGCCAGTCTGGTCTCCGGCCTGGCGGAAGGCGAACGCCGCGGCCCGATCGTGGTGCGCCTGAATGGCGAGTCGGCCCGCGCCGCTTCCGCTCGCGCCTTCCGCTTTCCCGGCGCCGCCAACGTCTCCCTCGCCCTGATACCGGCGCCTCCGCCGCCGCGGGACGTGGATGACGATGGTCTGCACACGCCCGCCAGTTTCGAGGCCGCCGCTCGCGGCCTCATCGAGGCGGCCCGCGTCACCGGCGCCGAACTCGAACTCGCCATGGTCGAGATCGGCGGCATCGCCACCGCCCGCGCCGGCCTCACCCCGGATGACGCCGCCGCCCTCGACGCCAAGGTCGCCAGTGAATTGCGCCTGCAGTCCTTTGACGGCGTCGGCGCCGCCCGGATCGGCGACGAACGCTACGCCCTGGTCCGTACCCGCGGCCTGGATCCGAAGGACATGGCCAAGCGCCTCGCCACCGCCTTCGCCGTCCAGACCACGGCCGATCTGCGGGTCCAAGCCCATGCCGTCGCCCTGGACGCCAATGGCGACATCGGCCGCGCCCTGCGGGCCATGCGCAACGCCCTGCAGGATTTCGCCGACGAAGGCCTCAGCGAGGTCGCTCCCGCGTCGCTGGCCGAAGCCATGAATCGCTCCGTGCGCCGCACCCTGGCCCGCGCCGGCGAACTCGGGGTCGCGATCAGCCAGCGCCGCTTCCAACTGGCCTTCCAACCGGTCGTCGATCTCAAGAGCGCCAAGGCTCACCACCACGAGGTCCTCGTCCGCTTCGACGCCGGCGAGAGCCCCTTCGCCCTGATCCAGATGGCCGAGCAGTTCGACCTCATCGAGGAACTCGACCACGCCATCGTCGATCAAACCGTGCGCCGCTTGAAAGAGACCAACCAGAAAGACCTGCGCCTGGCGGTCAATATCTCGGGCCGCACCATCACCAGCGAGGCCTTCGTCCACCACGTCACCGATCTCGTGGAGGCTTCGCCCGAAGTGCGCGGCCGCCTGATCTTCGAAGTCACCGAAAGCTCGGCCATCGACGATCTGCAGCGCGCCAACCGGCACATCCAGGTCCTGCGCAATCAGGTCGGCTCGCTCGTCTGCCTTGACGACTTCGGCGCCGGCGCCGCCTCCCTGGCCTATCTCCAGCAGCTGACGCTCGACATCGTGAAGATCGACGGCCGCTATGTGCGCGATCTCGCCGCCGGCGGCCGCGACGCCGCCATGGTCCGCCACATCGTCCAGCTCTGCGCCGATCTCAAGGTCCGCACGGTCGCCGAAATGGTCGAGACGATCGATATCGAAGAGATCGTCCGGCAGGTCGGCGTCGACTTCGCCCAAGGCTACCTCTACGGCCGCCCGACGGAAAAACCCGAGGCGCCGTCGACGCGTAAGGCGCCTGTCGTCGCCCGCCGCTCGGGCGTGACCGAAAGCTGGGGCTGACCGTCGCGGACGCCCTCACCGTGCAGACGAAGACGTCCTAGGCGGCCTGCAGCTGCTGTTTCACGCGCTCGGCCAGCACCTTGATGTCGAGCGGCTTGGGCAGGAACGTCACGCCTGTCTCGCCTTCCAGCAGATCGCTGAATTCGGCCTCGGCGTAGCCGGAGATGAACATCACCGGCGCCGCGCCGAGGTAGCCCCGCGCCTTGCGCAGTAGGGTCGGCCCATCGATGCCCGGCATGATCACGTCGCTGATCAGCAGGTCGATCCGCCCGGCGTTCTCTTCAGCCAGGGCCAGGGCCTCCTCGCCGTCGGCAGCCTCGATCACCTCGTAGCCGCGGGCGCGCAGCAGGCGAGCGGCGACGCCGCGCACGGCGTCCTCGTCCTCCACGAACAGGATGCGGCCGGCTCCCGAGAGGTCGCGCGCGGCGACCCGCGGCTTGGCGGCCGGCGTCGGGGCGGGCGCTGTCGCCGGGGCGGTGTGGATCGGCAGGAAGATGCGGAAGGCCGCGCCCTGGCCAGGGGGCGACTCCACGTGGATCCAGCCGTCCGACTGCTTCACGATGCCGTAGACGGTGGCCAATCCGAGCCCCGTGCCCTCGCCCACCGGCTTGGTGGTGAAGAATGGGTCGAAGATCTTGTTGATCACGTCCGGCGGGATGCCCGGTCCGTCATCCGACACCTCGATCAGCGCCTGGTCCGCCGTCGCGCCGGTATAGCCCAGCGCCTGGGCCTCGGCCTGGGTCAGCCGCGCCGTCCGGATCCGCACCTCGCCGCCCTTGCCGGCCGAACGCATGGCGTCCCGCGCGTTCACGGCCAGGTTCATCACCGCCATCTCGAGCTGGCTCTTATCGGCCCGCACCTTCGGCAGGTCGCGGCCATAGAGGGTCGAGACCTTCACGTCCTCGCGCAGCAGCCTGCGCAGCAGCACCTCGAACTCGCTGATCAGCTCGCCCAGATCGAGCACCTCGCGCTGCACGGTCTGCTTGCGGGAGAAGGCCAGCAGCTTGCGCACCAGATCGGCCGCCCGTACGCCAGTCTGACGGATTTCGGCCAGGCCTTCGTAGGACGGGTCACCCACCGGATGGCGTTGCAGCAACTCGTCCAGGCGCAACTGGATGGCGGTCAGCAGATTGTTGAAGTCGTGGGCCACGCCGCCGGCCAACTGGCCGATGGCCTGCATCTTTTGACTTTGGGCCAGCTGCAGCTCGATCTGCTTCTGCTGCGAGACGTCGATCAGATAAGCGACCAGCGTCGGCCCGGTCCGCGTCAGATAAAGATGAGCGATCCGGCCGGGCTCATGCGCCAGCCGCACCTCGAAGGGCCCCGCCCGCCCTTCCGCCAGACCAAGGCCCGCGTCGATACGGCTGGTCGGGTCGATCAGATCGCCGAAGGCCGCGCCCTCGACCGAACGATCGCCGGTCATTTCGCAGAGCGAGGTGTTGGCCTCGAGGATGCGGGCGGAAAACACCTCGCCCCCGTCAAGCAGGGCCGCGCCGAACGGCGAGGCCGCGGCGAAGGCGTCGAGCGCCGCCGGCCCCTCCGGAGCGACCACCGCCGGCGCAGCGGCGGTTTCCAGCAGCAGCGGTTCACGCGGCGCGTCCAGGCGCACCAGCACTTGCCCGGCGCTTAACGGCGCGAGGCTCGCCTGATGTTCGACTCCGCCCAGCTTCACTGCGGCGCGGCTGTGCTCGCCTTTGCAAGCCTTGCTCAGGGCGGCGAACAATTCGGGCCCCGCGGCCGCGCCCTTCGGCAGGCGTTTGGCGCCGCGCGCGACTTCACGCCACGCGGCGTTGGAGGCGATCAGCCGTCCATCCATCGCGGCGACGGCGGCGGGATCGGCCAGGGCGTCGACGAAGCCGTCGATGTTGGCGTCGCCGGGCGACTGCGTTTGGGTGCGAAAGGCTATGAAACCGAGGAAGGTGACGCCCGAGAGGCCGAACAGCAGCAGCAGCCCCGCCAGCGTGGCCGGGCCGGCGCGCATCGCCGGGGCGGCGGCGAAGGCGACCGTCAGCAGGAAAAAGGCGCCGGCGGCGATCACCAATGGATCGAACCGGTGCGGCGGCTTGGCTGACTGCGCGCTCATGGTCTCGCGGCGAACCTCGATCTGCGAATCAGACATTCAGGATACTCGATTGAAGGCGCTAGCGGAGCGCACGCGCCGGCGATGGTTTGGCGCGGTTGAGAACGAAGCCGATGACCTTGGCCACGGCCTGGAAGTGGGCTTCCGGAATCTGCTGGTCGATCTCGACGGCGGCGTAGAGCGCGCGCGCCAGCGGCGGGTTCTCCACCACCGCGACGCCGTTGTCCTCGGCGACCGAGCGGATTTTCAGGGCGAGGCTGTCGAGCCCCTTGCCGACGCAGATCGGCGCGGCCGTCTCGCCCGGCACATACTTCAGCGCCACGGCGTAGTGGGTCGGGTTCATCACCACCACCGTCGCCTCGGCCACAGCGTGCATCATCCGCCGCCGCGCCCGCTCGCTGCGAATCTGCCGCTGGCGCGCCTTCACGTGGGGGTCGCCCTCGGCCTGGCGATGCTCTTCCTTCACCTCCTCCTTCGACATCTTCATCTTCTCGTGGAAGCGCTGACGCTGCCAGAGCCAGTCGGCGGCGGCGGTTACCGCCAGGAAGGTGAGCACGGCGAAGAACAGCGCCTTGGCCAGGATCAGGGCCAGGGGCAGAATGGCGGTGACGTCGAGAGCAGCGAGGCCGGCCATCTCGGCGGCGTGAGGCTTCAGAGCGAACCATGCGACCGCGCCCGTCGCGCCGACCTTCACCAGCGACTTCAGGAAGGTCGCCAGCCCGTCGACGTTGAACATCTTCTTGAAGTTCTCGAGCGGGTTCAGCTTCGCGAGATCGGGCTTCATCTTCTCCGTCGTGAAGATCAGTCCCGTCTGCAGCAGCGTGCCGGCCGCGCCGCAGAGCCCCGCGGCCAGCAGCACGGTCAGCACGATCGGCGCCGCCGAATCCATCGCCTGGCGCAGCACCGCCTGCGCACCGCCGCCCTCGAGCGACATGGAGTCGGGGTGCGCCAGGAATGGGGTCAGCCCCGCCACCAGATTGCGGCTGAAATATCCGCCGAGCGTCAGGATCACGCCGAACACCACCGCCAGCGAGGCGAGCTGAGGCAGTTCCTGCGTCTTGGCGACGTCGCCCTTGGCGCGTGCGTCGGCTAGCCGCTTGCTTGTCGGCTCTTCTGTTTTTGTCGCGGCGTCGTTCTCGGCCATGACGTCAGTTGAACAGGATCAGAAGGTCGCGGAACCGATCGGCCCAGACCATGCCGATGGTCCCCAGGCTGAGAGCGAACAGCGACAGGCCGAGCAGGATGCTCAGGGGCGCGGAAACGAAGAAAATCTGGAACTGAGGCATCACTCGGCCGATCAGGCCGACGGCGATGTTGAACACCAGCGAGAAGACGATCACCGGCGCCGATAACTGTATCCCCAGCGAGAAGGCGCTGGCCACGGTCTGCACCGCCAGGGCGGCCCCGTCCTGGATCGGAACGGCGCGTGTGAAGGGAAACAGCGTGTAGGAATGGGCGATCGCACCGATGAACAGGTGGTGCAGGTCCGTCACCATCACCAGCACCACGCCCAGCATCGCCAGGAAGCTCGAAAGCGCCGCGCTCGGCTGGGCCTGGGCCGGGTTGGCCGTCTGGGCGAAGCCGAGGCTGGTCTGGATCGACATCACCTCGCCGGCGGTCGACAGCGAGGCGGTGAACACCCGCAGGATGCCGCCGATCATCAGGCCGATAATCAGTTCGTGCAGCACCCGCGCCGTCAGCATGCCTAACGTCGCGGGCGGCGCGCCGAGATTCGGGGCCACCACCGGCGTCAAAACCAGCGCGAAGAGCAGCGCCAGCGACAGGCGGATGCGCGGCGGGATGGCTGTGTCGCCGATGCCCGGCATCAGCATGAGCATCGCCCCGACCCGGGCGAAGACCAGGCCGCCGGCGTAGACCTGGGCCACTGTGGCGTAGGATTCCAAGGGCGGCCGGGCCCTACATGCCCGCGATGCGGGCGGCGATCTGGCGCATGAAGGCGCTCATCAGCGCCCCCATCAGCGGCAGGAAGATCAGCAGGCTGATGAAGATCGCCACGATCTTGGGGGCGTAGACCAAGGTCGCCTCCTGGATCTGGGTCAACGCCTGCATCAGGCCGATGGCGACGCCGACCACCAGGCCGACGATCAGCACCGGCGCACTCAGCTGCAGGGTCAGCCAGATGGCGTCGCGCCCGACATCGAGCACCTCGGCTCCGCTCATGTGGACGACCTCACGCGATCACTGGAGTATGACTCGCAGGATCGCCCGGACATGGTTAACGCGCCGATAACCATGTCCGGCTCGGGCGCGCGACGCGAACGCCTCCCGCGCCTACTTCAAGCCGATTTCGTTCGCCAGCATCGCCGCCGCCGCGGCCGGCGTCTTCTTCTCGCCGTCGGTGCGGTCGACCGCGTAATTGGCCTTGCGCATCGCTTCCACGCTCACCGCCCCGAGCAGGGGCCGAAGGGTCGAGAGCAGACGTGCGTCATGCGCCTTCTTCGGCGAGACCAGGATTACGGCGTCATAGGGCGGCAGGGCGTTCTTCGGGTCGCCCAGGGTGACGAGGTCGTTGGCGGCGATCCGCCCGTCGCTGGAGAAGGCGGTGATCACGTCCGCCGCGCCGTCGTCGAGAGCGCGATACATGAAGGTCGGCTGGAACTGGCGCTGGCCCTCGAAGGTGAAGGCGTAGGTCTGCCGCAGCGCCTCCCACTCCGGCCGCTGCAGGAACTCGAGGTCCGCGCCCAGAATCAGCGACGGCGCCACCAGCGTCAGGTCGGTCAGGTTCTTGATGCCAAGCCGCGCCGCCTCACGCCGCTTCATCGCCAGGGCATAGGCGTTCTCGAAGCCGAGGGCGCCCAGCACCACCACGTCGTCGCGTTTGCGCAGTTCCTCGGTCAGGGTCTTGAGCACCGCCTCGCGCCCAGGATTGTCGGTGCGCCCCAGCACGCTGGTCCAAAGCGTGCCGGTGTAGTCGACGTAGACGTCCACCTCGCCGGCGGCGAGCGCCCGATAGGCGACGGCCGAGCCGAGATCCTCGCGCCGGGCCACCTTGCCGCCCTTCGCCTCCAGCCTCCCGGCCATCAGCTCGGCCAGCACATACTGCTCGGAAAAGTTCTTGGCCCCAACGGTGTAGGTCCCGCCGCCCAGAGTCATCACCAGCGGCAGGATCGCCAGCAGCACGGCCGCTAGGAGGCCGCCCGCGCCGATCTGGATTCGCCGCGCGCTGCGCCTGGAGAGGCCACGCTCGATCAGTCCCAGCAACTGGTCGGCCGCCAGCGCCAACAGGGCCGAGGCCGCGCAGCCCACCAGCACGAAGACCCAGTTCTCCGTTTGCAGCCCGGAGAAAATGAAATTGCCGAGCGAGGTCTGGCCGACCGGCGTCGACAGGGTCGCCGCCCCGATGGTCCACACGGCGGCGGTCCGCACGCCGGCCATGATCACAGGAGCCGCGAGGGGCAATTCCACCATCGTCAGGCGTTCACGGTCGGTCATCCCGACGCCGCGCGCCGCCTCGATCACCGCCGGGTCGATCCCGGTCAGGCCGGTGATCGCCGTCCGCAGGATCGGCAGCATCGAATAGAGCGTCAGAGCCAGCAGCGCCGGCAGGAAGCCAAGCGCCGAAAAGCCATGACCAAACACCCTGCTGCTCAGGGCCGAGACCGCCAGCAGCACCGGGAAAAACAGCGCCAGCATCGCGATCGAAGGGATCGTCTGGGCCGCGCCCGCGAACGCCAGGGCCGGCCAGCGCAGGCGGGGACGGCGATAGGCCAGCACCGCCAGCGGCAGGCTGATCGCCAGCCCGAGGGCCAAGGCGGCGGCGCTGAGCAGCACGTGCCAGGCCAGGTATTGCGGCAGCAGCCCGAGGGCCACGCCGAGGGCGTCAGGCATCATCCCCGCCCTCCGTGTCCGGGGCATCTTCCTCGCGGGCGGCGGCGCGTTCCTCCAAGACAGTGTCCGCTTCGGTCCCCGTCTCGCCTTCGACCAACAGGCGCGCCACGCGCCCGGCCTGGCGCCGCGGCGTTTCGAACAGCGCCTTCACCCGCTTGTCTGCGTGCCCAGCCAGCAGCGCCGCCGGGGTGTCGTCGGCGATGATGCGGCCCTCGTCCATCACCACGATGCGATCGGCCAGCAGCGCAGCCTCCATCACGTCGTGAGTGACCATCACCGTCGTCAGCCGCAGCCTGTCGTGCAGCTTGCGGAAATCGTTGGCCAAGCCGTCGCGGGTCACGGGATCGAGCGCGCCGAACGGCTCGTCCATCAGCATCACCGGCGGCTTGGCCGCCAGGGCCCGCGCCACACCCACGCGCTGCTGCTGGCCGCCCGAGAGCGCCTCAGGCATCCGGCCGGCGAATTCTCGCGGCAATCCCACGAGGTCCAGCAGCTCTTCGACACGGTCGGCCAGGGCCTCGGGCGGCGCCCCGCCGAGGCGCGGCGTGATGGCGATATTCTCGCCCACCGTCATGTGGGGAAACAGGCCCACGCCCTGGAACACATAGCCGATCGAGCGGCGCAGAAAGCTCGGCTCGATGGTGGCGACTTCTCGCCCGCCCACCTTCACCGAGCCGCTGTCCGGCGCGATCAGCGCATTGATGGTCTTCAGCAAGGTGGTCTTGCCGGCGCCCGAGCCTCCGACGAGGGCGACGAACCGCCGCCGCGGGATGCTCAGCGACACACCGTTCAGCGCCGCGGCCTCACCGTAGGTCTTGGAGACGCGGTTCAGCTCGATGGCGGCGGATTTCGAAGACGGCGCCGGCGCGGCGGGCGCGGCAAGCGATTCATCGGACGGAGGCACATCCTCGGTTTAGGCCCGTCGGGACGCCGCCGTAAACAGCCGTCAGATCGGCATCCGCATGATTTCCTGGTAAGCGCTGATCACCTGATCGCGCACGGCCATCACCGTCTCCAGGCTCGATTCCGCCGACGAGATGGCGGTGACCACGTCGATCATGTCCGCCTTGCCGGCCACGCCTTGAGCGATCTTGCTCTCCGCGGCCTTGGTGGCGTGAACCGTGTCGTTCATCACGCCCGACAACACGTCGCCGAACGACAGGCCGCCGGACTTATCCCCGCCGCCGATGCCCCCGATGCTCGAGCTCTGGTTGGCGGCGTAGGCCTTCGCGGCCGCCAAGGCGGTGATCATCGCTCAGTCTCCCTAGCGCTTCAGGATGTCGAGCGTGCGCGCCTGCATGGCGCGCGACGTCTCGATCACATTGAGGTTGGCTTCGTAGGCGCGTTGCGCCTCACGCATGTCCATCGCCTCGACCAGGGGATCGACGTTGGGCAGCTTCACGTACCCTTGGGCGTCGGCCCCCGGGTGGCCGGGGCTGTACTCGACCTTGAACGGCGCCTGGTCGGGCTCGACGCGCGCCAGTTGGACCCCCTCGCCGCCAACGACCTTCTGCGGGGCGAACACCGGCACTTGGCGGCGGTAGGGATCGCCCCCGTCGACCCGGGCGACGGAGTCGGAGTTGGCCATGTTTTCGGCGATCACCCGCATGCGCGCTTGCTGCGCCTTCAGGGCGCTGGCCGCGATGTTCATGGTCGCGCCCGGGGCGCTCTGGATTCTCGGCATGTCCTAACCCCTTACTTGCCCGGCGCCCTGGCCGCCGTCCGCAGCAGGCCCAGCGAGCGCTGGTAGAAGGTGATGGCCGCGTCGTAGTCCATCCGCGCCTCGGTCATCTTGACCATCTGCTCCTCGAGCACGACCGCATTGCCGTCGAGCGTGGTCTCGCTGTCGTTCTGCCCGTTCAGAACCTTGGTTCCGTGCGCGCTCGTCCGGTGGGAAACCATCGGCATGTGTTGCGCCTGGGTCTGGGTCATACCGGCCACCGCGGTGGTGGCGACACCGTTGGCCATGATCGACGGCCCGCCCGGCTGCTGATCCATCGCCGCCTGAAAGCCGAACGCCTTCAGGTCGCGCGGCGCAAATCCGGGCGTCGAGGCGTTGGCGATGTTCTCAGACAGCACCTTCTCGCGATCGCCCAGATAGCCCAGGCGGCCCTTCAACATGGCGAACAGCGGAATGGCGTCGAGGTTCATGAGATTTCGCGCGAGGTTCGCCATCATGGTGAATGAACAGGGTTAATCGCGCTTTAACCCTACGGGCGCAGAGGGTGGGCGTCCGCAGCCTAGGCCCGCGTTTCCGATGGACATTCTTGAATTCATCCGCGCCGTGGCCGCCCTGGCCGTGACGTTGGGCCTGATCGGCCTGGCGGCCGTCGCCATGCGCAAGTACGGCCCCGAATGGATGCAGCGCCTGCAGTCGGCGACCGACCGGCGGGAACGCCGCCTCACCCTCGTCGAAAGCCTGCCGCTCGATCCGACCCGCCGTCTGGTGCTGGTCAGCCTCGACGGTAAGGAGCGCCTGATCCTGCTGGGCGAAGGCCATCTGCTGGGCGACGTCGCCCCGCCCTCGAAACCTCGCCCAAAAACCAACATGGGCAAGGCGGAGACCGTCTCGTGAAGCGCCCCAAACTGCCCAAGCTGGTCAACTGGCATCGCGACGACATGCGCCGCGCCGGCTGGCTGGCCCTGATCACCACCCTCGCCTCGATGAGCTGGCCGGCTCTGGCCGCCGCCCAGGCGCTCAACATCGATCTCGGCACCGGCGCCGGCCTCACCGAACGCGTCGTTCAGTTGGTCGGCCTGCTCACCGTCCTGTCGCTGGCGCCGTCGATCGTCATCATGACCACCTCCTTCGTGCGGATCGTGGTCGTCCTTTCCCTGCTGCGCACCGCCATCGGCCTGCAGCAGAGCCCGCCCAATGTGGTAATCACCAGCCTGGCGCTGTTTCTCACCGCCATCGTCATGGGTCCGACCTTCCAGCAATCCTACGACAACGGCGTCAAACCCCTGTTGGACCGCCAGATGGAGCTGCCCCAGGCCTTCGAGGCCGCCGGCGAACCGGTGAAGACCTTCATGCTGAGCCAGGTCGATCCGGACGACCTCGCCCTCTTCGTCCGCCTGTCGAAGATCGAGCGCCCGGCCAACGCCCAGGCCACGCCCCTGCGCGTCGTCACCCCCGCCTTCATGATCTCGGAGCTGAAGCGCGCCTTCGAGATCGGCTTCCTGCTGTTCGTGCCCTTCCTCGTCATCGACCTCGTGGTCGCCAGCGTGCTGATGAGCATGGGCATGATGATGCTGCCGCCCGTGGTGGTCTCATTGCCGTTCAAGCTGATCTTCTTCGTCCTCGTCGACGGCTGGCGCCTCGTCTGCGGCAGCCTTGTCGAAAGCTTCCAGCGCGGCGCCGGCGGCTGAAACACGTCTTGTTCTCAGACGTCGGGCGACATACCTCGCGCCCATGAACTCCATCGACGACACCCTTTCGGCCTTGGCCGAGGACTTCGACCTCCTGGGCGGCTGGGAGGAACAGCTCGAATACGTCCTCGATCTCGGCAAGGCCCTGCCCCCGCTCGCCGAGGCCGACAAGACCGAGGCCCATCGCGTTCAGGGCTGCGCCAGCCGGGTCTGGTTGGTCACCGATCCGCAAGCCGACGGCACGGTCGAGTTCCGCGCTGATAGCGACGGCCATATCAGCCGCGGCAATGTCGCCCTGTTGCTCAAGCTCTATTCCGGGCATACCCCGGCCGAAATTCTCGCTTTCGACGCCAAGGCCGGCCTCGAACGCCTCGGCCTGCCGGCGGCCCTGACGCCCCAGCGCTCCAACGGCTTGTTCTCCATGGTCGGCCGCATCCGCCGCGACGCCGCCGCCCTCGCCTGACGACCGCGCCTCGCCACTGAAACGCGGTTTCGCGCGTTTAACTCTGGAAGCGGCGCCATCGCCGCGACGATGAGGAGGCGGAGCCATGCTGGTTCAAGGCGAACACATCGAAGAAACCCCGACCGAAGCCCGTCAGGGGCAGAACGTCAAAGGCATGACCACGGTGCTGCGCGTTTCGACGGTCCTGGCCATCATCGCCCTGGCGGCGGTGGTGCTGTTCTACGTCGTTTAGATTGAGCATGGGTTCTCCACGGTGAAATGTGGAGATCGCCTGGACACGAACAAATCGGGAACACATACTGGTTGCTTGCTCCTCCGCGCAAGGATCCAGAATGCTCGATTTTCGCCGCCGACCGCCGCTGGCCCCCGCCCAGCCTGCCTCGACTTGGGGCGACGATGCGACGCCCTCAGTCGGGGAAAACTGGGCGGACAGCAGCGACTTTCCGACCTTCGAGCGGAACGCCGATGCAGTTTTGCTTCCAGCGGTCCATCGGCGCCCCATCGACGCCTCGGATGTTCGCACCTGGGACTATCGGCCCGCCCGAGATGGCCGCGCCGAAGCGTCGCCCCTGCTTCAGCGCGCCAAGCAGCTCGCCTCGCCAACCGAAAGCAAGGCGGTCGCCGAGGCGCAAGCCGCGCGGGAAAAGCTGTTCGATGACTGGGATAAGAATCCGCAGAAAGAAATCGATTCCGGCCGGTTCTTTCGAGAAAAAGTTTTCGACGCCAAGCCCGATAAGAATAATATTCTGGTGGACTCCATCGGGATGTACGACCCACCCTTCTCTAAGGCGATGCGTGAAGGCCTGAAGCAGGCGACCCCCGAAGAGCTTGAAGCGATACAAAACATGCGCCCCAGGAACCCCCTCCAGGCTGCCCGTATCGCTTTGCCTGGCGGGCATATCAACTTGACGCCGCAACAACGCCAGCACTTCCTCAATATGATCGAGCGCGCGGGCCCGGATGGGCAGAAGATCGGGGCCAGCGCCCGGCAATATTGGGGAATGGAGAAGCGCAAATGAAAACCTGGGCAGCGCGCTACTGGCCATCATCCGTCGTAGGCGCTTGTATCGCCTACATTATTGGAGCTTTCGTCCTCACCTTCAGCATTTGGGCCATCCTCCCGAACAGCGCGTCATTCGATGGATATATAAACCCCACCCAAACGCTCTTCCCTGCGGTGCTTTCGCTGGTCTTCGTCAACCTGCTCGGCCCCAAGCTGGGACTAGGCCTAGCCCTCATCCTGGCTCTGCTCTCGGTCACCGTCGCTTACCAGATGAACAAGCGAAGCCTACGCCTAGGGATCGTGGCGCTCGTCGTGTATTTGGCGCTGTCTGCCTGGCTCTTTATCAGCCGAAGCGAAATCTACGCTCTCGCGGGGATCACCCAATCGTAGCGGCCTACGCCGCGCGAATGCCCGAGGCGTCGGCCTGCACGCCCACCACGGCGTCGTAGCCCAGGATCATGTCGACGTTGCGCCCATCGCTGGACAGAGGAAGGCGCAGCCACAGGATCGAGGTGTGGGCGGCGCCGCGCCAGGCCATGCTGTGGCAGCCGACGCCGGGACGGCGGCCATCGACGATCTTGTCCAGTTCGACGCGCCAATAGTCGGCGGCGGCGCTGTTGTAGACGTCGTTCAGGCTATGGCCCGTGATCTCCCGGCCATAGACGCTGTAAAGACCGGTGCCGGCCAGGCGCAGGCGATAGTCGCGCGGCTCATGCTTCACGTCGATCAGGCTGACGGTGGGCAGCAGGCGCTTGACGAAACCGGGCTGGAAGTCGGCGCGCGACGGCAGGCGTCCGCCCTTTCGCAGGGAGGCCCAATAGCTGAACATCTCCTCGTGAGCCCTTGCGGCTACGGCGGAGGCGCCCAGTTGCGCTGCCATGTTCAGATTCCTTAACAACCCGTTGGAATCACGGTGATTCACTATCGCTTAATCATCGAATCGCTGGCAAGCGCAAAGGCG
Organism: Caulobacter sp. HJHS_5; assembly: GCF_056683955.1. Lineage (NCBI taxonomy): Bacteria > Pseudomonadati > Pseudomonadota > Alphaproteobacteria > Caulobacterales > Caulobacteraceae > Caulobacter > Caulobacter sp. HJHS_5. Next base: position 332,170 of record NZ_JBWZNC010000002.1, on the reverse strand, counting down.
AGGCTGCGACAAGATTTTCCACCTTGCGTGCGCGCCGGGCGTGACTCGCCTCCCCGGGGCCTCAAAAACGAAAACGCCCGCCGCTCGAAGGAGCGGCGGGCGTTTCGAACATCTCAGGGAGCTTAGCGGCCCTTGCGGGCCGGCTTCCGGCCGCCCTGGCCCAGGCCCATCTGCTTGGCCAGATCCGAACGGGCCTTGGCGTAGTTGGGGGCGACCATCGGATAGTCCTTCGCCAGACCCCACTTCGCCCGATAGTCTTCCGGGCTCATGTTGTACTTGGTGCGCAGGTGGCGCTTCAGCGATTTGAACTTGCGACCGTCCTCCAGGCAGACGAGGTAGTCCGGGGTGATCGAACGCTTCACCGGCACCGCGGGCTCGCGCGGCGCGGCCTCGACCGGCGCTTCGCCGCCGGCCACGCCGGTCAGGGCGCGGTGGATGCTCTGAATCAGGGCCGGGAGGTCGTTGGCGGCGACGCTGTTGTTGCCGACATAGGCGGAGACGATGTCCGCCGTCATCTCGATGATTTCCGATTTATCGTCCATGAGACCTGTCCAGACCTTGTCGGCTTGAATTATTTGGCTGTTGAATCAAACACAGCGTGGATGCCGACATATATACAGGCTCCACAGTGTGCAACCACTGAATTGTAACGATCGCCTCTCCTTGGGAGGAATCGGTAACCGTAGGTTATCTGCTAGCGCCTGACGCCGTGGCGGCGAACAGCGATATTTGGTTCACCCGTTGAAGGGCCCGCTAGCGTCCAAATTCGCGGGATAGGGCCAGCATCGCCGCCTTCTGGGGCGCGGAATATTCATCGATCGCCGCGTCGTCGCCTTCACGGATCGCCTTCATCAATGCAGGCGTCATGGCGGACGACAATGACCAGTTCCAGTACCGCAACACTGTCTGCGCTCGATCCACGGCGACGGTGTCGAAGATCTCCATTACCCGGGCCAGCTGCGGCGTTATGCCGCCGGAACGGTCAGCCTCCTGCCGCCGCAGCCCTCGCCAAAGCGCCCTGATCGCCACCCGCGGCAGGCCGGTGGCCTTGCACAGGATCGCCAGGGGCTCCCCACCCGGGTCGGTAAGAATCTTGGCCGCCGTCATCGGCTTCAGACCCGAAAGGTAGGCGATCTCCTCGGCGATCTCGCGCGTCATGCCGTTGGCGGCGGCCGCCACGGCCTCATCCAGGCTGGCGAACGGACTCTTGGCGATGGCCGCGCGATTGCGCTGCCGCCGCTCGATGAACTGCAGCGCCTTTCGGGAAAGCGGGTCCTGCCAGCCCTCCTCCGCCGCCATGCCGAAGATGTCGCTCACCGCCTCCTGCAGCACCTGCCGATCGACGGCGAAGCGCTGGAGGATGGTCTTGCGGCAAGTCGCGTCCGCCCACCAGAACATCACATAGGCGTGGCTGGGCCGCAGTTCGGCGCGACGCAGCAACGGCGCGATGACGTACGTGTTGTCGCGCGTCGCCGCCACGATCAGTTCCAGGGCCATGTGGCTCAGCCTGGCGGTGTCGTTTCGCAGCAGCGCCTCGATCACCGGGGCCTCGCCCGACTCGACCAGCGCGTCCGCCACCATCTCGCTCACCCCACGGCGCAGGGCGACCAGGTGGCGATGCTCCAGGGTCGCGGCCCGCACACAGTCCACGAGATCGGCGTCGCCCAGCGTCGGGCAGTCGGTCAGCAGTGGCCTCGCCACCTCGATGACATCGCGCAAAAGCAGACGAACGAGGATGCTGGGGATGTCGCTTAGGGTGGATAATCGACGGGCGACCCGCCCGCGCTCCTCAACCGCCGCCTCGCGCAGCATCTCGACCAGCAGGTCCGCGGTGACGGCGCGCTCGAAAGCGTTCACCCGGCTGCTCGGCAGGCAGACTACATCGGCCAGCCTCTTCAGCAACGCCGACCGCGCCCGAGAGGCCGGGCGCTCGACCGGCGCCGCCGAGACCGGCTCGACCTCGTCTTCCGGCGGTTCGATCAGGGGCGCAGGCTCGCTCATCGGCGATGCGGTCTCCGCAGGAGTCGGCGCGCCGAACGGCGCCCCTCGGCATCACAGCAGATGGCCGTTAACCAGGCGTTTGCGAAACCGTCGCGGCGGAAAGTCTTCAGGGAACCGCGACCGCCATGGCGTTGACCGCGCCCTGGGTTTCGCTGATCGGCGGCGAGGCGGCCGCCAGGGTGGTCGACACCGCCGGGTTGTCGAGCAGGGCGACGGTCTCGCGGATGTATCGGGCGTGGGTGACGATGCCGATCTCGAGGCGCTCGCCCGACATCTCCACCTGCTGGGTCAGGATGCCGGCGATGAACTGGGCCTCCTTGGCGTCGCCCGCGCCGGCGCGGCGCCGAGCGGCCTGCGACATGAACACCGGCCCCCCCGAATTGCCCGGGAAGACCGAGAAGTCGAGCAGGAAGGTCGGGAAGTTCGCCGAGGGCGCCAACGGATAGGAGGCGATGCGGCCGGCGCGCAGGATCGGGAAGCCCGCGGCGTTGGCGGCCAGACCGCGCGGGAAACCCAGCGCCATCATCTCGTCGCCGGGACCGATGTCGTCATCGGTGAAGGTTGCGTCGCTGGCCAGCCAATCCAGCGGAATGGCCGCGCGGGCGAACTCCGGCGGAGCATCGATGACCATGGCGGCCACGTCGCGGGTCGGATGCTTGGTCCAGATCGGCGCGGCGTCCTTGCCGGCGCGGATCTTCAGCGCCTGAGGGTCATATCGCCAAACGCCGTCCTGCGCCTGCACGCGGTAACCGATGCGGGCGTCGGTCTTCGGCATCTTTTCCAGCACGTGACCGGCGGTGATCAGGATGGTGCGCGGCTTGCCGTCCGCCGTGGGGGCGCTCACCAGAAAGCCGGTGCCCACGCTGCGCGAACCATCCCCCAGCGGCTGCTCAAGCTGCACGGTCGCCTTGATCAGATCGACGGATAGATCGATGGGCATGTCTACGAACTCTTCCCCTGGTGCGGGAATTTGACCGCACCCGTTCGCGTCGCCAAGCTGGCGGACTGACGCAGCCTCGCCCAATTGGATTTCATGTCGGTTAACCCTAGGCCCGCCCCGCCGCCTGCCCGAAAGCAGGGCAAGACCATTGAACAACTCGGTCGCCGTCGCACCGATGACTACGCCTGGTTGAAGGACGAGAACTGGCGGGCGGTCTTGCGCGATCCGTCGGTCATCCGCGCGGATATCAAGGCCCACCTCGAAGCCGAGAACGCCTACACCAAGGCCATGCTCGCCGGAACGGAAGCCCTGCAGGCCGCCCTGTTCGCCGAGATGAAAGGTCGCATCAAGGAGGACGACAGCTCCGTCCCGGCGCCCGACGGCCCCTTCGCCTACGCCGTGCGCTACGAAGCCGGCGCCCAGCATCCGCGCCACGTCCGCACCGCTCGCGACGGCGGCCCCGAGACCGTGTTGCTCGATGAAGAGGCCGAGGCGCGGGGCAAGCCCTTCTACGCGGTGAACGCCGCCGCCCATTCGCCGGATCACGCTCTCTTCGCCTGGGCGGTCGACGAACAGGGCTCGGAAGTCTGCCGCATCTTCGTGAAGGACCTGGCGACTGACCAGGTCGTCTCCGAGCCGGTGGAAAGCAGCACCGGCGACTTCTGCTTCTCCCCCTGCTCGCAATGGCTGTTCTGGACCTGGCGAGACGAGGAAGGCCGTCCCGCCAAGATCTTCCGTCGTCCCGCGCGCGGCGGCGAGGACGTGCTCGTCTATGAGGAGCCCGACGACGGCTTTTTCCTCGGCGTGGGCGTCGTCGCCTCGGACGCCTTCATCGTTATCGGCGCGGGCAATCAGGAGACCAGCGAGTCCTGGTTGATTCCGGCCTCGGACCCCACGGCCGCCCCCGTGGTGCTGGCCCCGCGCGAAACAGGCGTCCGCTACGAGGTCGAGCACTGGCGCGACCAGTTCGTCATCCGCACCAACGTCGACGGCGCCGTCGATTGGAAGCTGGTCACCGCCCCCGAGGCGACGCCTGGCCGCGCCCACTGGAAAGACTGGGTGGCGCACGAGCCCGGCCGCCTGATCGCCGGAACCCTGGCCTTCAAGGACTGGTTCGTCCGCCTGGACCGCGTCGACGCCCTAAACCGCATCGTGGTCACCGCCGCCTCGGGCGAGGAGCACACCGTCGCCTTCGAGGAAGAGGCCTACGCCCTCGGGCTTGAGCCGGGGCTGGAGTACGATACTCAGACCTTCCGGCTGATCTACAATTCGCCGACCACGCCGCGTCAGTGGTTCGACTACGACATGGCCACGCGCGAGCGGACCCTGCGCAAAACCCAGGAAATCCCCTCCGGCCACGACCCGTCCGCCTATGTCACCCGCCGTCTCGACGCCGTCGCCCCCGATGGCGAGCGGGTGCCGATCTTCGTCCTGGCCCGCGCCGACACGCCGCTCGATGGCGCGGCGCCGCTGATGCTCTACGGCTACGGCTCCTACGGCCATGCTCTCGACGCCAGCTTCTCGATCCGCAACCTCAGCCTCGTCGACCGCGGCTGGGTCTGGGCCACCGCCTGCGTGCGCGGCGGCTCGGAAAAGGGCTGGGGCTGGTTCCTCGATGGCAGGAAATTCAAGAAGACCAATACCTTCACCGACTTCGTCGCCTGCGCCGAACACCTCGTGGCCGAGGGCTACGGCGCCAAGGACAAGGTCGTCATCTATGGCGGCTCGGCCGGCGGCATGCTGGTCGGCGCCACCGCCAACCTGCGCCCCGATCTCTTCGCCGGCGTGATCGGCGCGGTGCCTTTCGTCGATGTGCTGAACACCATGAGCGACGTCGACCTGCCGCTCACCCCGCCCGAATGGCCCGAGTGGGGCGACCCCACCTCCGATCCGGCGGCCTACGACTACATCGCGGCCTACAGCCCGTACGACAACATCAAGGCCGAGCCCTACCCAGCCATCCTGGCCACCGGCGGCCTCTCCGATCCCCGCGTCACCTACTGGGAACCGGCCAAGTGGGTTGCCCGCCTGCGCGATGTCGCCACGGGCGATGCGCCCGTCCTGCTCAAGATGAACATGGAAGCCGGCCACGGCGGCGCTTCGGGCCGCTTCGACTTCCTCAAGGAGATCGCCCTCGACTACGCCTTCGCCATCTGGGCGGTGGAGCGCGGTTGGACCCGATGAGCGACGTCGTTCTCCGCTCCGCCGCGGCGGTCGACGCCCCTGCCCTGGCGAGCCTCTACGGCCACCACGTAACCCACGGCCTCGGCACCTTCGACCTGACGCCGCCCAGCGCCGAAACCATGGCCGAACGCATGGCGGGAATCCTCGCCCACGGCCTGCCCTATCTCGTCGCCGAGCTCGGTGGTCGCGTCGCCGGCTATGCCTACGCCGGCGTCTTCCGCCCCCGCGCCGGCTATGCCTTCACAGTGGAGGACAGCGTCTACATCGCCCCCGACGCGGTCGGCCAAGGCCTCGGCAAGACCCTGCTCTCCCGGGTCATCGCCGACTGCGAGGCCATGGGCCTGCGCCAGATGATCGCCTGCATCGGAGACAGCGGAAACGCCGCCTCCATCGGCCTGCACCGGTCGCTCGGCTTCATCCCTTCAGGCGTGGTCGAGGCGGCCGGGTTCAAGCACGGTCGCTGGGTCGACATCGTCTTCATGCGCCGCCCGCTCGGCGCCGGCGAAAGCGCCCCGCCGAGCGGACCCGGCCTGTCCTTCTAGGGGAACGCCCCGTCCCCCCGGTGGTTTGCACTGGGGCAAAGGAGGACGGCCATGCCCCATCAGAACGTCAATTCGCCCAAGGCGACGGAGCAGAACAGCGTCACCGGCTCCGGCCAGCCCAACGACCGCGCCGTCGAACAGAACCGCGCGACCCGGCCCGAGCCGCGCAGCTACGCGGCGCCCGATGTCGCCGACTCCACCCTCGCCGCGCCCGCCGCCGGCGAGATGCCGGACTACATGGACGAGGGCGACGCCCTGGGCGATGACGGCCTGCAACAAGGCGGCACGAACGCCAACCGCCCGATCCGCACCGAGGCCGAACGCGGCCAGGGCCCCAAGACCCGCGCCGCCAACCGCCGCATTGTAAAGACAGGCGAAGCCTGACTTTGCCTCCGCTCATCCCGGCGAAAGCCGGGATGAGGCTTAGACCCTATTTGTAGTTCAAGATCGGCGCGAGCCAGCGTTCGGCGATCTCAATGCTCCAGCCCTTGCGCCGGGCATAGTCCTCGACCTGGTCGCGATCGATCTTGCCGACGCCGAAGTAGTGCGCTTCGGGGTGCGCGAAATAGAGCCCGCTCACCGCCGCCGACGGCAGCATGGCGTAGCTCTCGGTCAGCTCCATCCCGGCCGTTTCGCCGGCCTGCAGCAGCTCGAACAGCGTCGCCTTCTCGGTGTGGTCGGGCTGGGCCGGATAGCCCGGCGCCGGACGGATGCCACGGTACTTCTCGGCGATCATCTGCTCGGCGTCCCACGCCTCGTCGACGGCATAGGGCCAGAGCTCAGTGCGCACGCGGTAGTGCATCGCCTCGGCGAAGGCTTCCGCAAGCCGGTCGGCCAGGGCCGAGACCATGATCGCCGAATAATCGTCGCCCGCCTTCTTGAACTTCTCGACGAGTTCGGCCTCGCCGTGGCCGGCGGTCACCGCGAAGGCGCCGATATAGTCCTCGCCGACGCCCAGCGGCGCCACGAAGTCGCTGAGCGCCACATTGGCCTTGCCGGCCGACTTCTGCATCTGCTGGCGCAGGGTGTGGAAGCGCGCCAACTCGGTCACCCGGCGCTCGTCGGCCCACACGATGATGTCGTCGCCCTGGGCGTTCGCCGGCCAGAAGCCGACGACGCCATGCGCCTCGAACCACTTTTCCTCGACGATCTTCTTCAGCATCGCCTGGGCGTCCTTGAAGAGGTCCGTCGCCGCCTCGCCGACCACGTCGTCGGTCAGGATGTCGGGATAGCGCCCGGCCAGCTCCCAGCTGGAAAAGAACGGCGTCCAGTCGATGTGCCGCGCCAGGTCGGCCAGGTCATAGGTCTGGAACGCCCGCGTCCCCAAAAAGCTCGGCTTCTCGATCTCACCCCAGTTGATCGGGTGGGCATTGGCCCGCGCGTTCTCGATGGAGACGCGAGCCTTGGCCTCCTGGCCCCGCGCGAACTGCTCGCGGATCTTCACATATTCGGCCTTGGTTTCGGCCTTGATCTTGTCCTTGTCCGAACCGAGTAGCCCGGACACCACGCCCACCGCGCGGCTGGCGTCGAGCACATAGGTCACTCCGCCGGCCGGGTAGGACGGCTCGATCTTCACCGCCGTGTGCGTCCGGCTGGTCGTCGCTCCGCCGATCAGCAGGGGCATATCCATGCCGCGTCGCTGCATTTCGGAGGCGACGTAGACCATCTCGTCCAGCGAGGGCGTGATCAGGCCCGAAAGACCGATCATGTCGGCCTTGTGCTCGACGGCCGCCTCGAGGATGCGCTCGGCCGGAACCATCACCCCGAGGTCGACAACCTCGTAGTTGTTACACTGCAGCACCACCCCGACGATGTTCTTGCCGATGTCGTGCACATCGCCCTTCACCGTGGCGATCACCATCTTGCCCGCGCTGGAGCGCGGCTGACCGTCCTTCTCGGCTTCCATGAACGGCATCAACCAGGCCACCGCCTGCTTCATCACCCGCGCCGACTTCACCACCTGCGGCAGGAACATCTTGCCCGAACCGAACAGGTCGCCGACCACGTTCATGCCGTCCATCAGCGGGCCTTCGATCACATGCAGCGGCCGCTCCGCCGCCAGGCGCGCCTCCTCCGTATCGGCGTCGATGAAGTCGGTGATGCCGTTGACCAGCGCGTGCGTGAGACGCTCCGCCACCGTGCCGTTGCGCCATTGCAGGTCGACGACTTGCGGCGCCCCCTTCTCTCCCTTGTACTTCGGGGCCAGCTCGACCAGCCGCTCGGTCTGCGAACCGCCTGCCTTGGGCTTGCGGTTGAGGATCACGTCCTCCACCGCCTCGCGCAGCTCCGGGTCGATGTCGTCATAGACCGGCAGGTCGCCGGCGTTGACGATGCCCATGTCCATGCCGGCGTTGATCGCGTGGTAGAGGAATACCGAGTGGATCGCCCGACGGACCGGCTCGTTGCCGCGGAAGCTGAACGACACGTTCGAGACGCCGCCCGAGACCCGCGCATAGGGCAGGGTCTGCTTGATGATCCGCGTCGCCTCGATGAAGTCGACCGCGTAGTTGTCGTGTTCCTCGATGCCCGTCGCCACCGCGAAGATGTTGGGGTCGAAGATGATGTCCTCGGGCGGGAAGCCCACCTTGTCGACCAGGGTGTGGTAGGCGCGCGTGCAGATATCGACCTTGCGCGCGCAGGTGTCGGCCTGGCCGACCTCGTCGAAGGCCATCACCACCACGGCCGCGCCGTATCGCAGGCATTTGCGCGCCTCGGCGAGGAACTTCTCCTCGCCTTCCTTCATGCTGATGGAGTTGACGATGCACTTGCCCTGCACCGTCTGCAGGCCGGCCTCGATCACCTCCCACTTGGAGCTGTCGACCATGATCGGCACGCGGGCGATGTCCGGTTCGGCCGCGAGCAGGTTCAGGAAGGTGACCATCGCCGCCTTCGAGTCGAGCAGACCCTCGTCCATGTTGACGTCGATGACCTGGGCGCCGGCTTCCACCTGCTGACGCGCGACCGACAGCGCCTCGGCGTAGTTCCCGTCCACGATCAGCCGCTTGAACTTGGCCGAACCAGTGACGTTGGTGCGCTCACCGACGTTGACGAAGACAGGTCGCATCGAACTCTTACTCGGACTTGGGGGCTTCGCGGCCGGCCAGGACCAGGCGGCGCGTGAGGATGGACTGGGGCGCGCCCGCGGCCACGGCGTGGGGCCAGCGCGTCGGCGCGGATTGGCGATAGTCTTCGAGGCCCCGCGCGATCTGCGACAGGCGCGCAAGATCGGCCTCGGCGGCGGCGGCCACCACCTCGGCGGGCGTCAGGCTGACGGGGGAGGCGTTGGGGTCGATGCCCCAGCGGGCGCAGGCCTTATAGACCACGCCGCCCAGGGTCGCGGCCGCCTGCGGGCTGACCGCGCGCCGGTTCATGCGGCTGCGCAGATCGCGGATCATCTCCACCTCGACGGCGGAGAGCGCGAGTTTCGGATCGATGGCCATCAGCGGCGCCCTCCCCTCGGGAAGGCGCCGCTCAGGCGTGAACCTACTTCGTCTTGGCGGCGATCACTTCCACCTCGATGAACGCGCCCGGCGAGACGAGGTTGGCCACCTCGACGGTCGAACGCGTCGGCTTGTTCGGCTGCGCGGGCGTGCCGTAGTGACGGCCGTAGGCGGCCATCATGCCGGCGAAGTCCATCGCGCCCTTGGCAGGATCCTTCGACAGAAACACGGTCATCTTGACCACATCGCCTTCCGTCAGACCCTGGGCCTTCAGAAGGTCGGCGATCTTCGTGAAGACGCTCTCGGCCTGGGTCTCGGTGTTTCCATAGCTCGGCGGCGTCGTGGCCGGCGTCACCGCGCTGGGCAGCTGGCCCGACAGGAAAATCAAGTCCGTGCCGGCGGGCACGCTCGCCGTGGCGGCGATCGCTGCGGTCGGCGCGCCGGTGCGTGTCACCTGCGCATGGGCCATGCCCACCATGGCGCCGAGCGCGGCGATGGTCGTCAGGAAGGTGCGGATCATGGAAGCGTCCTTGTTGCTGCATCGCCAGACTGGCCGCTTCCTGCTCAGCCGACGAGTTCGAACGGCTCTAGGCCGGCCAGACGCAGCCCCTTCGGCCGTTCCGCGGGCGCCCGCGGCGCCACATCGCGCACTTCGTCAGCAACGTGACGAATATGGTCCGGAGTCGTGCCACAGCAGCCGCCCAGGATGTTGACGAGCCCATCCTTGGCCCACTCGTGCAGTTCGTGCGCCGTCTCGTGCGGCTCCTCGTCGTACTCGCCGAAGGCGTTGGGCAGGCCGGCGTTGGGGTAGGCGGCCACCAGGGTGTCGGCGATCCGCGCCAGTTCGGCCACGTGCGGTCGCATCAGGTCCGCGCCCAGGGCGCAGTTGAAGCCCACGGCGAAGGGCTTGGCGTGCTTCACCGAGTTCCAGAACGCCTCCGCCGTCTGGCCGGAAAGCGTCCGGCCCGAACGGTCGGTGATGGTGCCCGAGATCCAGATCGGCAGCGGCTCATAGCCCTCGTCCTCGAGGTCCATGATCGCCTTCAGCGCCGCCTTGCAGTTCAGGGTGTCGGTGATCGTCTCGATCAGGAAGAGGTCGACCCCGCCCTCATGCAGCGCCCGCACCTGCTCGCTGTAGGCCCCATAGACCTCCTCGAACGTCACCAGCCGCGCGCCGGGGTCGTTCACGTCGGACGACATCGACAGCATCTTGTTCAACGGCCCGATCGAGCCGGCGGCGAAGCGCGGCTTGTGCGGATCCTTGGCGGTCCACCGATCCGCGGCTTCCCGCGCCAATCTTGCGCCCTGCAGGTTGATGTCGCGCACCGCCTGGGCGTCCAGCTTGTAGTCGTCCTGGGCGATGCTCGTGGCCGAGAAGGTGTTAGTCTCGGAAATGTCGGCCCCGGCCTCGAAATAGGCGTCGTGCAGCTCGGCCACGATGTCCGGCCGGGTCAGGCACAGGATGTCATTGTTGCCCTTCATCTGGCCGACGTGGCCCGCGAACCGCTCGCCGCGGAAGTCGGCCTCGTCCAGCTTGCGGCGCTGGATCATCACGCCCCAGGCCCCGTCGAGGATCAGAATGCGCTCCTTGGCGGCCGCCTTCAGGGCGGCGATGCGTTCGGTGCGGTTGGTCGGGGGCGTGGTCACTTGCGGGCTTCCTGGCGGGCGAGATCGGCCTTGAACGCGGCTTCCTGCCGGTCGAGCAGACGCTCATAGGCGGCGCGGTCGATGAAGGGGTTCGGCTTGCCAGGCGCGATCCGCGCCTGCTTGCCCCACAGGTTCACGAACTCGGCGTGCGGTCCCAGGATCACGTCGCCCTTGATCGCGCGGGCGGTCGCGAAGGTCTTTTGATAGTCGGCGACGATGCCGGGGTACTGCGGCGGGACCAGGCTGTTGGCCGCCACCGAGGCGCTGCAGAAGTTCAGGGCGGTGTGGGTCGTCCCGCCGTCCTTCACCGGCCAGGTCCAGGTCGTGCAGCCGGCGGTGTGGCCGGCGGTGACGTGCGCGGTCAGGGTCACCCCGCCCAGGCTCACCGTCTCGCCGTCCTTGATGGCGCGATCGACCTTCACCGGCGGGAAGTCGAACGCCTTCACCTGTTCCGACCCGGGATAGACGCCCTTCTCCATGGCGTAGACGTCGCCCTGGGTCACCACCAGCTGCGCCTTGGTGTCGGCCTTCAGCTTGGCCACGCCGCCGGAATGATCGTAGTGCGCATGGCTGATCAGCAGAATCTTTACGTCGCTCAGTTTGAAGCCCAGCGCGGCGATGTTCTGCTCCACCACGGCGGCGCTCTGCGGCAGCCCGACATCCAGCAGGATGTGCCCCTGGGGCGTGGTGATCAGATAGGCCGCCAGGCCCCGCGTGCCGACGTAATAGGTATTGTCGATGATGCGGAACGGCTTGGCGGGCTGGGTCCAGCTCGACTCCTGCGCCCGCGCGCCGCCGGCCAGAGCCGTCAGCGCCGCCGCGATGAAGATCGCCTTCTTCATGCCGCCGCCTCGCTTTGGACCGGCTCGCGCACGCCCAGCACGCGGCAGATGGCGTAGACGAGGTCGGCCCGGTTCAGGGTGTAGAAATGGAAATCGGAGAAGCCCTGCTCCTCCAGCTTGGCGCACATCTCCGCCGCCACCGAGCAGGCGATCAGCCGCCGGGTGTCCGCATCGCCGTCCAGGCCGTCGAACAGGTTGCCCAGCCAGGCCGGCACGCTGGCCTCGCAGGCGGCGGCCATCTTCACCAGGCCCTTGAAGTTGGTCACCGGCATGATCGCCGGCAGGATCGGGATGCCGATCCCCGCGTCGCGCACCTTGTCGTGGAAGCGCAGGAAGGCGTCGATGTCGAAGAAGAACTGGCTGATCGCCGTGGTCGCTCCGGCGTCGACCTTGGCCTTCAGCACGTCGATATCGTGCTGCAGCGACGGGCTTTCCGGGTGCTTCTCGGGATAGACCCCGACCATCACCTCGAACGGCGCGATGCGGGTGATGGCGGCGGTCAGCTCCGTCGCATTGGCGTATCCATCGGCGCGCGGAACGTAGACGCCGCCGACGCCCGACGGCGGGTCGCCCCGCAGGGCCACGATGTGGCGCACGCCCGCTTCCCAGTATTCGCGGATCACCTCGTCCACGTCCTCGCGGCTGGCCTCGACGCAGGTCAGGTGCGCGGCGGGCTTCAGCGTCGTCTCATCGAGGATGCGGCGCACCGTGCGGTGGGTGCGCTCGCGGGTCGAGCCGCCGGCGCCGTAGGTCACCGAGACGAAGCTCGGCGCCAGCGGAGCCAGGCGACCGATCGAATTCCACAGGGTCTCTTCCGCCTCGGGCGTCTTCGGCGGAAAGAATTCGAACGACACGCGCGGACCACGCGCCGGGCCGCGCTCGCCGGCCAGCGCGACCGGGCCGATGACGCGGGGAGAAACGATAGACGCCTGGGCGCTCACGCGGCGCTCCTTTCCACATTGGCGGCGCGCCGCGCCGTCCACACCTTCACTGTCAGCCCGCCCGCCCGCGCCGGGGCCAGGGCCTGGGGTTCCGGCGCCTCCAGGCCGGCGCCCGCCAGCCAGCGATGCATCTCCTCGTCGGAGAACCCGAGGCGGCGGTGCTGATGCTGCTCGCGCAGGAACTCCAGCTCGTGCGGCGCGAAATCGACGATCACCAGCTTGCCGCCCGGCGCGGTCAGGCGCGCGGCCTCGGCCACGGCGGCCGCGGGGTCGCCCAGGTAGTGCAGCACCTGATGCACGGTGACGAGGTCGCCCGCGCCATCGGGCAGGCGCGTCGCGAAGATGTCGCCGTGACGCAGTTCGCAAGCCGCCAGGCCGGCCTTGGCCACCTCATTGCGCGCGATGTTCAGCATCTGCTGCGACAGATCGAGACCCACGGCGCTCCGCGCCCGGCCACCGAGCAGAGTCAGCATGCGGCCGGTGCCGGCTCCAAGGTCGATCAGCCGCGCGAACGGCCCGGCCCCCGCCGCCGCCAGCACCGCGGCCTCGACCTCGGCCTCGTCGACATAGAGCGAGCGGATTTCGTCCCACCGCGCGGCGTTGCGCGCGAAATAGGAGGCGGCGGCGTCGGAGCGTTCGGCGCGCACGGCCGCCAGCTGTCCGACGTCACGCACCGCGCCGGCGTCGGCCGGATCGACCAGGGCCAGGGCCTGCTCCACCAGGGTGCGCCCCTCCCCGCCCGCCGCCAGGCGGTAGAAGACCCAGGCGCCGTCGGGGAAGCGTTCGACCAGTCCGGCCTCGGCCAGCAGCTTCAGGTGCCGCGAGACGCGCGGCTGGCTCTGATCGAGGATGCGGCCCAGTTCGAGAACCGACAGTTCCTCATGGGCCAGCAGCGCCAGGATGCGCAGGCGCGTGGGCTCCCCCGCCGCGCGAAGGATCTCGACCAGCTGTTCGCTTGAAACGGTCATAATGACATAAAGATATCTTTATGTCCGCCCCGGTCAAGGGGGTGTGCGGTTATCGAGCAGTCAGATTTCCGGAACCGGAGTCACCGGCGGCTCGCCGCCCATCACGGCGATCAGGTTCTGCAGCAGCAGGCCGAACATCCGCTGCACCGCTTCCTGCGTCGCCCCGGCGGTGTGCGGCGTCAACACGACGTTCGGAACGTCCGCCCAGCGATCGCCCGGCGTCGGCTCCTCGGCGAACACATCGAGCGCCGCCTGCCCCAGCCGCCCAGCCTTCAAGGCGGCGATCAGGGCGTCCTCGTCGACCAGTTGGCCGCGGCTCACATTGACCAGAAGACCTTGCGGCCCCACGGCCTCAATGACGGCCGTGTCGATCAGGCCGCGCGTCTCCTCGCTCGCCCTGGCGCAGACCACCAGCACGTCGCTGTCACGCGCCAAGCTCAAAAGGTCGAGGGCCCTGGGCCAGAGGGCCGTGGGCTTGTCACGCGGCCCCCACCAGGCGATCACGCAACCCATGGGCTCCAGCCGCCGCGCCAGCCCGCCCCGATGGCGCCGAGCCCGACCAGGCCGACGCGCCGCCCGGTCATCGACGGGGTCAGCAGGCGATCCTCGGGTTTCCAGCCGCCCGATTTCACGATCCGGTCGCCGTCGACGATGCGCCGGCGCGACGCCAGGATCAGCCCCATGGCGTGGTCGGCCACGTCCTCGGCGTTGACGTTGGCCGCATGGGTCACCACCAGCCCCCGCGCCCGCGCCCAGGGCGCGTCGATCCCGTCATAGCCGGAGGTGAAGACCGCGATGTGCTTCAACGCCGGCAAGCGCTCGATCAAAGGCTTGTCGAGCGGACACTCGCCGGTTGTCACCAGCGCCTCGGTCCGCGCCAGCACCTCTCTGGGCGGGCCCTCCCAAACGCGGTGACAATCGAACGCTCCCGCCAACAGCCCCGCCACCGGCGCAAGGTGCGGCTGCATGATCAGGATCGCGGGCTTGTCGGCCATGTCGTCAGTCCGAAGCCGCTTCGAGCGGCTGCCAGATCTCGACCTTGCCGCCTTCCGGGTCCACGAACCACGCGAACCGGCCATAGGCCTCGTCCTGCCGCCCCGTCGGCTCGACGCCCTGCTCGGCCGCCGCCGCGATCACCCCGTCGATATCGTCGACCAGCAGATTGATCATGTAGGGGTTGGCCGAGGGTTCGAAGTAGGTCGTGTCGGCCTTGAAAGGCGACCACAGGGTGAAACCCACCTCGGGATGCGGAAACATCACGCCGTAGTCGCCGGTCGGAAAGCCGAGCACGCGCCGATACCAGGCGGTCAGCGCCTCGGGGTCCTTCGCCTTGAAGAACACGCCGCCGAGACCCAGCACCTTGGCCATGGTCGCCTCCTTCGTGAGAAGGCGACCCTAGCGCAAGCCGGTGATATCGGCCTAGCGGCCGAACTTCTGGAACTTGATCCGGTGCGGGATCAGGGCGTCGGTGCCGAGGCGACGCTTCTTGTCCTCCTCGTACATCTCGAAGTTGCCTTCGAACCATTCGACATGGCTGTCGCCCTCGAAGGCAAGGATGTGGGTGGCCAGGCGGTCCAGGAACCACCGGTCGTGGCTGATGACCACGGCGCAGCCCGCGAAGTCCTCCAGAGCCTCTTCCAGGGCCTGCAGGGTTTCGATGTCGAGGTCGTTGGTCGGTTCGTCGAGCAGGATGACATTGCCGCCGCTGGCCAGGGTCTTGGCCAGGTGCACACGGTTGCGCTCACCGCCCGACAGCAGGCCGACCTTCTTCTGCTGGTCGCCGCCCTTGAAGTTGAAGCCGCCGACATAGGCGCGGCTGTTGATCTCGCGCTTGCCCACCAGCATCATGTCAGTGCCGCCGCTGATCGCCTGCCACACCGTCTCGTCGGCCTTCAGGTCGTCGCGGCTCTGATCGACATAGGCCAGCTTCACCGTCTCGCCGAGCTTCAGCGTGCCGGCGTCGGGCTTTTCCTGGCCGGTGATCAGCTTGAAAAGAGTCGACTTGCCGGCGCCGTTGGGGCCGATCACCCCGACGATGCCATTCGGCGGCAAACGGAACGACAGGTCCTTGAACAGCACCTTGTCGCCGTATTCCTTCTCGAGGCCGTTCACCTCCAGCACCACATTGCCCAGGCGCGGGCCCGGCGGGATCTGGATGGTGGCGTAGTTCTGCGCCTTGGTGGCGTTCTCCTGCTCGCGAACCATCTCGTCGTAGGCGGCCAGACGGGCCTTCGACTTGGCCTGGCGGGCCTTGGCGCCCGAGCGGACCCATTCCAGTTCCTTGGTGAGGGCGCGCTGGCGGGCTTCGGATTCCGACTGCTCCTGCACCACGCGCTTCTGCTTGGCTTCCAGCCACGAGGAGTAGTTGCCCTCGTGCGGGTGACCCTTGCCGCGGTCGAGCTCCAGGGTCCACTTGGTCACCTGATCCAGGAAGTAGCGATCGTGGGTGACCAGGATCACGCAGCCCGGGAAGGCTTCCAGGTGATGCTGCAGCCAGGCCACGCTCTCGGCGTCGAGGTGGTTGGTCGGTTCGTCGAGCAGCAGCATGTCCGGCTTGGACAGCAGCAGGCGGGCCAGCGCCACGCGGCGCTTCTCACCGCCCGAAAGCTTGGTCACGCCGCTGTCGTTCGGCGGGCAGCGCAGGGCGTCCATGGCCATTTCGATGCGGCTGTCGATGTCCCACAGATCCTGAGCGTCAAGCACCTCTTGGAGCTTGGTCATCTCCTCCATCAGCTCGTCGGAATATTCCTCGCCCATCTGGGCGGCGACCTGATTGAAGCGATCGAACGTCTTCTTCTCGTCGCACCAGGCGATGACGTTTTCCCAGACGGTCAGATTGTCGTCGAGGTGCGGCTCCTGCTGCAGGTAGCCCATCTTGGTGCCGTCGGCGGCCTTGGCCTCGCCGGAGAATTCCTTGTCCAGCCCCGCCATGATCTTCAGCAGGGTCGACTTACCCGAGCCGTTGACGCCGACCACGCCGATCTTGGCGTCCGGATAGAACGACAGCCAGACGTTCTCGAAGACCTTCTTGCCGCCGGGGAAGGCCTTGGTCAGGCCCTGCATCTGGAAAATGTACTGCGCGGCCATGGGCGGGCGTCGTCTCTCTTGGGAATTCGGGGTCGCTGCGATGTAGCGATGCGAGGGCCAAAAGGCTAGCGCGACCGCTCAGACAGGCTGAATCCGTCGCCAGGAATTCTTTCGCCGCCCCTTATTGTAATCGCACTAGATACGATTACTTCAAACCCGTCGCCTATTGCGACCCGCAAGAACAAGGGCCTCCCCGCCATGAACCTCAAGACCGTCACCCTCGGCGCGCTGCTGGCCGCCGCCTCCTTTTCGGCCGCCCTGGCCGAGCCGAAGACCTATGCGATCGACCCGACCCACATGGAGGTCACCTATTCGATCGACCACGCCGGCTTCTCGACCAGCAAGGGCCGCTTCGCGGACGTGACCTCCACCCTGATCCTCGACGAAGCCAATCCGGCCGCCAGCAAGGTCAATGCGACCATCAAGGTCGCCTCGCTCGACTCCGGCTTCGGCAAGCGCGACGAGCACCTGCTCAGCCCCGATTTCTTCGACGTCGCCAAGCACCCGACCATCACCTTCACCTCGACCAAGGTGACCGTGGTCGGCGCCAAGACGGCCAAGGTGGCGGGCGACCTGACCATTCATGGCGTGACCAAGCCCGTCGTGCTTGACGCGGTGATCGTCGGCCTCGGGCCGCATCCCCTCACCAAAGGCCAGGCCGCGGGCATTCACGCCACCGCCCACATCAAACGCAGCGACTTCGGCATGACCACCTACATCCCGCTGGTGGGGGACGACGTCACCATCACGCTCGATGCCGAGTACGCGGCGCAGTAGCCTGATTTCCAAGGAACTGCCCGCGCCCCGAAGCGCTCTCTAGAGCGAAGCGGCGCCACTCCCCGGGCGTCGTAAACCACAGGAGAACGTCATGCATAAGGACGAAGCCAAGGGCGCCGCCAAGGACATCAAGGGCTCGGCCAAGGAAGGCATCGGCAAGGCGACCGGCAACGACCGGCTCGCCGCCGAAGGGGCCGCCGAGCGGGTCGAAGGCAAGGTCCAGAAGGGGGTCGGCGCTCTGAAGGACGCCGCGATCAAGACTCTGAAACACTAGCTTTCGCCCCTTGCCGACAAAATCGGGCCGCTCCGCGAGGAGCGGCCTTTTTCGTGCGCGGAATCGCCTGGCGGCGGCTGACAAGCGCGAGGGGGCGCTCTAGCTTCCGCGCCATGATCCGCACCGCTCTTGCCGCCGCCCTGCTCGCCGCTTCCGTCGCCGGCGCGGCCCAGGCCCAGGCCACCCGTTCCCAGTCCGAATCGCGCATGACGCCGGTCGCGGAGGACCCAGCGGCCGATCCCCGGCTGAGCATCGCCCAGACCCAGGCCATCGCGCCCTCGACGGTGAAGGTGCTCCTCGAACGCCAGCGGGAGCGTTGGGACAAGCCGCCGGCCGGCGTGCCCCTGCTCAACGCCGTGATCGCATGGACCCCGAAAGTCGACTTCGCCGCGCTCGACGCCGCGTGGCGCGCCGGCGAGAGCCAAGGCCCGCTGCACGGCGTGCCGTTCTTCGTGAAGGACAATATCGAGACCGACGGCGTCATGGCCACCACGGCAGGCTCCCTGGCCTTGGCCGACAACGTCACGGGCCGAGACGCGCCGATCGTCACGCGCCTGCCCAAGGCCGGCGGCCTGCTGCTCGGCAAGACCAACCTTTCCGAATGGGCCAACATCCGCGGCGATCATTCCTCCAGCGGCTGGAGCGCGGTGGGCGGTCTCACCCGCAATCCCTTCGCCCTGGACCGCACGGCCTGCGGTTCGAGCTCCGGGTCCGCCGCCGCCGTCGCCGCGGGCCTCGCGCCCTTCGCCATCGGCACCGAGACGGATGGTTCGATCACCTGCCCGGCCGCCGCGACCGGCATCGTCGGCCTGAAGCCGACCGTGGGCCTTGTTTCCCGCTCGCAGATCGTACCGATCTCCTCCAGCCAGGACACCGCCGGCCCGATGACGCTCAACGTCGAGGACGCCGCCAGGGTGCTCGGCGTCATCGCCGGCGGCGACCCCGCCGATCCGGCCACCAAGGAAGCCGACGCCCGCAAGAAGGACTACTTCGCCGGCCTCGACCCCAACGCGCTCAAGGGCGTGAAGCTGGCGGTCATGCGTTGGAACACCGGCTACTCGCGCGGCACGGACGCCGTCTTCGAGGACGCCCTCGCCACCTTGCGCGCCGCGGGCGCTCAGATCGTCGATGCGCCGAAGATCGACGAGGACCCGATCAACGCCGCGGAACACATCGTGCTGCTCACGGAACTGAAGGTCGGCCTGAACGCCTACCTCGCCACGACCAAGCCGGGCTCGGTGAAGACCCGCACCCTGGCCGACGTCATCGCGTTCAATGACGCCAACGCCTCGCGCGAACTGCGCTGGTTCGGGCAGGAGACGTTCATCGAGGCCGAGGCCACCGACGGCCTCACCGATCCCGCCTATGTGAAGGCCAAGGCCGACGCCAAGCGCCTCGCGGGCGCCGAGGGGATCGACCGCGTGCTCAAGGCCACCGGCGCCGTCGCCCTCATCGCCCCCACGGGCGGGCCGGCCTGGACGATCGACATGCTCAACGGCGACCACTTCACCGGCTCGGCCAGCACCCTGCCCGCCGTCGCCGGCTATCCTCACCTCACCGTGCCGATGGGCCGGGTCGAAGGCCTGCCGGTCGGCCTCTCGTTCATCGGACCAGCCTGGAGCGATCAACTCATCCTGTCGCTGGGCTACGCTTTCCAGGAAGCCCGCAAGTAAACGCCGCGCCTCAGTCGCGCGCGTTACGCCTAAGCCAGGCGGCGGCGTAACCGCAGATCGGGGTGATCGACAGGTTCTCCGCGTCGGCGGTCGCCTTCACCCGCCGCATCAGCCGGTCGGCGGCCCCCGAACCGCGCAGGGCGGGGTCGGCGTAAACGTAGGGGATCACCAGTTCGCCGTCGCGACGGCGGTAGTCGGCATAGGCCAGCTTGCCGTCGACTTCGAGCTCGAAGCGGTTGGCCGCCTGGTTGTCGCTGAAAGTCTCGCTCATCGCACCATCTCCACCGCGACGGCGGTCGCCTCGCCGCCGCCGATGCATAAGGAAGCAAGCCCGCGCTTGCCGCCGCGCGCCTCCAACGCCGCCAGCAGAGTGGCGAGGATGCGAGCGCCCGAGGCGCCGATCGGATGGCCCAGGGCGCAGGCGCCGCCGTTGACGTTAAGACGCGCCGGATCGATGCCGAGTTCCTGCCGGGCGACCATGGCCACCACGGCGAAGGCCTCGTTGACCTCGAACAGATCGACGTCGTCGACGCTCCAGCCGGCCTTGGCCAGGGCCTTGCGCATCGCCGGCACGGGGGCCGTGGCGAACTGCCCCGGTTCCTGCGCATGGGCCGCGTGGGCTGCGATCCGGGCGACCACCGGAAGGCCGAGCCGCTCGGCGACCGAGGCGCGGGTCAGCACCAGGGCCGCCGCCCCGTCGCTGATCGAGCTGGAATTGGCGGCCGTCACCGCGCCGTCGCGGGCGAAGGCCGGCTTCAGGGTCGGGATTTTCGCCGGATCGGCCTTCAGCGGCTGCTCGTCGTGGCTGACAATCTTCGGCCCGCCCCGTGCCTCAACGCTGACCGGCGCGATCTCCCGCTCGAAGGCCCCGCCCTCCACCGCCGCCTTGGCGCGGCTCAGACTCAGCAGGGCGTATTCGTCCATCGCCTCGCGGCCGAACTGGTAGGCCTGGGCGGTTTCCTCGGCGAAGGCGCCCATCAGCTTGCCGGGCGTGTAGGCGTCCTCCAGCCCGTCGAGGAACATGGAGTCCATCACCTGGTCGTGGCCAATGCGCGCGCCGCCGCGATGCTTGGCCAGCAGGTAGGGCGCGCCGCTCATGCTCTCCATGCCGCCCGCGACGATGATCTCGGCCGCGCCGGCCGCCAGGGCGTCGTGCGCCATGATCGCCGCCTGCATGCCCGAGCCGCACATCTTGTTGACGGTCGTCGCCTGCACGCCCAGCGGCAAGCCCGCGCCCAGGGCGGCCTGGCGCGCCGGAGCCTGGCCGAGGCCGGCGGACAACACGCAGCCCATGAAAACCTGCTCGATCGCCGCGGGATCGACGCCCGCGCGCTCGACCGCGGCCGTCACCGCCGTCGCCCCGAGATCGGTGGCCTTCACGGTGGAGAGCGCGCCTTGGAAGCCGCCCATCGGCGTGCGGGCGTAGGCGGCGATGACGACGGGATCGGCGGACACGGCGAACTCCTGGCGGCGTCCTCGGAAGATGGCGGTGCGTCCCGCCCGCCGCAACGCCGCTGGACAACCCATAGCTCGATAGTTATAGGTCAATTCATAGCTGACGAGTTATCAGTCAAATGTCGACCGCCCAGGACTTGCTGTTCCGAACCCTCGCCGATCCCACCCGCCGGGCGCTGTTCGAGCGCCTGTGCCGCGACGGCGAGCAGACGGTCGGCGCCCTCACCGCCCAGGCCGGCGTCTCGCAACCGGCCGTCTCCAAGCACCTCGGCGTTCTGAAATCCGCGGGCCTGGTGCGTGATCGTCAGGATGGACGCCTCACCCATTACAGCGCCCAGCGCGGCGCCCTCGCCCCCCTGCTCGACTGGACCAGCCAGATGGCCGGCTTCTGGGAAAGCCGGTTCGACGATCTGGAAGACCTGCTGAAAAGGATGGACCAATGACCGACCTCGCCACGGACACAGCCTCGCCGCCCGGGACGCGCAGCGTCGTCGTCGAACGCGACATCCCCTTTCCGGCCGAGCGCCTGTGGCGCGCTCTCACCCAGCCGCACCTGATCGAGGAATGGCTGATGAAGAACGACTTCGCTCCCGTCGTCGGCCACCACTTCAACCTGCGCGGCGAATGGGGCGGGGTGCTGGACTGCGAAGTCCTCACCGTCGAGCCGGGCCGCACCCTCGCCTATCGCTGGGACCATGTGAACGAGGACCCGAAGTTCGACCTCCGCAGCATCGTCACCTTCACCCTCACCCCGACGGCCACCGGCACGCACCTGCGCATGGAGCAGGCCGGCTTCCGCTCCGAACAGAAACAGGCCCTGGGCGGCGCCCTCCACGGCTGGAACGCCTTCCTCGACAAGCTGGCGCAAACCACCGCCGGTCTCGACTGATCCCGAGCCTCAGGACATCGCCATGAACGCCAGCCGCTTCATCCGCCGGTTTCACCGCTGGATCTCGATCCTGTTCACCCTCGGCGTCACCGCCAACATCGCCGAAATCTATGGCCTCAAGCACCCGCAGCCGACCGCCTGGGTCGGGATGATGGCCCTCGTCCCCTTGATCCTGCTGCTGGTCACGGGCCTCTATATGTTCGCCCTGCCCAATCTGCGGCGGCGAGCCGACGAGGCGACATGACCGACCAGCCCAAGCTTCTTTCCGGCGGCAACCCGCAGATCCCCAAGGGTGAGGGCGACGCGCCGGTGCAGGCCTACATCGCGGCGACTCCGGGCTGGAAGCAGGCGGTCGTCCGCCGCGTCGACCAGTTGATCGTCGAAACCGTCCCCCAGGTCCGCAAGGCCGTGAAATGGAACTCGCCGCTCTACGGCCTGGACGGCCGCACCTGGTTCCTCGGTTTGCACGGCTACGACCGCTACGTGAAGGTCAGCTTCTTCCGCGGCGCGGGGCTCGATCCCCTGCCGCCCGGGCCCTCGAAACAGGCTCATGTCCGATATCTGGACATCCATGAAACTCCTGGGCTCGATGAGGCCCAGTTCGTCGACTGGGTTCGGCAGGCCGCCGCCCTCCCCGGCGAGCGAATGTGAGGACTTAAGGTCATGCACAAATCGACCGAAAGCGTCGCCGACGACGCCCCCTTCGAGGAGCGCTTTGACGCCCGGGTCGAAGCGCTCGGCGGTTGGCGGGGCGAGACCCTCGCTCGCATCCGCGCCCTCATCCACCAGGCCGACCCCCAGGTCGAGGAATCGTGGAAGTGGAACATTCCGGTCTGGGAGCACGCCGGCCTCGTCTGCACCGGCGAAGCCTACAAGGCGGCCGTGAAGCTGACCTTCGCCAAGGGCGCGTCGCTCGACGATCCCAAGCGCCTGTTCAACTCCAGCCTCGACGGCGGCACGCGCCGGGCCATCGACATCCGCGAGGGCGAGGCGATCGACGAGGCGGCGTTGAAGGCGCTGTTCCTGGCGGGCGTCGCCCGCAACCTCGAAAATCCGCCTAAGAGGACGAAGCGCTAGATAAAGGGCGCGATCTCGCCGCGCTTGACCCCGCCGTAGCATCGCCAAAGCAGATGCGCCGCCACGCTGCGATACGGCCCCCAGGCCTCCGCACGCCGGTAGGCCGCCTTCTCGCTCGGGCGAACGGCGGCGCCGTCGGCCCAGCGCATTGCCTCTTGAAGCGCGATATCGCCGCCGGGGAAGACGTCGAGCCGCCCCTCGCAGAACATCAGATAGACCTCGGCCGTCCAGCGGCCGATTCCCTTAAGCGATGTTAAGATTTGAACCGCTTCATCGTCGGGAAGATGGCGCAGGGCTGGAAAATCGAGGCCGGCGTCGACCGCCTCCGCCAAGGCGCGAACGTAGCGCGCCTTGGGGCCCGACAGGCCGAAGCCCTTCAGTCCCTGTTCGTCCAACGCTAGAACCGCGGCCGGGGCCACTTCGCCCAGACCGGATTCGACGCGAGCCCAGATGGCGGCGGCCGAAGCCGTCGACACCTGTTGCTCGACGATCATTTTGACGAGACCGGCGAAGCCGCCGGGTCTGGTCCGCCATTCGAAGGCGGGGGTGACCGCATCGACTCGGGCCATCGCCGAATCGTCGGCCGCCAAATGCGCCCGGGCCGCAGCGATCAGGGCTGCCTCAGGCGCTTCTGGAAGAAAAGGATTGGGTCGCACGCGTCGCTCAGACCACCGGCCCGGCCGCTCTGCAACCCGCTTCTTGCGCTGCGATCGGACGATTTCGTCCGACCTTGCAGCGTCTTAGGCGCCGATGAGAGCGGTAGCGCCGGCGGCGGCGAGACCGAGGCCGAGCAGCAGGAAAGCCACGGCGCGGTCGAACAGGCTTTCAAAGGCCACGAGCTTATTGACAGGCATCACACACATCCTTGAGTCTGAACGGCGCTAAACAAACTGCGCCGCGTTCATTTGAACGCCGCTTACTTAGGCCGAATTTGGACGATGTCAACATCGCCAAACACTGTTTGGATCGTGGGTGCGCATGAGTGACCGAGAAGACACACCGCCTGGCGGGCCTCCGGACGCCCCCGCGCCCCGCGCCTATCATCACGGCGATCTGAGCCGCGCTCTGATCGAAGCCGCCCGAAGACTGCTGGAATCCGAGGGGGCCGCGGCGCTCTCTCTTCGCGCGGTCGCGCGCGAGGCCGGGGTCAGTCCCGCCGCGCCGTATCACCACTTCATCGACAAGAACGCCCTGCTCGACGCCGTCGCCTCGGGCGGCTGGACGGCGCTGTCCGACGCCGTCGCCGCGGCGCGCAACGCCGAGGGCGAGGCCACGCTCACGGCCATCGGCCTGGCCTATGTCGCCTTCGCCCGCGACAATCCCGCCCTCTACCAGTTGATGTACGAACGCATCCGGCAGAAGGAGGCCCTGCCGACCGCCTACGCCGGCGGAGCCTACGACAGCGTCAAGAAGGCGGTGCGCCGCCGCGCCGGCCAGTCGGTGTCCGGCGTGGACCTGGAGTTGGCCACCTTCGCTGTATGGTGCGCGGTGCATGGTCTGGCGGAGATGCGGGTCTTTCCGCGCCTTGAAGGCCTGAAGACCAGCCTGGGCGGCGAGGAGGCGTTTGTCTCCTCGGTGCTCGATCATCTCGGCGTCTTCCAGACCTCGCGGACTACGGCGGTTTGAACGCCGGCTTCGTCACGCGATTCGCTCCATCGCCGACGGGACGCCTGCATCGGGGTCACGCCTTCTCCGCCCTCACGGCCTGGACCGCCGCCCGCGACGCCGGCGGCCACTTTCTGTTGCGGCTTGAGGACATCGACTCCACGCGCTGTCGACCGGAATACGAGAGGGGCGCGCTCGAAGATCTCGCCTGGCTGGGCCTCGACTGGGAAACGCCGGTCCGTCGGCAGTCCGACCACCTCGCCGATTACCACGCCGCCCTGCATCGCCTGCGGGACGCCGGCCTCGTCTACCGCTGCTTCCGCACGCGCAGGGAGATCGCCGAGGATATCGGCCGCGCGCCGCACGGCCTGCCCGAAGCCTTTCGCGGCGCGCCCCTGCCGCCGGAGGAGGAAGCCCGCCGCCTCGCCGCCGGCGACGCCTATGCCTGGCGCCTGTCATTGGACGCCGCCCGGACGCGGCTCGGCGGGTTCGAAGAGCTCATTTTCCAGGAGGAAGGCTCCGGCCCAGACGGCGAGACCGGTCGCATTCTCGCGCGGCCCGAGGTCGCGGGCGACGTTGTCCTGGCCCGCAAGGACCTCGGCGTCGCCTATCACCTGGCCGTGGTGGTCGATGACGCCCTGCAGAAAATCACCCACGTGATCCGCGGGGACGACCTCTTCGAAGCCTGCCACACCCAGCGCCTGTTGCAGGCGCTGCTGGGCCTGCCGACGCCCACTTACCGACATCACCGCCTGCTGCTGGGGCCGGACGGAAGGCGCTTCGCCAAGCGCGACAAGGCCGAGACCCTGGCGGAACTGCGCGCCGGCGGAATGGCGCCTGAGCGGCTGCGCAAAGAACTTGGCTTCACTTGACAAAGCTGTTTTGCGCTTCTCCGAACAATGGCCGTGCAAGGGGCATCCTTCTGACATGATTGGGGATTCAGCGCCTTGACGCGCTGAGCCGATTAGCAAACGTTGTCACCCGATCCAGCCGCTCAGGAAGAGGCGGCGGACGGGAGGAGCGAAAGGGTGACACGCGAGCCATCTGCGATGGCGGCGACGTCCGATGCCGGGGCGACTCAGGCGTCGGCGCCCCTCCCGTCTTTCCACAACCAGAATCTCAGCGAGCCCTTGGCTCGTGGCCATCAGGAGGGCCGTGCACCATGAAACGCGCTTCGCTGTTTTCCCGCTCGTCGTTGACCAGCGGCGGTATCGCCGCCGCCCTGCTCGGCGTGGTGATCTATTCGGCCAACGCCCAGACCCCGCCGGCCGGCGGCATGGGCGCCGCGCCCGCCGCCGGGGCCGCTGGAGCCGCCACCCCCGCCGCGCCGCCGGTGCGCCGCAACCCGCTGGAAGGCGTCGACCTGTCGCCCAAGCCGCCGGTGCCCCACCTGCGGCCCGCCGAGGAGCAGAAGCTGTTCCAGCTGCAGCCGGGCTATTCGATGACCCCGGTGCTCACCGATCCGCAGATCGAGCAGCCCG
Organism: Caulobacter sp. HJHS_5; assembly: GCF_056683955.1. NCBI lineage: Bacteria > Pseudomonadati > Pseudomonadota > Alphaproteobacteria > Caulobacterales > Caulobacteraceae > Caulobacter > Caulobacter sp. HJHS_5. Next base: position 306,347 of record NZ_JBWZNC010000002.1, on the reverse strand, counting down.
GTCAGATCGCGTTCGACGCCAACGGCCGCATGTATGTGCTGGAACTGCGCACCTACATGCTCGACGGCGACGCCAAGGACGAACTGACGCCGCGCTCGCGCATCAGCCGCTGGGAAGACAAGGACGGAGACGGCGTCTACGAGACCGGCACCACCTTCATCGACGGCCTGATCTTCCCGCGCTTCGTCACCCCGATGGGCGACGGTCAGTTGATCGCCAAGGAGTCCAACTCCGACAACACCTACCTCTACACCGACACCAACGGCGACGGTAAATCCGACAAGAAGGAACTGTTCGTCACCGGCCTCGGACGCTCAGGAAACGTCGAACACCAGGAATCGCACCTGACCTGGGCGATGGATAACTGGATGTACTCCACCTACAACGCCGTTCGGGTGCGCTGGACGCCGAACGGCCCGCTGAAGGAAGCGGTCGGCCCGAACAACGCCGCCTGGGGCGTCAGCCAGGACGACTACGGCAAGGTCTGGTTCCAGGGCGGCGCCAGCGGCCTGCCCTCCTACTTCCAGTTCCCGATCCTCTACGGAAACATCGTCAACGATAAGCCGCTGGAAGAAGGCTTCAACGTGCCGTGGGGCGCCCCGATCGGCACCGGCGACATGCAGGGCGGCCTGCGTTGGGTGCGCGAAGGCGAAGGCTCGCTGAACGGCACCACCGCCGGCGCCGGCGCCAACGTCTACCGCGGCGATCGTCTGCCGGCCGAACTGAAGGGGGACTACTTCTACGGCGAGGTCGTGGGCCGCGTACTGCGTCGGGCTCACCCGACCAATCAGGAAGGCCTGACCCAGGTCAGCAATCCCTACCAGGCCCAGAAGTCCGAGTTCATCCGCTCGATGGACCCGCTGTTCCGCCCGGTCGACAACAAGACCGCGCCGGACGGCACGATCTACATCGTCGACATGTACCACGGCATCATCCAGGAGGCGGAGTGGGCCCAGCCCGGCACCTACCTGCGGGCCAAGATCGAACAGTACAAGCTCGACACCGCCATCGGCATGGGGCGGATCTGGCGGCTGACCTACAACGGCATGGAGCGCGACAAGACCAAGCCGACGATGTTCCAGGACAGCTCGGCCAAACTGGTCGGCTTCCTCAGCCATCCGAACGGCTGGTGGCGCGACACCGCCCAACAGCAGCTGGTTCTGCGTCAGGACAAGTCGGTCGTCCCGGCCCTGAAGACCATGGCGGCCTCGAACAGCAACAAGCTCGCCCGTATCCACGCCCTGTGGACGCTGGAAGGCCTGAACAGCCTCGACGCCGACCTGGTCCGTTCGTTCATGAAGGACAACGATCCCCAGCTGCGCCAGCAGGGCATCCGCGTCAGCGAAAGCCTCTACAAGGGCGCTGGCGATAAGTCGTTCGACGCCGACTACAAGGCGCTGGCCAACGACCCGGACACCAACGTCCAGATTCAGGCCCTGCTGACCGCCAACTACCTGAAGGTTCCGGGCGCGGTGGATCTGGCCAAGTCCGTTCAAGCCGCCAAGCCGGCGCGCGGGATTCAGCTCGTCGCCAATCGGATCATCACCCCGCCGACGGCCAACCTCGCCCTGGGCGAAGGCGGCGGCGACAACCGACCGATCCGCACGGCGGCCGAGGTGGCGACCCTGGAGAAAGGCGCGGAAATCTTCGCCAACTCCTGCGGCGAGTGCCACGGCCATGACGGTCAAGGGGCGCCGGACGGCGCGGGTGGCTTGATGGCCCCGGCCCTGGCCGGCAACCAGCGCCTGGCTCAAGGCAGCCCGGAGCACGTGATCCGCGTGCTGCTCTCGGGCCTGACCGACCCCATCAACGGACGCAGCTATGCGGCCGGGGTGATGGTGCCGCAGAAGGCCGAGTCCGACGAATGGATCGCGTCCGTCGCCTCGTTCCTGCGCAACGGCATGACCAACAACGCCACCATGGTGACGCCGGAGATGGTCGCCTACCTGCGTAAGCAGGAGGCCGGCCGCACCCAGCCGTACACCGACGCCGAACTCAACAAGGTTCAGGCCCACGCCCTGACGCCGGACGCCACCTGGAAGGTCACCGCCAGCCACAACGCCCCGGTGATCATCGGCGGCACCGCCCACCCCGAGGCGGCGCTCGGCCTCGAAGGCTGGACCACCGGCGAAGTTCAGAAGCCGGGCATGTGGTACCAGATCGAACTGCCCAAGACCGTGCGTCTGACGGGCATCGACTATCAGGGTCTGGTCGGCCGTCCTCGCAACGCCAGCGGCGCGACCGGTCCGGCCGCCGTCCCGGGCCGGCAAATCCCGATGATGGCCTTCTATCCGCGCGGCTACAAACTGGAGGTCTCGACCGACGGCAAGGCGTGGACAACGATCAAGCAAGCCGCCGGGACCAGCATGTACAACAGCCTGGCCTTCGACCCCGTGCCGGCCAAGTTCGTGCGGATCACCACCACCGCCGCGGCCGACGACGGCGCCCACTGGGGCATGCGCTACCTGAAGCTGTTCGAGAAGCCGACGGCTTAACGATCACCTGTTGAGAGAATTGCCTGGCCGCCCCCGCGGCCGGGCAATGTTCCGACGCAATTGACAGACCAGCGCCTTGACGACGGGCGCTAGGTGGCGAACCTTCCCGCCCGACTTAGCCGCTCGCAAAGAAGCGGTGAGCGGGAGGATGCCATTGGCGACACGCGAGCCATCCGCGATGGCGGCGACGCATTGCGTCGGCCACGCCTGTTCGGAGGCGCGTGTCCGCTTTTCCTCCCCTTCTATCCGTCAGATTGCGCGCGACGCTCGCCGCCGCGCCATTTCGCAGAGCGATTTCTTCGCTCGCGGCCGCCAGGAGGGCCGTGCATCATGAAACGTGCTTCGCTGTTTTCCCGCTCGTCCCTGACGAGCGGCGCCATCGCCGCAGCCCTCGTGGGCGTCGTGATCTACTCGGCCCACGCCCAGACGCCGCCAGCCGCGCCCGCCGCCGGCGCCGCTCCGGCCGCCGCACCCGCCGGCCCGCCGGTGCGCCGCAACCCGCTGGAAGGCGTTGATCTGTCGCCCAAGCCGCCGGTGCCGCATCTGCGGCCTGCCGAGGAGCAGAAGCTGTTCCAGCTGCAGCCGGGCTATTCGATGACCCCGGTGCTCACCGATCCCCAGATCGAGCAGCCCGGCCAGATCGCTTTCGACGCCAATGGCCGGATGTATGTGCTTGAGCTTCGCACCTACATGCTCGACGGCGACGCCAAGGACGAACTGACGCCGCGCTCACGCATCAGCCGCTGGGAAGACAAGGATGGCGACGGCGTCTACGAGACCGGCGCCACCTTCATCGACAACCTGATCTTCCCGCGCTTCGTCACCCCGATGGGCGACGGCCAGCTGATCGCCAAGGAGTCCAACTCCAACGACACCTTCCTCTACACCGACACCAACGGCGACGGGAAAGCCGACAAGAAGGAGCTGTTCGTCACCGGCCTCGGCCGCTCGGGCAACGTCGAACACCAGGAAAGCCACCTGACCTGGGCGATGGATAATTGGATGTACTCCACCTACAACATGGTGCGGGTGCGCTGGACGCCGAACGGTGTTCAGAAGGAGTCGATCGAGCCCAATAACGCCGCCTGGGGCCTTTCGCAGGACGACTACGGCAAGGTCTGGTTCCAGGGCGGCGCGACCGGCCTGCCCAGCTACTTCCAGTTCCCGATCCTCTACGGCAACGTCGCCTATCCCGAACAACTGGAAGAAGGCTTCCGCACCCTCTGGGGCGCGCCGATCCAGATCGCCGACATGCAGGGCGGCGTGAACGCGGTGCGCCAGCCGGAAGGCAACGCCCTCAACGCCAGCGCCGGCGCCGGCGCCGCCGTCTATCGCGGCGACCGCCTGCCGGCCGACCTGAAAGGCGAATACTTCTACGGCGAGGTCGTCGGCCGCATCCTGCGCCGCAGCCACCCCGTCGACATGGAGGGGATGACCCAGCTGCGGAACCCCTACCAGGCCGAGAAGTCCGAATTCATCAAGTCGATGGATCCGCTGTTCCGCCCGGTGGACGCCAAGACCGCGCCAGACGGCACCATGTACATCGTCGACATGTACCACGGCATCATCCAGGAAGCGGAATGGGCCCAGCCCGGCACCTACCTCCGCGCCAAGATCAACCAGTACAAGCTGGACACCGCCATCAGCATGGGGCGCATCTGGCGGCTGACCTATCAGGGCATGCAACGCGACACGACCCAGCCGCGCATGTTCCAGGAAACCCCGGCCCAGCTGGTCGCTCACCTGACCCACCCGAACGGCTGGTGGCGCGACACCGCCCAGCAGCAGCTGGTTCTGCGTCAGGATAAGTCGGTCGTCCCGGCCCTGAAGACCATGGCCGCCTCGAACAGCAACAAGCTCGCCCGCATCCACGCCCTGTGGACGCTGGAAGGCCTGAACTCGGTGGACGCGGGTCTCGTCCGCGCCTTCATGAGCGACAGTGACCCGCAGCTGCGCCAGCAGGGCATCCGCGTCAGCGAGGTGCTCTACAAGGGCGGCGGCGATAAGTCGTTCGACGCCGACTACAAGAAGCTCGCCAACGACGCCGACACGCGCGTCGCCATCCAGGCCCTGCTGACCATGCAGTACCTGAAGGTCCCGGACGCCGTCGAAACCGCCAAGGCCGTGATGGCCGCGCGGCAGCAGAAGGGCATCCAGCTGATCGCCAACCGCATCGTCACGCCGCCGAAGGCGTCGACCGTGCCGTTCGCCGAGGATAACCCCCAGGTCCGCACCGCGGCCGAGGTGGCGATGCTGGAGAAGGGCGCGCAGATCTTCGCCGACAACTGCACCGAGTGCCACGGCCACGACGGCCAAGGCACGGCGGACGGTGGCGGCGGCCTGATGGCCCCGGCTCTGGCCGGCAACCCGCGCATCGGCCAGGGCAGCCCCGAGCACGTCCTGCGCGTGCTGATGAGCGGTCTCACCGATCCGATCAACGGCAAGCAGTACGCCGCCGGGGTGATGGTGCCGCAGCGCCAGCAGAACGACGAATGGATCGCCGCCGTCGCCTCCTACCTGCGGAACGGCATGGCGAACGACGCCACCATGATCACCCCCGAGATGGTCGCCTACATCCGCAAGCAGGAAGCGGCCCGCAACGAGCCCTACACCGACGCCGAGCTCAACAAGGTTCAGGCCCACGCCCTGACGCCGGACGCCACCTGGAAGGTCACCGCCAGCCACAACAAGCCCGTGGTCATCGGCGGCACCGCCAGCCCGGCCTCGGCCCTCACTCTCGAGGGCTGGACCACCGGCGAAGCCCAGACCCCCGGCATGTGGTACCAGATCGAGCTGCCGAAGACGGTGCGCCTGGCCGGCATCGACTACCAGGGCCTCGTCGGCCGCCTACGCAACCCGCCGCCGGCGGCTGCGCCGGCCGCGGCCGCCCCGTCTGCTGCTCCGGCTGCCGCCGGCGCAGCCGCCCCGCCGCGCTTCACGCCGCCGCGTCAGATGTCCTTCTATCCGCGCGGCTACAAGCTGGAGGTCTCGACCGACGGCAAGACCTGGAAGACGGTCAAGCAGGCCAAGGGTGAGAGCATGTACAACAGCCTCGCCTTCGATCCGGTGCCGGCCAAGTTCGTGCGCTTCACCACCACCGAGGCCGCCACCGACGGCGCCTATTGGGGGATGCGCTACCTGAAGCTGTTCGAGAAGCCGACCGCCTAAAGGTCGGACAGAACGCCATTGGCCCGGCCGCCCCGCGCGGCCGGGCTTTTTTCTTTTCAGGCCGCCCTTCGCCAGCAGCGATAGCGGTAGGCCGAAGTGAAGCCGCCGCTCGCATAGAGGCCGATCGCGGGCGCGTTGTCGGCGTCGACCTGCAGATAGCACCGCCGCGCGCCGAGCTCTCCGGCGGCCGCCAGCAGGGCCCCCGCCAACCGGCGCGCCAAGCCCCGCCGCCGCAGCCGCGCATCGGTGCGCATGGCGTAGAGTCCCGCCCATTCGTCCTGCACCACGCAGGCTCCGATCGCCGCCGGGCGGCCATCGACATCCAACCGCCCGAAGATCGCCGGCTGCGGCATTCGCCCCAGGGCCGCCACGCGCTCCGCGGCGTCGGCGGCGTCACCGCCGGCGGCGGTGAAGACCGTCAGAAACCGTTCGTCCGGCGCCCGTTCGAGCACGACCTCGGCATCGGCGCGCCCGGCGACAGGTCCGACCATCACAAGAGTCTCGGCCGTCATCCGGTAGCCCCGCTGCAGGAGCAGAGCCTCCAGCCCCGCCGGGGCCACGCCCTCCGCCACCTTGAACTGCGATGGCAGGTTGCGTGCGGCGTACCAGCCCTCCACCGCCTCGACCGCCGCCGGCAAGTCGCGATCCGCCTCGCCCAGCGGCCAGCAGGCGTTGATACGCACGGCCTGACCCGAACTCGCCGCCAACCGCCACCTCCCCAGGCGCGCTGTCTCGAGCGGTGGAAACGCCTCCTGGGTCAGGATTTCGAGGTGGAACGCATCGATCGCGGTCATGGGCGGGGCCAAAACGACGACGGGCGCCGATCCATTCGAACCGGCGCCCGCCTAGAAGTGCTTGAAGGGGCGAACCCTTTAGATCGCCTTCAGATCGACCGCCGCCGACTTGCCGCGCTCGTCCTTGATTTCGAAGCTGACGCGCTGGCCTTCGTTCAGGCTGCGCAGACCTGCGCGTTCCACGGCGGAGATGTGAACGAACACGTCCTTGCCGCCATCTTCAGGCTGGATGAAGCCGTAACCCTTGGTGGTGTTGAACCACTTGACCGTACCGGTGGCCATGCGACGTCGTCTCCTTGCGCGTTCCTCAGAGGGGGTCCCGCGGGATCGCCCCGGTAATAACAATCATCTCGTCTGGGGTAGCGCTTCTCAGGCGTCCCGAGGTGTGGACCCCCGGCATCGAAACGTCCGCGACCCAAGTCTCCGGATTGCGGGCGTCAGGTGCGCATGGGGAGCGCTGCCGGTCAACCGATTTTGCCGCCGACTCCGTTCCGCGAACACGCTCCGCAAGAGCCGCTTCAGCCTTCCTTGATCAGGCGCTCGACCAGCTCTCGCGCCTCGGGGCTGGCCCAGTCCGCGCCCCCCGAAAGCCGGGCTCTTTCGTTGCCCTTGCGGTCATAGAAAACCGTGGTCGGGAAACCTTCGGCGCGGGGCGTCATGCCGAAAGCGAACTTGTAGCCGGGATCGCGATAGACGGTCAGCGGCGGCAGCGCGCCGATCATCTTGTCGGCCAGGGCGAAATCGCGATCGCGGTCGACGCTGAGGGCGACCACCTTCACCGGCTGCGCGGCGTAGGCGGCCTGAAGTTTGGCCAGCGTCGGCATCTCCTCCTTGCAGGGCCCGCACCAGGTGGCCCACAGGTTCAGCACCACCACCTGGCCCTTGAAGTCGGCCAGGGTCACCGGCTTTCCGGCCGCGTCGGTGAAGCCGATCGTCGGAGCCGGCGTCGGCGTCTTGGCCACCACCAGCTTCTGCAGGGGACCGCGCTGAAGATCAGTGAGCTCGACCGCACCCTTGGGTTTGATACTCGACGAGACGATGACGTATAGAACCGCCGCGACGCCGACCAAGGCGAGCGCGATAAAGGCCCATCGCAGACCCGCCGCCCGCTTCACCTTCGCCGTTTCAGCCGTATCCGACATATGTCCATCCCCTCCGACGAAGATCCGCCCCCGCCGACCGCCGGCGCTGGACAGAACATGTGGGGCGGGCGGTTTTCCGCCAAGCCCGCCGATCTAATGCAAGCGATCAACGTCTCGATCGGCTTCGACCGGCGCCTCGCCGCGCAGGACCTTGCCGGGTCGCGTGCGCACGCGGCGATGTTGTCCAGCCAAGGCGTGATTTCAAGCGCTGATGCGGATGAGATCAAACGCGGCCTCGAGGCCATCGAAGGCGAGATGGCCGCCGGCGCCTTCCCCTTCCGCGACGAGTACGAAGACATCCACATGAATGTGGAGGCGCGCCTGGCCGAGTTGATCGGCCCGACGTCGGGCCGCCTGCACACCGCCCGCTCGCGCAACGATCAGGTCGCCCTCGACTTCCGTCTCTGGGTCCGCGAGGCCTGCGACCGCACGGTCGACCAGCTGGTCGCCCTGCAGCGCGCCCTGCTCGCCCAGGCCGAGGCGCATGCCGCCACCCTGATGCCGGGCTTCACCCATCTGCAGCCGGCCCAGCCCGTCACCTTCGGCCACCACCTGATGGCCTATGTCGAGATGTTCGGCCGCGACGCCGCGCGCTTCCGCGACGCCCGGGCCCGGATGAACGAGAGCCCCCTCGGCGCCGCCGCCCTGGCCGGCTCCCCGTTCCCGATCGACCGGCACGCCGTGGCCGCCGCGCTGGGCTTCGACCGGCCGACCGCCAACTCGCTGGACAGCGTTTCCTCGCGCGACTTCGCTCTCGAGGCCTTGGCCGCGGCGACCATCGCGGCGACCCACCTGTCGCGGCTGGCCGAAGAGATCGTCATCTGGATGACGCCGCAGTTCGGTTTCATCAATCTGACCGACGCCTTCACCACCGGTTCGTCGATCATGCCGCAGAAGCGCAACCCCGACGCCGCGGAGCTGACGCGCGCCAAGGTCGGCCGGGTGCTCGGCTCCTTCACCACCCTCGCCATGGTGATGAAGGGCCTGCCGCTCGCCTATTCGAAGGACATGCAGGAGGACAAGGTCCCCACCTTCGAGGCCTTCGACGCCCTGCAGCTGTGCCTCGCCGCCATGGCCGGCATGGTCGCCGACCTGACGCCCAACGCCGCCCGCATGGCCGACGCCGCCGGCGCCGGCTTCTCGACCGCCACCGACCTCGCCGACTGGCTGGTCCGCACCCTCGACCTGCCCTTCCGTCAGGCCCACCACGTCACCGGCGCGGCCGTGAAGCGGGCCGAGGCGCTTGGCGTCGGTCTGGAGGATTTGCCGCTTTCCGAGCTGCAGGCACTCGACAGCCGCATCACCGAAGGCGTCTATGAAGTGCTCGCCCCGTCCGCCTCCGTCGCCAGCCGCATGAGCTATGGCGGCACGGCTCCCGATCAGGTCCGCGCCCAGATCGCGCGTTGGAAGGAACTGCTTCGATGATCGCTCGCCCGCTGATCCTCGCCCTGGCCCTCGCCGTGCCCCTGGTCGGCGTCGCCGGCTGTGGCAAGCTGGGCGATCTCGAGCAGCCCGCTCCCATGTTCGGCGAGGCCGCCAAGGCCAAGTACGAAGCCGAACGGCGCGCCGCCGCCGCCCGCGCCAACGACAACAACCGCCCGTCGGTCACCGGCACCAATCGCGAGAACATCGATCCGGCGTCGAACAACGACACCTCGATGCGCGCGCCGATCCAGGGCACCAATCCCAATCCGTTCGGCGGCCCGTCCGGCCCGGGCTTCCCCGGCTCGGGCCCCGCCGGTCGATAAAGCGCCAGCACGTGAACCATTTCGAACTGAAGGACGGCGCCCTCGCCTGCGAGGACGTCCCGCTCGCCCGCATCGCCGAGGCGGTCGGAACGCCGGTCTACGTCTATTCCGCGGCCACCTTCCGGCGGCACTTCACGGTCTTTCGCGACGCCCTGGCCGCCTACCCGCAACTGGGCTCGCCGCTGATCGCCTACGCGGTGAAGGCCAATCCCAACGTCAACGTCCTGCGTCTGCTGGCCGAACTCGGCGCCGGCGCCGACACGGTTTCGGAAGGTGAGGTCCGGCGCGCCCTGGCCGCCGGCGTGCCGCCCGAACGCATCGTCTTCTCAGGCGTCGGCAAGACGGACGCCGAGATCGCCTTCGCCCTGAAGACCGGCGTCGCCGAGATCAACGTCGAGAGCGAACCGGAGCTGATCCGCATCGCCGAGATCGCCGCCCAGGTCGGCGCGCGCCCGGCCATCGCCATCCGCGTGAACCCCGACGTGGCCGCCGGCGGCCACGCCAAGATCGCCACCGGCAAGGCCGACAACAAGTTCGGCGTCTCCTTCGCCGAAGCCACCCGGCTCTACGCCAACGCCTCCAACAGCGCCCACCTCAAGCCCGTGGGCGTCGCCTGCCACATCGGCAGCCAGATCACCGACCTCGGCCCCATGGCCGCCGCGTTCAAGAAGATGCGCGGCCTCGTCGAACAGTTGCGCGCCGAGGGCCTCGGCGTCGAACGCCTCGATCTCGGCGGCGGCCTCGGCGTGCCCTACTTCGACCAGCCCGAGCCGCCTGCGCCCGCGAACTACGCCGCCATGCTGGCGGAAACGCTCGGCGGTCTCGACGTGCAGCTGGCCTTCGAACCCGGCCGCGTGATCGCCGCCAACGCCGGCGTGCTGCTGTCGTCCGTGGTCCATACCCACCAGCGCCCCGATGGCGGCAAGCGCTTCCTGGTGCTCGACGCGGCGATGAACGACCTCATCCGCCCGGCGATGTACGACGCCTTCCATGACATCCGCCCGGTGAAGCCGACCGCCGCCCAACCCGTCGCCCACGACGTGGTCGGCCCGGTCTGCGAGACCGGCGACACCTTCACCCGCGACCGGCCGCTGCCGCCGATGCAGCCGGGCGATCTGGTGGCCTTCATGAGCGCCGGAGCCTACGGCGCCTCGATGTCGAGCGAGTACAACAGCCGCCCCCTCGTTCCCGAGGTGTTGGTCGACGGCGACCGTTTCGCCGTCATCCGCCCGCGCCCCACCTACGACGACATGCTGGCCCGCGAGACCCAGGGCCCATGGCAGGCCTGAACGGCGTCTACGGCTCGCCGCCGCTGAAGCTGGTCGGCGTCCCCCAGGGCGCCGTGCAGCTGTCGCCCTTGATGCCCGGCGGTCAGGCGATGGAGGCGCTCGACGGCGCTGCCTTCGACTCGCTCGTCGTCCTCGCGCCGCCCGGCGCCATCGAGCGGCGCTATGTGCTGGCGCACGCCCTTCGGCTTCTGAAGCCCAGCGGCGAACTGACCGCCCTGGCCACCAAGAACGCCGGCGGCCTGCGCCTGCGCGGTGAACTGGAAGCGTTCGGCTGCGAGGTGACCGACACCCCCAAGGGCGGCCATCGCATCTGCCGCTGCGAACGGCCGGCCGCCAAACCGGAGGGCCTTGAGGCCATTATCGCCGAGGGCGGACCCCAGTTCCTCGCCGACATCGGCCTGTGGTCGCAGCCGGGCGTGTTCAGCTGGAATCGCATCGATCCCGGCAGCGAGGCTCTGGTCGCCCAACTGCCGGGCGGCCACTCGCCGCTGGCCGGCCGCGGCGCCGACTTCGGATGCGGCATCGGCTTTCTGTCGCGCACCGTACTGGCCTCGCCCAAGGTCAGCGAACTGGTGCTGATCGACATCGATCGGCGGGCCATCGACGCCGCCCGTCGCAACCTCGAGGACTCCCGCGCCGTCTTCCGCTGGGCGGACGTTCGTCAGGAACCGCTCGCCGACCTCGACTTCGTGGTCATGAATCCGCCGTTCCACGATGGCGGCGACGAGGACCGTTCGCTCGGCCAGGCCTTCATCCGCAAGGCCTCGCAGAGTCTGCGCAAAGGCAAGTCGTGCTGGCTGGTTGCAAATCGCCACCTGCCTTACGAGGCCATTCTCGACGAGTGCTTCTCCCGCGTGATCCCGAAGGAGACGCCGGGCGGCTACAAGGTGTTCGAGGCGGTCAAATGACCACCCTGCGGCTCGACCGGCTGCTCGGCAACCTCGGCTACGGCAGCCGCAAGGAGGTCGCGGGCATGGCCAAGGCCGGCTGGATCATGCTCGATGGCGAGCGCCTCAGCGACGCCGGACAGCGCATCGCCGTCACCGCCGACCTTCCCCAACGCCTCACCGTGCGCGGCAAGCCCATGGACCCGCCGCCGGGTCTCGCCCTGATGATGCACAAGCCGCTCGGCGTCACCTGCTCGCACAAGGAGAGCGGCGAACTGGTCTATGACCTGCTGCCCAACCGCTGGCGCCAGCGCGATCCGGCGATCTCCACGGTCGGCCGCCTGGACAAGGAGACTTCCGGCCTCCTTCTGCTGACCGACGACGGCGCCCTGCTGCACCGGATCATCGCCCCCAAGTCGCATGTCGCCAAACGCTACCGCGCGACGCTGGCCCGCCCGCTGCGGGGCGACGAGGCCGCCGCCTTCGCGGCCGGCGGACTGCTGTTGGAAGGCGACGAGAAGCCGCTACTGCCGGCCGAGCTTGAAGTCCTGTCGCCGACCGAGGCGCTGCTGACCCTGCACGAAGGCCGCTACCATCAGGTGCGCCGCATGTTCGCCGCCGTCGGCAACCATGTCGACACGCTGCACCGCGACCGCATCGGCGGCCTCGACCTGCCGGACGACCTCGCGCCCGGCGAGTGGCGGATCATGGGCGAGACCGACCTCGCCGCGGTGTTCAGTTAGTCCATCGCTCCGATGAACGGCAGGCCGCGCATCCGGCCACCGGCGTCGAGGCCGTAACCGACCAGGAAGCGGTTCGGCGCCTGCCAGCCCACGAAGTCCGGCTCGATCGCGCGTTGGGTCGGCCAGGGCTTGGCGGCGAAGACGCAGGTCAGCACCTCGCTGGCGCCGGCGTCGCGCACCAATCGCGCCGCCTCGCTGAGCGACAGTCCGGTGTCGAACACATCGTCCACCACCAGGGCCCGGCGTCCGACCAAGGGCCGTTGCAGATCGGCCCGCACCTCGCATCGCCCGCTGGAGGCCCGCTCGTCGCCGTAGGACGCCAGCCACAGGGCGTCGAACCGCACTTGACGGCCGAGCCGCGAGAGCGCCCGCGTCAGGTCGGCCGCAAACCACAGCCCCCCGGTCAGCAGGCAGACCGCCACGGTGTCGTCATCGATGCGCGGCGCGATCTCGCCCGCCAGCCGCGCCACCGTCTCGGCGATCTCGGCTTCGGAGAGCAGAACCTCGGGAGTCTCGCGCATCGCCACCTCAGTGGTGCTCGGCGGCGGCCGGGGCGTGCGCGTCCTCGGCCGGCAGCGGCTGGGCGTCGTGGATTTCCGGAGCCGGCGCGGCGTGCTCCCCCTCCGCCGACCCCCGCAATTGCGGAACGGCCTCGGCGGGCTTGTGGGCTGGCGGATGCACTGCCGCCTTCACCGCCCGGGCGGCGCCGGCGTCGAGCACGAAGCCGATCTCCAGATCCTTGGCCGTCGACGGCGGGTCGTACAGGGCCACGGCGAAATGGCGCTCCTCGCCTGGCGGGATGCGCGGGTCTTCCGCCGCCGCCACCTTGCCCGCGACCCGCTTGCCCTGCGGGTTCAGAAGGCTGACGCGCAGCGGCGGGGCGAGCACCTCATGGTCCTCGATGTTGCGCAGCACGCCGGTGACGGTCAGGGCGGCCCGACCGTCCTGCAGCGAGGGCTCGGCCTTCAACTGCTCGATGACCAGCCCGACGCTGTTCACCGGCAGGCCGACCGCTGCGTAGGCCCCGGCCGTGCGCGGCGCCAGCCGCACCATCTCGACGCGGAACACCACCGCCACCGCCAGGATCGCCGCGAGGCACACCGCCAGCCCGGCCCAGATCACGCCCGTGGCCGCGGCCTCACGCACCCGCTTCTCATTGGTCGCCTTGGCGCGGAAAACCTTCGGCAGGGCCTCGCCCGGCAGTTCGCTCACCGGCGGCGGCGCTTCGGCCGCAGGTTCGGCGACAAACTCCGTCGCGCTGGCCAGCGCCCCGCTCGGCGGGGCTTCAGTCAACTCAAGCGGCGCATCCTTGAACGCGGTCCAGCGGCGCCCGCAGGCCGCGCAACGCACCGTGCGGCCATCGGGGCCGACCTTGTCGTCGTCCACGAAATAGCGGCTGGCGCACTCGGGGCAGGTCAGTATCATGGCGACGAATCGGACGCTCCCGCTCCCCTATCGAGGTCGCCGATTTCGGTCTCCATGTCCAGAAACCCTACCGTCGCAGATGCGGCAGATACGTCTCCCATCGTGCGCTTCGAAGGCGTGTCGATGCGCTACGGCCGCGGGCCGGAGACGCTGCGCGACGTCGATTTCAGCCTGGCGCCGGGTTCCTTCCACTTCCTCACCGGTCCCTCCGGCGCGGGCAAGAGCAGCCTGCTCAAGCTGATCTACCTGGCGCACGGCCCCTCCAGCGGACGCGTCGAACTCTTCGGCCGCGACATCTCGCAGGTGGCGCCGGGCGACCGGCCCTTCCTTCGGCGGCGCCTGGGCGTGGTGTTCCAAGACTTCCGCCTGCTGGAGCATCTGTCGGCCTTCGACAACGTCGCCCTGCCGCTGCGCATCGCCGGCGCCAAGCCTTCGGCCTATCGCGGCGACGTCGCCGAACTGATGGCCTGGGTCGGGCTGAGCGAACGCATGGGCGCCCTGCCGGCCACCCTCTCGGGCGGCGAAAAGCAGCGCCTGGCCATCGCCCGGGCGGTCGTCGCCCGGCCCGACGTCCTCATCGCCGACGAGCCGACCGGCAACGTCGATCCGCGCATGGCCCTGCGCATCCTGCGCCTGTTCGTCGAACTGAACCGGCTGGGCACGACGGTGCTGATCGCCACCCATGACGAGGAGCTGGTCGCCCGCGCCCGCCAACCGGTGCTGCGCCTGCAGAACGGGACGCTCGTCCAATGAGCTTCGACGCAAGCCGCTGGCGACCCGGGCCTCTGCTGCCGCCGCGCGACGCGCGCGACGGCTCGCTGGTGTTCGTCACCGCCACACTTTGCTTCCTCGCCTGCCTCACCGCCATCGCCGCCCTCGGGGCCGACCGCGCGGCCCGCGGATGGACGCGCCAGCTCTCCGGCTCGGCCACCGTCGTCGTCCGCTCGGCCGGCGCCCAGAGCCCGGACCAGTCGGCCGCCCGCGCCGCCGAGGCCCTGGCCGGCGTCGCCGGCGTCATCGAAGCCCGCGCCCTGGAGAAGGAGCGCGCGATCGCCCTGATCGAGCCCTGGATCGGCCGCGACGCCCTGATCGAAGATCTGCCGGTGCCGCGTCTCGTCACCGTCGATCTGGACCCGAAGACCCCGCCGCCGCCGGAGGCGCTCAGCGCCGCCCTCAAGACCGCCGGCGTCGACGCCACCGTCGATGACCACAGCCTCTGGATCGGCGACATCGAGCGCGCCGCCGGCGTCGCGCGCTGGTCGGCCCTGGGTGTCTTCCTGCTGATCGCCTCGGCCGCCGCCGCCGTGGTCGTCTTCGCCGTGCGGGCGGGGCTCACCGCCCGCCGCGACGTGGTCGAGGTGCTGCACTTGTCCGGCGCCCGGCGCTCGTTCATCGCCAATGTCTTCGCCGTGCGCTTCGGCGCCATGGCCGCCGCCGCGGGCTTGCTGGGCGGGGCCGCCGCCGCCATCATCGCCGCCGTCGCGCGCCTGGCCGGCGGGGGCGGCGGCTTCACGCCCGTGCTGCCGCTCGCCTGGAGCGACCTTCTGGCCACCGTGCCCAGCCCGATCGTCGCCGGTCTGGTGGCGGCCCTGGCGGCGCGGGCCGCGGCCGCGAGGCTGCTTGGGGAGATGACGTGAAGCTGCTGGCGGGTGTGTTGATCGTGGTGTTGGTGTGGGGCGCCGGCTTGCTGGCCTTCGCCGGCCGCGTGCAGCGCTCGACGCCGGCGCCCGAGCCGGCGGTCGCCGACGCCATCGTCTCCCTCACCGGCGGCTCCAACGTGCGCCTCGAGGCCGCCACCCGGTTGCTGGAGAACGGCAAGGGCCGGCGGCTGCTGGTCAGCGGCGTCAACCGCGACGCCACCCGCGCCGACATCCGCGGCGTCACTCGCGCCGGCAAGAGCCTCTACGACTGCTGTGTCGACCTCGGCTTCACGGCCGCCGACACCATCGGCAACGCCCGCGAGACCGCCGAGTGGGCGCGCGGCCAGGGCTACGACGACCTGATCGTGGTCACCGCCGACTACCACATGCCTCGCGCCCTGCTGGAGCTGCGCTCGGCGATGCCCGAGGCCCGTTTCCACCCCTACCCGGTCGCCACCGAGCCCCTCGACGCTCGCCGGTGGAGGGAGACCCGCAGCGGTCAACGCCGGATGGTGCTAGAGTATTCGAAGTACCTCGCCATCCTCTGCCGCGAGGGTCTGCGCAAGCTTGGCGTCAACGTCGAACAGGCCGAGAAGCCGCTGCCGAACGCCGCCTCGACAGCCGGAGCCCCCCAGTGACCCCCCGCACCCTGTTGTTCGCCATCTGGTTCTACCTGTGGATGCTGATCTACGGGACCGTCGGCCTGTTCACCTTCCTGCTCGGCCCGCGCGCCGTGGTGAAGGGTCTGCGGATCTGGTCGCACGGCAATCTGCTGGGCCTGCGCCTGTTCGGCGGCGTGAAGATCGAGGTGCGCGGCCGCGAGCACCTGCCGCCGGTCGGCCAGCCCGCCCTGATCGCCGCCAAGCATCAGGCGATGATCGACACCGTCGCGCCCTTCACCTTCGTCGACGCGACGTGCTTCGTGCTCAAGGAAGAGCTGACCAAGCTGCCGTTGTTCGGCTGGTACACCCTGGCCGGCGAGATGATCGCACTCGATCGCGGCGGCCAAGCCTCGGCCCTCAAGGCCCTGGTCAGGGACACCAAGGCCCGCATCGCCGACCACCGCAAGGTGATCATCTACCCGGAAGGCACGCGCGGCCCGCTGGGAACGCCACCCGACTACAAGCCCGGCGTCGCGGCCCTCTACAGCGCCCTCGACCTGCCCTGCATCCCCATGGCCACCAATTCCGGCGCCCACTGGAGCCATCGCGGCATGAGCATCACCCCGGGGACCATCGTCTTCGAATTCCTACCGCCGATCCCGCCCGGCCTGAAGCGCGCCGAGTTCATGGCGCGCCTGGAAGACGTCACCGAGACCGCCACCAACAAGCTGATCGCGGACAAGCTTTAATCCCGCTCATCCCCGCGAAGGCGGGGACCCAGGCTTTTTCTGAAATCCGCAGCGCCCATCGATAAAACACCTGGGCCCCCGCCTTCGCGGGGGTGAGCGGTGTTTTCTCAGGAAGCCTCCCGCGCCTCGACCATCGCCAGCAGGCGCTCCATGGCCCGGTCCTTCACGCCGTCCTGGCGCAGGTGCTCCACCAGGTCGCGCAGGTAGTCGACATTGCGGCCGGACAGCCCCGAGGCTCCGGCGATCAGCTCCGCCTGCCGTTCGATCGACAGGGCGCCCGCCCATTGCGGGTGATGCACATCCGACAGAAAGGTCAGGGCCTCGACGCGGCGACCGTCATCCAGCCGCACGGCCCTTCGCGCCTCAACGTAGGTCTCGGTCGGCTGCTCGCGTTCGCGGAGATAAGCGTAGACCTCGGGCCAATCCGCCTCCGCCACGCGATAGGCCGCGCCCCGCGCCGCGCCGCCCGGCGCCAGGCCCAGCACCAGGCCCGGCCGCTGGGGGGTGCCCCGATGATGCACCGAATAGATGCAGAAGGCGCGCCGCCTTCCGTGCAAGGTTGCGCCGCGACGCTCTTGCCAGGGGAACCCAGGGCGCCACATGAGCGATCCATAACCGTAGACCCAGTGATCGCCCGCCCGCTCGCTCATCGCCGCTCCAGGAACTCCTCGCTTGACCCTGCCCGACGCCGACCTGCCCCGTAAACCCCATCGACGCAGGTGGCTTTTCGCTCCTTACATCCTGTTGCTGCTCGTGGCCCTGGCCTGGACGGCCGGTTGGGTATGGCTGCGCGTCGCGACCATGCGGCAGATCGAGGTCACCGCCCAGGGTCTGCGCGACCAGGGCTACCAGGTCAGTTGGAGCGCGCGCCGCGTCGCCGGCTATCCATTCCGCCTGGACGCGAAGCTGAACGATGTCCGCATCGCCGAGCCTTCGGGCTGGGCGCTCGAGGCGCCGGAGCTTCATGCCGAGGCCGCCGTCTACGCCCTTGGCCGTTGGACCGCGGTGGCCCCCGGGGGCGTGCGTCTGATCCGCCCCGCCAGCGGCGCGGTGGTCGTGCGCGGCGAACTCCTGCGCGCCAGCGTCTCGGGTTTCGACAAGCGTCCGCCGAACATCGTCGTCGAGGGGCGCAAGTTGACCTTCGCCCGCGAACAAGGCGCCGCGCCCTATCCGTTCCAGACCGCCGAGCGCCTCGACCTCAACCTGCGCCCCGGGCCGGACGACCAAGCCGCCTTGCTGTTCCGCGTCGAAAACGCCCGCACCGAGCTGACCGGCCTGCTGGCCCGCGTCGCCCAGGATCGCCCGATCTCCGCCAACTGGGAGTCGATCCTCGGCCACATGAGCGCGTTCCATGGCCGCAACTGGCCCGAGGCCGTCCGCGCCTGGACGGCGGCCGGCGGGGCGATCAGCGTGCGCAACGCCAGCATCACCGCCGGCGACGCGGTGGCCGAAGGCAAGGCCGGCGCCCTCACCGTGGGCCCCGACGGGCGCATCCGCGGCGAGCTGGAGGTCGACCTGCGCGAAGCCCCGCTCAGCGGCGCGACGGCGGCGGCAGCCGCGGCCTCGGCCATGGCCGGCGGCGACGCCCAGGCCACCCTCACCTTCGACGGCGGCCAGACTCTGATCGGCCCGCTCTCGGTCGGCCCGGCGCCCAGAGTGTACTGAGCGTTTGACGCCGTACGCGGCGTCTCTATGGTCCGCTGCCTCACAGATCGGGGGACGATCATGGCCGAGGAAGGCGCATCGCCTTCGCTGGAAGAGGTTCGATGGCGTATCGACGCCATCGACACGCAACTTCATGCCCTTATCGATGAGCGGGCGACGCTCGCCACCGTGGTCGCCGCCGCCAAGCGCGCGGCCGGCGACGGCGACAAGTTCGGCCTGCGCCCCGCCCGCGAAGCCCAGGTGATCCGCAAGCTGCTGGAGCGCGAGCGCTTCTCGGTCACCCCCGCGCTGCTGATCAAGATCTGGCGCGAGCTGATGGCCGACAGCCTTGCTCGCCAGGGTCCCTTCCACGTTTCGGTTTACGGCGGCCACGCCCAGGCCCGCACCCTGGAGCTGGCCCGCAACCGCTTCGGCGTCGCGCCGCACATGTATCCGGTCGGCAAGGCCGAGGACGCCCTCGCCGCCGCCCGCACGCAAGGCGGGGTCGCGGTCCTGAGCCTCGCCGCCGAGACAGCCTGGTGGGGACGCATGCTGGTGACCCCGCAGTTGAAGGTGTTCGCCGCCCTGCCCTGCCTCTCGGCCTGGGGGCCTAACGCCGCCCTCGCGGTCGCCGAGGTCGCCGTCGAGCCGACCGGCGCCGACGAGACCTTCTGGGTCACTGACAGCGCCAAGCCCGCCGCCGCCATCGAGGAGGCCCTCGGCCGCGACGGCGTCGCCGCCAATCTGCTGGCCGACGTCGGCGGTCTGAAGCTCTTCGCCCTCGCCGGCTTCTACATGGATGGCGACGAGCGCCTGGCGCGCGCGCCCGGTTCGCTCACCGGCGTCATCGGGGCTGCGCCCGCGCCGTTCGACGTGTAAAGCCGCTCCCATGAGTGACCTGCAATCCCGCGCCGACGCGACGCGTCCCGAAGCCAAGCCCGGCATCCTCGCCATCAGCCCCTACGTGCCCGGCAAGGCCAAGATCGACGGCGTCGCCGATCCGGTGAAGCTGTCGTCGAACGAAAATATTCTCGGCAGCAGCGCCGCCGCGCGCGCCGCCTATCTCGCCGCGGCCGACAGCCTGCACATTTATCCGGACAGCCGCGCCAACGCCCTGCGCGCCGCCATCGCCCAGGCCTTCGATCTCGAGCCCGAGCGCCTGGTCTTCGGCGACGGCACCGACGAGGTGCTGCACCTGCTGAACCAGGTCTTCCTGGAGCCCGGCGACAACATCGTCATGGGTGAGTATGGCTTCGGAGCCTATTCCATCGGCGCCCGCGCCTGCCAGGGCGAGGTGCGCTTCGCCGCCGAGCCGGGCCGCCGCATCAGCGTCGAGGCGGTGCTGGCCGAGGTCGACGAGCGCACGCGTCTGGTCTTCATCACCCAGCCCGGCAACCCGACCGGCACGTTCCTGACCCGCGACGAACTCGCCGCCCTCCACGCCGGCCTGCCGCCCACCGTGACGCTGGTCATCGACTGCGCCTACGCCGAGTTCGCCGACGATCCCTCCTTCGACGACGGCCTGGCCCTGGCGCGCACCGCCGAGAACGTCGTCGTCACCCGCACCTTCTCCAAGCTGCACGGCCTGGCCTCCCTGCGGATCGGCTGGATGTACTGCCCGGCGCATATCGCCGACGCGACCGATCGCATCCGCCCGCCGTTCAACACCTCCATCGCCGCGCAGGACGCCGCTGTCGCCGCCCTGGCCGACGTCGCCTTCCAGCAACAGTCGCACGATCACGTCGTGCAATGGCGCCGCTGGTTGACACAGCAGCTCGGCGGCCTCGGCCTTGAGGTCACGCCTTCACAGGCCAACTTCGTGCTGGTCGCCTTCCCGCAGACTCCGGGCCGCACCGCCGTCGAGGCCGCCGCCGCCCTCGAACGCGGCGGCTACATCGTCCGCGCCGTCGGCAACTACGGCCTCCCGGATCACCTGCGCATCACCATCGGCCGCGAGGAGCACAACCGTGCAGTCATCGATATCCTGAGCGGGTTCCTGGCGGGATGACGGCCATCTACCCGCGCATCGCCATCATCGGCTGCGGCCTGATCGGGGGCTCGATCGCTCGCGCCGCCAAGGCGTTCGCCGCCGCCGATGACGTCGTGCTGTTCGACGCCAGCCCCGAGGTCCGCGCCCGCGTCCGCGAGATCGGCTTCGGCGACCGTGTCGCCGAGACCGCCGCCGAGGCGGTCGAGGGCGCCGATCTCGTGATCATCGCCACCCCCGTGCTGACCATCGGCGCGGTCACCCGCGAGATCGCCGAGCATCTGAAACCCGGCTCGACCCTGACCGACGTCGGCTCGGTCAAGCACGCCGCCGCCCAGGCCATGGTCGGCCATGCGCCAGAGGGTGTCTTCGTGGTCCCGGGCCACCCCGTCGCCGGCACCGAGCACTCCGGCCCCGACGCGGGCTTCGCCGAGCTGTTCCGCAACCGCTGGACGCTCATCACACCGCTGGAGGACCGCAAGGACCAGCCGGACTACAAGGCCGCCGTCGAGAGGCTGGCCGATTTCTGGCGCGCCCTCGGCGCCAACGTCGAGCTGATGGAGGAGCGTCACCACGACCTCGTCCTGGCCGTCACCAGCCACCTGCCCCACCTGATCGCCTACACCATCGTCGGCAGCGCCAACGACCTGGAGAACGTCACCGAGAGCGAGGTGATGAAGTTCTCGGCCGGCGGCTTCCGCGACTTCACCCGCATCGCCGCCTCCGACCCCACCATGTGGCGCGACGTCTTCCTGACCAACAAGGAGGCGGTGCTGGAGATGCTGGGCCGCTTCACCGAGGACCTGCAGACCCTCTCGCGCGCCATCCGCTGGGGCGAGGGCGACAAGCTGCACGACCACTTCACCCGCACCCGCGCCCTCCGCCGCGGCCTGATCGAACTCGGCCAGGAAAGCGCCGAGCCGAACTTCGGGCGGAAGAACTAAGGGATCGTTGGCCCCTAAACACGATTAGCGGTCGTCATTCTGAGCACCGGCAAGCCGGCCTATCGGAAGACGCAAAGCAATCCCTCAGCGAGCCTAGCGCCACGCCAATGTTCGCTTTTTGTTCTATGCAAAGAACCAGCGTTCTGTTAAGCTGAAGCTATCCGCCGCGCATGCTCGCGCCGCAATCCCATGAGTAGGAAATCCAAGGATGGCTAATCCGCCTGTGCAAGGTCGTGCGCGCATACCGACGAAGTCGGATCAACCAACGCGCGGCGCAAAGGTCTTTGGCCCGCTCGTCAGACCCGAGCATGAAGGTTCAGGCGGAATCGCCGGCCGTGCTCGTTCAGGCATCGCCGCTTATGTTGACGAACATCCGGAGCATCGATCCGCCGCCATGGCCGCAGCGAACATTGCTGGTGCAGGAGCGGGCGTTGTTCGTGGCGGCTACCATATGGCGAAAGGCCTCGTGGACGCTGCGGAGGTCGTGCAGCGCCTGGCAAACCCAGGGCAGGATTTCGCGACAGGCCGTACACCGGTTGGGCTCGAACTGGCTCAGCTAGGCATCGACGCGGGCCGCTACGTCGCAAAGGGTGTGGCGAACCCAAAGGGCGTTGCAGACGATATCAAAACCGGCCTGCACGCCGCGAAGGTCGCCCTTGTCCCCAGCGCCTCGCCCGCCGCCGGCAACACGTCTGATGAACTCAAACGCCGGTTCGCCATCGGGATGAACCAAGGCGAGGTTGGAGCAAACGTCGCGTCATTGGCCATTGGTGGCCCACTCGCCAAATCCGCCGGTAGACTCGGCGACGCGATGGCCGTGCGCCGGGTGCTTCCTGCGAAGTACATCGCACAGGGGGCCTCGCCGGAGTTAGCCGAGTATCTGGCTCAGCCCTACGAGGGGATGGGATCGCACTACGTCCCTCGCAGAATGAACCCTCCGGCGAAATTTCGAGACAGCGAGTTCAATGTTTGGAAGCCACAGGGCATCCAGCGTGGCGAATTCTATGAAGGACATGCCCTAAGGGACGACAAGTTCTCTGGCGCGCGAGTGCCGGACCAATTCAAGGGTGAAAGCTGGAAGTTCAGTCAGTCGGGCTTGAAGCGCTACGGGCCCCTTGCGACTGCCTTCCATGGCGCGCCCGGTCCTTTGAAGGCCCGCATGGGAGGTCTTGGCGCCGCGACGGGTGGGGTTGCTTACTCCACGAGAAGGGGGAGAGACTAATGAAAGTGTTTCAACTCGGCGCGTTCACCAGCGACCTGCCTGACGATCAGATCGAAGATGAAGCCGGCGACAACATCATCCAGTTCGGGGGCCAAGGCGTCTCTCGAGTCATAGCCCAAGCCCTGCGTGATGCCGGCTACAGCGTGAGCGAGCCCGAGCACCTCGCCGAACTTGGTTGGGAGTTCGACGTGGCTGGCGATCAGAACCTCTGTCTGAGACTTTCGGACCTCGGCAGGTTCTTCACGTTGCAGGTCATCGGCGGCGCGTTCCTCGCCTTTCGCCCAAACCTGCAACGCTTCCAGGCCGCAGTCCTCGAGACTGTGACAGAGGCGCTCAGCCGCGACGCTCGCTTCCACGATGTTCTCTGGTTCGAGGAAATCGGCGGAGCCTACGGTTCAACAAGCCCCGTCGTAGGTGCGCCAGACGGCAAAGAGCGGGCCGCGCCGGACACCTGGGATTGGTTGAGCTGGAAAGAGAATTGAGCTTTCTGCTCACGGTCTGAAAACTTGGCGTTTTCTCCGAGTCTCGACGTTCCAGCTTCACCTTCGGCATCTCGGCGCCCAGCCAACCTCACGGCCGCGCGGCCGCCATCGCCGCCCTCACCCTCAGCTCAACCCGTGAGAGCCCCGTCGTCACGTCCGGCGCCCCATCGAGCGTGGTCATGTAGGCCTTGAGGTCGTCGGTGTTGATCCGCCGCACGGCCTTCTCGCGCGACCACTCCTGCCCGATGGTCTGGCCCATCTTGCATGCGGTCGAGGTGATCGCCGCGGCCTGGTCCGGCCGCCCCCGCTTCACCAGCTTGCCGACCACGTCGTTCCAGTTCGGATTGCCCGGCATGCACTGCATCATCGGCAGGTTCTTGCAGCTGCCTGTCCAGAAACGGCGATACCAGGTCGCGTGGATGGGGGTGTCGAACTTCAGCCCGGCCGAGGGCTGCACCACGCCCAGGCAATCGGGCCGCACATATTCCTGCGCCTGAACGACGGTCGCTGTCAGGGCGAGGATGGCGGCGAACGGAAATGACTTTTGAATCATGTCCTTAACCTTGCGGGCCAAAGGCTACGTCTTCGTTACGGCCTCGTCCATCGCCGCCAGGCGCTCGTTCCAGAAGCCGCCCATCCGCATCAACCACACCGCCGCCTCGCCGAGCGCCTGGTGGTTCACCGAATAGAGCCGCTGCTGGCGATTGGGCCGCACGCTGACCAGCCCGGCCAGGCGCAGGGCGCGCAGATGCTGCGAGATGGCCGGGGCGCTGACGTTGAACTGATCGGCGATTTCGCCCGCCGGATACTCACCATCCGACAGGAAGGCGACGATCTGCCTTCGCGTCGGATCGCCCAGGACGGCGAAGGTGTCGGAAACGGCCATCCGGTCAGCAGGCCGCACCTGCTCCGCCCAAGTCAAGCCTTGAGGAACTCACCGACCGTCTCGATGGCGTCCACAAGGCCGACGCGCTGCACCTCCACGCCCGGCGGCAATCCGCTGAACAGCCGCGTCGGCGCGGCGGCGTCCAGCATCACGAACACCCCCTTGTCGTCCGCCCGGCGGATCAGACGGCCGAACGCTTGTGAGATGCGGGCGCGGGCGATGGAGTCGTCATAGGTCTTGTTCCCGAACCGCGCGCGCCTCGCCTTGTGCAGCAGGTCCGGCCGCGGCCAGGGCACCCGATCGAACACCAGAAGCCGCAGCGAGCGCCCGGGCACGTCCACCCCGTCGCGCACCGCGTCGGTGCCCAGCAGGCACGCGTCCTCCTCGGCGCGGAAGATGTCGACCAGGGCGCCGACCTCCAGCGGGTCCACATGCTGGCCGTAAAGCGCGATGCCCCGGTCGGCCAGCGGCCCGGCGATCTGCTCGTGCACCGCGCGCAGGCGGCGGATGGCGGTGAACAGCCCCAGCCCTCCGCCCCCGGCGGCGCTGAACAGCTCGCGCATGGCGGCGCCCACCTGGCGGGCGTCGTCCTTGGCGACGTCGGTCACCACCAGGGCCTTGGCGTTGGCCGCATAGTCGAAGGGCGAGAGCAGTCGCAGGGTCTTCGGCCGGTCCGGCAGTCGCGCGGCGCCGGTGCGCATCTCGGCCAGGGCAAAGGGGTCGTCCAGGCTCTCGTCGGCCAGGGTGGCGCTGGTCACCAGCACCCCGTGCGCCGGGGCGATGACGGCGGCGGTCAGCGGCTCGCTCGGGTCCACCCAGTGCCGCCGACAGGCGGCGTCGACCACCCGCCCGTAGAGGAAGGTGGCGTCGAACCAGTCGACGAAATCGGGATCGTCCTCGGCGTCCTCGTCGATGGCTCGCAGCATCGAGCGCCAGGCCGGCAGGGTCATCCGCGCCCGCCGGTCGAGCCCGCGCAAGGCCCCCTCGATCCGAGCGCGTTCCGAAGCCCCAAGCGTCGAGGATTCCTCATCGAGCACATCCTCCAGATGCCGCGCCAGGGCCAGCAAGGGCGCCTCGACGGAGCCCAAGGCCCGTGCGGCCTCGGCGGCGTGCTGGCGCACCAGATCGGTGGCCGGCCGCGCGGCGCATTCCTGGCCGATGTCGGACGGATTGGCGCGCGCCCGCAGCTGCTCCATCACCGCCACCAGGAAGTGTTCGATCGGTCCGATGGGATTGGCCTGGCTGTCCGGCGGCGCGATCCGTCCGCTCCAGCCCTCGCCCGGCAGCACCGAGGCGGCGCGGATCACGTCGTCCAGCGCCCGCCGCGCATCCTCGCGGTCGCCGATCATGTCCGAGAGCCGGATCTCCAGTCCCCGCCCGCGACGCCCCCGGCTCTCCGGCCCCCGGATCCACCGCCGCATCTCCGCCGCCTCGGCCCCGGAGAGCGCCGCCGAAAAGGCGCTGTCGGCGGCGTCGAACAGGTGGTGGCCCTCGTCGAAGACGATCCGCTTCAGCGTCGTCGTCTCCACGTCGGTCTTCTGCCCCCGCGCCGCGCGGGCGCCGTCGAAGGCGGCCTGGGTCATCACCAGGGCATGGTTGGCGATCACCAGCTCGGCCCGCCGCGAGGCCCGCACCGCCTTCTCGATGAAGCAGGCGCGATAGTGCACGCAGCCGGCGTGCACGCACTCGCCGCGCCGGTCGACCAGGTTCTGGGCCGAACCCTGCGAGGCCGGCGCCACATAGAACAGCGTCGGCAGCCAGGCCGGAAAGTCGCCGCCGGTCATGTCGCCGTCGCGCGTCGCCCGCGCCCAGCGGGCGGCCAGGCCGACGCCGATCAGGTCCGCCCCGCCGAGTTGGGCGGTGTTGACCATCTCCTGCAGGTTCAGGAGGCAGAGGTAGTTCTCGCGTCCCTTGCGGACCACGGCCTTTTTCGCCCGCACCGCCGGATCGGGATAGAGCGCCCGGCTCTCCCGCTCGATCTGTCGTTGAAGGGCGCGCGTGTAGGTCGAGATCCACACCGCCGGCCCATTGGCCTCGGCCCACAGCGAGGCGGGCGCCAGATAGCCCAGGGTCTTGCCGACGCCGGTGCCGGCCTCGGCCAGCATCATCTGCGGCTCGCCTTCCCGCTCGCGCGGCTGGAAGGCGAAGGCCGCCTCGGTGGCGTAGAGCGCCTGGGTCGGCCGCGCCTCTGTCAACCCGGCCTTCCCCAGCAAATCGGCCAGGCGCCCGGCGGCGGCATGCGGATCGATGGGCTTGGTCCCGCTCTCGCCGAGCGGCGCCTGGTCCTCCCACTCGGCCGTGCGGGTCCAGACGTCGAGGCCCGAGCCGCGGAACATGTTCCCCACCGGCGCCGAACGCAGCGCCCCGATGGTCGCCGGCCCCCAGGCCCAGCCGCCCCTCGCCAGGGTCTCGGCGATGGCCAGCACCTCCTCGCGCGAGGGCCACGGCGCCGTCGCCAGCTCGTGCAGCAGCCGCCCGCAGGCCTCGCGCAGCGTCGCCGCCTGCTCGCCCGCCCCGCGCGGCTCCGGCAGGCCCAGCGCCAGGGCCAGGCCCGCCGCCGACGGCGCGCAGAACTGCGCCGGCCGCACGAAGGCCCACAGCTCCAGGGCGTCGAGGCAGCGCGGGCTGCGCTGTGGCGCATGCAGCCCAAGCCGCTTGGCGGTCATGCCCGCATGGGCGACCAGCACGGGCCCGCTTTCGAACAGGTCGCGCGCCGAAGGAGGCCGGATCTGCCGCGCGCCATCGGCGTCGGCCACCGCCGCGCGGGGGCCGGGCAGCACCACCAGGGCGGGGGCGAGATCCAGGGCGGTGGTCAAGGCGTTCACACCCAATGCCTAACCGGACTCGCCCCGAAACGGAACGGGAACATTGACGCGCCCCGCGACGAGTGCTTGCTGATGGCCATGAGCAAAGCCTCCGCCCACCGTCACTCCCTCCTCTGGGCGCACCTGAAGATCGTCATCACAGGCGCGATCGGCATCGTCGCGGCCGTGGTCGCGCGCACCTTTCCGGCCACCGCGCACCACTATCTGCTGATCGGCTGGGACATCGGCGCGGTCGCCTATCTGATCTGGGTCTGGCGCGTCTTCCTGTCGTTGGACGAGGCCGATATCCGCGCCCGCGCCTCGGAGCATGACGAGAAGTCCGGCGTGCTGCTGCTCCTCGTCCTGGCCCTGATCGCCGTCAGCCTGGGCGGCATTGCCGAAGCCATGTTCGCCGCCAAGACCCTCCCGCCGCAGGACAAGGCGGTCAGCGCCGGCCTCGTGGCCCTGACCCTGGCGCTCGGCTGGCTGATGCTGCAGTCGGTGTTCACCGCCCACTACGCCCATCGTCACTATGTGGAGACGGCCCGCAACAAGGACGCCGGCATCGGGTTCCCCGGCGAGCCGCCGACCAGCTACCTCGATTTCTTCTACCTGGCGTTCAGCGTCGGGGCGACGTTCCAAGTCTCGGACAACTCCATCGGCTCCACCCGCCTGCGAAAGCTGGTCACCGCCCACGCGGCGGCCGCCTACATCTACAACACGGCCATCCTGGCGGTGGGCATCAACCTGCTGGCGGGTTTCGTCACCCAGTGACCGGGTCCCTGCCTCTGCAGTTCGAAGCCTGGTTCGCCGCACGCGGCTGGGCGCCGCGCCGCCATCAGCTGGAGATGGTGCAAAAGGGCCGCGACGGTCGCCACGCCCTGCTGATCGCCCCCACCGGCGGCGGCAAGACCCTGGCCGGATTCCTGCCCAGCCTGATCGATTTGGCCGAGCGGCCGAAGCGCAACACGCCGCCCGGCGTCCATACCCTCTACATCTCACCGCTGAAGGCCCTCGCCGTCGACGTCGAGCGCAACCTGATGACGCCGATCCGCGAGATGGGCCTCCCCATCGTCGCCGAGAGCCGCACCGGCGACACCGGCCAGGCGCGCCGCCAGCGCCAGCGCGTCAAGCCGCCGGACAT
The DNA here is from genome assembly GCF_056683955.1 of Caulobacter sp. HJHS_5. Classification (NCBI taxonomy): domain Bacteria; kingdom Pseudomonadati; phylum Pseudomonadota; class Alphaproteobacteria; order Caulobacterales; family Caulobacteraceae; genus Caulobacter; species Caulobacter sp. HJHS_5. The sequence goes on along the minus strand of NZ_JBWZNC010000002.1, from coordinate 278,552 downwards.
CCTGCTGACCACACCCGAACAGCTCGCCCTGTTCTGCGCCTGGGAAGGCGCGCGCGAGTATTTCGCCGATCTTTCCTGCGTGATCATCGACGAGGTCCACGCCATGTGGCCGTCGAAGCGCGGCGACCTCCTGGCGCTCGACCTCGCCCGCCTGCAGCAGTTCGCGCCCAACATGCGTCGGGTTGGCCTCTCGGCGACCGTCGATGATCCGGACCTGATCCGGCGGTGGCTCTCGCCGGGGGCGGCGGTCCTTCGAGGCCCCCTGGCGGGGGCGCCTCAGGATGAGGTTGGGATTGCAGGGACGCCCTTCGACAGCGCTCCTCATCCTGAGGTGCGAGCGCAGCGGGCCTCGAAGGATCATCGCGAGCCCGACCGCGTCTCTGAGGTCGATCTCGTCCTCGGCGATCCCGGCGCCCAGCCCATCGTCGAGGTTCTGGTCAGCGAAGGCCGCGTGCCCTGGTCGGGCCACACCGCCGAGCACGCCATGGGCGAGGTCTACGACCTGATCCGACGTTCCAGGACCGCACTGGTGTTCGTGAACACGCGTTTTCAAGCCGAATTCGCGTTCCAGGAACTCTGGGCCTTGAACGACGAGAACCTGCCGATCGCCCTGCACCACGGCAGCCTCGCCGCCGAGCAGCGCCGCAAGGTCGAGGCCGCCATGGCGCGCGGCGAGCTGCGCGCCGTCATCTGCACCTCCACCCTCGACATGGGCATCGACTGGGGCGACGTCGATCTCGTGATCCAGCTGGCCGCCCCCAAGGGCTCCTCGCGGATGGTCCAGCGGATCGGCCGCGCCAACCACCGGCTGGACGAGCCGTCGCGCGCCATCCTCGCCCCCGCCAACCGCTTCGAATTCCTCGAATGCCAGGCCGCCGCCGACGCCATCCGCGAAAACGCGCTCGACGGCGAACCCGCCCGCGTCGGCGCCCTCGACGTCCTGGCGCAGCACGTCATGGGCTGCGCCTGCTCCGAGCCCTTCGACCTGATCACCCTCTATGACGAGGTGCGCACCGCCGGCCCGTTCGCGGACCTGACCTGGGAGGATTTCGAGACCGTCGTCGATTTCGTCTCGACCGGCGGCTACGCCCTGCGCACCTACGACAAGTTCCGCCGCATCGTGAAGCGCCGCGACGGCCTCTGGACCGTTCGCGATCCGGCCACCGCCGCCCGCCACCGCCTGAACGTCGGCGCGATCGTCAGCCCCGAGACGCTCAACATCCGCATCGCCGCCGGCAAGCGCCAGACCGGACGCAAGATCGGCGAGGCCGAGGAGGGCTTCTTCGAAATGCTGGAGGCCGGCGACACCTTCGTCTTCGCGGGCGGCGTCTGGCGGTTCAACGGCATCGTCGGCGTCGATGTGCTGGTTTCCCCCGCGCCGAACAAGGACCCGAAGATCCTCTCCTGGGGCGGCTCCAAGTTCCCGCTTTCGACCTACCTGGCCAAGCGCGTGCGCGACATGATGCGCGACGAGAGCGTCTGGCCCAACCTGCCCGCCGACGTCTGCGAGTGGATGACGGCGCAGAAGGATCACTCGGTGATCCCCGGCGCGGACGAGATGCTGCTGGAGACCTTCCCCTGGCGGAAGCGCTTCCACCTGGTCTGCTACCCCTTCGAGGGCCGCAACGCCCACACCACCCTGGCCATGCTGCTGACCCGCCGGCTGGAGCGGCTCGGCGTGCGCCCCACCGGCTTCGTCTGCAACGACTACGCCCTCAACATCTGGGCCATCGGCGACATGGCCGGCGTCGATCTCGACGACCTCTTCGCCGAGGACATGCTCGGCGACGACCTCGAAGCCTGGCTGGAGGAAAGCTATCTGATGAAGCGCGCCTTCAAGGGGTGCGCCATTGTGGCCGGGTTGATCGAGCGTAGATTCCCAGGGCAGGAGAAGTCGGGACGCCAAGTCACCTTCTCGACCGACCTGATCTACGACGTGCTCCGCCGCCACCAACCCGACCACCTGATGCTGCGCTGCGCCCGGGAGGACGCGGCCCTGACGCTGCTCGACACCGCGCGCCTGGCCGAGATGCTGCGCCGGATTCGCGGCCGCATCCGCCACGCGCCCCTGGAAAAGGTCTCGCCCTTCTCGGTGCCGATCATGCTGGAGATCGGCCGCGAGCGCGTGGCCGGCGAAGGCGCCGAGGCCGTGCTGGCCGAGGCCGAGGAAGACCTGATCGCCGAGGCCCTGTCTTGGTAAGGATGGGCTCGTGAGCGCCGAACCGGTTCGATATCCCCTCCCCCCGTTCGCCGGCAGCGGCTGCGGCGGCCTGACCGTCCAGGTCCACGGCGCCGAGACGCTGCTGCGCTGTTCGGGTGCGATGTGGCTGCCCGCGTCACGCACCCTCGCCGTCGCCGACCTGCATTTCGAGAAGGGCAGCGCCTACGCCGCGCGCGGCCAGATGCTGCCGCCCTACGACACTCGCGAGACCTTGAACCGCCTGGAGGCCGAAGTCGCCGCCCTGGCTCCCGAGGTGCTGGTGTTCATGGGCGACACCTTCCACGACTCCCGCGCCGAGACGCGTATAGCCGCCGACGACCTTGCCCGCGTCGCCGCCCTGGCCAGCGGTCGCACCCTGATCTGGGTGATCGGCAACCATGACGAGCACGCCCCGCTCGACCTGCCGGGCGACAAGGTCGACGAGCTCGCCGTCGAAGGCCTGACCTTGCGCCACGAGCCCCAGCCCGGCCTGCAGCCCGGCGAGGCGGCGGGCCACCTGCATCCTTGCGTCAAGGTCGCCGGCCGCGGCCGCGCCGTGCGCCGCCGCGCCTTCGTCACCGACGGCTTGCGCCTGATCCTGCCCGCCTTCGGCGCCTACGCCGGCGGGCTCAACATCATGGACAAGGCCTTCGCAGGCCTGTTCTGCGCACCGCCCTTGGCGGCCGCGCTGGGCGCCGCCAAGGTCCACGCCATCGGCTGGCGGTCCCTGCGCCCGGACTGAGTCAGCGCGGCGGCCCCAGCACCGTCAGCTCGTTCAGCCCGTCCTGCGGGACGATCTCGTAGGTGAAGTCCATCAGACCGGCGGGGTCATAGGCCTTGATCAGCACCTTGCGACCCACCGGCAGGCGTAGGGTGCAGGGCGTCTCGCAACGCTGGCCGCGGGTGACGACGCGGACGTCCGGCACGGGCGAGGTGATCGCCACGTTCGCCGAGGCGCAGCCGCCGAGCGCCAGCAGGGCCAGCGCCGCCAATCCTTTGACGGCCCGGCGCGCCATCACATGTGCAGCGCGGATTCGAGCGCCAGCGACAGCGAGAGCGCGGCCCCCAGGGTCAGCAGGGTGCGCATGCGTGGCCGCCAGGTCGGGGCGTCCTCCAGGTCCTGGTCATGGTGCGAGAAGCTATAACTGTCCCACGCCCACTGCACGATGAAGGCTGTCAGGAAGCCGCCGATCCGCCAGTCCGCCGGCATCGGCGCGGCTTCCAGAACCAGGGCGACCAGCACCGCCAGCATGGCCAGGCCGATGGTGCGCCAGCGCGGCGTCTCGGTGATTTCGAAGCCGGCGCGCAGTCCGCCGATGAAGGCCAGCATGATGGCCGAATAGGTGATCAGGGCCGTCAGGGCCGGGGCCGCCTTGGCCGGAGGCCCGTAGCAGAACAGCCCGGCGGAGATGAAAAACGGCGTCAGGCACGCGAGCAGGAATGCCCAGGCCGTCGCCGGCGCATGGATGCGAAGGTCCTTCATGAGCCCTGCATGCCTTCCCCCTACCGTCTACGGAACGCTACCGAGGCCCCCCAGCCTGCCAGCAACGCCACTGCTACAGAAGCCAGACCATAGGTCCAAGGCCGTTGATGCGCGAGCAGATAGAGCGCTCGCTCGGCCCCCACCTTTTCCACGCGCAGGGTTCGGTCCCGGATCGACACCGCCCGCCCGTCCTGAAACAGCACGATGCGAGCGGAATATTCGCCGATCGGCGCCGAGGCCGGCAGCTGGATCTCCGAGCGGAACAGTCCGCGATCGACGAACTGCACCCCCGCCGCATCGGCGTTGTAGAGCCCCGCCGCCGCCTTCAGCCGCAGCACCCCGCGCCGCCAGTCGAGATAGTCCGGCCCCAGGCTGGAGACGACCATGTCGCGCACGCCGTAGCGGGTCGAGATGCGCTGCTCGGCGGGGGCGGCGATGTTCAGGTGGTCCAGGCCCGCGCCCAACCGCCGCAGGGCGGCGAAGCCCGCGATATCCGGCAGCGGACGTGTCGAGGCGGCCATGTAGAAGCCCGGCGCGCCTTCGAACACCACCGGGCGGCCGTTGATCCAGATGCCGGCCATGCGGCTCTTGCGGGCGATGCGGATCGGCTGGTCCGGCCCGCGAACCAGCACCACCACATCGCTGGGTCGGGCGGCGGGATCGAACACCGCCCCGTAGAGCACGATGCGCGCCCCCCGGAAGCCGGAGGTCACCCGCACATGGGTTTCGGTGAGCGCGGCCGAGACCATGGCTGACGAGGGCTCTGCCACGACGGTGGGGGGAGGAAGCGCCGCCTGCATCAACCGGCCCCCGTCATCAGCACGAAGGGATCGACCGGGGTCACGAACAGGCCGATGCCCATCCGGAGGCCCACCACCAGCACCAGCAGCGCCAGCAGCGCCCGCAGTTCCTCGGCGCGGAAGCGGGCCGAGGCGCGCGCCCCGAGCTGGGCGCCGACCACGCCGCCGGCCAGGAGCAGGGTCGCCAGTACGATATCGACCGTCTGGTTGCGGCCGGCCTGCAGCACGCTGGTCAGGCTGGTGGTGATGACGATCTGGAACAGGCTGGTGCCGACCACGACGTTGGCGGGCATGCGCAGCAGATAGACCATGGCCGGCACCAGGATGAAGCCGCCGCCCACCCCCATGATGGCCGAGAGAATGCCGACGAACACCCCCAGAAGCACCGGCGGAATCACGCTGATGTACAACCGCGAGCGGGGGAAGCGCATCTTCAGCGGCAGGGCGTAGAGCAGCATGGGCCGCCGCTCCCGGCGCGGCTTGGGCGGCTCGCCCCGTCGCCGCCGCACGATGGCGCCCAGCGACTCCCAGAGCATCAACAGCCCGATGACCCCGAGGAACAGGAGGTAGGACAGCGAGACCACGAGGTCGGCCTGGCCGAGCAGGCGCAGCAGGCGGAAGGCCTCGACGCCGATGATCGAGCCCACCGCCCCGCCGGCCGCCAGCACCCCGCCCATCTTGAAATCGACGGTCTTGCGGCGGGCGTAGCTGATCACCCCCGACACCGACGAGGCGGCCACATGGTTGGCCTCGCTGGCCACGGCCACCACCGGCGGGATGCCCATGAACACCAGCACCGGCGTCATCAGGAAGCCGCCGCCGATGCCGAATAGCCCGGAGATGAACCCGACCGCCGCTCCCAACACCACCAGCAAAGCGGCGTTGACCGAAACCTCGGCGATGGGGAGGTAGATATCGAACACTCAATCGCCCTGACTGGGAACGAGCGCCCCAAATCCCACAGTAGCCGGCCCCTTCCGCATTGGAAGGGCAGGCAGGCCTACCGCGCGAAGACGCTCAGCTTCTGGCTGGTCTCGGGATCGAGGGCGCCGGAGACCTTGAGGTTCTGGTCGCGCTGATAGGCGGACAGGGCCATGCCGAAGGCCGGCGAGGCGGAGCCGTCCGTCGGCCCTTGATAATAACCCAGCCGGTTCAACGCCCGCTGGGCCATGCCCACGTCGCTCGAGGTGTTGACCGCCAGCACCTGCGAGCCGTTCGGAGCGGCGGCGCGGAAGCCGTAGGCCGAGCGCTCGGCGGCGACCTGGGCTTCGGCCGAGAGCGTCGGCTTCAGGCGCTGGCCGGCGGCCTTGGAGTCGGCGTCGCCGCCGCGCGCGGCGATCAGATACCACTTGTAGGCCTCGGCGGCGTTGGTGGTGACGCCGGCGCCCACCTCATAGAGTTGGGCCAGGTTGTATTGGCTGTCGACCAGCCCGAGCTCGGCCGCCCTGCGGAACCAGCTCGCCGCCATGGTGGGGTTCTTCGCCCCTCCCAGGCCCTGATAGTAGTAGAGCGCTAGATTGTGCATCGCCCCGCGGTCGCCGCCCTGGGCGGCGCGCTCGGTCCAGCGGCGCGCCTCCACGATGTCCTTCTTCAGGCCCAGTTCGCCGTTCTCATACAGCTTGGCGAGGTAGAACTGCGCCGGCGTGTAGCCGAGGTTCGCGGCCCGGCGCATCGCCTCGATCCCGGCGCGATCCTTGGCCTCCACCTTCGCCTTGGCTTCCGCATAGAGCGCGGCGCCCGTCTGGGCGGGCGGCGTTTGGGCGGCGGCCGGCGCTTGCGACGCGGCGGCGCCGGCGACCGGTGCGGTCACGACAGCCTGAGCCTGCGGCGCGGGAGTCGCGGCCGCCTCGCCGCCGGCCACGACCGCGCTCTTGCCGTCGCGCGCCTCCATGACCCGCTGCGGAGTCTCACCGGTCGGCGTGCCGTTGCGAACCGAATAGAGGGCGTAGCCGCCGCTCAGCGTCGCGGCCACGGCGGCGACCGCCAGGGCTCGCTGCAGGTTGGCGCCGGCCGGTTCACGCGCCTTGCCGAGCCCGAACACCGAGCGCCCGCCGCCATCGCCGGTCAGCGGCGTCAGCTTGTCGGCGCTGTCGGCCTTCTTGACCTTCTTGCCCTTGCGGTCCTGCGACTGGGCGGCGCGAGCCGCGGCGCGCGCCTGCTCGATCACCTCGCGGGTGGTCAGCGGGCGGTCCATGATATCGACCGGCGCTTCCGGCTCCGACTCCGACGCAGCCTGCTCGGGCTCGAGCGAAGCCTCGGCGGCGACAGCGATTTCTGCTTCCGCCGACGTGTCGTGGGTCTCGGCGCGAGTCTCGGCCTGGACGCCGACGGCTTCCGGCTCGAACGCATCTCGCGCTTCGAACCCTTCCGCAACCTCCAACGCGTCCTGTGTCTCGAAGCCGACCGCCGGCGCGACCTCGGCCTCGGCCTCGGCGGTCAGCTCGGCTTCCGAGGCTTCTTCCGCGACCTCGGCCGCCGGCAGGGCGAACTCACCCGCCGCGTCGAAGGCGTCATCGTTGAAGTCGAGCGCCTCGTCGTCGTCCGGGAATGCGGCGGTCTCGACCGGCGGGAAGTCGTCCGTCTCGAAGGCCGACGGCGGAGGCGGGGCGTAGACCTTCGGCGATGCATACGCCTCCTCCCGCGCGACCTGCGGACCGAACGGCGAAGCGAAGGGGGCCGCCGCGAAGGGCTCGGCGAAGGGCGAGGCCGACTCGGGCGCCGCGGCGGCGATCTGCTCGGCGACCTGTTCGGAAATCTTGCGCTGGGTGTTAGCCAGGCCGGCGTCGATGCGCTCGCGCGCTTCCTCCAGCAGGCGGACGGTGCGCTCCTCGCTCTGACGGATGCGATCGCCGAGTTCGGTGCTCGCGCGCTCGTTGCGCTCGCTGATGCGTTCGGTGACGCGCGCCACCTGCTCGCCGACGTCGTCGATCGCCAGGGCGTTGCGGCGCTCGGCGTTGGCGATCCGCTCGGCGAGGCGTTCGGTGATGCGGGCGATCTCGCCGCCCAGCTTCTCCAGGGCCTGGGCCTGGGCGCCATCGGCCCGGTTGACCCGCGCCTCCATGGCCGCCGCAATACGCGCCACTTCGCCGCCCACCTGTTCGACGACTTCCGCGTTGCGGGTCTCGGAAGCCTCGACGCGCCGCCCCATGGTGTTGGCCAGGGTTTCGAATTCCTGGCCCATCCGTTCGATCGCCTGGGCCGAGCGCTGCTCCGCCGCCGCCACATGCGACGACATTTCAGCCAGACGGCTTTCGATGCGGTCGAAACGCCCCTCGGCGGTTTCCCGCAGCCTGTTGGCCATCTCGACGCGGGCCGCTTCCATGCGGCGGCTCAGGTTGGCGGCCAGTTCCTCGAGCCGGCGATCCGCCGCGCCGCCCGCCGTTTCCACCGTGTTCAGGCGGCCGTCGAGGGCGTTGAACGAGGCGCCGAGCGTCTCGATGGCCTCGGCCGTGCGCGCCTCGGCCGCTTCCAGGCGCTGGCCGATGCGCCCGACCACCGCGTCGACGATCTCGTTGGTGTCGAGCGGCGGCAGGTTGTGGCCCGCGGCGCCGTCCATCTCCATCCGCGCCACACGCGCCTCGACGTCCGCCACCGCTTGCCGGGTGCGCGCTTCACCATCGTACAAATGGCCCGCGACCTTTCCGAGGGCTTGCTCGAGCGCCTTCAACGCCTCGGCCGACCGGGGGCCGTGGGCTTCCAGTTCCATCCGACGAAGCCGTTCGGCGGCGCGCGATTGCTCGGCCTTCACCTCGTCGACAGCGCCTTCGAACCGGGCCGCGACGGCGACGTGCTCGCGCTCCGACACGTCGAGCCGGCCGATGACGCCGCGCACCGATTGATCGATTCCGCTGATCGCCAGGGTCGAGCGCCGCTCGGCGGCCTCGATACGCTCCGACAACCGCTCCAAGGCGGCCGTGACGCGGCCCACCTCATCGGCGGGATGCTCGGGCGCGCGGAAGCGCGTCGGGGCGTCGCCGGTCGCGCGCGGCTCTTCACGATAGGGTTCGCGCAGGGGCGAGGCCGAAGGATAAACCGGCGAGGACAGGGCGGAGGGCGCGAAGGGATTGGGCTCGGATTCGCCCGCCGGGCTCACCGTCGCCTCTTCGTCTTCGAGGATCAGCCGGTTCAGCAGCTCGCCCAGAGTCATCCCGCTGCGACGCGCCAGGTCCTTGGCCACTTCACGCGCTTTCGGGTCGATGCCCTTCACGCTCCAAGGCGCCCCCGCGCTCATCCGAATCGTTCTCCTGGGACGATGTAACGAACGCTAGCCATCGATTCCTGGTGTGTAAACGAGTGGTGAACACCAAATCTTGAGTCGCGGCATTTTGGCTGTGGACAGTTCCTTCGTCCTTGCAGCTCGCAATGAACCCCGTCGTTCCGCGCGACCCCCGTCTAGGCGCAGCCTTGCGCCGTGGCGAGGCGGCGGGCAGAAGCTCCAGCATGGACATGCTGCTCACCATCGCCCTCACCCTGCTGTTCGCGGGCTTCACGGCCTTCTGCGGCTGGCGCGGCGCCCGTCCGCCGGAGCCGTTGAAAGGGCCGCGCATGGCCCCCTGGCGGCTGTTGATGCTGCTGTCAGCCGCCGGCTGCCTGCTGATGCTGACCCACCTCGTCAACCTGCTCGGCTTTGCGACCGGCCACTAGAGCGCGCCAGGGTTAAGTGTGCGCGGTTAACCCGCCCAGGCGCGCTCTAAACATTAGAAAGTAGAGCCTTTTCCAACGGGCCAGATGATGCCATCTGGCCCTAAAAGGCTCTAGCCCGCGCGGCGTTTCGTAAGGCCGGCCATGCCGCCGGACGACAGTAGTCCGACATCCGCCATCAGGAACGGGATCGCCCAGCGGTGCGGCGTCGCGATGTATCGCGGCTGCCAGAGGGGATCGTACTTGTCCTTGTACTTCCGCACGCCCTGAAAATTGTAGAAGTTCTCGCCCCGCTCGAAGAGCAGCGCCCCGAGCCGCGACATCATCGGCGCCAGGGCCCGGTCATCCAGCCCCGCCAGCGGGGCCGCGCCGAAGTCGAGGGCCGTGTACCCTTCCGCCTTGCCCCACTGCAGCAGCTCCACGAACAGATAGTCCATGATGTTGTGCGGCGCGTCGGGGGCGTAGCGCATCAGGTCGATCGAGAAGGCGCCCTTGTGCGCCGTGGTCCACAGGGTCGCGAACGCCTGGATCCCCCCCTCGGCCCGCACCACCGCCACGGGCCCTTCCGACACATAGCGCGCCTCGAAGCCGCCCAGCGAGAACGCTTTGTCGCCGCCCGCGTGCGTCGTTAGCCAGGCGTCCGACACGCGCTTGAGGTCGTCCATGATCGCTCGGGCGCCGCCCGGGGGCAGCACCTCAAAGGTTGCGCCGTCCTCGCCCGCCTTGCGCCAGGCTCGGCGCAGATTGCCGCGTTTGCGGCCTTCCAGCGAAAAGCCCTCCAGCGGCGTCAGCGCCAGTTCGCCGATCTTTTGGATCGAAAGGCCGAGCTCAACGACATCGGGCAGATCGTCGGGACCAAGGCCATAGTAGGCGACGCGGGCGGCGTGGGCGTAGGCCAGTTCGCGAAACCGCCAGAACATCTCCAGCCGCTCGGCCCGCTTGCCGACCGGCGGGCCGAGCGCGATCCATGAGCGCCCGCGCACCCCGAACATCAGGAAGCTTTCGCCCGACGGCGAGAACAGGAACCGCTTGTCGCCCAGGAGGGCGAGGTTGGCGGAAGGCTCGGCGTATTCCGCCCGGGCCAGGATGGCGCGCACGCGCTCGAAGTCCGGATCGTCCTCCCCGGCGACCTTCGGCGTGGCGGCGGTCGCGATCAGTCGCCAGGCGCCGATGGCGAACAGCAGGATCGCCGCGGCGGCCGACGAACGGATCGCGCGGTTGAGGTCCTTGTCGGCCAGCGACTTCCACCATGGAACGTCGCCGAAGTCGGCGTGGGCGAACGACCACCAGCCCAACAGGGCCGCCCCGGCCATCACCGCCGCCATCGAGGCCAGCCAGCCGGGCGTCACCTCCATCCGGCTCAGCGCCGCCTGCCGCCAGAACGCCCGTCGCACCGGCAGCAACAGCAGGGTCAGCAGCGCCAGGGCGGTCGCCTCCTCCCAGGCCAACCCCTTGAACACCGCCAGCACGGCGGCGATGGGCAGCAGCGTCACCGCCGCCGTCCAGGCCGCGTCGAGGCGCGAACGCAGGCCGAAGGCGATCAGCAGCAGCGAAAGACCGAGGAGCGGCGAGAGGAAATGACTGACCTCGATCAGCAGCGCCGGGGCGTAGACCAGCAGCACCACGAAGCGGGTCGGCAGCGACGGCGTCGCGGCCGACGCCAGCAGCATGGCCCCCGCCGCCGCGGTCAGCACGGCCGCGACCGGCGGCGCGACGCCCAGAGATGCGGATCGCAGTTCCCTCAGCAGGCTCAAGCCAGGCCCCTCGTCGCTATGGCGCGGAGCTTACCGAGACTCGGAAGGCGGGCCTAGGCGACGCTGTAAGGCGCTTCAGGCTCGAAGCGGGCGACCACGCGGTCGCCCTGCCACAGTTCGGTGACATCGCGGCGCGGCTGGGCCAACGCCCAGGCCCGGGCGCTGTCATCATCCGGATGCTCGGCCGCAAGCGAATTGCGGACATGCGCCTGGTGATCGAGAAAGAACAGCCGGTAGGTTCGCAACAGTCAAACGCCCCAAGACGACCCCTGTATAAGGATCTCATGGGCTTTCGGCAAGTTTTACTGAATGCTTCAGGTCAGAGTTCACTATGTCGGATAGCCGACATGGAAGTAACAAAATCAATCGTGCTTGGCTGCGAGCTCGACCATTTCGCGTATCTTTCGCGCCAGATCGTCCAAAGCGAAGGGCTTGGTGATCATTTCCATGCCTTCGCCGAGGAATTCGGAGCGTTGCGCGGCGTTTTCCGCATACCCAGTGACGAAAAGCACTTTCAGATCCGGTCGCGTTTCGCGGGCGATCTCGGCCAGTTGGCGACCGTTGACGCCCGGCAGCCCCACATCGCTGACCATCAGATCGATCTTCGCCGACGAGCGCAGGATCGGCAGGGCGGCCTCACCGTCATGGGCTTCCAGCGTGCGGTAGCCGAGTTCGCTGAGCACCTCCATGACCAGCAGGCGCACCTGAGCGTCATCCTCGACCAGCAGCACCGTCTCCCCGGCGCCGCGCGGCGTCGCACTCGGCGGGTCGCCCGTCGCCTCGATGCGCTCCCCCACCAGCCGCGGCAGGTGCAGGGTCACTGTCGTGCCGCGCCCCACCTCGCTGTCGAGGGCCAGGTGGCCGCCCGATTGCCGCGCGAACCCGTAGATCATCGAAAGGCCCAGGCCGGTGCCCTGCCCCAGCGGCTTGGTGGTGAAGAACGGATCGAAAGCCTTGGCCGCCACATGCGGCGCCATGCCGACGCCGGTGTCGGCGACCCGGATGGCCACATAGTCGCCCGCCGCCGGACCGTCGCCGGGCCGCGCGGGCTCCGACAGGGTCACGTTCGAGGTCTCGATGATCAACCGCCCGCCGTTCGGCATGGCGTCGCGCGCGTTGATCGCCAGGTTGAGCAAGGCGCTCTCCATCTGGGCGCCGTCGCCATAGGCCGCCCAGAGCCCCGCTTCCAGGTTGATCGCCAGTTCGATGCGTTCGCCCAGCGTCCGGCTCAGCAGCTCCTCCATCGAGGCGACCAGGGCGTTGACGTCGGTCGGCTTGGGATCGAGCGACTGCCGCCGGGCGAAGGCCAGCAGGCGGTGGGTCAAGGCGGCGGCGCGCTGGGCGGATGTCGAGGCGGCGTCCATGAACCGCTCGACCTCCTCCTGCCGCCCTTGCTGGATTCGGCGCTTCATCAGGTCCAAGGCGCCGATGATGCCGGTCAGCAGGTTGTTGAAGTCGTGGGCGATGCCGCCGGTCAACTGGCCCACCGCCTCCATCTTCTGGGCGTGACGCAGGGCGTCTTCGGTTTGACGCATCTCGGTGACGTCACGGCCGAGCGCATAGATTGTCGCTTCGTCCGAGGTGACGGTCCACGAGATCAGCCGGTAGTCGCCGTTGATGGCCCGCATCCGGTTCTCTATGCGCACCTCGCCGCCGGGCTGTTCGGCCAGGACGCCGATGGTCTCGCCCGAGGCCTTGACGTCGTCGACATGCACGTAGTCGAGCGCCGACTGGCCGACCAGCAGGTCGGCGCCCCAACCCAGCAACCGTTCCATGGCCGGATTGACCGCGCGGAAGACCCCGGCCAGGTCGACGATGCACATCGGCTCGCTGGTGGTGTTCCAGATGCGGTCGCGTTCGGCGGTGCGCGCCTCGATCTCAGCCTCGAGGTTGGTGTTCAACACCTGCAGCTCGCGCTGCACGCGTTTCTGCTCGGTGATGTCCCAGGACACGCCGACATAGCGCCGGGGCGTCCGGTCATCGCCCTCGATCACCTCTCCGCGCCGGGCGATCCAGCGCATCTCGCCGGTGTCGGGACGACGGATGCGATACTCGGCGTAGTCCAGCGGATTAGCGGTTTCGAGCCGCTGAACGCCGGCCAGGGGGCGGTCCTCCGGCTCGATCAGGGCGACCAGCAGATCGACGTTGATCTCGGCCTCGGGCGAGAAGCCCCAGATGCGCCGGTATTCGTCCGAAACCTCAAGGCGGCCCGTCGCCGGAAACCATTCGAACGCCCCGATGCGCCCCGCCGTCTGCGCGATCCGCAGCTGCTCGATGGCCCGCGCCTGATCGGTCGCGTCGGAGCCTTCCACGAAGATGGCGCTCACCGCGCCGTCGGCGCCGCGGATGGGTTGGTAGACGAAGTCGAGCGTGCGCTCTTCCAGGGCTCCGTCGGCCGTCCGCAGGATCACCTTGGCGCCATTCGCCGCAAAAGGCTCGCCGGTGCGATAGACCTGATCGAGCAGCTCGTAGAAGCCTTGGCCCTCCAGCTCCGGCAAGCCCTCCCGCACGGTCTTGCCCAGCACGTTCCGCCCGCCGATCAGGCGCTGGTACGGCGCATTGACCAGTTCGAACACATGCTCCGGCCCGCGCAGCAGGGTCATGAACCCCGGCGCCTGTTCGAACAGTTCGCGCAGGAAGCCGGTCTCCTCGGCCAGCTGACGGTTGGCGTCGGTCAGGGCGCGCTCGGCCAGAACGCGCTTGGTCGTCTCGCTGACGATGCACATCACCCCGGCGACGCTGTCGTCCGCGTCGCGCACCGCCGAATAGGAGATGTCGAAGAACACCTCCTCGATGAAGCCTCGCCGGTCGATCTGGAAGGCGCGATCCTTGGCCGCGACGGTTTCGCCGGTCGCCCGCACGCTTTCCAGCAGCGGCCCGAGATCGTCCCACAGCTCCGTCCAGCTCTCGCGGGCCGGCCGGCCGAACGCCCGAGGATGCTTCTTGCCGATCGTCGGCGCATAGGCGTCGTTATACAGGGCGATGAAGTCCGCCCCCCAGAACAGCACGATCTCGGCGGCGGCCGGCAGCATCAGGTTGACCGCCGTGCGCATGGTGTTCGACCACCCGGTCGGCGGCCCCAAAGGGCTGTTGGACCAATCCGTCTGGCGAATCAGGCGGCCCAGATCGCCGCCCCCGATCGGCCATTCGGTCTTGGTTGAATCACTCATGCCGCCCCCGAACTCCCTGACCAACAAACTTCGCCGAAGCGGAGCCGTAGCGTCGAGTCGTGAAAGCCGCTGGAAGTCCCTTTAGTTCCTCGATGATCGCGCGGTCATGCCCGTTGCGGCGGCATCGTCGGCGATCTGCGGATCGACGGCCGGGGGCGGCTCTGGCGAGGGCTCGGCCACCGGCGCGGAGGCGGGAGCGTCCGGAGCGACGACCGGCTGCGCCTCGGGCTCGGCGCGCGCCGGCGCCTCTCGTGCAGGATCCGGATCGAGTGGAATCGCGACTGTCGGCCCGGATGGCCGCTCATCGCGCGCCTCCGTGCCGCCGCCGTACAGGATCAGGGCGCCGAGGGTGGCGATCGCGCCGCAGATGAAACCGAGGACCACCCACCAGAAGGGATTGGACGGATGGTCTCGGCTGGCCAAGTCACGTGCCCTTCCACTGCCTCACGCGACCCACGTCGACGTGCACGAAGTTCGACACAGGATAGTAGCCCACGCCGCCCTTGCCCATGCTCAGGGCCGCCTTCTGAAGGTGCTGCAGGTTGCAGCCCTCCACGCGGATGTCCATGGCCTCGCCCTTGGTGTGCAGGCTGTGCTCCGCCACCTGCTTGCCCTTGCTGGCCGAACGCAGCTTGGCGTTGCTGGCCGGCGAGCGGTAGCCGGAAATCACCTGGAACGGCCGCTGGGCCTCCACCTTGCCGGCCAGGGTATCGAGCAGGTCGATCAGGCCGCGGTCGATCTCGTGCACCTCGCCGCTGCGGTGATCGCGCAGCACCTTGTTCACCGCCTGCAGGGCGTCCGGCACATAATCGCCCTTCTCCCAGTAGACGGCCTTCAGGCTCTCGCCGGTGTGCAGATTGTGCAGGGCCACCTGACGGAACTCCGCGGCCCCGGCGGCGACCGGCGCGGGCGGCGCGATCGGCTGGGCGACAAGCTGGGCCGCGTGGTCCGCTGCCAGCGGATGATCGGGCGGAAACAGGTGGTCCGCCGGCGACGTCGGACGCCCCCAGGCCAGGATCGGGGCCGAAAGGCCAGCGCCCGCGGCGGCCCCGAGGCCGAATTTCAGAAGATCACGACGTTTCAACATGCACGCATCCCCAACAAGGACGCGCCACCTAAGCCCATGGAATCCCTGGTATCAAGCTTGGCGGGAGCCGCCTGCGGCGATCCGCTGCAGCAGCAGGGCGTCCCATTTGTAGGGATCGTCACGGAAATTCATCTGCCCGTCGGTCCCCATGTAGGCGGTCCAATAGAGCAGATAGACGGCCACCGGCCGGGGCAGCGCCACGCGCACCGTCTTGCCGTCCGCGATGGCCGCGTCGATGGCTTCCGGTGTCCACACCGGGTCGCCCGCCAGCACTGTGCGGGCCAGTTCGATGGGCTTTTGCAGGCGCACGCAGCCGTGGCTCGCCAGCCGCGTGAAGCGGTCGAAGGTCGCCTGGCTCGGGGTGTCGTGCAGATAGACGGCGTAGGGGTTCGGGAAGTCGAACTTCACGCGGCCGAGCGCGCTGCCCGGTCCCGGCTTCTGCTGCAGGCGATAGTTTCCGCCGCCGGTCGGAATGGCGATGAAGCCGTTGCGGTCGAGATAGGCTTGCCCCTTGGGCCACAGCTCACGGGCGGCGATGCCCGCCGGCACGTTCCACGGCGGATTGAGCACGATGCTGTCGATGGCCGACTGCAGCATCGGCGTCTCGTCGCCCGGCCGCCCGGTCACCGCCCGCATCGACTGGATCGGGGTGTCGCCGCTGAACACGGTCAGCACGGCGGCGGCGATGTTCACCTGGATGCGGTCGGCCGCCAGGGCGCGCGGCAGCCAGCGCCATCGCTCCATATTGGCCTCGATCTGGCCGATGCGGGTGTCGACGGGCACGTTCAACGCCGCCAGTGTCCCGCGCCCCACCTGACCGTCCGGGTCGATGCCGAACCGACGCTGCGCGCGGCGCACGGCGTCGGCCAGCGCTTCGTCGAACAGCCACCCATCGGCGCCGGCCGCCAGGGCTGGAGTCTGCGGGTCTTCCACAGCCAGGCGGGCGCGCAAGGCGGGCGTTCGGGCGTCGCGCGTGCCGGCCTTCATCAGCGGACCGTCGGGCAAGGTTTCCCAGCCGCCGCGTTCGGCGATCGCGCGATAGGTCGCCAGTCCTTCCTGCAGGGACTCATAGCCCACGTAGGGCGGCGGCAGGTCAGCGAGCCAGGCCGCCAGGCGATCCTGCTGGACGGCGGCGACGAACTCCGGCGCCGGATCGTAGGCCGTGGGGCGCAGGCCCCAGTCGGCGGGGAAGGCTCCCGCCGGCAGGCGACCCGCGCGCATGGCCCGCGCATAGACCAGGGCGGCGCCGACCAGCTGGCGCTGGGCCGCGAGGCGGTCGGCGGGGTTGGGGCTGGCAAACAGCGCGCGCTCGTTCGGCAGCGCGAAGTCATCGCGCGAGAAGCCGTGGGCGGGCGCGTCGCTCAGGGCGCGCAGCAGGCTCGCGGCCTGATCTTCCCGTAGCGGAACGGCAAAGGGATCGACCCGCACCACCGTCGGCGGCATGGGCCGCGCCGCGTTCTGGGCGTTGGCCACACCTCCGACCGTCGCGACGACCGCCAGCGCCAATCCGCCGGCCCGCAGGCGAAAACTCCGTTGTCGACCGGTCTTGCTCATGTCCCTGACATCATGGGTCCCGCTCTGTTCCGCAACCGCCGCCGGCGCGATTTGGTTGCCCCGCGAACCGTCACCGCGCGGCCGCGTTGACTCGCATGAACCGGAGACCGTCCATGGCCGCGCGCCCCACCTGGCAGGGACACCTGCGCCTGTCGCTCGTCACCTGCCCCGTCGCCCTCTACACCGCGACCACCGCCTCCGGCGGCGAGGTGCACTTCAACCTGCTGCACCCCAAGACCCACAACCGCATCAAGATGGTGCCGACCGACCCGGAGCTTGGGCCGGTCAACCGCTCGGACCTCGTAAAGGGCTACGAGGTCGACAAGGGCCGCTACATCATCATCACCCAGGACGAGATCGAGAGCGTGCGGCTGGAGAGCACCCGCACCATCGACATCGAGCGCTTCGTCGACGCCGCCGACATCGACCGCCTCTACTGGGAAAACCCCTACTACCTCGTCCCCGACGGCAAGCTGGCGCTCGACGCCTACGGCGTCATCCGCGAGGCGATGCGAAAAACCAAAAAGATCGCGCTCGGCCGGGTGGTGATGCACACGCGCGAGCGGCTGCTGGCCATAGAGCCCCGCGACGAGGGCCTCGTGGCCTATTCGTTGCGCAACAAGGACGAGGTGCGCAAGCCCGAGATCTACTTCGACGACATCCCGAAGAAGAAGGCGGATGCATCGATGATCGCCATCGCCGAGAAGATCATCGAACAGCAGGCCGGGCCGTTCGACCCGTCCGAGTTCAACGATCGCTACGAGGACGCCCTGCGGGCCCTGATCAAGGAAAAGGAGAAGGGCGCCGGCCGCAAGGTGAAGGTCGAGGAGCCGGAAGACACCAACGTCGTCGACCTGATGGAGGCCCTGCGCAAGAGCCTCGGCCAGTCCGGGACCGGCGGCAAAAAGGCGCCGCCCAAGCGGACGACGCCTTCAAAAGCCGAGCCGCGCAAGAAGCCGACCGCCCACAAGGCGACGGCTCGCAAGCGGGCCTGATCTAGCGGGCGGCCACCTTCGCCGCATCCAGCTCCGCCCCCCACGGGTCCTTGCCCGGCATGGCCATGCCGTCGCCGGCGAAGTCCATGATCGTGTCGTTGGCGGCGGTGTACTGCGGCCAGGTCGGCAGGCCGGCGCCGTTCGGATCGCCGGTCTTGGTGAAGTTGACCACGTACTTGCTGATCGTCTTGCCCATGCCGGTGTCGCGCGCCGTGGTCTTGGCCTCGTACTTGATGTCGGCGGTGTCGAGGAAGAACGGGATGTCGGTGGCGTGGCCGGCCTCACCGTCCTTGTTCAGCGACTGGGCGACATAGGAGAAGCGATAGGCGTAGGTCGGCACGCCCTGCTTGGCCAGGGCCGCGGCGGTGTTGCGGGCGCCGGCGACCATCATGCCGGTCTTGCCGCCCATGTCGGCGCTGGTGGCCCCGATCATCACCGGCACCTTGTTGATATTGCCCGAGGCGAAAGCCGGCGCGAGCGGCACGTTCACGCGGCCGTCGGTGTACGGCATGGTGAAGGTCGGCGGGCCGGCGGCGGGGCGGAACAGGGCCATCATGTTGAGGCCGTCCGTCACCTGCTCGGCCGACAGCGCCCGCAGCTTGGTCAGGGCCTGCGGATCGTCGGCGGCGATGCCCTTCGAGGCCGCGAAATCGGTCCCGATCTTCTCGACGGCTGCGGTGTTCAGCGCCGGGTTGCCCGGCGCCGTCGCATCGGCGCCCGACATGATGATCGCGCCGCGGAACAGACCCTTGGCGTCCGGCGAGGCCAGCAGGGTGTTCACCGACATGCCGCCGGCGCTCTCGCCCATGATGGTCACCTTCGACGGGTCGCCGCCGAAGGCCGCGATGTTGCGCTTCACCCACTCCAGGGCGGCCACCTGGTCCATGGTGCCGTAGTTGCCGAGCCGGCCGCCGTCGGCGTTGGCCTTGGTCAGTAGCGGGTGGGCGAAGGTGCCGAACCGGCCGACGCGATAATTGAAACTGACGAACACCACGCCCTGCGAGGCGACGTCCGCCCCGGCGTAAGTCGGCGGCGAGGAGCCGCCGTTCACGAAGCCGCCGCCGTAGATCCACACCAGCACCGGCAGCTTGGCGTTGGCGGCCGCCGACTCCGGCTTCCAGACGTTCATGTAGAGGCAGTCCTCGGCCGGCGGCGTGCCCAGCGGCGCGGCGTCGCTCGGGAAGGGCACCTGCATGCAGTCGTTGCGATAGGCGGTGGTGTCCTTCACTCCGGTCCACCGGGGCGCCGGTTGCGGCGCGCGCCAACGCAGGTCGCCCACCGGGGCGGCGGCGAAGGGGATGCCCTTCCATGCCGTGACGCCGTCGGCGGTCGAACCACGGATGCGGCCCGAGTCGATGGCGACTTCCTGGGCGTGGGCGGCGATCGGAGCGGCCAGCAGGGCGGCGCTCAGCAGGAGCCAGGTCTTCATGGGATGTTCCCTCTCGCGGTCTTCACGCCGCAGGCCGTTATATAAGACAACAGTCCCTGCCCCCGCCAGCGGTCACTTGGTGAGAGATTGGATTATTTTACCCGGATGATATTGACGTAAAGGTTTAACCCGGGCAGAAGGTCGCCATGCAAAGCCATCGCGCCCGCCTCACCACCGCCTTCGACGGCGAAAATATCATCGCCAGCGGCCCGCTCGAGACGGTTCTGACCATGGCCTGGCCTCGAATCGCTGCCGCCCGTCTCTTCGACGACGGCACCGGCCGCATGGTCGAGCTCGATCTGCGTGGCGGTCTCGACGCCGCCCTCGACCGCCTGCCGGAGGAGCCGCCGGGTGAGACGGACGCCGAGGAGGACCCGGCCCCCGCACCGCGCGGGCCCGGCCGGCCGAAGCTCGGCGTCGTCGCCCGCGAGATCACCCTCCTGCCTCGCCATTGGGACTGGCTGGCCGCCCAGCCCGGCGGCGCCTCGGTGACCCTGCGCAAGCTGGTCGAGGCCGCTCGCCGCGAAGGCTTCTTCGCCGAGCGCGCTCGCCGCGCCAAGGACGTCGCCTATCGCTTCATGGGGGGCATGGCCGGCGACCTCCCGGGCTTCGAGGAAGCCTCCCGCGCCCTCTTCGCCGGCGACGCTGCGGCGTTCGAGAGCCACACCGCCGACTGGCCGAAGGATGTGGCGGCGCACGCCAAGCGCTTGGCGGCTGAGGCGTTCAGCCCAGGCTCCAATTAAAGCCGCTCATCCCCGCGGAGGCGGGGACCCAGGCTTTTTCTGAAGCCCGCAGCGTCCATCGATAAAACACCTGGGCCCCCGCCTTCGCGGGGGTGAGCGGAAAATTAAAGCTAACCGAACCGCCTGATCGCATCCTTCAGCGGCCGCTCGCCGTCGCACCAGTCCTTCCAGGCCTCGGTCTTGGCCAACAGCGCGGGGGCGCTCCGCACCGTGTACTTCATCGGATCCAGCCCCTTCTTCACCTGGCCCCAGGTCAGCGGGAACGAGACCGGCGCCCCCGGCCGCGCGCGAGGCGAAAGGGGCGCGACCGCCGTGCTCATCCGGTCGTTGCGCAGGTAGTCGAGGAAGATGCGCCCGGTGCGCAGCTTCTTGGCCATGTTCAGCACGTACTTCTCGGGCTCGTCCTCGGCCAGCCGGGCGCAGACATCGCGTGCGAAGGCCTTGGCGGTGTCCCAGTCCAGCGCCGCCTTGCCGCCCGCCAGGGGCGTGACCACGTGCAGCCCCTTGCCGCCTGTCGTCTTGCAGAAGGCGACGAGGCCCAGCGCCTCCAGACGCTCGCGAATGTCTTTCGCGGCCTCGATCACCTGGTCGAAGCCGACCTCCGGCGACGGATCGAGGTCGAAGACCAGCCGCCCGGCGACGTCCGGATGGTCCGGCTGGCAGTTCCAGGGGTGCAGCTCCGCCCCGCCGATCTGGGCGATGGCCGCCAGGGCTTCGATGCGGTCGATCTGCAGATAGGGCTTCCGGTCGCCCGAGACCTCGACCAGCGAGATCAGCGCCGACGAGCCCTTCATGGCGTGCCGCTGGAAGAACCGCTCGCCGTCGATCCCATCGGGAATGCGGATGATCGAGCACGGCCGCCCCTTGATGTGCGGCATCAGCCATTCGCCCACCGCCTCGAAGTAGCGGGCCAGCTCCAGCTTGGTGACCGGCTTGCCCTGGCCGTCGTCCGGCCACAGCGCCTTGGTCGGGCTGGAGATCGTCACCCCCATCACCGCGTTCCCGGCGCCGCCCGCCGGCTCGACGATGGCCGAGGCGCGAGCTTCTGGAGTCGGCTGCGCCAATTCGGCGCTCTCCACCGGGGCCTGCTCAGCCACCACCTCCGCCGCCGGCTTGTCGGCGCGCAGTCCCTTGAACGAGGCCTGGCGGATGGAACCGTCGCCGGTGAAGCCCGCGAACTCGATCTCGGCCACCAGCTCCGGCTTCACCCAATGCACATTGGCCGCCTTGCGCGGCGCGCCCGGTCCCTTGAACGGCGAGGCGTCGGTCTCCAGCGCCTTCAATTTCGGCATCAGGGTCGCCACCTTGTCCCTGCCGAAGCCGGTCCCGATCCGCCCGACGTGAACAAGTCGCCCCTCGCGGTGCACCCCGGCGATCAACGATCGGAAGGCCGCGCCTGTCGTCGTGTAGCCGGCGATCACCACCTCCTGCCCGCCCCGACACTTCGATTTCGTCCAGGCATCGCCGCGCCCGGACCGGTAAGGCGCATCGAGCTTCTTCGAGACGATGCCCTCCAGCGCCAGCCGGCAGGCCGACAGCAGCACGGCGTCGCCGCCGGTCTCGAAATGGTCGACGTAGCGGATACGCAAATCCTTGCGTCGCCCGTTCTCCAGCAGCGCCTGTAGCCGCGCCTTGCGCTCCGAAAGCGGCAGACCGCGCAGGTCCTCGCCCGCGAGAAACATCAGGTCGAAGGCGAAGAAGATCAGGTCGTCGGTGTCGCCCTCCGAGAGCGCCGCCTGCAGCCCGGCGAAGTCCGGCTGACCGGCCTTGTCCAGCGCAACCACCTCGCCATCGATCATGGCGTCGCTGAGCCCCTCGGCCTCCTCGACGATGGCCGGAAAGCTAGTCGACCAGTCGAGGCCCTTGCGCGTGCGCAACGCCGCCCTGCCATCCTCGATGCGCAACTGCATCCGATAGCCGTCGAACTTGATCTCATGCGCCCAGCCGCTTCCCTGCGGCGGCCGGTCCAGCAGTTTGCAGAACTGCGGCTCGATGAAGTCCGGCATCTTCGCCGGCTTGGCCTTGGCCGCGCGCCCCTTCGGCGCCGGCTTGGCTTCCGCCTCCTCCGTCGCCTTCACCGCCGAGCGTTCCATGTCCGTCTTCGAGCGCCACACCGCATCGGCCTCGCCGCGCTTCCCCGCCTTGCGTTTGGCGGTGATGAACGGCGTCGGCCCCTTGCCCTTCCCCGCCTCGATGTCCTCCAGGCTGCGCCCCGAGGCCACCGAGCGGTCCTGGTCGACCACATCGCCGCCGCCGCCGCGGGCGTAGTCGTCGTGATGCTTGATCAGCAGCCAGTTGTCGCGCTTCTCGCCCGGCCGTCGCTTCATCCGCACCAGCACGAAGCCGCCGTGGATCTTCTCGCCCTCGACGAGGAACTTCAGCTCGCCCTTCTTCAGCGCCTTGGTCGCGTCCTCGAACCCCGGCTCAGGAACCCAGTAGCCGCGATCCCACAGCATCACCGTGCCGCCGCCGTACTGCCCCTTGGGGATCGTCCCTTCGAAATCGCCGTAGTCGAGCGGGTGGTCCTCCACCTCCACGGCGAGGCGCCGATCATGCGGATCCAGCGATGGCCCCTTGGTCACCGCCCACGACTTCATCACCCCGTCGAGCTCGAGCCGGAAGTCGTAGTGCAGCCGCGTGGCGTCATGCTTCTGAATGACGAACCGCAGCCGCTCGGACGGCGCGACATCCAGGTCTCCGCTCGGCTCCGCCGTCTGCGCGAAGTCTCGCATCGATCGGTATTTCTTGAGCGCGGCGTGGGCCATGTCGACTCAAAGCGGACGCCCGGTTCAGGTTCCGTCACCTGCGGGCTGGACATCCAGGCATCCTGAACCCCTCATGGCGCAAGGCCTAAGGAGCGACGATGCGATCAATCGCCATCTCCCTGACCGCGGCGATTCTGGCCGCCGGACTTCCGATTTCCCCTCAAGCGCTTCAAGCCCAGGACGCTGCTCCTAGGCGCGGCGCCTGCGAGGTCGGGGAGCAATTGCTGCGCCAGTACGTCAGCGAGGCCAAGGGCGCGCCACGGTTACTCAGCGATCGGGCGAGCCTGCCGCAGCCGCTCACCCTGCAGTCGGTCGCCGGGGCTCCGGCCGATTTCCCCAAGACCTGGGACGCGCGAGGGCGCATCAACCTCTTCGCCGCCTGCCCGAACCTGAAAGTCCTGTTGCCCGACAACGTCCGCTTCGCGACGTCCGACGAGTGGGCCGCCACCAAAGCCGTCAACCAGGATCGCTTTGTCGAGATCGAGGAGTTCTCGGCGCCCCTGGTGAGCGGAGACGGTCGTCTGCTGGTCATCCAGCACAGCGGCTTCTGCCCAGGCCTGTGCGGCCACGCCACCTTGGAGCTCTATCGCCGCGAAGGCGCCGGCTGGTCCGGCCCCGAGCGACTGCTCACCCGGGTCTCCTGAACCGCCTCAGCCCGTCGAGCGCAGGGCCGCCGCGACGCCCGCCACGCTCAGCTGGATGCCGATGCGGACTTCCTCGCACTCCTCGCCGCGCCGACGGCGCGACAGCAGTTCGACCTGCAGGGCGTTCAGCGGCGCCGCCGAGGCGCGGGCCAGCAGCACGGACTCGGCGAGGTTCGGGTTGTTGTCGAGCAGCTTGTCGCCGCCGCGCATGGTCAGGGCCAGATCGACGGCGGCGTCGTATTCCCGGCGGATCGTCGCCATGATCCGTTCCGCGTTGGCCTGATCGGGCGCCAGGGCGGCGTAGCGGGCGGCGATGTGCATGTCGGTCTGGGCCAGCGCCAGCTCCATGTTCGACAGGGCCGCGGCGAAGAAGTCGAAATTCCGGGTCAGCTCGCGCACCTCGTCCTGCGACAGGCCCGCCTTGGCCACGCCGCCGGCGAAGCCGTACCAGGCCGGCAACATCAGCCGCGACTGCGACCAGGAGAACACCCACGGAATCGCCCGCAGATCCTCGATGGCCCGGCTCTTGGTCCGCGAGGACGGTCGGCTGCCGATGTTCAGGTGGGCGATCTCGCTGATCGGCGTCGCCGCCCAGAAGAAATCGAGGAAGGCCGGATCGTCGTAGATCAGGCCGCGATAGACCTCGAACGAGGCCTGGGCCAGGGCGTCCATCCGCGCCTCGACCTCGGGCGCGACCGGGGCGTGCCGACGCTCGCCGCTGGCCAGCAGCACGGCGGCGGCCAGGCCTTCGAGATTGCGCCGCGCGGTCGGCTTGTCGCCATAGCGCCGGGCGATGGTCTCACCCTGTTCGGTCAGGCGCAGGCGGTGCTGAACGGTGCCGGGCGGCTGGGCCAGGATCGCTTCCGACACCGGACCGCCGCCGCGGCCGATCGTGCCGCCGCGGCCGTGGAAGAACTGGATGCCGACGCCGAAGCGGTCGGCCTCGCGCGACAGGGCGGCGGCCGCCTTGGTCACCGCGCGACGGGAGGCGACGTAGCCGCCGTCCTTGTTGCTGTCCGAATAGCCCAGCATCACTTCCTGCACGGGCTTGTTTTGGCCGAGGATCGAGCGCGCCAGCGGCAGCGACAGCCAGCTCTTCAGAATTTCCGGGCCGTTGCGAAGGTCGCCGATGGTTTCCAGCAGCGGGCTGACCTTGATCGCCGTGCGCGGCTCTGGGCCGCCCCACAGCAGGCCCACCTGTTTCAGCAGCACCAGCGGCTCGAGCATGTCCGACAGGCTGTCCGTCTTTGAGACGATATAAGCCCCCACCGACTGCGGCCCCACCACATTGATCGCCCAGGCGGCGGCGGTCAGGGTGTCCAGTTCCTTGGTCGTTTCCTCGGAGTAGCCGGTGAAGGGCGAGAACAACGGCCGCGCGTGGGCCAGCTCGGCGACCAGCAGGGCCGCCCGCTGCGCCTCGTCCATGCCGAGGTAGTCGATCTGGTTGTCGGCCCGCTGGAACAGCTCGGCCACCACCCGCTCGTGCACGTCGGCGTTCTGACGCAGATCCAGCGTCATCAGGTGGAAGCCGCAGGCGCGAACCATGCGCATCACGGTGCGCAGGCGCGGGCCGATCAGGCGCTCGCCGCCGTGGGTGGTCAGCGAGTTGGCGATGGTCTCCAGGTCGGCCAGGAACTCGCCGGGCGCCTTGTAGGGCGGAGCCTCCAACACGTCCGGCGGCAGCGGGCCGGTCTCGTCGAGGATGATGCGAGCGGTGGCGGTCACCCGGCCGAGGATGCGGGCGATGGCGCGGCGGTAGGGCTCGTCGGCGCGGTGCGGTGAGGGGTCATGCGCCGCGTCGGCCAGGGCGGCCAGTTCGGATGAGACCGTGGCGTAGTCGGTGGAGATGGCCAGGCGCGCGAACAGCCGGCGCAGCTCGTCGGAGTAGACCGAGAACAACAGGCGCGCCTGGGCGGTCAGGGCGCGGCGCAGGGTCGGACCGCTGACGCCGGGGTGGCCGTCGCGGTCGCCGCCCAGCCAGCTGCCGAGGCGGATCGGAGTGGCCCCGACCGGCAGCAGCTCCCGGCTCCAGTTCTCATAGAGGTCGGCCATGGCCGGCAGGATCGATCCGCGGACGATGGAAAGGGCGTTGCGGATTTCATCGGCGACGGTGATCCGCTCCGGCCGCGTCTGGCGGGTGCGCCACAGCATGGCGATTTCGCGGAAGAGGTCGGCCTTCACCCGCTCCTCGCGGCCCTCGCGCGCACCCTCCCCGCCCTCGTTGATTTCGGCCAGCGTACCGAGGAGGCGTGTAATCTCGAACTCGCGGTCCACCACGCTGCGGCGTCGGACTTCCGTCGGGTGGGCGGTCAGCACCGGCACCACGTTCATCGCCCGCAGCGAGGCGGCGATCGACTCTTCCGACGCGCCCTCGGCCCGCAGGGTGGCGACGGCGGCGGCCAGGGTGTGCGCGTAGTCGCGGCCCTGGGCGTCGGATTCGCTGGCCCGGCGGCGGCCGCCCGCGTCTTCGGCGATGTTGGTCAGCAGCGACTGGCAGGTGAAGGCGCGGGCGAGAAAGGCCGCGTCGTCGTTGGAAAGCGCCGCGAAGAAGGCTTCGACCGAACCGTTGCCCGCCGCCTCGCGGCCTCGCGCCACCAGGGCGACGGCGGCGTCGCCGTCGAGATAGCGGATCGCCTCGTTCAGGGTTTCGGTGAGCAGTCCGACGTTGCGCTGCACATGGACGTCGGTCACGCCGTCGCTCCCGCGGGTGCTCAGCGCCTCGGGCATGTCCGCCATGGTCTGTTCTCCGTCATTCACGGCACGCGCCTATACACTCAGCGCACCCCGCGCGAGCATAAACTGCTGCGCCGCAATATCAGTGCCGCACCCCGCGTCCGGTCAGCACGGGGGCGACGGTCGCCGCCAGAACGTACAGATCGAAACCCGTCGAGCGCCGCTTCAGATACTGCCAGTCGAATTTCAACTTTTCTTCCACCGGCAGGTCGTCGCGACCGTTGACCTGCGCCCAGCCCGTCACCCCGGGCCGCAGGCGATGCACGCCCACCGCCGTTCGTAGCGAAACCAGATCCCTCTGGCTGTGCAGCGCCGGTCGCGGGCCAACCAGGCTCATGTCGCCCCGGAAGACGCTCCAGAGCTGCGGCAGCTCGTCGAGGCTGAAGCGGCGCAGCAACCGGCCCACCGGCGTCACCCATTGGCCCGGATTGACCAGCAGGTGCGTCGCGACCTCCGGCGTGTCGATCCGCATGGTGCGGAACTTCGGCATCGCGAACAGGGCGTTGTTCATCCCCACCCGCTGCGACCAATAGATCGCCGGGCCCGGCGAGGTGGCCCGCACCAGCACGGCGATGGCCAGCATCGGCAGGCCAAGCACGGCCAAGCCCAGGCCCGCGGCGGCGAAATCGATGGCGCGCTTCATCTCGGCTCGTCAGATCGCCGCGTCAGGCGAGATCGCCGGCCGCGGTGTCGAGCAGCAGATAGCTCCGCCCGGCCTCGCTGGCGAGCAGCGCCTGCGCCAGACGCCCGCTTTGATCCTGCTCCGCCGCCTCGGCGATCATGCCGCCATAGCGGGCGCGGAAGCGTTCGGCGTCCTCGCGCATGGCCGCGTCGGAGAACAGGCGCCGGACGAGGCGGCGCACCGCCGCCGGCGCGCAGCTCCTGACCACCATGCGGGCGCCGGCCGCGTCGCCGCCCTGCACGGCGCCGACGATCTCCTCGATACGGCCTTTCGGCAGCAGGGCGCCGGGGTCGATGCCCATGGCGCCGATCTCGGAGGCGAGGCGCTCGGCCAGTCGCTCGTCGCCCGGCTCGGAAGTGTCGTCGAGGTTGGTCAGCAAGTCCTTCCAGCGCCAGTCGCGGCCTTCGCCGTCGCCTTCGTGTGACGGAGCGGCGGTCTTGCCGCCGGCGGCGTCGAACACGGCGCTGAACTCGGCGTCGGTGGCGGTCGGTTGCAGACGCAGGCGCAGGCGCGGCGCGTCCGCCGACGCCTCGACCGCCGGCGGCGAGGGCTCAACGGTCCGCGCCGGGCGGGCCCCGAGGGCCGAGGCGCCCAGCGGCGAGCCGGCCACGGCGCTCATCATCCGGGTGGCCTCGCTCAGCATGTCGTAGTTGCGGCGCACGCGGTCCTGGAAGGCGGCGTCGATCGCCTGGGTCTCGTCGGCCGCGCGGCGGGCCGAGGCCAGCAGCTCGTCGACCCCGCGGCCGACCGCGGCCTGCACCTCGGCGGCCTTCGACTGCATTTCATCGGGCGCCTCGGACATCCGCTGCGCGACGGCGCCCAGCAGGCGTTCGAGTTCGGCGACGGCGGCGCGGGCGGCCTCGACCCCCGCCTCCAGCTTCTGGGCGGCGCCGGCGGCGGCCTGCTCCACCATCTGGGCCGAGCTCTCGATCAGCTGGCGCGCGTCGCCGAGACGCGCCTCGAAGGCGGCGTCGGCGCGCTGGCCGGCGGTGAAGGCGGCTTCGCCGAGGTTGTCGACGCGCGCCTGGGCGGCCTGCACTTGGGTTTCGACAGCGGCCTGCGCCTGCTCGCCGGCCACGGTGAGGGCGTTCAAGGCCTGGACGAGATTCGCCTCCAGCGCCTGACGCTGCTCGGCGGCGCTGTCGCCGATGCGGGCGAAGCCGTGGGCCGCCTGTTCGGCCATCGCCTCGCGCTCCAGGCGGGCCGCCTCGGCCAGCTCGCGAAGCTGTCCGCCGGTGGCCGAGGTCAGTTCGGTGATGGCCTCAGCGCTGCTGCGGGCCATGTCGCCGATGTCGATGGCGCTGAGCTTGGCGTGGCCGAGGAATTCGGTGAGCTGGGCCACCTGGCTCTCGGCCTGGACGGCGAAGTCCTCCTGTCCGGCGCGCAGGGCGTGGGCGACGGCGATCAGGGCCGCGCGCTGTTCGCCAAGCCCCTCGTCGACGACGCGGATCTGGTCGGAGACGCCGAGGCCGGCGGTCTCCAGGCGGGCGATCTGGCGGGCCAGGTCCTCGGCCCCGACGCGGGCGGCGTCGCTCGCCTCACCGGCGGCGGCGGCCATGTCGGCGGCGCGGGCCGCCAGGGCGGCCTCGGCTTCGCGCAATTGGGTCTCGGCCAGATCGGAGGCCTCGGCCACCATCTTGGCCTGGCGGTTGATGGCGTCGGTGATCGTGGTCGACTGGCCGTCCAGCGTCGTCGCTAGCTCGCTCATGGCGCCGCGTTCGACGCCGAGGTCCTTGCTCAGCTGCACGGCGGTGCGGACCGACTCGGCGGTCGCCTCCGCCAACCGCTCGCTCTCCACCGCGAGGGCCTCGCGCAGGGCCAGGATCTTGTCGCGCGCCTGGGTGGCGACGCCGGCGGCGTGGTCGATTTCCGCGCGGACGGCGGCCACGGCGTCATGCGCGTCAGTGGCGGCCAAGGCGGCCGGCGCCAGCATCTGCTCGGCCAGCACGCGGGTGCGCCGCGCCTCGCCGGCCAGCTTCAGCCCCTGGTTCAGCACATAGGCGGCGATCCACACCAGGGCCACCGGGCCGAGGGCCAGCAGCACGAAGACGGCGAGCGCGAAGCCGTCGTTCTGCAGCGGCGCGACGCCCTGACGATAGCCCACGGCATAGGCGATCGGCGCCAGGGCCCACAGGATCGAGACGACCCCGGCGACCATGTAAACCGGCTTCGCGGCAGGATTGTTCAGGCGGCCGACCGAGGCCAGCGACATGTTTTCGCTCGCCGCTTCGACCTGCGCCTTGTTCGCCCGGCGCGCGGGCGGCTTGCCGGCTTCCTCCCCGAACAACGGCGTCAGCCTGGGTTCCGGACCCAGGTCCGGCTGATCCTCGCCAGTCACCGCGAGATCGATCTCCGGCGTCTCCTGATCGGAGGTCGCGGGCGCGGGTGCGCCGAAATCCAGAGGTGCACGCTTCTTCGGCTTCATCGGCGCCGTTCATCCCCGCCACGGCCCACCAAAACCTTGCGCGCCCGGCCGCCTCGCGCGGCGTGACCCTAGTGGGGAAAGATCGCTGCGGAAAGCCGTTCACCGCCTTTTAAGGAGCTAAGGCGCGCGCCTTAAACGAGTTTGGCGCGTGGAGCCTCGGCCTGCGGGCAGCCCTCTGTATGCTGCGGCGGCGTCGCCACGGCCCGCGGCGTGCGGGCGACCACCTTCTCGGGCTGGCTTC
Organism: Caulobacter sp. HJHS_5; assembly: GCF_056683955.1. Lineage (NCBI taxonomy): Bacteria > Pseudomonadati > Pseudomonadota > Alphaproteobacteria > Caulobacterales > Caulobacteraceae > Caulobacter > Caulobacter sp. HJHS_5. The sequence continues at coordinate 249,206 of NZ_JBWZNC010000002.1, read as the reverse complement.
GATCCGGATGGGACGCGGGGTCGACGCCGATCTGGGCCAGAATGCCCACGAACAGCGCCGCGATCACACTGACGACCAGCTCGATCACCGCCTGCATCGGCGCATCCCCACGCTTCGCGTAGCGCCGTTATCCGTCAAGCGACTGCTTCGCACAATCGCCGGACGGATGAACTTTCGGTCATGTTCGGCCCATCCGCGACAAGGCGAAGGCGCCGCACAGCCCGAGCACCGCCAGCCCCGCCATCGCCAGATAGCCGCCCGCGCCGAACGCGTCGAACAGCGGCCCGGACGCCAGGGTGGCGAGGCCGATCATCAGGCCCAGCGGGATCGCCGAGTTCAGCATCTGCGCCGCCGACGCCGACCGCGGCGGCGCGAACCGCTCGACGAACTGCAGCGAGGCGATCCAGGCCATGGCGAAACTGCCGGCGTGCAGGGTCTGCAACGGCCACAGCGCCCACAGCGGCGGACTGAAGGCGTAGGCCGTCCAGCGGACGACGGCGAGCCCGGCCCCGAGGCCGAGCAGCGTCGCCGGGCCCATCCGCCGCGCGATGCGGCCAAGGCCCCACATGAAGACGATCTCGGTCACCACCCCGGTCGCCCACAGCGCCCCGATCATCGGCTCGGGGATGCCCTGCCGCCGCCACAGCAGGGTGCTGAATCCGTAATAGAAGGCTTGGCCCGCCAGCACGAAGCCGCAGGAGACGATGGCCAGCATGAATCGCCGGTCGGTCAGCAGGTCGCCGGCCCCGCGCCAGCGTTCGATCAGGCTGGGCGTCGAGGCGCCGTCATGCACCCGGTCGTCCGGCAGTCGCAGGGCCGAGAGCGAGGCCAGGCCCGCCGCGGCCGCGGTCCAGACCAGCACCGTCGTCGGTCCGGTGACCGCCAGCAAGGCGCCGCAGCCGAAGTTGGCCAGGATGAAGCTGATCGAGCCGAAGCTGCGCGCCCAGCCGTAGTTGAACCCCTCGGCCCGCGCCCGGCGCAGGGCGACCACATCGACCAGCGGCTGCAGCGCCGCGTAGCAGGTCGAGGCGCAGAACCACACCGCCAGCCAGGCCCCGAAGCCGTTCACGCCGACGACGGCGACGTAGAACATCAGGGCCGCAAGGGCGAGCAGCGCCAGCGGCGTGCGCCGCAGGGTGAAGCCGTCGGCCCACACCGCCACCGTCGGCCCGGTCAGGGCGCGGGCCAGCATGGGCGCCGAGAGGATCATGCCGATCTGCGCGCCGGTCAGGCCACGCTCGGCGAAGAACAGGCCAATGTACGGCGTATTGGCGCCGGTCCCGAGGTAGACCGCGAAATAGAACAGACCGAGGCGGAGCCGGGATGACATGGTTTCGGCTAACACAACCCGCGGCTTGCGCGCAGCCCGCAGAGCGCTAGACCGTCAGCATGCGCCCCCTCCTCACCCTCGCCGCGCTCAGCGGCTTCCTCGCGGTCGGCTTCGGCGCCTTCGGGGCCCACGGCGTCAGCGATCCGAAGGCGGCCGAGTGGCTGCGCACCGGCGCGCAGTATCAGATGATCCACGCCCTGGCGGTGTTCGCCTGCGTCGTCGTCGGCGGGCGGATGCGCTGGGCGCCGGCCCTGTTCCTGGTCGGCTCGGTGCTGTTCGCCGGCTCGCTCTACGCCATGGCGCTGGGCGGCCCGCGTATTCTCGGGGCGATCACGCCTCTGGGAGGTCTCTGCTTCCTGGCCGGCTGGCTGCTGCTGGCCCGCGCCGCCTGGAAGACCGCCCGCTAAGCCGCCGCCTTGGCCCCCTTCGGCAGGGCCAGCAGGCGGATCGCCACCATCGACCCCGTCATGCACAACAGGAAGGCCGTCGCCATCGGCCGCGGTCCGGCGTCGTGGAACTGGGCGGTGACGGCCGAGACGACCGCCCCGGCCGCGAACGAGGCCGATCCCATCAGGGCCGACACCGATCCGGCGCGCAGCGGATCGACCGACAGCGCCCCGGCGCCTGTATTGCCGCTCATCACTCCGTAGGACGCCAGGGCGAGCATCAGCGGCGGCAGCACGCCCCACTTGCCCCCGAAGCCGGAATAGCTGGCCAGCACCAGGGCGACGGCGGCGAACAAAGCGATGACGCCGAAGGCGACCAGCACCTGGTCCGGCGTGTAGCGCCGCAACAGGAGGCGATTGAGTTGGCTCGCCCCGACCAGGCCGGCGGCGTTGGCCCCGAAGTACCAGCCGAACTGGCTCGCCGGCACGCCGTAGTGGCCCATCAGCAGCCCCGGGGAGACGCTGATGTAGGTGAACAGGCAGGCGCTGTTCAGGCAGCCGCCGAGCAGATAGCCCAGCAGCCGCTTTTGCCTCAGCAGCGCCAGATAGGCTCGCAGCGGGTGCTCCGACCGGGCCTGCACGGCGGTCTCGGCCGACCGCGTCTCTGGAAGGGTGAAGGTCACCGCCAGGCCGACCACCAGGCCGAAGCCCGCCAGCACCCAGAAGATCGGCCGCCAGCCGCCCGCCTGCAGCAGAACGCCGCCGAGCAGCGGCGCCAGGATCGGCGCGAGGCCCATCACCAGCATCAATTGGCTGAGCACCTGAGCCGCCTGTCGGTGCCCGAACCGGTCGCGCACCACCGCCCGGGTGATCACCACGCCGCTGCATGCGCCCAGCGCCTGCGCCACGCGCGCCGCCAGCAACATCGGCATCGAAGTCGCCAGGGCGCACATCACGCTGGCGAGGATGTAGAGGCCGATGCCGGCCATCAGCGGCCCACGCCGCCCCAGCCGGTCCGACGCCGAGCCGTAGAACAGCTGCCCCACCGCCAGCCCCGCGAAGAAGGCCGATACCGTCTGCTGGGCGGCCTCGATCGGCGAGGCGAGGTCCTTCGCCAGGCTGGGCACGGCCGGCAGGTACATGTCGGTCGACAGCGCCGGAAACGCCGTCACCGCCCCCAGCAGCAGCACCAGTCGCCAGGGTGCTCGGGCGGATTGCTGCGGCGGGGAATCGTTAGCGGCCATAACTCCGCTTCTAGACCGCCGCGGCTTTCAGAAAAGCCGGCATGCGCTCTTCGGCTCGCCCGTCGCGTTATCGTGCTGGTCCGCCTGGACCTGGCGCTCTAGTGTTCGGCCAATGGATCGCTCATCCAATCCCCCCGCCCCCATGAGCGCCGGCAAGCGGCGTGGGCTCTACCCCGAGGTCGAGCCCTACGACTTCGGCTGGCTGCAGACCGGCGGCCCGCACGAGCTTTACTACGAGCTTTGCGGCAAGGCGGACGGCAAGCCGGCGGTGGTGCTGCATGGCGGTCCCGGCGGCGCGATCAACCCGACCATGCGCCGGTTCTTCGATCCCTCCCGTTGGAATGTGGCGCTGTTCGACCAGCGGGGCTGCGGCCGCTCCCGCCCCAACGCCAGCCTGGAAGACAACACCACCTGGTCGCTGATCGCCGACATCGAGCGCCTGCGCGTCCACCTCGGCGTCGAGAAGTGGGCGGTGTTCGGCGGCTCCTGGGGCTCGACGCTCGCGCTGGCCTACGCCGTGACCCATCCCGAGCGGGTGGAGGCCCTCATCCTGCGCGGCATCTTCCTGGTCACCCAGAAGGAACTGCACTGGTTCTACCAGGAGGGGGCGTCGATGCTGTTCCCCGACGCCTGGGAGCGCTTCCTGGCCCCCATCCCCCGCAGCGAACAGGCCGACATGATCGCGGCCTACCACCGCCGCCTCACCCACCCCGACCGGAAGATCCAGGCCGAGGCCGCCTCCGCCTGGAGCCGCTGGGAAGGTGACACCATCAGCCTGCGCGGCCCCGAGGCGCGGCCGGCCAAGTTCAACGAGGTCGACTTCGCCATCGCCTTCGCCCGCATCGAATGCCACTTCTTCGCCAATAAGGGCTTCTTCCCGGAAGACGGCTGGCTGCTGAAGCAGGTCGACAAGTTGAGGAAGATTCCCGGCTGGATCGTCCAGGGCCGCTTCGACGTGGTCACGCCGCTGACCACCGCCTGGGCGCTGCACAAGGCCTGGCCCGAAGCCGAGTTCGACATCGTTTGGGACGCCGGCCACGCCTCCACCGAGCCCGGCGTGATCGACGGCCTGGTGCGCGCCACCGACGCGGCCCTGAGTCTTCGGTCATGAGCGTCCGGTCGTGAGCGCGCCCCAGAACCGCGCGCCCGATGGCGAGGAGGCGCGCATCGCCCGCCTGCGCGAGGCGGTCCGCCTGCGCGACGAAGGCATGACCTATACCCAGCTCGGCGACCACTTCGATGTCGGCCGCGAACGGGCCAAGCTGCTCGTCGAGCGCGGCCGCAAGCTGCCGCCGCAGAGCGATCCCGTCTGACTGCCGGCAGAGCGATCCCATGAGCGCCTTCGAACTTCTCTTCTCCTACGGCACCCTGCAGGACGAGGCGGTGCAGCTGGCGACCTTCGGCCGCCGCCTCGCCGGCCAGAAGGACGCCCTGCCCGGTCATCGACTGGGCGAACTGACCATCACCAATCCCGAAGTCGTCGGCCTGAGCGGCATCGAGGTCCACCTCGTCGCCGAACCGACGGGACGCGTCGCCGACGCGGTGGACGGCGTGGTGTTCGAGATCACCGCCGACGAGCTGGTCGCCGCCGACAAATACGAGTCCGCCGACTACCGTCGCCAGCGGGTGAAGCTGGTCTCCGGCCTCGAGGCCTGGCTCTACATTCGGGCTTAGCGCCGCAGCCGCGCGGCGATCCGTGCGGCGAGGCTGGGCGGCGGCCGAGGGGGTGGGGTCACGATCTCGTCGACGAAGGCGACCACGGCTTCCAGGCTGTCGGGCCGCCGCGCCGCCAGGCGCACGAACGCCTCGTGGTCCCCGCTGAGCAGCAGCGGCGCCAGGGCGTCCACCCACAGCTCCGGCCAGTCCCACCACCGCACCGCCAGCAGCGCCTCGACGACCGGCGGCGCAAAGCGATGCCGCACGACCCGGGCCGGCGCGCCGAGCACGACGGCGTAGGGCGGCACGTCGCGGGTGACCACCGCCCGCGCCCCGATCACCGCTCCGTCGCCGATGGTGACGCCCGAGCCGATGAAGGCCCCGGCCCCGATCCAGACATCGTTGCCGATGTTCACGTCGCCCCGCGTCACGTGATCGACGCCCTCGAACGGCGCCGACGGCCACTGCGAGCGCAGGCTCATGAACGGATAGCTGGAAACGTTGCTCGTCTTGTGGTCGGCCAGGGCGACGGTGACCTCGGCGGAGATCGAGCAGTAGCGGCCGATGTTCAGCTTCGCGTAGCCGGCCTCGAACACCGCGGGGGCGCCATAGCTGTGCGCCCCGACGCTCCACCCGTATTCGGCGGCCAGATCGGCCAGAATGCGGCGCGTGGCGTTCTCCGGCTCAGGCCAGGGCTGAGGGGCGCGCCCCGCCAGCTCGAACCGGATCGACGCGTCATGGGCGTAAGCCCCCTCGAAACGCGGCGGCTCGCCCGGCGCGGACGCCAGGTCGAGCGCGGCAGTCAGGCCCCGCCCGGCGTTCAAGAGGGTCAGCCGCCCCTCTTCGTAGGCCCAGAAGTGTTCGTTGGGGTGTCGATAGCCGGCCATCCGGCCGCCCGGCAGCAGCCGCAGATGTTCGGTCGCCGTATGGCCGTTGGCGGAAAACCGCCATTCCAGCGCCAGGAGCTCGTCGCGGGTCGGCAAGGCGCGATCAGGCCTTCTCGACGAAGCTGTCGATGACCTTCTTCTCGCCCGCCTTGTCGAACGACACGGTCAGCTTGTTGCCCTCCACCCCGACCACCTTGCCGTAGCCGAACTTGACGTGAAAGACCCGCTCGCCGCGTGCGTACTTGCCCCCGGCCGAAGGTTCCGACACCGCCACCAGACGGCCCTCGCCCTCGATGACCCCACGGCTCGATCGGGTCGGCGCCGCGCCCCGGTCCTGCGCCCGCCGCCAGCCGGGCGACGAATAGCCGGAGCCGAAGCTCGGCGTGTCGTCCCAGCGCGAGGCGGCCGTCTGCTGCATGCCCGGCCCGCCGCCGTAGTAGCCGGTCTCGGACGCGGCCTCGACATTGGCGGCCGGCAGTTCGTCGACGAAGCGGCTCGGCAGCTGGCTGGTCCAGCGGCCATAGACCTGACGGTTGGCGGCGAAGGAGACGCGCACCTCCTCGCGGCCCCGGGTGATGCCGACGTAGGCGAGCCGCCGCTCCTCCTCGAGCCCCTTCTCGCCCTTCTCGTCCATCGAGCGCTGCGAGGGAAACACGCCTTCCTCCCAGCCCGGCAGGAACACCAGCGGGAACTCCAGCCCCTTGGCCGAGTGCAGGGTCATGATCCACACCGAGTCCTCGCCGGCCCCCTTGTCGAGGTCCATGACCAGCGATACGTGCTCCAGATAGGCCTCGAGCGTGTCGAAGGCGCCCATCGACTGGACGAGCTCCTTCAGGTTCTCCAGCCGCGTCTGGCTCTGCGGGCCTTTGTCGAGGCGCAGAGCGTCGGTGTAGCCGCTCTCCTCCAGAATGGTCTCGGTCAGGCGCGCATGAGGCAGGGTCTCCCTCGCCGCGCGCCAGCGGTCGAGGTCGCGCAGGAAGTTGGCCAGCTGGGTGCGGGTGCGGGCCTGCAGCTCGTCGGTCTTCACCAGCTCCCGCGCGGCGCGCACCACCGAGACGCCGTTGGCCCGCGCCACCTGCAGCAGCTTCTGCACCGTGGTGTCGCCGATGCCCCGGCGCGGGACATTGACGATCCGCTCGAAGGCCAGGTCGTCGTCCTCCGACTGGATCAGCCGCAGATAGGCGTGGGCGTCGCGGATTTCCGCCCGTTCGAAGAAGCGCGGGCCGCCGACCACCGTGTAGGGGATCTGCAGCATCAGGAAGCGCTCTTCGAAGGCGCGCATCTGGAAGCTGGCGCGCACCAGGATCGCCATGTGGCTGTACTTGCGGCCCGCCCGCTTGGCGCGCTCGATCTCGTCGGCCACCAGCCGGCTCTCGGCCTCGCCGTCCCAGACCCCGCGCACGCGCACCTGCTCGCCGCCCTTGGCCTCGGTCCACAGGGTCTTGCCGAGTCGCCCCTTGTTGGTGCTGATCAGTCCGGCGGCGGCCGCCAGGATATGCTCGGTCGAGCGATAATTGCGCTCCAGGCGGATCACCTTGGCGCCCGGGAAGTCGCGCTCGAAGCGCAGGATGTTGTCCACCTCCGCCCCGCGCCAGCCGTAGATCGACTGGTCGTCGTCGCCCACGCAGCAGACGTTCTGGCTCTTCTGCGCCAGCAGGCGCAGCCACAGGTACTGGGCGACGTTGGTGTCCTGGTACTCGTCGACGAGCAGGTATTTGAAGCGGCTGTGGTAGTCGGCCAGCACGTCCGGCGAGGACGTGAAGATCGTGATGTTGTGCAGCAGGAGGTCGCCGAAGTCGCAGGCGTTCAGCACCCGCAGGCGCTCCTGATACTGGCTGTAGAGCGCCTGGCCCTTGCCGTTGGCGAACTCCTTGCCCTCGTGGGCCGGCAGGCGGTCCGGCGTCCAGCCCCGGTTCTTCCACTGGTCGATCAGCCCGGCCAGGTGCTTGGGCGTCCAGCGCTTGGCGTCGATGTTCTCGGCCTCGATCAGCTGCTTCAGCAGCCGCTCGCCGTCGTCGGTGTCGAGGATGGTGTAGTTCGACTTCAGCCCAACCAGCTCGGCATGCCGACGCAGGATCTGGGCGGCCACCGAGTGGAAGGTGCCGACCCAGCGCAGGCCCTCGGCCGCGGGGCCGATCAGATGGCCGATCCTCTCCCGCATCTCGCGGGCGGCCTTGTTGGTGAAGGTGACCGCCAGCAATTCCCATGGCCGGGCCCGCCCCGTCGCCAGGATGTGCGCCAGCCGGGTGGTCAGCACCCGCGTCTTGCCCGTGCCCGCGCCGGCCAGCACCAGCACCGGGCCTTCCACGGTCTCCACGGCTTCGCGCTGCTCGGGGTTCAGGCCCTCAAGGTAGGACGCGGCGCCATCGACGCGGGCGAGGTCGGAGATACGGGGGGACGGCAGGTCGGACACTCAAAGCTCTCGGATTCGGCAAGAGAACATATGTAGCACGGCGCGACGCCGACTTAAGACCCCGCGACCAGGAACCCCACCCCTCCGCGTCTCGTTTTCATGGGTAAGGAAGGCCATGCCCATGTCCAGTCCCACAGCCGACCGGCACAAATTGAGGAACGACGGCGTCGCCCTGGCGATCCTCACGATCGCCGTCGTCGTCGCCGCGCTTGTGATCGCCTACCTCTACGCCCGCGACAGCGCCGGTTCCATGCGCGCCGAACTCGCCCTGCCCGAGACCCCGGCCCTACCCTCGCCGTCGCAGATGCCGAACCCCGCGCCGATGCCGACGCCCTTGCCGACCCCCCGCTAAGGCGTCTGCACCTTCTGCAAGGCGAACACCCGGCACGCGGAGGCCAGCGGTCGCTCTCCCCGCAGCGCATCGATGCCGCCGATCAGGGCCGCCAGGCTGCGGCCGTCCTCGGCCGCCGCGGCGTCCAGCACCGCCCAGAACTCCGGCTCCAGCGCCAGGGAGGTGGCGTGCCCCGCCAGGTTGATCGAGCGTTTGCGAAGCACCGCCATGCTCCGGATCCTAAGCCGCCGCGCGGTTCACGGCGAGGTCCAGCACGGCGTCCACCAGGCGCGGCTCGATCTCGTCGCGATAGATGCGCGGCATCTGCACAAGCGCTCGGTCGGCGTTGTGCGCCAGGGTGTCGGCAAGCTCGCGCTCGGTCCTGGCGAGTTCCTCCTCCGGCAGGCCGCAGAGCCGTTTCAGCTCGCCGGAGATGCCCTCGAACCGCCGTGCGGGGTCCGATTCCGCGTCGTAGGACTCGTCGATCAGCCCGCCGAAGGTCTTGAAGCCGAAGTCCCGGATCAGGGCCAGCGATCCCGGGTTGCCCCACAGCAGCAGCGGGCTGAAGTTGGCCAGGGCCTTGAACGGCTTCTCCGTGACCCGGCGCGTGCCGACGACTTCCGTTTCGTTGATCAGCGAGAACCAGGCGCGATCATACTCCGCCAGCGCCGAATCCTCCGCCACGGACTTGAGTTTCGAACTGCCCGCGGGCGCCCCCAGCAGGCTCGCCCCCTTGGCGTCGAGGGCGTCGAGCCACGGCTTCAGCGCCTCGCCCAACGTTTCCAGGCCGGGGATTCTCGTCAGGTCGCGTTCGATGGCGAGCTTGCGCACCGCCCGCACATGTTTCGCCGCGTCAAAACCGGGAAAGCTGATGAATCCCCGATCCCACAGACCGTCGCGCACCATCGCAAGCAGCAGCAGCACCTTGGCCGTGCGGATCGAATAGTTGAGGCAGACGAAGCGTCTTTCGCGTTCGGGCGGGCGCGCTTCAAAGCCGGCGAGGCGCTTGGCGAAGGTCTCCCGACCGCCCCCGGCGTGATCGAGGAAAAATCGGCTCAGGTAGTCGTCGTGCACGACCACCTTCACCGGCCTGACGCCCGGCCCGCACCACTCGCGATAGGCCGCCTCGAAGTCGCGGTTCTGGGTCAGGTAGGCGACGTTTTTCGCCGGCACGGCGAGGTCGCGCAGAAAACGGTGGATCGTCGCGGCCAGTTGCGGCGTGAACGCCGGGCCTTCGCCCGAGGCGTCGAGCACCAGCACGGTCCGCCGGGCCACGATACGCTGGCGGATTTCCGGCGAGACCAGCTCGGCGCTGGTCTTCAGCACCGCTTCCCGGGCGGCCGGCAGCATGACGATGTCGGGCCAGGCGTCGAACTCCAGGCGGACGCGGGGGTCGCTGGGGTGGTCCAAGGCGTGGCGGCCGCCCTTGGCCGCGCAGGCGACATGGATCGGCCCCGCGTGCTTCGGGTGATGCGCCGCCATCAGGCCTCGACCCCCGCCATCACGCTGTCGACGAAGCGCGGGTCGACGGCGTCGCGATACACCGCCGGCAGGCGCTTCAGCCCCCATTCGGCGTTGAACGAAAGGGTCTCGGCGACCTCGGCCTCCATCCGCGCCAGTTCGGCTTCGTCGCGTTCGCACAGCCGCCGCACCTGGCCGTAGACGGCGTCGAACCGCGCGCGCGCATCCGGCTCGGCGTCATAGGTCTCGTCGAAATAGCCGTCGAAGGTGCGGAAGCCGAGTTCACGGATCAACGGCAGGGCGCCGCCGTTGCCGATCACGATGGTCGGGTGAAAGTCGATCAACGACTTGAACGGCTTTTCGGTGATGCGGTGCGGGCCGGTGATCTCCGTCTCATTGACCACCGTGAACCACGACCGCTGCCGCTCCGGCAGGTTGTGCTCGCCCAGCGTCACGGTGAGCAGGAAGTCGTCGAGACTCTGGTCCTCCCGTCGCCCCAGAACCACCTGCCCCTTGGCGGCCAGGTCCGCCATGAAGGGCGTGAGGTCCCGCGTCAGATCCTCGAAACCCGGGGTCGCCCGCATCTCGCGGAGCATGAACTTGGCGGTCTTGGCGTACTGGTTCGCCGCCTTGTCGAAACCCGAGAACGAAATGAAGCCGCGGTCCCACAGGCCGTCGCGCAGCAGGGCCAGCAGGAAAAACAGCTTGTTCGACCGCGCCGCGCGGTTGAGGCAGACGAACCGTCGCTCCCGCACCGAGGTCCGCGCCCGGAAAGCCGCCAGGCGCTCCTCGAACGCTTCGTCGCCGGTGGTCTCGTACCGCTGGAAGAACCGCTTGATGTAATAGTCGTAGTTCAGCACCCGCAGGGCCGGCGCCGTCGGATCGCCGAGGTGCGCCGCGTATTCCCGGCCATAGTTGCGATCCTGAGTCACATAGGCGCAGCGGCTGGGCGAGATCGCCAGACCTTCGACGAAACTGTGCAGGGCCGCGGTGCGCTCGGCCGTATGAGGCTCCCCCTCGCCCGACATGTCGAACACCAGGGTCGCCTGGCCTTCGGCCACGCGCTTCCAGGTGTCGGGGTGCACATTGGCCTTGGCGTCGTCGAACGCCGTGCGGCTCTGCAGCGGCATGACCAACACCCGCGGCGGCGTGCGAAGCTGCTTGGTCGCCTTCAACATCTGCACGCGCGGGTCGCCCAGGTGGCTGAACAGATGCTTGCCCGGCCCGGTGGCGATCACATGGATCGGCCGCTCGCGACTCCAGTTCGACGACACGCTTCCTCCCGCAGAGACGGCGGTTCTGCCCAGCCCGGCCGGCCGTGGCAAGCCCTGCGGATCGATCAGTCGTCGTCGCGCTTGGCCCCGTCGAGAGTGCGCTCCGCTGCTTCGCGCTCGGCGTCCTGCATCGACTTATCAGCCTTGGTGCGGCCGAACTTGGCGCGGTTCGCCTCCGCGGCGCCGGCCTTCTCGGCCCTCGCCTTGGCTTTGCGGAAACGGTTGAGATTCACGACATCGCCCATGCCCGCGAGCCTAGACCCCGCTCGCCGTAGGGCAACCCCTCAGGAGCTGAATCGTTAGGCCTCGACGGGCGCGCAGCCCGCTTAACCCCGTGGAGACCCTCATGACACCCACCACCCAGATCCGCGAACACATGGAAGTCAAAGGCTCGGACGGCGGACACGTCGGCCGCGTGGACCATGTGCTCGGCAATGAAATCGAACTCGCCAAGATGGATATCGCCGGCGGCTTCAAGCACCACATGATCCCCCTGTCGTGGGTCGACCACGTCGACGATCACGTCCACCTGAACGTCACCAAGGACGCCGCCAAGGCTCAATGGCGCGAGAAGCACTAAGCGGCTTGAGCTGACGATCCAATCGTCGCAAACGACCCCTCATCCGGCCGGGATGGGGGGTCTTTTCATGTACAGGCTGTACTACGCGCCCAGCACGGCCAGCCTCGCGGTCCACTGGATGCTGATCGAGCTCGGCGTTCCGTTCGAGACGGTGAAGCTGGACCTCAAGGTCGCCCGCGATCAAGACAAGCCGGAGTACCGGCTCCTTAACCCCGCCGGCGCCGTGCCGACGCTCGTGGTCGACGGCGTCCCCGTCGCCGAGACCGCCGCCATCCTGATGCTGCTGGCCGAGCGTCATCCCGAGGCCGGCTTCGCCCCGCCGCCGGGCTCGCCGCAACGGGGCCCCTGGCTGCAGACCATGATGCACCTGACAAACACCCTGATGCCGGCCTTCCGCTGCTGGTTCTATCCGGCCGAGGTCGCCGACAACGCCGCGGCCCAGGCCGCGCAGGGCGCACGCGTCATGGCGGTGTGGGACCGCATGGACGCCCAGCTGGCCGATGGTCGCCCCTTCCTGCTCGGCGAGCGCCTGACCACCGCCGATTTCCTGCTGACCATGCTTACCCGCTGGTCGCGCAACATGCAGCGCCCGGCCACCGCCTGGCCGCACCTCGGCGCCTATGTGAACCGCATGCGCGCCATGCCGTCGCTGCGCGAAGTCCACGCCCGCGAGGGCCTGATCGACTGGATCGACGGCTAGAGCGCGTTGGGCGAAAGTGTACGCGGTTTCGCCCGCCAAACGCGCTCTAAACATTTGAACTAGAGCCTTTTCAGCGGACCAGGGGATTCCATTGGTCCTAAAGGCTCTAGGCGACGGCCAGGGTCGCCGGCTGCGGCGGCGCGCCGCGCAAGGCCTCGACGAAACGGTCGCGCCAGGCGGCGACGTCCTCCCGCCGGACATTGTCGATCAATTCCCGCCAGCGCGAGCGGCGCTCGGCCAGCGGCATCGAAAGCCCTCGACGGATCGCCTCGGCGACATCCTCGCGACTGAACGGATTGACGATCAGCGCCGCCTTCAGCTGCTCGGCCGCGCCGGCGAACTCCGAAAGGATCAGCACGCCCGGGTCATCAGGATCCTGCGCGGCGACGAACTCCTTGGCCACCAGGTTCATCCCGTCGCGCAACGGGGTCACAAGGCCAATATCGGCCGCACGGTAGAGGCCGGCCAGCTCGTCGCGACGGTAGGCGCGGTTCACGTAGCGTAGAGGCACCCAGTCCACCGTGGCGTAGGCGCCGTTGATCCGGCCGCTCACGGTGTCCAGTCGCGCCCGCAGATCCTGGTAGGCGTCGACCTCTTCCCGGCTCAGCGTCGCGATCTGCAGCAGGAACAGGTGCTCGCGAAGGTCCGGGTGATCGGTCAGAAGCTGCTCATAGGCGAGGAAACGTTCCTCCAGGCCCTTGGAATAGTCGAGGCGGTCGACGCCCAGCAGCAGCTGGCGTCCGGCCGCGCTCGTCACCATGCGCTCATAGGCTTCCAGCGCCGTCGGCGAGCCGGCGGCCGCCTCGAACTCCGCCGTGTCGATGCCGATCGGGAACACGCCGGTCCGCGCGGTCTTGCCGAAGGCGCGAACCTCGCCGTCCGGCGAGACGGCGCCCTCGGCGACGCCAGTGATGTAGTCGAGGAAGGCCTGACGCGAATCCTCGGTCTGAAAGCCGATCAGGTCGTAGTCCAGCAAGGCGCTCACGAGGTCGGCGTGACGCGGCAGGGTGATCAGCAGGCGTTGGGCGGGCCAGGGAATGTGCAGGAAAAAGCCGAGGCGGTTGGCGACCTCGAGCCCGCGCAGCTCTCGCGCCATGTTCGCCAGGTGGTAGTCCTGCACCCAGATGAAATCGTCCGCCTCGATGAGCGGCATCAGCGCCTCGGCGAAGCGGCGGTTGACCAGCGCGTAGCCGGCGTCGAACGAGCGCTCGTAGGCGGTCAGGTCCGGCCGGTAGTGGAACAGCGGCCAGAGCGTGCGGTTGGCGTAGCCGTTGTAATATTCGTGGTGCTCCTGCGCCTCGAGGTCGACGGTGGCCACGGTCACGCCGTTGACCTTCGAGACCGAAAGCTGGCCGGTGTATTCGTCCACCGTCCGCCCGCTCCAGCCGAACCAGATGCCGGAGTATTCGCGGAGCGCGGCGGCGAGCGCCATGGCCAGTCCGCCGGCGGTGGCGACCGACGGGTCCTGCGGCGGGTTGACCCGGTTGGATACGACGATCAGGCGGCCCATCACACGTCCTCCAGGTCGAAGACGCCGGAGCCCAGGCTCCTGTCGATCCAATCGAGCACGGCGGACGGACCGTCGAGCCGGCCGACTGCGGCCGTGGGCCGGTCGCCGCCGACGAGAACCCCGACGCCGCCGCGCAGCTGGGCTTCGATGAAGGCCGCTTCGTCGGTCAGGTCGTCGCCGATCATGATCGGCCGGGCCCCGGCGAACGGCGGATGCGCCATCAGGCGGGATAGCGCCGCGCCCTTGTCGGGTCCGGGCGTCCGCAGCTCGGCGACCATCGATCCGTGCTGAACGATCAGCCCGGCGTCGGAGGCGACCCGCTCGGCGAACTCCACCACCGCCTCGCCCGCGTCGGGGGTCAGGCGGTAATGCAAGGCCACGCTGGGCCCCTTCCGTTCCACGATCAGACCCTTATCCGCGGCGGCGAAATCGTCGAACAGCTCCGCGGCTTCGGCGACGCCCGGGTGCGCCGGCTCGGCGACCAGGCCCCAGCGGGCGGTCCGCATCTGCAGCCCATGCACGCCGGCGACATCGGTCACCGCCCCTTGAAGGATGGTGTCGATCTCCGTCACCGGCCGACCGCTCAGCACCGCCAGGCGCCCGCCCAGCCGGTCGCGCGCCCGGCGCAGCAGGTCGATGCAGGCTGCGTCGGCCTGCACGTCGGTCGGACGATCCTCGATGGCGACCAAGGTGCCGTCGAGGTCGAGAAACAGAGCCGCGCCGCTGGCGTCCAGGCGATCGGCCGGCTTGGGTTCAAGAAAGGAGACAACAGTCATCGTGGGGCCAAGCCCCCGTTTTGATATGTCACGTATAGACCTTGCGTTACGCCCTGGCGACGGGCCAACAACCAAACATCAGTATTGCGCCCCCGGGTCACGCCACAGGGGATGATGTTGAGCGCACCGTGCCGAAAGAAGTTCGATCACAGCCCCACAGCTCGCGGAAAATTTAGGACGTTAGCTCGCCAGAGTCTACCCATCCGGCGTCACAACATCTCACAGAGACGTCATATCACGCGAGATGGAACCTCGCGTTTCTAACCGCGTTCACGCGCGATATTCAAATATCAGCGATACTGGCTGAAATGATGCAGCGCCACCCCGCTGGTCGTGGCGACGTTCAGGCTGTCGAATCCCGACTGCATCGGAATGCGCACCGTGGTTGTGCGGGCCAGCACCTCGGGCGCCAGTCCCGGCCCCTCGGCTCCGAGCAGGATCGCCGTGCGCGGGCCGGGCCGCGCCTCGGACAGAGTGATCGCGCCGCCGGGCGACAGGGCGAAGACCGTGAAACCCGCGGCTTGCAGGGCTGAGGCCGGGTCGGCGGCCCTTGCATAGGGGACCACCAGGCTCGCCCCCACCGCCACCCGCAACGCCTTGCGATACAGGGGATCGCAACAGGTCTCGTCGAGGATCACGGCGTCGGCGCCGAAGGCGGCGGCGTTGCGGAACAGGCCACCGATGTTGTCATGATTGCCGATGCCGCTGGCGGCGACGACCAGCGCCTGTTTCGGCAGGCCGGCCAGCAATTCGTCGGCGCTTCGGTCGCTCGGCGTTTCGCCGAGGCCGAGAATGCCGCGATGCAGATGGAAGCCGGCGATGGCGTCGATCACCGCCTGGCCGGCCGCATAGACCGGCGTCTCCGGCGGCGCCTCGGCGATCAGTTCCGTGAGGCGCTCGACGCGGTGAGCCGCGATCAGCAGCGCCGCCGGCCGGTGACGCTTGGCGCGCAGCAGATGGCCGAGCACCACCTGGCCCTCGGCGATGAACCGGCGCTCGCGGCCGATCAGGTCGCGTTCCTTGATGTCGCGGAAGGCGGCGACCCGCGGATCGGCCGGATCATCGATCGGGATGACCCGGGCCAGAACCTCAGAGCTTATTTGCGCACCCAGGCGCCGGAGGCGTTCTTGTAATACTCGCCGGCCTTCAGGCGGCCCTGGATCACGGTGGTGAAGGCCGAGGCGCCGGCGGCTTCGGGGCTGGCGCCGCTCTTGGCGGCGGCCTCGCGATAGACGGCGGCGCGGCCGGCGTTGATCTCGGCCACCGCGGCGCGCAGGGCGGCGTCGCCGCCGCCGGCCACGAAGCCGAGCATGCCGTCCGATTGTTCGCCCACCGTGCCGGCCGCCTTGGCGGCGTCGACGAGGGCCTTGGTGGCGGCGGTCTGGGCCATGGCCGGGGCGGTGAAGGCGCCGGCGCTCAGGGCGAGCGAGGCGGCGGCGGCCGCGGTCAGGAAAGTACGACGGAGCATCTCTGGTCCCCCTTAGAACAGGTTCGGGTTCTGCTGGATCAGCGACTTGACGTCCTGATCAAGGCGCACGCGCACGTCGGCGTCCAGCTTCGCATAGATGTTGATCGGCGCCACTTCCACCTTCACCGTGGCGCAGGCGGCGGTCAGGGCGGCGAGGCCGGCGATTGCGGTGGTTGTTGCGGCGGTCTTGGTCATCGCGAAAGATCCTCGTGTGGCCCTGATGGTCGGCGGCTACGGCTGAACGGAAGCTGAACCGGTTTGCGCCGTCGACAGGACGTCGCGCAACACGTCGTCCAGGTTCACCGAACTGTCCAGCGTCAGATTGACCTCGGTGCCCGAAGGCAAGGGCAACTCGCGCTGCAGAAACTTGCGGGTGATCAGGTCGATCAGCGACAGGCGGATGGTCTGGCGGGTCGGCGGATCGTGCCGCCCCGTGATGTGGAACAGCCCACCCAAACGCCCGCCCGGCAGGGAGTTGAGCGTCACATCCATGTGGTCGAAGGCCAGGTTCTCCATGGCCTGATAGGCGAAATCGGCGACCGTGTTCGGCGGCGGCGCGGGGGTCGCCGCCACCGGCGGCGCCTCGGCGGTCGGCCCTTCGGTGACGGCGGCGGCTCCGCCGCTCGAGGCGACCTCGGTCAACGCCTCACGGAGAATCGAAATCCGTCCGGGTTGGTCGGCGGCCAGCTTCCCGTCGGCGATGCGCAGGCCTTCGGGCGTGATGGTGAACGGCACGTCGCCGCTGACCTTGGCGTCGACCTCCACCCGGTCGGCGAAGGGCGAGGCCTCGATCAGGTCCGACAACTGCACGCTCTCGACATGCAGCTTGCCTTCCCAGGCCGAGCCGTCCAGCGGCACGGTGACCGGGTCGAGCCGCAAACGGCCCTCCGCGATATCGAGCTGCGCGCCGGCCAGCTTCACGCTCGTGGCGTTAAGGCTGACCGCCGCCGAGACGTTGGTCAGCGGCACGATCGACTGCACCTTGGCCACGGTCAGCTTCTGGTCCGGCGCCGTCACCAGCGCCGGCGCGAGACTGGTGAACTCGATGCGGCCGTTGGCGCCGCTGAGCGCGCCCGCCGGGCTCTTGAAGCCGATATCGGTCAGGTCCAGCGTCCCGCCGCCGGTGATCTCCTCCGAGCCCTCGACCCAGCCGACCTTCCCCTGGAACCGGGCCTGCCCGGTCACCGGCGAAGCGATCGGCGCCGCCATCGGCGACAGGGCGGCCGGCTGCAGCCCGCCCTGCTCAAAAGTCAGCCGGCCCGTGTCGAAGGTCATCGTCCCGGATTTGGTCGCCAGGGTCTGCACCAGGCGCCCCGTCCCCAGCGCGCGGCCCTGTGGGTCGGTGGCGGCGAGGTCCGCCGTCCAGTCGCCGGCTCGTGAGACGGCCGTCCCGGAGATCAGCACCGGGTTGAACCGCGTGATCGCCGCCACGTCGGTCACCTCGGCCTTGTCGATCGTCGCATCGGCCTTCAGGTCGAGATCCTTGCCGGCCATGTCGAACGCCCCGGCGCCCTCGGCGATCTTCGCCTCCAGGAACGGCGCATTGACCGCCATCTTCTCGGCCCGGGCGCGCACCCGCCAGGCGCCGTCGCTCAGCGTCAGGATCGGATCTTTTGTCGGGCAGAGCTCGCCCGAGACCGTGTCGACGTCGTTCTCGCCCAGCTCCAGCCGGGCGACCGTCACCGGCGAGCAGCTGTCGGCGACGAAGGAAATCACCTCGTTCCGCAGCGAGAAACGGCCGCTGGTCTTCAGGTCGGCGTCGATCAGCGGCCCGAGCGAGCCCTTGGCCGCGAGGCTTGAGACGCTCGCCGCCACCGCGCCGTCTGGCGCGACGGTGTAACGCGGCACGCCGGCCTCCACCGTCGGCAGGCCGCCGTCGCGCAGCGCCAGGTTGAACGCCCCGCCGTCGCCGGCGAACAGCGCCGAACCGCCGCGCGGCGAGATCGTCGCCAGGCCGCCGCCCGGGCCTGTCAGGCGCGCCGGCTGGGTCAGGCGCAGGGAAAGGTCGGGTTCCAGCGCCAATTGCACGGCCGGCGCCTTGAAATCGAACCGACCGAGCAATCGCTTGGCCGCCAGGATCGTAGGATCGTCCGCCTCCAGCGGCGCGCCCAGGCCGATCCAGGCCCCCTGCGCCGCCGCCTCGCCCGCCAGGCGCATCCGCACCCCGTCCTTGACGGTGAAGCCGGCCGGCCCCTCGGCCGCGGCGTTGGTTCGGGTCAGCCGGAAATCTTCGTAGCGAAGGCCCGCCGTGCGCACCGTCGTCTTCAGCACGCCCGACGCCGCCAGGCTGTCGATCCAGCCGGATATCGCGCCTCCGTAGACCGCCTCGACCGCCGCCTCCTGCGCCTGCGCGCCGCTCGCCTTAACCCGGTCGGCCGTGGCTTGCAGCGTCAACTTCACGGCCCCGTCGCCGCGTCGGCGTTGCAGGTCGGGGTATGGCCCCTCGCCGATCAGCCGCAGGTGCGCGACCTCGGCCGCCACGTCCCGCATGGAGACGGCGTTGACGTCGCCCTCCGCCGAAATCGCCACCCGATCGCCGCGGGTCACCAGGGCGAGCTGCACCCCCTTCACGTCGGCCCGCACCTCGTCGATGCGGAATGTCGCCGGCTGCAGCTGGGCGTTCAGCCGCATCAGCTTGCCGTTGTCGAGCAGCCCCTCGGCGGTGACGTCGGCCCGCCCGTAGTCGGTGCTGAGCACCAGCCGCCCGCCTTCGACGCGGATCGTCGGCTGGCGCGCGTCCGGGCGCGGCGGGGCGCGGCGGAATTCCTCGAGCACCCGATCCAGTGAGCCGATGCTGAACTTGCCCTGCGTCCAGCTGGCCCGCGCCACCGGCCGCACCAGCCGCACCTCGGCCACCTCGACCCCCAGCGGCTGGCCGTTCCAGAACCCCAGCAGGCGGTAGCGCACCTCGGCGCGGTCGACCGTGATCTCAGGGTCAGCTTCGGGGCCGATGCGAATCTTGCCGATGAAGCCGTCCGACTCCAGTTGCTCGACCTCGATCACCGCCTCGACGCCGCGCTCGCGGAGCCAGCCGACCACCGCGTCGCGGCCCAGGGTCCGGCGCGCCAGATAGAGGCTCACCGCCGCGATGGCGGTCAGGACCAGCAGCGCCAGCAGGGCGAGGGCCAGCGCAAGCCGCCAGCCGATGCGCGACCGGCGGGGGGCTTTCGGTTCGGAAGAGGACGGCGCGGCGCTCACGAGTCGGTCTTAGGCCCTGAATGCGGCGATGGTGAAGCGGCAACGCTCGGAGTTGGCGAACGTTACATGCCGGAATGAACGACGGAGTCATCCGATGAAACTCGCCATAACCGCCCTTACAGCCCTGTCCATCGTCGCCACCGGCGTGATCGCCGTCCCGCAGAACGCCGAGGCCGCGCGCCGTCGGGTGCTGGTCTGCGACAGCAACGTCCGCGCCTCGGCCAACAAGGGCACGGTAGTCGGCGCCCTCGTCGGCGCGGGTCTCGGCAACGTCGTGTCCGGCAACGGCGCCAAGACGGAAGGCTCGCTGCTCGGCGCCGGCGTCGGCGCCGTGGCGGGCCACCAGATCGCCAAGAAAAACGCCAAGAAGAACTGCCGCTACGTCTATCGCGAGGTCCGCCGCCGCTAGAAGGGCAAGAGCGACCGCAGCCACGCGAAGAAGCGGATCAGCATCCCCATGAACCCCGTGGCCCCACGCTCCGGCGCGGCGGCCTTGACGGGCTGCGCCTTCACCGGTTCGAACCAGCTCGGCGCCGCCGGCGGGGCGCAGTTCTTCTGCATGCCGACGCCTTTCAGATAGCCGCGGCGGATGCCGCCGGATTTGATCGCCTCGGCCACCGCCCGATCGTGCCGCGCGGCGCCGGTCAGTCGGCGCACCCAGCCGCGAAACGGCAGCGCGTCCTGCGTTTCGGTCCGCACCGCCGAGACCCCGGCCCCCTTCACCGCCGAACCCACCTTCTGCATTCGCGTGCGCTTGTCCGGCGGCGGCGCCTCGTCGAGGTCCGGCCCCAGGGCCGCGTCCAGCCTGCCGATCTCACCGGCGATCGCCTCGCAGCGCTGCAATCCGGCCATGTCGTAGGGGTCGGCCACGGCGCGGACCAATACGTCGGGGATCGCCAGTTGCTTCAGATTCAGGTCTTCCAGCGGCGCCATCGCGGCGTCTCGGAAGGTGTCCTGCTTCTGCATCGCCCCACGGTCGGACTGACGCTCGGCCGGCGCCTCGGGCGTCTGGGCGGCGGCCGCCGAGGCGACGAACAAGGCAGCGAGGGCGAGGCGGCGGATCATCCGCCAAGCTTAGCGGCGAACATGGCCGCGATGAACCGTCTCGCCGGATGTCCGCGTTGAAGGTGGGATGGAAACAAAGCCGCGCCTGAAACTCTACCTCGGCCGCATCGCCCTGATCGCCGTCCTGCTGCTCGCGGCCGTCATCGGCTGGAGCCTGGCCCAGCGTGATACGCCCACGGCCGCGCCGGCGATCCAGCCCCCGTCTCCGACGACCTCCCCCGCGGCAGCCCCCATCAGCGACTGCGCCCCGGCCGCCTTCGCCGGACCGGCGGCGGCCAATGCGGCGGAAATCGACACCCTCGCCTGGGCGCCGTTTCGGAGTCGTTCGGAGACCGGCTGGCGAACCTACGCGCCCCGCATCGCCGCCGAAATTGGCTCGGATTGCCCTTTCGAGAGCGCCGGCTTCGCCGAGGCTTTGTCGCGTTATCAGGCCGATCACCGCCTGCCCGCCGACGGCCGCCTGACGCCCGAGACCTTCGAGCGGATGCGCATCGCCTGGGACCTGCAGCGTCCCTTCCAGCGCGCCGCCCGCGAGGGCTGTCCGCCCGCGCCCGACCCGGCGGCGCTGCAGGCCGCCGCCCCCGCCGAACTCTACGGCGGCAAGCCGGCCCTCGCCCACCCCGGCGCCCTCGCCGCCTATCGCCTGATGGTCGCCGACGCCCGCGCCGCCGGGGTCGCCGCCGATCCCGCCCTGCTGACCATCTTCTCGGCCTTCCGCGACCCGGCCGCCGACGCCGAGCGTTGCGCGCGCGACGGCGGCTGCGGCGGCCCCGCCCGCGCCGTCTGCTCGGCCCACCGCACCGGGACCGCCCTCGACCTCAACCTCGGCCACGCGCCCGGCGCCCGTCCGGACTCCACCGAGGACGCCAACCGCCTGTGGATGTCGAAGACGCCGCTCTATCGCTGGCTGGTTCGCAACGCCCCGCGCTACGGCTTCGTCAACTACGCCTTCGAGCCCTGGCACTGGGAGTGGGCCGCAGAGCAATAGCGGCAGGCCCGGCTCGGAAACAAAACGTGGCTTTCACCGCGCGGCGGGACGCGCTTAGGGTGCCGCCATGACCTATCCGCCGCGCCATTACCCGACGCCCGCCGCCAAGTGCGCCGACCTCGTGGTGCATATCTCCGGCCTGGTGCTGGCCCTGTTCGGCGGTGGGATGCTGCTCGGCGTCGCCGTATCTCGCGGCTCGCTGGAGATGGTCGCCGCCGTCTCGATCTACGCCGCCGGCCTGGTGGCCATGCTCGGCCTGTCGACGGCCTACAACTTCGGCAAGCCGCGATGGCGGCCGTTGCTGCGCCGCTTCGATCACGCCGGCATCTTCCTGATGATCGCCGGCTCCTACACGCCGTTCACGACCCAGAGCCTCACCGGCGCCTGGTCCATCGCCATGACGACGACGGTCTGGGGTGCCTCGCTGCTGGGCGTCTTCGGCAAGCTGTTCCTGCCGGGCCTGGGCCGGGGGTTCTGGGTCGTCCTCTATCTCGTGCTCGGCTGGGCGGTTGTGGTCGCCATCCAGCCCATGCTGCAGGGCGTCCACTGGGTGGCCATGCTGCTGCTGGCCATCGGCGGCCTCGTCTACTCGGCCGGGGCGGTCTTCTACATGATGAAACGCCTGCGCTTCCGCCGCGCCATCTGGCACGGCCACGTCGTCGCCGGCGCGGGCCTACAATACGCCGCCGTGCTGGTCGGCGTGGTTCTGGCCGGCGCCCACGGCTAACGCCGGTTGACGCCCACGACCGCCACGGCGGCGCCCACCGCGATCGCATCCTCCACCAGCCCCGACGCCGTCTGACCGTACCGGCGCAAAGCCCGCATGCGCAGGTTAAAGGTCGCGTAGGAGGCGGCCACCGCCGCCGCCGCGCCGATCAGCATGGCCGGAACACGCTGGCGTTCCGGCGCCACCGCCGCGCCGGCGATGGCGCCGGTCACCAGCCGGGCGGCGATCCCTGGCGCGACGATCCGGTCCGGCGCCGACTTCATCTTGTCGCCAAGCAGCTCGCCGACAGCCATCGCCGCCGCCCCGACCGTGAACGCCTTGCTGTCCAGGAAGCCTGGAGCGCCGCCGTCCCTCCGGAGCCGACCGGACTGATTGGCCAGCGCCACCGCGGCCAGGGGCGTCATCGAGCGTGCGCCGGCCACCAGGCCGATGAGCAAGGAGCGAAGCATGTGAGGTCCTTTCGCGTGGTCGGATCCTCAACTCGCCGGACGAGATTTCGGTCCTACCACCAGACCGGACGGCGCGGCGCCGGCTCGCCCATGGCTTCCGGCTCGGGCTCATAGCTGCGGCGGCCGTAGCGGTCGTAGCGCTCCATGTCGCGTTCGTATTCGGCCATGCGCTCCTCGTAGCGACTAAGCGCTCGCTCGCGCGCGGCCATCCGCGCCTCGTAGGCCGCCTCGCGGGCGTCGGCCAGCCGCTCGGCCTGCGCCTGGCGGATATCTTCCTCCCTTTCGCGGCCCCAGCTCCAGGGCGCCCACCAACGGCGCTCGCCCGCATCGGCGATGTCCTGCCGCTCCTGGAAGGTCGGCGTCGGCGGGCCGGTCACCCTCACCACCGACTCCGCGTCCGGCGTTCCGCGCACGTGATCGGTGCCGCGCACATAGTCCGGCGTGCGGCCGTTGGCGTCGACCATCAGGGGCACGGGCGCCGGCGGCGGGGCCGGCTTGATCACCGCCGCGCGCTGCGGCGTCGGCTCCCAGACGAGGTTCGTCGTCAGGCCGGAGCCGGCGACCACGCCGACCAGCGCGGCCGCCATGCCGCCCGCCAAGATCGGTCGCGGCGCGACATGCTCGCGGAACAGGCGCGCGGCCTGGTCCCGCCGTCGGATGAATTCGGCGCGAAGGTCCATTCAAGCTTCAGCGCACGAACCCGTCATCAGGTTGCGCGGGGCCGGGATCAGAAGATTTTCGAGAACAGCACGTAGAGGCCGCCCGACAGCATCATCGACACCGGCAGGGTCAGCACCCAGGCGATCGCCAGGTTGCGCAGGGTGTTCCACTGCAGGCCCGATTTGTTGGCTGCCATGGTCCCCGCCACGCCCGAAGACAGCACGTGGGTCGTCGACACCGGCAGGCCGAGGTGGTCGGCCGCGAAGATGGTGCCCATCGCCACCAGTTCCGCCGAGGCGCCCTGGGCATAGGTCATGTGCGACTTGCCGATCTTTTCGCCGACGGTGATCACGATCCTCTTCCACCCGATCATGGTGCCGAGGCCGAGCGCAAAGGCCACCGCCACCTTCACCCACGTCGGGATGAAGCGCGTGCCCTTGTCCAGCGAGGCGCGATAGGCGTCGAGCGCTTTCATTTCGGTCGGGTTGAGCGCCAGGGACTCTTCCTTCGAAAGGCGCTTCACGCCTTCGGAGGCCAGGTACATGTCGTTGCGCACGTTGCGGACCTGGGCGGCGGGCACCTTGGCCAGCGAGCCGTAGCCCTGCACCTGGGCGTTGATCTCGGACACCAGGGCGGCGACCGCCGGGGCGGTGTCGGGGGCCAGGGTCTTTTCGGCGATGTAGCGGGTCACCGGGGCGCGGAAATCGACCGGCGGCGGCGCGTCGGCGGGGCGCAGCGCCAGGATGCGGCCGGCCTCGGTCGAGCGCGCGGCGAACTCGGATGTATAGGCCGCCGGCACGGCGCGGTTCAGGGCGTAGGCGGTCGGCACCACCCCGATCAGGATCAGCATGATCAGGCCCATGCCCTTCTGACCGTCGTTCGAACCGTGAGCGAAGGAGACGCCGGTGCAGGTGAAGATCAGCAGGCCGCGGATCCACCATGGCGGCGTCACGCCGGGTTTCGGCTCCTCATAAAGCGCCTTGTTGCGGACCAGCACCTTGAGCGACAGGAACAGCAGGGCGGCGACGCCGAAGCCGACCAGCGGCGAAATCAGCAGCGCCCGCCCGATCTCCGTGGCCTTGGTCCAGTCGACGCCGGCGGTGCCGCCGCGGCCGTGCATGATGGCGTTGGCCACGCCCACGCCGATGATCGATCCGATCAGTGTGTGAGAGCTCGAAGCCGGGATGCCCAGCCACCACGTCGCCAGGTTCCAGATGATGGCCGCCAGCAGCAGGGCGAAGACCATGGCGTAGCCGGCTCCGGAGCCGACCTGCAGGATCAGCTCGACGGGCAGCAGCGAGATGATGCCGAAGGCCACCACCCCGGTGGACAGCAGCACGCCCAGGAAGTTGAAGAAGCCGGACCACACCACGGCCACGTTGGCCGGCAGGGAGTTGGTGTAGATCACCGTCGCCACGGCGTTGGCGGTGTCGTGGAAGCCGTTCACGAACTCGAAGCCCAGCGCGATCAGCAGGGCGATGAACAGCAGAATGAAGGGGACGAACGTGAGGGGGTCGGTGCCCGAAGCCGAGGCGTCGGCGATCACGCTGAAGCCCACATAGGCCAAGGCCGCCAGGATGGCGGCCCCCATGCCGACGCTTCCCGCCAAACCCAGGCCCTTGTCGAGGTCCGCGCGCGTCTGCGGCGCCTGCATCACGGTGTCTGTCATGGCGCGCCCCTCTAAGCTCCCCGGTCGGCGCGCAAAATAGCGAGTTATATGACAGTGGGATGACACTGGCCCTGATAGGCGAGCTTCCACGGCTCACGACCGGAAAAGGCGTGTCGGGCCAGGACCGCGACGACGTTTCATTTTCCGGGGAACCTTTTCTCCTGCGGCAACTTGTCACGGCGAAGCTTGCTATGCCTACTGCCGGGCCGTACGCAACCGCGATCCCCTTTTCGTCGAGTACGCCATGACGTCGACCTCGCGCGCCGCCCAAATCCTTCGCTCGGGCGGCCTTTGGAGCACGGTAGGGCTCATCGTCGCCCTGCTGTTCTTTGCGATCACCGGCGCCGTCGCCTACCGCAACGTCCAGTCCCTGCGGCAAAACAACGACGCCATCGTCCACACCCATGAAGTGTTGATGGCGCTCAACAACCTGCTTGCGACGGTAAAGGACGCCGAGACCGGCCAGCGCGGCTACCTCCTCACCCACGACGAGCGATACCTCGAGCCCTACAACGACGCCATTTCGGCGACGGCATCGAGCTTTGACGCCGTCGCCGCGCTGACGCGTGACAACCCCATCCAGCAGGCCAACCTCGCCCAGATGCGCCGCCATGTGGACGCCAAGCTTGCCGAGCTCCGGGAAACCATCGAGGTCGCCGAGCGCGACGGCGCCGCGGCTGCGCTTCCGCTTATCGCCAGCGACCGCGGCAAGGTCGCGATGGACGCGATCCGCGCTGGCGTGGGCGTCATGCGCGAGGAGGAGCTGAATCGGCGCCAGCAGCGCCTGCGCGATCTCAACATTGCTTACGGCACAGCGACGGCGGGCGGAATCGTTTCCGCGATCATCGGCATCGTCCTGACCTTGTCCGTGTTCACCCTTCTGCGCCGCAACGCCATCGCTCGCGCGCGCCAGCAGTGGCTCCAGACCGGCAAGATGGGTCTCGCCGAAGCCATGGTGGGCGAAAAGTCGGTCGAGCAGCTCGCCGAGTCCATTCTCGACTTCCTGTCTCGCCACCTCGGGTTTCAGGCCGGCGTGATATTCAAGGGCGAAAGCGGGTATTTCCGGCGCGCCGCGACCCTTGGCGTGCCCGCTGACGCGCCCATCGCCGAGCGTTTCCAGCTGAAGGAAGGCCTCCTCGGCCAGGTCGCCGCCAGCGGTCGGGCGACGATCGTCCGCGATGTGCCGGACGACTATCTGACCGTCGGCTCGGCCTTCGGTCAGGCCAAGCCGCGCCATCTGGTCATTGCTCCGGCCGACGCCGACGGCGTGGTCAACGCCGTGATCGAGCTGGGCTTCCTGCACCCGGTGAACGAGCAGGTCGTCGAGCTGCTGGACGAGACCGCCGAAGCGATCGGAATCGGCCTGCGGTCGGCCCGCTACCGCTCGCAGCTGCAGGAGATGCTGGAGGAGACTCAGCGTCAGTCCGAGGAGCTGCAGGTTCAGAGCGAGGAACTGCGCGTCTCCAACGAGGAGCTGGAGGAACAGGGCAAGGCGCTGAAGGAATCCCAGGTCCGCCTGGAGCAGCAGCAGATCGAGCTGGAGCAGACCAACAGCCAGCTGGAGGAGCAGGCCCAGACCCTGGAAACCCAGCGCGACGATCTGGAGCGCACCGCCGCCGCCGTGCAGCTGAAGCATCGCGAACTCGAACAGGCCAGCCAGTACAAGTCCGACTTCCTGGCCAACATGAGCCACGAGCTGCGCACGCCGCTCAACTCGCTGCTAATCCTCTCCAAGCTGCTCGGCGACAACCCCGAGGGCAACCTCTCCGAGGAGCAGGTCAAGTACGCCCAGACCATCCAGTCGTCGGGCAACGATCTCCTCACCCTGATCAACGATGTGCTCGACCTGTCGAAGATCGAGGCGGGTCACCTGAAAATCCAGCCGGAGGCCATGCCGCTGCAACGCCTCGCCGGCGATCTGCGCCAGCTGTTCCAGCCGATCGCCGACCAGCGCGGCCTGGCCTTCGAGATCGCGATCGCCGACGACTGCCCGCCGTCCATCGACACCGATCGCCTGCGTCTGGAGCAGGTGCTCAAGAACCTGCTGGCCAACGCCTTCAAGTTCACCGAGAGCGGCCGCGTGCGCCTGGCCGTCGCCCGCGCCGGCGACGACCGGCTGTCGCTGGCGGTCAGCGACACGGGCATCGGCATTTCCAAGGAACAGCAGGAAGGCGTCTTCGAAGCCTTCCGCCAGGCCGACGGCACCATCAGCCGCCGCTACGGCGGCACCGGCCTCGGCCTTTCGATCTCCCGCGAGCTGGCCCGCCTGCTCGGCGGAACCATCGACCTGGAGAGCCGCCCGGGCGAAGGCAGCACCTTCACCGTCACGATCCCCACGGCCTACGACCCCGCCCTCGTCGCCGCCCGCGACACGCCGGACGCGCTCCGCGCCGAACCGCTCGCGGAAGTCGCTCCGGCCGCGACGCCCCGTCGCCGGGCGCCGGCTCCCGCCAAGCTAGACGACGACCGTGACGTCCTCAACGACGCGCGGCGCCTGCTTCTGGTCGTCGAAGATGACGACAAGTTCGCCGGCATCGTCCGCGACCTGTCCCACGAGATGGGCTTCCAGTGCATCGTGGCGGGCACGGCGGAAGAAGCCCTCAGCCTCGTCCAGAGCTTCAAGCCGAGCGCCATCGTCCTCGACGTCGGTCTGCCCGACCAGTCAGGCCTGACGGTGCTCGACCGCCTGAAGCGGGACGACGCCACCCGCCACATTCCGATCCACGTCGTATCCGGCGCGGATCACGCCCAGACCGCCCTGTCGCTCGGCGCCGTCGGCTACCTGGTCAAGCCGTTGCAGCGCGACGCCCTGGCCGAGGTGCTGAAGACCCTGGAAGACAAGCTCACCACCCGGGTGCGCCGCGTGCTGATCGTCGAGGACGACGCCGTGCAGCGCGAGGCCCTCAGCAAGCTGCTCGCCTCCTCCGATGTGGAGACCGTCGCCGTCGGCGCCGCCGCCGAATGCCTCGAGGCGCTCCAGCGCGAAACCTTCGACTGCATGGTGCTGGATCTGTCCCTGCCCGACGCCTCCGGCTTCTCCCTGCTGGAGACGCTCAGCGAGGGCGACCACGGTTTCCCCCCGGTGATCGTCTACACCGGCCGCGACCTCTCGCCCGACGACGAGCAGCGTCTGCGCCGCTACTCCAACTCGATCATCATCAAGGGCGCCAAGTCGCCCGAGCGCCTGCTCGACGAGGTCTCCCTCTTCCTGCACCAGGTCGTCGCCGACCTGCCGCCCGAGCAGCAGAGGATGATCCAGAAGGCCCGCAACCGCGACGCCGTGCTGGAAGGCCGCCGCATCCTCGTGGTCGAGGACGACGTGCGCAACGTCTACTCCCTGACCAGCGTGCTGGAGCCGCGCGGCGCCGTCGTGCAGATCGCCCGCAATGGCCAGGAGGCCATCGAGGCGCTGAAGGCCTCGGCCGCCGACCCGAGCCGCGAGATCAACCTCGTGCTCATGGACGTGATGATGCCGGTGATGGACGGTCTCACCGCCACCCGCCAGATCCGCGAGGAGCCGCGGTGGTCGAAGCTGCCCATCGTAATGCTCACCGCCAAGGCCATGCCCGACGATCAGGAGCGCTGCCTGGAGGCCGGCGCCAACGACTACATGGCTAAGCCGATCGACGTGGACAAATTGCTGTCCCTCGTTCGCGTCTGGATGCCTCGGTAGGTCGGATCCAGTGCGCGACGTCGTCGAAGACATCGAAATCCAGCTGCTGCTGGAAGCGCTCTTCCAGCGCTACCACTACGACTTCCGCCACTACGCTCGGGCGTCGGTGAAGCGCAGGCTGATACAGGCGCGCCAGCAGCTCGGCTTCCCGACCGTGTCGGCCCTGCAGGAGGCGCTGCTGCACGACTCCGCGACCCTGCCCCGCCTGCTCAACTTCCTGACCGTGCAGGTCAGCGAGATGTTCCGCGATCCATCCTACTTCAAAGCCCTGCGCGAGAGCGTTCTGCCGCACCTGCGCACCTATCCGTCTCTCAAGGTCTGGATCGCCGGCTGCAGCAACGGCGAGGAGCTCTACTCCCTGTCGATCCTGTTCCGCGAGGAAGGGCTCGACCAGCGCACCCTGTTCTACGCCACCGACATCAATCCGGCCGCGCTGCGCGCCGCCGAGGCCGGCGTCTATCCGCTCGACCAGGTCCGCAAGTTCACCGAGAACCACCAGAAGTCCGGCGGCAAGACCTCGCTCTCGGACTACTATGTCGCCGACTATGGCCGGGCGGTGTTCGACAAGAGCCTGCGCGCCCGCACCGTCTTCTCCGACCACAGCCTCGTCACCGACGCGGTGTTCGCCGAGATGCACCTGATCTCGTGCCGCAACGTGCTGATCTATTTCGACCGGGCCTTGCAGGACCGCGCCATCGGCCTGTTCCGCGACAGCCTGGCCCGCCAGGGTTTCCTCGGGCTCGGCTCCAAGGAAAGCCTGCGTTTCACCAAGCACGCTGCGTCGTTCGCGCCCTTCGTTCCCACCGAGAAGATCTTCCAGAGGCGCGAGGCGGCATGACCGAGGTCCCCGCCCTCGATACCCCCGCCCTCAAGGCCGTCGCCATCGGCGCCTCGGCGGGGGCCGTCCAGGCCCTGCTGCATATCCTTCCGGCCCTGCCGGCTGCCTTTCCCCTGCCCGTGCTGATCGTCGTGCATGTGCCGCCCGATCGCGAGAACGCCCTCGTGCCCCTGTTCCAGGGCAAATGCCGCGTCGCCGTGAAGGAGGCCGAGGATAAGGAACGTCTCGCCCCGGCGGTGGTCTATTTCGCGCCATCGGACTATCACCTTCTGGTTGAGGCGGATGGCGCCCTGTCACTCTCTCTGGACGAGCCCGTGAACCTCTCGCGTCCTTCCATCGACGTGCTGCTGGAAAGCGCCGCCGACGCCTTCGGGGAGGGCCTCGTGGGCATCGTCCTGACCGGCGCCAACGACGACGGCGCGGCCGGCCTCAAGGCCGTCGGCGACGCCGGCGGCGTGGCCATCGTCGAGGACCCGGCCGGCGCCTTCGTCCCCACCATGCCCGACGCGGCCCTGCGCGCCTCGCCCACCGCCCGCGCCATGAGCCTCGACGGCGTTCGCGACTATCTCCTGAGCCTGGACGCCGCATGATCGACGCCCGGGCTCCCATTCATGTCCTGCTGGTCGACGACCTGGCGGAGAACCTTCTGGCCCTGGAGGCCCTGCTCAAGCGCGAGGGGCTCGTCTGCCTGAAGGCGCGCTCGGGCGAGGAGGCGCTGGAGCTGCTGCTGGTCCACGACGTGGCGCTGGCCCTGCTCGACGTGCAGATGCCGGGGATGGACGGTTTCCAGCTCGCGGAGTTCATGCGTGGCGCAGAACGCTCGCGGCACATCCCGATCATCTTCCTCACCGCCGGCGCGGCCAGCCTGCAACGCCGCTTTCGAGGCTATGAGGCCGGGGCCGTCGACTTCATCCAGAAGCCGATCGAGGCCGACATCCTGCGCAGCAAGGTCAATGTCTTCTTCGACCTCTACCAGCAGCGCCAGCAGATCACCGCCCAGCGCGACGCCCTGGAGGCCTACGCCAACGCCCTGCAGGTGGCCGACCGCAACAAGAACCAGTTCCTCGCCGTGCTCGGCCACGAACTGCGCAACCCGGTGATGGCGCTCGGCGGCGGACTGAAGCTGCTGGAGCGGCGCAGCGACCCGGACGCCGCCCGCCAGATTCGCGGCCAGATGGACCGTCAGGTCGCTCACCTCGCCCGCCTGGTCGAGGACCTGCTCGACATCTCGCGCATCGACCAGGGCAAGATTTCGCTGCGCCGGGAGCGGATCACCCTTCAGACGGTGCTGGAGCTCGCGATCGAGGCCAGTCGCCCGCAGATCGACGCCGGCCGCCACACCCTGACCACCGCCATCCTGGACGAGCCGGTCTGGCTGGACGCCGACCCGACGCGCCTCACCCAGGTGATCAGCAACCTGCTCAACAACGCCGCCAAATATACCCCGGCCGGCGGCCAGATCCGCCTCTCGGCCCACCTCGCGAACGACGCCGCCGAGATCGCCGTGGCCGACAACGGCGTCGGCGTGCCGCAGGACATGCAGGCCAAGATCTTCGAACTCTTCGCCCAGGCCCACAGCGACAGCCTCCGCGCCCAGGAAGGCCTCGGCATCGGCCTGGCCCTGGTCCGCCAACTCGTCGAACTCCACGGCGGCGGCATCGCGCTCAGCAGCCCAGGGCCGGACCTGGGGAGCGTGTTTACGGTGCGCCTGCCAGTGTTGGGCGGCGAGGAATAGGGCGGGTTCGGCGGAAAGCGGCCCTGACCAGGAGCCGCCTTCCGCGCGGTCGGCGAAAGGGCTCAGGTCAGAACAGGAAATCCGAACTCGTCAGGTTCGCGACCTGTTCGTCGAGGATGAGGATGGTCCCGTGCGTTCCCGCGGTGAGCAGGACGTTACCGCCGCTTTGCTGCATATGCAGCTCGGCGAAGGTGAGACCGTTGCCTCTCAGATCGAGCAGATCGACGTTGTCCTCGAAGTCCGTGATGGTGTCGGCGCCCCAATCGGGGCCGGCGAAGATGAACCAGTCACGACCTCCGGCCCCGCCGACAAGAGTGTCATTGCCGACCCCGCCGTCGAGGCGGTCGTTGCCGCCCTGGCCTTGGAGGTTGTCGGCGCCTTCACCGCCGAACAGGATGTCGGCGTCGCCACCGGCCTGCAGGCTGTCGTTGCCCTTCCCGCCGGTCAGGATGTTGGCCGAGTTGTTGCCGACCAGGGTGTCGTTGAAGTCCGATCCCAGCAGGTTCTCGATCGAACTGTAGGTGTCGCCCGCCGCCTCGCCGGTGTTCTTCGACGGGGCCGTCAGGTCGGCGCGGAGGCCGGCCGTGGCTCCGCTATAGACGGCCGTGTCCTTGCCCGCGCCGCCGTTCAGCACGTCGGCGCCGAGGCCGCCGGCCAGTTCGTCATCGCCGAGTCCGCCGATCAGGGTGTCATTGCCGCCCAGGCCGAAGATCTGGTCATGGCCGCCGAGGCCGTCGATGGTTTCACCAGCCGCCGTGCCATAAAGCGCGGTCGCGCCACGGTCGTCGCCCTCGGTCGCTCCGCCCGTCGGCGGGGTCTCGACCACATCGGTGATGGTCAGCACGTAGCTGTCCTGGGCGTCGGGCGCCCCGCCGACGCCGGCGTCGTCGACCTTCACCGTCACCGCGTAGGACGCCTTGGTCTCGAAGTCCGGCGAAGCGCCGATGTAGTAGAGCGCCTTGGCGCCGCCGGCCTCCGTGCGGATTTCGAACGCCGACGCGTCGGCGCCGGTCAGGCCGAGGGCATTGGTCCCCAAGGCGTCGTCGGACACCGCGATATCGGCCACCTTCACCCCGCCGGCGACGTTGCTGTTCTCCGCCAGGCTCGCGAGCGTATTCGACAGCGCCACCGCCGTCGGCGCCTCGTTGACGTCGGAGACGTGGATGATGAAGGTCCAGGTGTTGGTCGCCCCGAGGCCGTCCGTCACCTTGATCTGCACGTTGTGCGCCGTGGCCGCCTCGAAGTTGAGGCCGGTCCCGGTCGCCACCAGCTGATCGTCCTGGATCACGAAGCGGCCGTCGGCATCGTCGACCAGCTGGTAGGTGAAGTTGGTGTTCGACCCCGTGGTGGTGGTCGACAGCGCGCCGATCACCGTGCTCGCAGCGCTGTTCTCCGCAATGCTGTTGGCGGACAGGCCGATATTGAGCGAGGTGGCGGGAGGATCGGTCCGGATGATCAGCTGGTCGACCGTGGTGTTGCGGACGGTGATCACGCCGACGCCGCCGCCGCCGACGCTGCTGCTAAGGAGGAGAACGTCCGCGCCGTTCTGAAAGATACCCAGCTGCGCCATCGTCGCGCCGCTGCCGCGCAGATCGATTTCGTCGACGTTGGCCTCATAGTCGGTGATGACGTCGGCGCCCCATTGGGGGGCGTTGAAGATGAACCAGTCCTTGCCGCCGGCGCCGCCCACCAGCGTGTCATTGCCCGCGCCGCCTTCGAGCTTGTCGTTGCCGCCCTGGCCCTGCAGGTAGTCGTCGCCGTCGCCGCCGATCAGAGTGTCGGCGTCGCCGCCGCCCTGCAGGCCGTCGTTACCGGCCCCGCCGGTCAGGATGTTGGCCGAGTTGTTGCCGACCAGGGTGTCGTTGAAGTCCGATCCCAGCAGGTTCTCGATCGAGCTGTAGGTGTCGCCCGCCGCCTCGCCGGTGTTCTTCGACGGGGCCGTCAGGTCGGCGCGGAGGCCGGCCGAGGCCCCGCTGTAGACGGCCGTGTCTTTGCCTGCGCCGCCGTTCAGCACGTCGGCGCCCAGGCCGCCGGCCAGCTCGTCATCGCCGAGTCCGCCGATCAGGGTGTCATTGCCGCCCAGGCCGAAGATCTGGTCATGGCCGCCGAGGCCGTCGATGATCTCGCCGGCCGCCGCGCCGTAGAGCGCGTCGGCTCCCCGGTCGTCGCCTTCGGTCGCGACATGGGTCACCTGGAAGATCTGCGCCTTGATCCCGGAGGGGCTCGCATCACCGTCCTGAGCGCTCCAATCGGTCCAGCTGACCACAAACCCGCCCGAGGCCAGCGACGTAATCGTCGGCGCCCCTTGATCGCTGAAGGTTTGAGTGTTGACCAGGAACTCGCCGCCGATCTTGACGCCCTCGGCGCTGAAGACCTGCGCCTTGAGGCCAAAGCCGCTCTCGTCGCCGCCCTGGCCGCTGAGGTCCATCCAGCTGACCACGAATTCGCCCGAGGCCAGCGCGGTGACCGCCGGTTCAATTTGAAAACTCGCGGTCTGAGTGTTGACGAGGATTTCGCCGCCCACCTCCACGCCAGCCGCGTCGAAGATCTGCGCCTTGATCCCCGAAATGCTCGTGTCACCGCCTTGGCCGCTATAGTCGGTCCAGCTGACCACGAACCCGCCCGAAGGCAGCGAAGTGATTGTCGGTTGCTCTTGAAAGCCTCCGATCACTGTATTGACCAAGAATTCGCCACCGATCTTAACGCCCGATACATCGAAGATCTGAGCCCTAATCTCCGAGTCCCGGCCATCCGAGTCAGCCCAACTGACGACGAACCCGCCGGAATTCAATGAGGCGATCGTCGATGCATATTGGCTGTTTAGAGTTAATGTATTGACGAGAAATTCCCCGCCAATCTTTGCGCCCGTGCTTGTGAACATTTGCGCTTTAATGTCGTAGATATTCCCATCTCCGCCCTGGCGATTGTAGTCCGTCCAGCTGACGACAAACCCGCCTGAGGCCAGCGAGCTGATCGCCGGCTGCTCCTGAGCATCCGCGGTTTGGGTGTTGACCAGGAACTCGCCGCCGACCTTGGCGCCTGTGGCGGTGAAGATCTGCGCCTTGACCCCTTTGCTGCTGGCGTCATCGCCGTAGCCGCTATAGTCGGTCCAGCTGACTACAAATCCGCCCGACGCCAGCGAGGTGATCGTCGGCTCAGTTTGATAGTTCGACGTCTGGGTATTGACTAGAAATTCGTCGCCGAGCTTGACGCCCTCGGCGTCGAAGATTTGCGCCTTGATGCCAAAGGCGCTCATATCGCCGCCCTGGCCGCTGGGGTCGGCCCAACTGACCACGAATCCGCCCGAGGCCAGGGAGGTGATGGTCGGATACCCCTGATTAGCCCCGGTCTCCGTATTGACCAGAAACTCCGTTCCCACGCGGCTGATCAGCGTCGACATTCCTGCACCCCTAATGGCGCGCTCACCCCAGGCGGGCGCGTATTCGTTTCTCATGACCGAAAGTCTGTCATCGCGTCGCTCGGCCCGAGCCGAGGCGCGCGAACAGCCCCAACCTTCACGTTAAGAGGTAGTTGACTAACGCGGAAGCCGACAAGAGCGATCTCGTCACAGGCGTAAAATCTGGCGAGGTCGGCGCCGCGTCATTCTTCATCGGCTCGCCGCCAACAGCGTGAATTGCTCTACGGGCCGGAACGCACAGCGTTCCAGCCCGGCCTTCGACCTGCTTGAGACGCAGTCGCTAGATCAGGATGTAGTCGGCCAGGTTGTAGGCGCCCTTCAAGCTGGCGAGCTCGACGTAGCCGTTTCCACCGCCATCGACGTCGATCGACAGCGTCGTGTAGCCGTTCTTCTGCGCCTGCTTCAGATATCCGCCGCTGAAGGCCTCGGAGACGGTCACGTCCAGCAGGGCCGAAAGATCGATGCTCTCGCCGGCCCGCAGGTCGTTGATCGTGGTCTTGGCGACCGCCTCGAACACATAGGTGTCGACGCCCGCGCCGCCGGTCACCTCGGCGGTCGAGCGGATGATGAATTCATCGTCGCCGTTGTCGCCCAGCAGCCTCACCCTCTGGTCGCTGTCGGCGATCAGGGTGTCGTTCCCGTCGCCGCCGGAGGCGTAGGCCAGGGCCGTCAGGGTGTCGGCGCCCTTGCCGCCCTGAATGCGCAGCAGGCCGGAAATGGTGTCGTCGCCCGAGCCCCCGACCACCTCGAACACCAGCTCGCCCAGCGTGTCGGCGCCGGCGCCGCCGCCGCTCACTTGGCCGTCGGCGATCGTCAGGCTGGTGGTCGCGGCGGCATAGGTCACCCGGGCGGCCGACTCGAAGATATCGGCGTCGCCGTCGAGGCTGGCCTTGATCACCGCACCCTCGGCGACGATCCGATCCCGGCCCGCGCCATCGATGATGATCGTGCCCGGCGTCGGGCTGTTGTTGGCCCAGGGCACGCCGTCGCCGGCCGTGGCGAGAAACACCTCGTCGTCGCCGCGGCCCATGTCGATGGTGCCGCCGCCGTCGCCGCCCATGTAGCTGTCATTGCCGTCTCCGGCGCGAAGCACCCGCCCCGCGAACGGGCCGCCCATGAACCTGTCGTCGCCGCTCAGCCCCAGCACCGGGGCCGGCGACAGATATTCCACCAGCAGCTGCCGGGCGGTGTCTTCCGGAATTCTCGGAGTCGACGAGGCGTCGAGCCAGACCGAGTCCTCTTCCTTGTTCATATAGTCCCGCAGCGTCGTGAAGACCGCCGGGTCATAGTCGAAGATCAGCAGCCGTCCGCCCAGCGAGGCGGCCAGGGCCTGGGCCTCCGCGTAGGTCAGGTCGCGTTCGGCGTCGATCCAAGCAATTGGGTTCACCATCCGTCCGCTCCAGGGAATGACTTTGGATGGCCGAACCCTAGGGGCCGAGCGAGCGAAGTCAATTCACCGATCAGTGTGCAACGAACGATGATCGGCGGATTGGCCGATGGCGGCGCGGGCATCGCCCGCCGCATACGATCGGCGACTGAAGTCTTGGAATTTGGTGCGGGCGGTCGGGGTCGAACCGACACTCCTTTCGGAACCGGATTTTGAGTCCGGCGCGTCTACCAGTTTCACCACGCCCGCACAGGCTGTGACCGCCGATGCTCCTAGCGCGCGCCGCGAAGGGTTTCAATTCGCAGTACGTTCGACCGCCGTGCTATGGCCCGCGGATGGACGAGGGTGCAGCTTTGAGGTCGGCGGGGCGAACGCGCCATCCTCTCACCCATCCCAGCTATCTCGGCTTCTTCGTGGCCCGCGTCTGCACGACCCTGGCCCAGACCGGCATGATCATCGTCATCGGCTGGCAGGTCTACGATCTGGCCCGCGCCACCATGGCGCCGAAGGAAGCCGCCCTGCAGCTCGGCCTCGTCGGGCTCGTGCAGTTCCTGCCCCTGTTCCTGCTCGTGCCGGTGACGGGCTGGACGGCCGACCGCATCGACCGCCGTTTCATCTCCCGGGCCTGCGTCGCCCTCAGCCTCGCCTGTTGCGCGGTGCTGGGCGGCCTCACCTACGCCCACGCCCTGTCCCTGCCGGCGCTGTTCGCCGTCTCGGCCGTGCTCGGCGTCGCCCGCGCCTTCTACCAGCCGGCCCAGAACGCCCTCGCGCCGAACCTCGTACCCGCCGAGATTCTGCCCCAAGCCATCGCCGCCAGCGCTATCGCCGGGCGGAT
The DNA here is from genome assembly GCF_056683955.1 of Caulobacter sp. HJHS_5. Taxonomy (NCBI): domain Bacteria; kingdom Pseudomonadati; phylum Pseudomonadota; class Alphaproteobacteria; order Caulobacterales; family Caulobacteraceae; genus Caulobacter; species Caulobacter sp. HJHS_5. The sequence goes on along the minus strand of NZ_JBWZNC010000002.1, from coordinate 212,548 downwards.
CGGCACGATCCTCGGTCCGGCCCTGGGCGGTTACCTCTACGCCGTCTCGCCTCACGCCCCCTACGCCGCCAGCGGCCTGCTCTATGGCCTGGCCCTGGCCTTCATGCTGCTGATCGGGCCGCTGAAGCGCTCGGCCATGTCCAGGCGCGGCGCCCTTCGCCAGATGGCCGAGGGCTTTCATTACGTGATCGCCAACCGCCTGGTGCTGGGCGCGATCTCGCTCGACCTCTTCGCCGTCCTGCTCGGCGGCGCCACCGCCATGCTGCCGATCTACGCGCGGGACATCCTGCATGTCGGCCCCGCCGGCCTCGGCCACCTGCGCGCCGCCCCGGCCGTCGGCGCCCTGGCCAGCGCCGCCTGGTTCGCCTGGCGGCCGCTGAAGACCAACGTCGGGACCAAGATGCTGATCTCGGTGGCGATCTTCGGCGTCGCCACCGCCGTCTTCGGCCTGTCGCGCTGGATGCCGCTGTCGCTCGCCGTGCTGGCCGTGCTCGGCGCGGCCGACATGGTCTCGGTCTACATCCGCCAGACCCTGGTGCAGATCTACACGCCGGACGAGATGCGCGGCCGCGTCGGCGCGGTTTCCTCGCTGTTCGTCTCGGCGTCGAACGAACTCGGCGAGGCCGAGTCGGGCTTCCTGGCGGCGGCCATCGGGCCGGTCGCCGCCGTGGTCGCCGGCGGCGTCGGGGCGGTTGTCGTCACCGGTCTCTGGGCTCGACTGTTCCCCGCCTTGCGACTGGCTCGCAGCTTCGACCAGCCGACCGACGACCCGGAAGGCGGCCATCGCCCGCCCGCGCCGCTCTGAGCTTCGGATGGCCTCAAAAAAGTCGACCGACTCTCACTCTGTGACTTGTGTGGCTCGCGTTTGGCGGCATTGTGCGGCCCAAAGCCCTTGGGGGGAAACATGAAGAAAGTAGCCGGCGCTGTCTTGGCCGGGATGGTCCTGGTCGGGATCGCCTCTCCGCTCCTGGCGCAGGAGAATGCCCACGAAGCCGCCACCGCCGCGCAAGGCGCGGCCGCGCCGCCGCAGGCGCGCGGCGTCCGCGTCCCCAGCGGCTATGCGGCCTTCCCGGTCGATCCGGCCAAGGTGGCGCGCGGCAAGACGCTGTTCGCCGCCAGCTGCGCCAGCTGCCACGCCATCGACCTACGCGGCAGCGACGAGGGCCCGAACCTTCGCCGCTCCACCTACCAGCTGAACGATCTCGGCAACGGCAAGATGGTCGGCGTCGTGGTCCGCGAGTTGCTCGGCCACAAGGGTCAGTTCCTCAATCTGAGCGACGCCGACGCCGCCGACATCACCCACTACCTGAAGAGCTTCCCGCCCATGAGTCAGGGCGGCGCCGAGATCGGTGTTCCCGCGAAGTTCGAACTGGGCGACGCCGCGCGCGGCCGCGCCTACTTCGCCGCCAACTGCGCCAGCTGCCACGCGGTCGCCGCCGGCGCGGCCAGCCCCTCGACCAACCTGGCGGGCATCGCCACGCGGGTCACCGATCCCAAGACCCTGCAGCAGACTTGGCTGTCGCCGCGCACCACCAAGGTCACCACCGCGGTCGTCACCCTGAAGGACGGCTCGAAGGTCGAAGGCCCGGTGGGTACGCCCAGTGAGTTCACCATCACCCTGACCGCCAACGGCGCCCAGCGGGTGATCAAGCGCAGCGACGCCGCCAGTATCGAGATGAATTACCCGCTGATCGGTCACTCGAAGCTGCTGAGCACCATCACCGACACCAACATCCACGACGTGACCGGCTATCTGGCGACCCTGAAATGAGCAAGATCATCAAACTCGCCGCCACCGCGATCGCCCTCGCCCTGCCGGCCCTCGCCGTCGCCCAGCCGCCGGCCGCCCCCGCCATGACCGCCGAGCAGGCGGCCGCCCAGGCCGCCGCCAACCAGATGGGTCTCGGCATGCCCTCGGGCATCGGCGGCGCCGCCGCCCTGCCCGGCCCGCCGACCGTTCGCGGCGCCACCATCGGCCTCACCCATCAGCGTCTGCTGACGCCGGACGCCGGCGCCTGGCCGACCTATTCCGGCGACTACACCGGCCGCCGCTACAGCCCGCTGGACCAGATCACCCCGGCCAACATCGACCGGCTGCAGACGGCCTGGACGATCAACCTGCCGGTCGGCGCCCACCCCAACACCATCATCGGCGGCGATCCGCGCGGCGTCGCCGCCCCGCCGACCATGGGCGCCCGCATCGGCGGCTCGCCTCTGATGATCGACGGCATCCTCTATGTCTCGGCGGTCAACAACGCCTGGGCGCTGGACTCCCGCACCGGCAAGGTGCTGTGGCACTTCCACTGGAAGACCCGCGGCGGCACCCAGATCGGCAACCGCGGCATGGCGATGTGGGGCGACAACCTCTACTTCGAGACGCCCGACAACTACCTCGTCTCGCTCAACGCCAAGACCGGCCGCGAGCGCTGGCACGTCGAAATCGCGCCGCTGGAGGAGACCTTCTTCTCCACCCCTGCCCCGGTGGTCATCAAGAACCACGTCATCGTCGGCACCGGCAACGACGGCGAGCAGGCCGGCCGCCTGCAATCGTTCGACCCCGTCACCGGCGAGCGGCAGTGGATCTTCTACACCGTGCCGATGAACGAGGGCGATCCGGGCCTGGATAGCTGGAAGAACCTGGACTACGCCCGCCACGGCGGCGGCCAGCCCTGGGTGCCGGGCGCCTACGACCCGCAGACCAACCTCTACATCTTCGGCACCAGCGAGCCGAAGCCGGGCTACTTCGCCGCCCCGCGCGGCGACGGCGACGCCCTCTACACGGCCGCCCAGATCGCCATCGACGTCGACACCGGCAAGATGAAGTGGGCCTACCAGACCTCGCCGAACGAGACCCACGACTGGGACAGCGCCCAGACGCCGGTGCTCACCGACATCACCTTCAAGGGCAAGCCCCGCAAGGTGATGATCACGGCGTCGCGTAACGGCTACTTCTTCGTCATCGACCGGGTGACGGGCGAACACCTCCTGACCTCGAAGTTCGCCCTGAACTCCAACTGGGCCTCGGGGATCAACGCCAAGGGCCAGCCGGTCCGCATCCCGGCCAAGGACAACCTGCCCAACGGCGCCCTGGTGTCGACCCCGAATCCGGGCGCGACCAACTGGCCGCCGCCGGCCTACAGCCCGAAAACCGGCCTCTTCTACATGCCGGTCAACGAGGCCTACGCCATGTACTACACCACCGAGGCGGACCCGCGCGGCAGCATGGGCCTCGGCGGCAAGACCGAGTCCCCCGTCGCGGGCGGCGGGACCTACCTCAAGGCGATGGACCCCAAGACCGGCAAGATCGCCTGGACGATGCAGTATCCGGGCGTCAACCCGGCGGGCGGCGGTCCCGGCGGCGCCGGCGGCCTGCTGGTCACCGCCAGCAACCTGCTGTTCAATTTCGGCCTCGCGGCCGACGGCCTGGTGGCGCGCGACGCCGCCACCGGCAAGCCCCTGTGGAACAGCACGGCGGCGGCCGGCGGCAACAACGCCCCGTCCAGCTACATGGTCGACGGCAAGCAGTACATCCTGGCCGCCGCGCCGGGCGGATTGATCGCCCTCAGCCTCGACGGCAAGTAAGATCGACGGCGCCAGGCTCCGGCCTGGCGCCGTTTCCCATGCTCAGACCGCGTCCGGATAGACCGGCTTGATATCGACCGGGATGTCCTTCAGCGTTTCGTTCACCGCCTTGGCCTGGTCGTCCAGGTGGGCGTACTGGTCGAAGAAGGCCACCATGCCGGCGTAATCGCCAGTGGCCTGACGCCGGACGATCTCGTTCACCAGATCGCGGATGCCCGCCGCCATCTTGGCGTCGTCGACGCGGTAGCGCTTGGCCGCTTCGTCCCAGGCGAAGGCGCCCTTGGCCTTCAGATAGCCGTACTGCAGGGCCGCCCCGCGCCCGTGCGCCTCGGCGTCGCCGAACCGGGCGGCGCGGAAGATGCCGGCGAAGTAGGTGGCGTAGAGCTGCGAGGCTTCGGCCGTCGGCAGCTCGCCCTTCTGCATCATGAAGGCGATGTTGTAGACGCCCATCACGTCGGCCTTGGCCTCCTCGGCGGTGCCGCCAATCTCCTTCAGGGCCACGACCTTGTCGGTGGTCTTGCCGTCGACCACGATCGTGCCCGGCCCCAGGCTGTGCGACAGTTCGTGGAACAGGGTCTCCAGCGTCATGTACTTCTTGTTCACCAGGGCGGCCTGGTCGGCGACCAGCACCTTGTCGGCGATGGGCTTGAGGATACCGTCGTACTTGGCGCCCAGCACGTTCGACAGGATCACCTTCTTGGCGCCCTTGGCTTCCCGCACCCGCTCGTCGTTGGGCAGGTTGAAGGCGATGGTCTGCGGGCCGTGCATGTTGTCGCCGCCGCCGCGGATCTGCTCGGCCACGGCGATGGGGCTGTCGCCGCCGCGCTTGAAGTTCTTGTACTTGTCGTCGACCGGGAGGTTGGTCTCCATGGCCGTCAGGTAGCTCTTGTACTTGTCGAGCGCGCCGCTCTCGGCCGGGTCCTTCAGGGTGACGAAGGCCTCGAAGGCCGTCTTCTGGCCCAGCATCTCGTCGGTGTAGGTCTCATACGGCCCGATGGCGACCTCGATGGGCGTGCCGCTGAGGTCCATCCACGCCATTTCGGACTGATAGTAGTCGTTCGAGCGGAACGAGGCCGCCCGGAGGGTCAGGAACTTTTTCAGGCTCGGATTGGTCGTGATCCCGGCCGCCTGCTCCAGCAGGGCGGCGGCCTTGTCGAGCTCGGGCTTGTATTCCACCGAGTAGGGTGTGGCGACCAGCTTGTCGCCCTCGCGCTTGACCACCGTATAGCCGCTCATCAGCGCGGCCTTCTCCGCCGGATGGGCCGCCACATAGGCTTCGAACTCGGCCTTGGTCATGCCCGGCGGATAGAAGCCGTGGCCCGGGCCGTCGGGCCCGCCCTGGGCGACCCTCTGCTTGTCGTAGATGGCGCTCATCTGATCGGCGGCCTGGATCAGCAGGTTCACCACCTGCTTTTCCTCGGCCGAGAGGAAGCCGGTGTTCACCTGCATCCGGATCGTCGCATAGCCCTCCGCGTCCTTGCTTGCGGCGGCCTCCGGCGGGGCCGCGGGCGTCTTCGGCCCGCAGGCGGCGGCGCCCATGGTAAGGGCGAGGATCGAGGCGAAGATCAGCGGGTGACGCATGGATTTTCCCACATTGCGCAAAAACAGAGGCGGAGTTTTGCGCCCGGCATCGGGCGCTGGCAAGGCCGCGCCCTTGGAAGCGGTCAGCGGCCGGAAAGCTGAGCCGCGGCGCCCTCGAGCCGTTGCAGTAGACGCTTCAACGCCCTCACCTCACCCGGCTCAAGGCCGGAAAGCAGCGCCGCCTCGTAGGCCAGGGCCAGGGGCGCGATATCGGCATAGAGGCGTGCGCCCTCCGTGGTCAGGGCGAGGCTGTGCGAACGGGCGTCGGCGGGATTGGGCGTGCGGGCGGCTAGGCGGCGGGTGACCAGCCCCTGGGCGGCGCGGCTCACCGTCACCTTGTCCATCGCCGTGCGGGCCAGCAGCGAGGCCTGGGTCGCCGGCCCCTCGGCCAGCACGCTGACCAGTCGCCATTGCGGAATGGTCAGGCCGAAGCGGTCCTCATAGGCGCGGGCGATCAGCTTGCTGACCGCGTTCGACGCCACCGAGAGGCGGAACGGCAGATACTCGTCGAGCGCGAGCAGGTCGTCGCCCTTCTTGGCCGTCAGATTCGCGTGCGGTTTGGCGTTCACGACGTCGCCACCAGCCTTCCTCCCATTCAGCGATCCGCCATTCGTTGTTCGATGGCGCCGAACAAGGAGTGCCGCCGCCCGTCGCGCATCTCAATGCGCACTGTGTCGCCGGGACGCAGGAAGGGCGTCTTCGCCTCGCCGCCGAGCAGCGTCTCCACCGTGCGCTGCTCAGCAATGCAGCAGTAGCCGGCCCCACCTTCGGAGACGGGCTTGCCCGGACCGCCGTCGGGGCCGCGGTTCGACACCGTGCCCGAGCCGACGATCGTGCCCGCGCTCAGCGGCCGGGTGGCGGCGGCGTGGGCGATCAGGGCGCCGAAGTCGAACGTCATGTCGACGCCCGCGTCGGGCTGGCCGAACGGCTGGTCGTTCAGCGTCACCTCGATCGGGCCGTGCAGCTTGCCGTCGCGCCACGCCTCGCCCAGGCTGTCCGGCGTCACGGCGACGGGCGAAAAGCTGCCCGGCGGCTTGCTCTGGAAGAAGCCGAAGCCCTTGGCCAGCTCGCCCGGGATCAGACCGCGCAGGGAAACGTCGTTGGCCAGCATCACCAGCCGAACGGCGGCCAGGGCCTCCTCGCGGCTCGCGCCCTGAGCCACATCACCGACGATCACCGCCACCTCGGCCTCGAAGTCGCAGCCGGCCGCCTCGTCATGGGACGGAATGTCGTCGCGCGGCCCGAGGAAGGCGTCAGAGCCGCCCTGATACATCAGCGGATCGGTGCGGAAGCTTTCCGGCACCTCGGCCCCACGAGCCCGACGCACCAGTTCGATGTGGTTCACATAGGCGCTGCCGTCGGCCCACTGATAGGCCCGCGGCAGGGGGCTCGCCGCCTCATGCTCGTGGAAGCGCTGTTGCGGCACGGCCCCGTGCATCAGGCTGGTCGCGAGCGCCTCCAGCTGCGGGCCGTAGCGATCCCAGTCATCCAGCGCTTCCTGCAGCGTGCTGACGATAGGCCGCGTGTCGCAGCACCAGGCGAGGTCGTCGCTGACCACCACGAGGCGGCCGTCGCGGCCTCCCTTAAGCGAGGCAAGCTTCATGGCCACTCCTTATATGCGGGCCTTTGCGGCCCTTAGGGTTTCCTCACCAGGCGGCTCGCCCGGACGCCTTCGTCATAACGCGAAGGGCCTCCGAAGACGGTCACCTCGCACAGAATGTCCCCGCCGGCGTCGCCTGCCCACAGATAGTTTCGCTCCACCGTCACTTGTCGTCCCGCCGGCGAGAAGCCGTCGAAGCTGTCGCCCCACGGCGTCAGGGTGGAAAGATCGCGCCACGAGAGGGTCAGGGCCCGGGTCAGTTCGTCCTCGGCCATGGCGGCGAGGTCGGGATCGAGAATGGGGTCGCTCATCGCCCCAACCTAACGCCTCACTCGGCCTTCACCACCCCGCGACGGATCTGATCCAACTCGATGGACTCGAACAGGGCCTTGAAGTTGCCCTCGCCGAACCCCTCGTTGCCCTTGCGCTGGATCAATTCGAAGAAGATCGGCCCGATCATGTTCTCGGTGAAGATCTGCAGCAGCAGGCCCTGGCCTTCGGTCGGCGCCCCGTCGACCAGGATGTGGTCCGCCCGCAGCCGCTGCAGATTCTCGCCGTGCGCCTTCACCCGGTCGTCCAACAGCTCGTAATAGCTGTCCGGCGTCTCCTGAAACCGCACGCCCCGCGCCTTCATCGCCTCGACGGTGGCGTAGATGTCGCCCGTCCCCATCGCCAGGTGCTGGATGCCCTCGCCCTTATAGTCCTTGAGGAATTCCTCGATCTGGCTGTGCTCGTCCTGGCTCTCGTTCAGAGGGATGCGGATCATGCCGTCCGGGCTGGTCATCGCCTTGGAGAACAGGCCCGTGACCTTCCCCTCGATGTCGAAGTAGCGGATTTCGCGGAAGTTGAAGATGCGTTCGTAGAAGTCGGCCCACTTGGCCATGTTTCCGCGGTGCACATTGTGGGTCAGGTGGTCGAGGTAGGTCAGGCCCACGCCATTCCTCGTCTCGGCCTCCAGCGCCCCTTCGATGGGCGTGAAGTCGACATCGTAGATCTCATGCGCGCCATAGCGGTCGACCAGGTAGAGGTTCGAGCCCCCGATGCCCTTGATGGCCGGGATGTTCAGCTCCATCGGCCCCACCGGCCCGGTCACCGCCTCGGCCCCGCGCTCGACCGCCAGCCTCAGGGCCTTGGCCGCGTCGCGTACGCGAAACGCCATCGCATTGGCGCTCGGCCCGTGCGCCGCGCGGAAGTCGGCGGCCTGGCCGGCCGGCTCCATGTTGAGGATCAGATTGATGTCGCCCTGGCGGAACCGCAGCACCTCCTTCGACCGGTGCCGCGATATGGCCGTGAAGCCCATCATCTCGAACAGCCCCTTCAGCCGCTCGGGTTCGGGCGACGTGAACTCCACGAACTCAAAGCCGTCCGTGCCGAGCGGATTGTCGAACAGATCGCGGGCTTCAGTGGTCATCGGACACTCCGTCTGCGGGCGAAAATCGTATCGTATGAAACTACCTTGCCTGGGGCGCGACAAGCGGCGCCGCCCCTGCTAGCTAGCGAAACGCATAAGCGCCGGAGATGTCATGCTGCGTGGGATGTACGATTGGGTGATGAGGCTTTCGGCCTCGCGCCACGCCCCCGCCAGCCTGTTCGCGGTCTCCTTCGCGGAGAGCTCGTTCTTCCCCGTTCCGCCGGACGTGATGCTGGCGCCGATGGTGCTGGCCCGGCCGGACCGGGCGTGGCGCTACGCCGCGCTCTGCACCCTCGCCTCGGTGCTCGGCGGCATGCTGGGCTATGCGATCGGCTTCTACCTCACCGACATCGCCTTCAAGCTGATGGCCGCCACCGGCCATGCCGGCGGCCTGGCCGAGTTCCAGTGCTGGTACGGCAAGTACGGCGTGTGGGTGATCCTGGCCAAGGGGCTCACTCCAATCCCCTACAAGCTGGTGACCATCGCCTCGGGCCTCGCCCACTTCAGCCTGCCGATGTTCATTCTCGCCTCGGTGGTGACGCGCGCCGCGCGCTTCTTCCTGGTGGCGGGCGTGGTCAAGAAGGTCGGGCCGGCGATGCTGCCGATCATCGAGCGGCGTCTGGCCCTGTTCGCCGGCCTTCTGATCTTGCTCGTTGTCGGCGGCCTCGTGGCCAGCCATTTCATTGGCGGCGGCGGCGGCGCATGCTGAACTGTTCGCTTGATCTGAAAGGTCTCTGACCCGCCGTGTCCCTGACGCAAGACAACAGCCCGGTCTCGCCGCTGCTTCGCCACTGGCCGCTCGTCGCCTTCCTGGTCTCCGCCGCCATGCTGGCGACCGCCCACGCCTTCGAGACCTTCGGCGACCTCGCCCCCTGCCACCTCTGCCTGAAACAACGCGAGGTCTACTGGGTGGCCCTCGGCGTCGCCGCCATCGGCGTGGTCACCCAGCGGTTCGCCTGGGCCAAGCGCACCCGCCTGGCCGTTCTCTGGATGCTGGCCGTCGCCTTCCTGTTCGGTGCGGGCCTCGCGGCCTTTCACGCGGGCGTCGAGTGGAAGTGGTGGCCGGGCCCACAGACCTGCACCGGCGGCGCGACCGTCAGCATCGAGGACATGAACGCCCTGCTCTCCGGCGACGCCAAGGCCAGCGCCCCGGCCTGCGATGTCGCCGCCTGGCGGATGTTCGGCCTGTCGATGGCCGGCTGGAACGCGCTGGTGTCCCTGGGCCTCGCCGGCCTGTCCTTCGCGGCGGCGATGCGGGCCTTCAAGCAGGGCGGGATCCGATGAGCGCGCCCGTTCCGCCCCGCCCCGGTCGCGGCGCCCCCAAGGCGCGGCTGGCGGAAATCCTTCGGGTCGATCACGCCGGCGAGCTCGGCGCCGTGCATATCTATCGAGGCCAGCGCGCCGTCTTCGGCGCCGCCCGCGCCCACGGCCGCATCGACCGCCAGCTGGCGGAGATGGAGTCGCACGAGGCGGTGCACCTGGCCCGCTTCGACGCCCTGCTCAACGAACAGCGCGTGCGTCCCACGCTGATGGCGCCTCTGTGGCGCGCGGCAGGCTTCATACTCGGGGCCGGCACGGCCCTCCTGGGAGAAAAGGCGGCGCACGCCTGCACCGAGGCGGTCGAGACCGTGATCGAGGGCCACTACGCCGGCCAGATCGCCGAGCTTGAGGGTCGCGATCCCGAACTGGCCGCCGAGCTGAGCAAGTTCCGTGATGAGGAACTGGCGCATCGCGATCATGCCGTCGCCGAGGGCGCCAAGGATGCGCCGGGATACGGCCTGTTGTCGGCGGTGATCCAGGCCGGCTGCAAGGCCGCGATCAAGATCAGCGAAAAGGTCTGAATCCGACGTCCGCCAGGAACGCCGACTCCTCTCATCCGTTTATCCGATGAGCGGTCGCCGCTGGGACGACCGCGAGGAGCGGCGCCATGCCGATCGCCATTCAGCACCCCAAGCCCGGAGTCGCCGGCCCGCCGGGCGCCGTCATCGCGCTGGCGGTGATCGGCGTCATGGGCCTCTACGGCTTCACCACCGCCCTACAGAAATCGATCGCCGATCGGCGCGCCTCCATCGTGGCCGTGCGCGGTGACGACACCGTGCGCCTGGCCTCGGCCGTCGCGCCCACGCCGTCCATGGTCTACGCCGTGTCCGACACCCCGCCGCCCACCGTGCGGCCCGTCCGTCGAAGCCCGCCCAAGCCGCCCGAACCGGAGATCTCGCCCGAACCGACACCGGTCCATCTGACCGCCGTAACGCCGACCGAAGTGGCGGTCGCCCCCCTCATCCAGGCCACGAGCGCCTCGGCCGCCGGTGTCGCCGCCTCGACCGTCGAACCGAGTCCGCCAGCCTCCGCGCCAAGCCCTTAGGCGCAAGCGATTGAAAAAGTGATCGAACTTGACCGTGAACCGACGCCGTCGGCTCGCGTTGGCCTTGTGGGCGGGGCCCGAAAACCTCGGATGGAGGAACACCCAATGCGTCAATTGCTTCTTGCCGCCAGCGCCGCCGCCCTGGCCGCCGCCATGCTGACGATGCCTGCCGCGGCTCAGATCACGGGCGGCGTCACCGGCGGCGCCGGCTCGACAGTCGGAGGCCTCGGCGGAGCCGCGGGCTCGGTAACCGGATCGGCGGGCGCTCAGCCCGGTTCCGCGCCGGATTCCATGACGGCCCCCATCACCGGCACGGTGCGCGACACGGCCCGCAGCGTGGGCGACGCGGCTCGCGACACCTCCGCGGCCGGCGCCGAGGCCGCGCGTCAGAATGCGCCGCGCGCCTCCACCTCGACCTCGGTCGGAGCGGCGGCGGACGCCGACAAGGAGAAGAAGGACGGCGACGCCTCGGCGGCGGGCTCCACCTCCACCGGCGCGACAATGGGCGGCGCCTCGGTCGGGATGGACGCCTCGGCCGGCGCGAACGCCACTGCTCCGCGTTAACCGGCGGCCTACCGCTGAACTGGAAAAGGCCTCCGTTCGGAGGCCTTTTCTACGCCGGTCGAGATCGCATGGCCGTGAATAAAAAAGGGCCGCCCCGGCACAGGGCGGCCCTAGTCATGCAGACGCGGAAAAAGGGGTAAACGTCTGCGAAAACGATCCCTGGCTTAGAACTTGCCGCGCAGGGTCAAGGTGTAGCTACGCGGGTAGGGCGATGCCCAGTTGCCGTTATAGCCGTCGCCGTTGTCGAAGAAGGGCGGATCCTTGTCGAACAGGTTGGTCACCTGGCCTTGCAGGGTGATGCCCTTCATCAGGTTCGGGAACTCGTAGGCCACCGACAGGTCGACGGTCTTGTAGGCGTCCACCTTCTGGTTCCTCACCACCACCGAGTTCTGGTTCGTGTACTCCCCGGTGTAGTTGTAGAAGAGGTTGGTCGTCAGGTTGTTGTAGATCCAGCCGGCGCTGAAGCGCGCCTTCCACTCGACGACGTCGGTGGTGTTGAAGCGGTCCTGGAACGCCGAACCCGGCAGCGCCTTCTGCTTGTACTGAAGCTGCTGGTTGGCGGTCACGCCGACGCGGAACTGACCCAGGTTCTCGGTGCTGAACGAGTAGCTGACGTCGTAGTCCAGGCCTTCGTAGATGCGAACCCCGAGGTTCACCGCCTCGGTGTGCGGCACGTACTCGAAGTTGTTGACCAGGATCGCGTTCGAAGGCGGGAACTGCTTCAGGATCTCATTCATCCGCTCTTGCGTGGGGTAGAACTCAGCCAAGCCCTCGAAGGCCGGATTGGTGATCAGGTCGCTGCCCGTAACCTTGAAGAACAGGTTCGAATAATCGATGTAGTACCAGTTCACGCCGGCGCGCAGGCCCGGCAGGAACGCCGGGGTCCAGGTGACGCCCACCGACTTGGTCTTGGCTTCTTCCGGCGTCAGGTTGCCGCCGCCTTGGCCCGAGAGGGTGTACTGGTTGATGTTGGTGAGCGTGGTGCCCTTGTACTGACCGTAACCGATCACCTGGTTCGGGTTGGAGTTATAACCCGGCTGGCCGAACAGGCCGGTCAGCAGGCCGACGTTCGGGGCGTTGAAGTTGGTGCCGTACGAAGCGTTGATCCGCAGATCCTGGATCGGAGCCCAGACGATGCCGAACTTCGGATTGAAGGTGCCTTCGTAGCGGTCGTAGTAGTCGTAGCGACCCGAGATCGAGGCCGTCAGCTCCTGCACCAGCGGCATGGCGTTGCCGCTGCCGACCAGAGGAATGTTGGCTTCGAAGAAGGCGGCCGAGACCTGCTGGCGCGGGTGGTCGTCACGGACGACGGCGTTGTAGCCGGCGTTCGGATTACGCGAACCGGCCAGTTGCAGGGCGTTGGCCTGGGTGGCGCGGAACGAGGCGCCGACGGCCATGCGGACGGTGCCGCCCGGCAGTTCCATGATCGGACCGTCCGCCTTGAACTGCAGCTCCTGCAGGCCTTGTTGCCCCCAGTTCCATTGGCCGGTGTCGTTGTTGATCTTGGCGAGCGTGGCCGGGTTGTTGTTGGCCGCGGTCCCGAAGATGTTGAACGCAGTGGCCGGGTTGGTGTCGGCCAGGGCGGCCTTCATGTTCAGCATGTCCGGTTCGCGGTTGCGGAAGAAGTCGCGCGAACGCGAAATCACCAGCGAGGCGGTGCCTTTCCAATCGGCGCCGAGGTCAACGTCCACGCCGCCGACCCAGGTGGCCAGCGTCGACGAGCCCGGCGTGGTGTAGCGCTCGCCGAAGATATCGTTGCCCGCGCGATTGATGAACACGGCGTCGATGGCGCCCGGCGCGCCGGTCGGGAGCTGCAGCGCGGCCCACAGGGCCGGCGGCGTGTTGGCCTGGGTCAGGAACGGGTTGGACTTCGGCACCGCGATGGCGAGGTTGAACGGGTTGCCGACCGAGTAGCCTTCATAGTGGCTGTAGTTCAGTTCGGTCCACACCTTGACGATGTCGGTCAGCTGGTGCTCGGCCGTCGCCAGGAAGGAGTTGCGCTCACCGTTCTGGATGATGGTGCCGGGGGTCCGCAGGCCGCAGCGGAAATCCGGCGTGTTGGTCGAGAAGGCGCCGGTCTGCTGATTGATGCCGTAGGTCGTGCCGAAGGTGGCGCCGTTCTGCGGATTGACCGCCCGGAAGGTCGGGGTGCGGCAGGTGGTGCCGCGGTTGTCGCGGCCGCCGCGCGAGGTCTGGTCGCCGCCGAGGGCGATGAACGGAATTTCGTTCTGCAGCGGCGACTCGTTGGACGAGTAGTCGTAGGCGACCATGAAGCCGCCGCCGTCCCAGGTCTTGCCGCCGATGACGCCGAAGTTCCGGCGTTCGTAGCTGGTCTCGCCGTCGAACGAATAGGTGGCGGTGGCCTCAATGCCGTCGAACGGCTTGCGATAGATGAAGTTGACCACGCCGGCGGTGGCGTCCGAGCCGTAGATGGCCGAGGCGCCGTCGGCGATGATTTCCGTGCGCTGCAGGGCGATCGGCGGAACGGCCGACGGGTCGGGGAAGGAGCCTTCCGTGCCGGTGGCGGCCACGCGGTGACCGTTGATCAGGGTCAGGGTGGCATAGATGCCGACGTTGTGGATGTTGGCCAGGTAGCCCTGGGTGCGGAAGCGGTTCGGGGTCGACTGCTCGGCGTTGGTGCCGAAGTTGCCGAGGGTCGGCACGGTGGCCAGCAGATCCTTGACGTTGGTCGGAGCGACCGCGTTGATCTGGTCGCGCGTCACGCCGATCAGCTGCGAGCCCACCGGCGCCACGCCGCGGATCGACGAACCGGTGACCACCACTTCTTCAACGGCGTTGGCCTGGGCGTTCTGAGCGAAGGCCTGCCCGCCGGACAGGAGCGCCGTGACGGCGACCCCCGCGGCCATCGCGGCCTTGGACGAGCGGAAATAGGATCTTTTCATACTGGATTGCTCCCCTTGCGTACGCGCCGCTCGTTGGTTCGACGACGCCTTGACGACCTTGCTAATTCCCACGACCGCCCGCCTTCGGCGGTGCGTTCGGAATGCTGGCTATTGCTTCGAGAAGCCCACTGCGCCGTGGCGCGAACGATGGACCTTACCCCCCGAGTCAAAAACCGACGTTCGAATTCGACCGTAATTCATGTCACCAACGTCACAAAGCCTTTTTATGACCACCTTTGCCACATCGGTCACAAAATGTGACGCACCAGGGACACACTCGAGGCCAAAAGCGGGTCGTTTTAGCATATCTGAGATATACCGACGCCGTTCGCCGGCGCGAGCTGCGACTTTGTTGTCGATATTGTCAATTTTGGATGGGGCTGAATGTTGCAACCTGAACGTCATGGAGAGACGTTCCAAAAGCCCATGCAGCTCAACTGCCGGAGCCGCCTAAACCTTAGGGGCCGGATGGAACCGTCTGGCCCGCTGAAAGAGGCTCGACGTCCAATGTTAGCGCTCGCCCGGCGGATCAAACGCGCGCACCTGGCCCTGGCGCGCCCTAGGCTTCCAGCTCGATGTCCCAATAGAGGTAGTCGAGCCAGCTCTCGTGCAGGTGATGCGGCGGGAAACGACGCCCCCGCTCCTGCAGTTCGAACATGCTCGGCCGTCTCGGCTCCCTGAAGGGCTGCATATGAGCCTCGAAGGGGGTGCGCCCGCCCTTGCTCAGGTTGCAGGGCGCGCAGGCGGTGACGATGTTTTCCCAGGTGGTTCGGCCGCCGCGAGAGCGCGGGACCACGTGGTCGAAGGTCAGATCGCTCGGCGAGCCGCAATACTGGCAGGCGAAGGCGTCGCGCAGGAACAGGTTGAAGCGGGTGAAGGCCGGCGGCCGGTCCTGCGCCACATATTGCTTCAGGGCGACCACGCTGGGCAGCCGCATGGAGAAGGAGGGAGACCGGACCTCCTGCTCATAGGTCGAGATGACGTCGACCCGATCGAGGAACACCGCCTTGATCACCTCCTGCCAGGGCCAGAGGGACAGCGGATAATAGCTCAAGGGCCGGAAGTCGGCGTTGAGCACGAGGCAGGGATGACCCGTCAACGGGCGGGGGCTCACATGCATGGCGCGCACGCCGGCGGGAGCTTCGGGAAACGCGACGCTAAAGGACTGAAGACAAAGCCTCCCCTCACACGCGGCTGCGGGAAGCGACCCGGAGGTCGTCCCCGAACGATTCGAGCATACGCCCGAGTCGATGACGCATCCAAGACGGCGCCGTTCACCCCTCGGTGAGGTCTAGTAGGCGGCCGCCGTCCCGGCGATGAAGCCGCCGCCGAGCACGCGCTCGGGATCGTTCGCGTCGTAGAGCACGCAGGCCTGGCCGGGAGCGACGCCCTCTTCAGGATCGTCGAACACCACCGCGGGCGCGTTGCCCCGCAGCAGCAGGCGCGCCGGCGAGGGATCGCGGGTCGAGCGCACGCGGGCCAGCACGGCCACGCCCTCCGTCTCGTTATTGGCCCGCGCCGCGTCCGCCAAAGTCGGCTGCGGCCCGAGCCAGTTTTCTTCCTTCAGGCTCAGCGAGGCCGTCAGCAGCGCCTCGCGCGGCCCGACGATCACCTGGCGCGCGTCGGCGTCGATGCGCACCACGAACAGAGGATCGCCCACCGCCACGTTCAGGCCGCGGCGCTGGCCGATGGTGTAACGGGTCACTCCTTCGTGCCGGCCCAGCACCCGGCCGTCGAGATGCACGATCTCGCCCGGCTCGGCGCCGTGCGGCCGCAGGCGGTCGATAAGGGTGGTGTACTTGCCCTCGGGCACGAAGCAGATGTCTTGGCTGTCCGGCTTGTCGGCCACTGTCAGGCCGATCGCCTCGGCGGCGCGGCGCACCTCTGGCTTCTCCAGCCCACCGAGCGGAAAGCGCAGGAAGTCCAGCTGTTCGCGCGTGGTGGCGAACAGGAAATAGCTCTGGTCGCGGGCCGGATCGACGGCCCGGCGCAGCTCCGGCCCCTGCGCCCCGACCGTCCGGCGCACATAATGCCCCGTCGCCATCGCCTCGGCGCCCAGGTCGCGGGCTACGTCCAGCAGGTCGCGGAACTTCACCGTCTGATTGCAGCGCACGCAGGGGATGGGCGTCTCCCCGCGCAGATAGGCGTCGGCGAAGTCGTCGATCACCTGCTGTTTGAAGCGGCTCTCGTAATCGAGCACGTAGTGCGGCACCCCCAGGCTCTCGGCCGCCATGCGGGCGTCGAGGATGTCCTGCCCCGCGCAGCAGGCGCCCTTCTTCTGGATCGCCGCCCCGTGGTCGTAGAGCTGCAGGGTCACGCCCACCACCCCATAGCCGGCGCGGTGCAGCAGGGCGGCGGTCACCGTCGAGTCGACGCCGCCGGACATGGCGACCACCACCCGCGCGCCTTCCGGCAGGCCGACGGCCTCGCGCGCGGCCGCCGTCGCCGCGTCGAGCGCGTGGGCGGTCGGGGCGACGCCAAGGGTCTGCGTCAGGGCGAGATCGAGGTCCATCGCCGCTATTTAGCGATGCAGGGCGGCCAGCAAAAGTGGAGGCCGATTTTGCGTCCGGCCGCCATGCCAAAAGAAGGCCTGCCGGTTTACGAGATTCCCGCCTATTGCAGGATGTCCAACAGCGTCGAACTGCGCAGCGACGAGAACACCTGAGCCGCCGCCTGCATCGAAAGCTGCACCTGCTCGAGCTTCGAAACCGCCTCGGCCAGATCCACGTCGGTGATGTCGCCCGTCATGCCCTCCAGCATGTCGGCCCGGTCGCTCAGCGCCGTCTGGGCCTCGTCGGCGCGCTTCTGCATCACGCCGTTGGCGGCCTCGGTCGCGGTCAGGCCGGTGTAGGCGGTGTCGAAGCCGTTCAGCGTCGACTTCAAGAAGTCGTTCTGCGCCTGGGTCAGCTGGCCGGTGAACGGACCGTTGGCGTCGACGTAGGCCTGGATCGCCTTCATCTGCTCGAACAGCGGCGTGGCCACCTCGCTGGCCAGCATGCCGGTCTGGATGCTGGTGTTCTCGTCGAGGCGGCTGGAGGTCTTGAAGGTGTCGTTGTTGAACAGGTCGGCGGTGGCCGGCGCGGCCGTCAGGTCCGACAGCTGGGTGGCCGTCACCGGCTGGATGTCGACCTTGCCGCCCGAGAACAGATAGTTGCCGGCGTACTTGGTGTTCAGCCCCGAAACGGCGCTGTTGAAATAGTTCTGCAGCTCCAACATCAGGGTGTCGCCGTTCTCCGTCGCCACGGCGTTGGCGATGGACTCGCGCGCGCCCTTGGCGGCGTCCGAAACCTGGGCGAGGCCGGTCGCCTGCATCTCCAGCTTGGCGCCCAGCGCCTTGTTCTGGTCGATCAGGCCGTTCACCTTCACCTGCACGCCGCGCATGGCGGTCAGGGTTTCGGCGTTGCGGGCATAGCCCTTGTAGTCGCTGGCCTTCACCTGGCTGGACACCTGGGCTCCGGCCTGCTGCTGCCGGACCTGGGCGCGCTGGATGTTGGCGAGGACGGTGGCGTAGCTGCCGGCGGTCGAAACGCGGGTCATGGTTCAGGTTCCCGTCAGATCATGTTGGTCAGCACGTCGTACATGTCCTTGGCCGCCTGGATGAGGCGGGCCGAGGCGTTGTAGGCCTGCTGGTAGGTGGTCATGTTGATCAGCTCCTCGTCGAGGTTCACGCCCTCGACGGACTGGCGCTGGCTGTCGGCCTCGGTATGCACCGCCTCGGCGGCGTCCTTGCGGCTCTCGGCGTTCGCCGCCTTGCGGGCGATGTCGCCGCTCATCTGCATGGCGAAGTTCGAGAGCGTGGTCGTCGTGGCGGCGAGACCGCCGGTGGCCGCGAACTTGGTGGCCGCCTCCCCCGCCTTGGCGATGGCCAGGGCCCCGCGACCGTCGCCCGCCTTCAGCGAGGCGGCCGGCGGGCTGACCGAAAGGTCCAGCTGGGCGAACGGCAGCAGGCCCGGCTTGGAAAGCACGTTGCCGTCGATGCTGAACCGCTGGGCGCGGGCGCCCCGCTCGGCCGGGCCGATGCCGAACAGCTGGCTCATCGACGGGCCGCCGGCGCCCCGCTGGGTGTCGTCCGAAATCAGCGACAGGCTGACGCCGGAGCTGGCCGTGGCGTTGAAGGTCAACTCGCCGTCGGCGTCGAGCGAAAAGGCCCCGTAGGCGCCGACGCCGCTGGTGGGGGCGTTGAGCTGGTCGAGCAGGTCCTGCATGTCCCCGCCGGCCGTGGGGGTGACCGTGATATCCTTCAGACGCGTGCCGTCCGGCCCCATCAGGCGCAGGCTGATCGAGCCGCTGGTGAAGCCGTGCAGGCTGCTCGCCGTCATGCCCGTGGCGTAGGTGGACATGCCGGTCGAGCGGACGAGGTCGTTCAGGCCGAAGAAATGGCTGAAGCCCTTGCCGGCCTTGTCGGAGGGGGTGGTCGCGTCGTCGACGACCGAGATTCCATTGCCGCCCGTCGCCGCGACCGACAGCACGCCGTTGGCGAAGGTGGCGGACCCCGCCGCCCCCAGGCCGTTGGCGGAGTTCAGCACCCCGAGGAACGTGGCGGGCGACGCGAAGCTCGTGGTCGTGGCGCCGCCGTCCAGGCTCATGGTCTGGGCGTCGAAGTCGACCAGCACCCGGCGCTGCACCACGCCGCCGCTGTCGGTGACCACGATGTTGGTCTTGCCGGTGAAGTTGGCGAAGGCTTCCGTCGCGTCGAGGCCGGTGTTGCGACCGGTCAGGCTGGCCGGGGCCGGCACGGCGCTGGAGGCGTTGGAGGCGCGATTGATCTCCTCGGCCGCCTGGGCGGTGAACTCGCCGAGCTGGGCCGCCATGGCCGGCAGCTCGGTGTTGCGCAGTTCCAGCAGGCCCTTGATGTCGCCGGTGGTGATGTTCAGGCGCACCGGCTGGCCGGAGCCCAGCGGCAGGCTGGCGGTGATGTAGGCCTCCGCCCCGTTGGTCTTGTTGTAGCTCAGGGTCGCCGCGCCGTCGCCGGCCAGGGCATAGCCTTCGGCCGAGCGGATGTTGACCCCGCCCTGCGGACGCTGGTCGACCTTGATGTTCATCAGCGCCGACAGCTCGTCGACCAGGTTGCTCTGCAGGTTCTCCGAGCCGGTGGCGTCGCCGCCCTGCAGCGTGGCGCGCTGGATGTCGACGTTCAGGGACTGGATGCGGCTCAGCAGGTCGTTCACCTGCGAGATGTCGGCGTTGATCTTTGTGTCGGTGGTGACGCCCAGGCTGGTCAGGCCGCGCGAGATCCGGTCGGACTCCTGCAGGAAGGTCTGCAGCGTATTGACGCTGTTTCCGCGCGCGAGGGTCGAGTTCGGGTCGTCCGACGCCGCCGAGAAGGCCGCCCACACGTCTTCCAGCTTGTCGAAGAACGTGCCGGGATCCGACGGGTCGCCGAACAGGCGTTGAGCGCTGTCGAGGCCTTCATAGAGTGCTCCGGCGCGGTTGGCGTCCGCGGCGGCGATCAGGCTGGCGCCCTGCAGATAGGCGTTGGCGGCCCGTTTGATCGAGCTGATGTCGACGCCGACGCCCATGCCTTGCGAGACCAGGCTGGTCTGCACGGCCTGCTTGCGCACGTAGCCGGGCGTGTTGACGTTGGCGATGTTGTCCGAAACCACCCGCAGACCGGTCTGGGCGGCGTTCAGCCCCGTGGTCGCGGTGGCCATGATGGCGGCGAGACTCATGCGGCAGCTCCTGCGCACTGGGCAAAGCTGACCGGCGCATTCTGCCGGGCGCCGGTTCGGGCGCGGACGTGGCGTTCAGCCAAGTCGTTGATTTTCATATCATCTCCGATCCGGAAGCGGACGGTGGCGCAACCACAGGCGCAAGAGTGGCGCCAGACGCCTGTCGACCCCATTCGATCGGCAGGGATTGACCCTCAGGACGGCGAACGCCCCGGCAAAAAGCGCCACTGACCGGATTTCCGGGATCCGAGAGGAATGCTGATTTTTCCTTATATAACAATGACCTGATATCGACCTCGACAGTTGGCCCGGCGGTTGCTCAGCAGGTATCGGATCGTCGCGCCCCTGCGACGCCCCGCTCCGAAGGTCGACTCGCTTGAACGTCTCCGCCGCCTCTCCGCCCCCGCCCCCCGCCGCCGAAAAGGGCGTGGCCGTCGGCGCGTCGGCGAAAGGCGCGCCGACCGACTTCGACGCCTTGATGGCGGATGTCGGCGGCCCGGACGACGACGCCCCCGCCGCCCCGCCGCCGGCCAAACCCGTCAAGCCCGCCAAGGCCGACAGCGCCAAGGCGCAGACTTCGAACACGCCCGACAAGGTCGCCGCCGAGGACGACGCGGACGAAAACCCATCGGCGGCCGAGGCGACTCCCGATCCGATGCTCGCCGTCCTGGCCGCCTTGCTCACCCCGAACGCCAAGGCCGGCGCCGAGACCACGGGCCAGGCCCCGCCGGCGAACGCCACGGCTGTCCCGGCGCCGACCGCCCAGCCGCCGGTCGCCGCGGGCGACGCCGCGCCCGCCCTCGCCGGAACGCCGGCCCCGTCCGCCGCCACGATCGACGCCGCCCTCGCCGCGACGAACGCCAGCACGGTCGCGACCACCGAACCTGCGGCGGCGACGGCGACCGCCGCCGAAGCCCCGGTCGCCGCCCAACCCACGCTCGAGACCCCCGTCCTCAGCGACAAGCCCACCAAGGCGGAAAAGCCGACGCCCGCCGCGCCGACGCCGGCCGGCGAGACCTCGGCTCGCGCCGCGGCCAAGGCGGTCGAGACCCAGACCGCCGACGCCGTCACCGCCCTCGCCGCCGCGTCCAAGGGCGGTGAAGAGGTCGCCAGGGACGCGGGGGGAGACCCCGCCAAGGTCGCCGACGCCAATACGGCCACGGCCATGGCCGCCCCGCAGGCCGCTCGCGCGGCCGAGGGCGCCGCGCCCGGCGCCGAGACCCAGGTCGTGCGCGGCTCGCCCGACACCGTCGCCCGGCTGTCGGCCGACATCCTCAAGAAGCTCGACGGCCGCTCGACCCGTTTCGACGTCGCCCTCGATCCGATCGGGCTCGGCCGAGTGTCGGTGAAGGTCGAGATCGCCGAGCACGGTCGGATGACCGCCGCCCTGTCGTTCGAAAACGCCCACGCCGCCGCCGAACTGCGCGGCCGCTCAGGCGAACTGCGCAGCGCCCTGCAGCAGGCCGGCTTCGACGTATCCGACAACGCCCTGTCGTTCGATGTCGCCAACCAGAACGGCGGCGGCCGCAACGGCGGTCAGTCCGCCTGGGGCTTCCAGGACGATGGCCAGAACCGCGGCGGCGCCCACGCCGGCCGGGTCTTCGAGGCGGCGCTCAGCGGCGCCGAAGCCCTGGTTTCCGACATTCCATACTTCCGCACCGCGCCCGGCGACGGTGTGGACATCCGCATCTAGGGGCCGCCGATGGTCGACGCCGTCAACTCCTCCAACTCGGTCGCCAACCGCATGGCGACCTCGCGGGACAACCTGGCGTCCAGCGAGGAAACCTTCCTGGCGCTGCTGACCACGCAGCTGAAGAACCAGGATCCGCTCTCGCCGATGGATTCCAATCAGTTCACCCAGCAGATCGTGCAGATGACCGGGGTCGAGCAGCAGCTGCTGACCAACGATCTTCTCACCATGCTGGTCGGCATGAACGACGGCGGCCTGACCAACTCGGTCAACCTGATCGGCAAGCAGGTCAGCACCGAGAGCGACAAGGGCGTCCTAACCGACGGCAAGATCGACTTCACCTACAACCTGCCCCGCGCCGCCACGAGCCTGAAGCTCGAGGTGGTCGACAGCTTCGGCAAGACGGTCGCCACCATCAATCCGGACGACCTGACCAAGGGCGACAAGAGCTTCACCTGGGACGGCAAGTCCGCCGATGGCACGCAACAGCCGAACGGCGGAACCTACACCCTGAAGGCCACCGCCTCCGACGCCGCCGGCTCGAACATCGCCGTGACGCCTAAGAGCCTGCTGGCCGGCGTCGTGACCGGCGTCGAGAGCGTGGACGGGGTGACCATGCTCACCATCGACGGCCGCAAGGTCGCGCTCAACTCCGTCGTCGGCGTGACCACGCCGACGCCCACCGAAACCGCTTCCAACTAAGGACGACCTGACATGAGCATCAACAGCGCCATGCTGGCGGGCGTCTCGGGGCTGATGGCCAACTCCTCGGCCCTCGCCGCGATCTCCGACAACATCGCCAACGTCAACACCGTTGGCTACAAGCGGAACGCCGCCAACTTCTCGACACTGGTCACTTCGCAAGGCCACGGCACGAGCTACAGCGCCGGCGGCGTGAAGGCCCAAACCCGGCAGTACGTCACCCAGCAGGGCCTGACGCAGGCGACCACCTCGTCGCTCGATCTGGCGATCAACGGCTCGGGCTTCTTCGTCGCCACCGACAAGCCGGAAAACATTCAGGACAGCGACGCCCGTTCCTTCACCCGCGCGGGCTCGTTTCAACTCGACAGCCTCGGCTACCTGAAGAACGACGCCGGGCTCTATCTGCAGGGCTGGCCGGTCAACGCCGACGGCGAGATTCTCACCGACCCATCGGACCTGTCGCGTCTGCGGTCGATCAACGTCGCCTCGGTCGGCGGCACCGCCGAGCCGACGACCCGCGCCAGCCTCACCGCCAACCTGAAGTCCTCTACCGAACCCTCGCAGGCCGTGAAGGACATGAGCCTGCCCACGCCACCGGCGACGGCTTACAACGCGGCCACCAATTCGATGGCCGACTACGACGCCGACGCCGGCACCGGCGTGAAGCCGGACTTCGAGGTCCAGGTGCCGGTCTCGGACTCCAAGGGCGGCAAGCACACCCTCGTGGTCTCCTTCCTGAAAAGCGAAACCGCCAATGAGTGGTACGCGGAGGTCCGCGCCGATCCGGCCAGCGATGTCGTGCTCGGCTCGGGCGGCACGAACGGCCTGATCAAGTCGGGCACCGTGACCTTCACCTCCGACGGCCAGTTCGACTCCACCACCCTCTTTCCGCCGGGCGGCTCCCTGGTCTCGATTGGCGCGTCGTCCGATACCCCGACCGCCGGCGAAGTGAGTTGGGCCCCAGGCCTCGGCATCTCCGCCCAGGAGATCCAGCTGAGCCTTTCGGAAGGGGCCGGCGGCTTGACCCAGGCCGACAGCGCCTCGGTCGTTCAGGCGGTGACCACCAACGGCACGGCCTTCGGCAACCTGACCAATGTCGAGATCGACACAGACGGCTTCGTGACCGCGGTGTTCGACAACGGCGTGACCCGCCGCATCGCCCAGGTGGCGGTGGCGACCTTCGCCAACCCTAACGGCCTGATCGCGCTGAGCGGTAACAGCTACCGCGTTTCGCAACAGAGCGGCCCCTTCAGCCTCAAGGCCGCGGGCACCGGCGGAGCCGGCGAAATCGCCCCTTCGACGCTTGAGTCCTCGACCGTCGACTTGTCGACAGAGTTCACCGGTCTAATTGTTACGCAGAGAGCCTACTCGGCTTCGTCGAAAATCATAACGACCGCCGACCAAATGCTTGAGGAACTTATCAATATCAAGCGCTAATACTTTAACTTTAACTCATGAGAAATGACTCGTTTCATTTCGGGACACTCTCATTAGGGGGTTATTTGTGATGGTTTCTTGGATTTTTACTAGTGGAATTAAGCCGCTGTTATCGGCTCGGGCTTATGGTCCTCGCCAACAGTGATGGCTTGAGAGGCTAGAAGCCGATGTTGCAGCAGCAGCGAACCAACAGCCGCGGCGAGAAGTACGTGATCGGTCCGACCGGTGCGCCGCTGACGCTTTCCGACCTTCCGCCCAGCGACACCGAGCGCTGGGTGATCCGCCGCAAGGCGGAGGTCGTCGCCGCCGTGCGCGGCGGCCTGCTCTCGCTCGACGAGGCGTGCGATCGCTACCGCCTCACCAACGAGGAATTTCTTGCCTGGCAGCAGTCGATCGACCGCCACGGCCTGGCGGGCCTGCGCACCACGCGCCTGCAGCAATACCGGTAGGAATTCGCCGGCGGCCATCCGGCCGACGGACGGGCCGCGAGGCAGATCGGCCGCACCTTCTCCAGGGGTGCGGCCGTTTCCTTTTCGGGCGCGCCGCGACGACCGGCCGCGGACACCTTAAACCTGCGTTTACCTTGCACCCGGTAATTCCTGCCTAGCGACACCCCAGCGGCGCCGCTTTGGGCAAGGGACGACGCGGGCTTGGAACAGTTCACCAACGCGCTTCAGAAGTTCGGGATCGGCCGCCTGGTCATGATCCTGGGGGTCGGCGCAGGCGTGGCGGCGGCGCTCGTCGCCCTGACCATGACCCTGGGCCGCGAGCCCCAGGCCCTGCTCTATTCGAACCTCGACCTCAAGGAAGCCTCCTCGGTCACCCAGGCGCTCGACCAGGCCGGGGTGAAATACACCGTCAAGGGCGACGGCTCGACGATCATGGTGGCGCGCGACGAGGTCGCCTCGACGCGCCTGCTCGTCTCCGGCAAGGGCCTCGTGACCCAGGGATCGGTCGGCTACGAGATTTTCGACAACACCAACGCCCTGGGCCAGACCGACTTCGTTCAGAAGCTGAACCAGCAGCGCGCCCTCGAGGGCGAGCTTGGCCGCACCATCCGCGAGTGGGACGGCGTGCAGGCCGTCCGCGTCCATCTGGCCCTGCCCAAGCGCCAGCTGTTCGAGGACGAGGCCGAGGCCCCGTCCGCCACCGTCGCCATCGGCCTCGGCGGCCGCGACCCTTCCGCCGAGATGGTCCGCGCCGTGCAGAACCTCGTGGCCGGCGCCGTGCTGGGCATGAAGGTCGACCGCGTCACCGTCGTCGACCAGCACGGCAAGACCCTGTCGTCGGGGTCGGACGGCAGCCTGGCCGGCAAGATGGCCGAGGATCGCAAGGCCGAGGTCGAAGGCCGCATCGGCAAGACCGTGAAGGATCTGGTCGAAGGCGTCGTCGGCCCCGGCCGCGCCCAGGTGAAGGTGACCGCCCAGATCGACCTCAACCGCGTCACGACCCAGGAAGAGCGCTTCGATCCGGACGGCCAGGTCGTCCGCTCGGAAAGCACCTCGGCCGAAAACTCGCAGGAGCAGCGCGAGAACGCCAACGGCGGCGTCACCGCGGCGGCCAACATTCCCGGCGGCCAGAACCCACAGGGCTTCCAGCCCCTCGGCAGCACCTCGGGCGCCAACGAGAGCGTCACCAACTACGAAATCTCCAAGTCGGTCCGCACCGAGGTCACCGAGCCGGGCGCCATCAAGAAGCTTTCGGTGGCGGTCGCCGTCGACGGAAACACCGCGGTGGGCGCCGACGGCAAGCCGGGCGCCTACACCCCGCGCTCGGCCCAGGAGATGCAGCAGATCCAGGACCTGGTCCGCGCCGCCGTCGGCTTCGACCAGGAGCGCGGCGACACCGTCACCGTCGTCAACGTCCGCTTCCCGCGCGAAGCGATCGACGGCGAGGGCGTCACCGCCGCCAACCCGCTGATGGGCTTCGACAAGAACGACATCATGCGCTTCGCCGAACTCGCCATCGCCGCGATCGTCGCCATCCTCATCATGCTCTTCGTGGTCCGCCCGTTGCTCAAGAACGCCGGCGGCGGCGGCGTCGCCGGCGGTCAGCAGATGATCGCCATGGCCGGTCCGGACGGCACGACCCAGCTCGTCACCCTTTCGGCCGGCGCCACCAGCGCCGGCGGCGACATGGTCGCCCTGCCGGGGCCGGAGGTCGAACAGCGCATCAACATCGCCAAGATCGAAGGCCAGGTGAAGGCCAGCTCGATCCGGCAGGTCTCGGAGTTCGCCGAGAAGCACCCCGAGGAAAGCGTCGCGATCCTCCGCAACTGGCTGCATGAATCCGCATGAGCCGGGCGAGCAAGAAAAACATCGTCGACCCGGCCCGTCTCAGCGGGCCTGAGAAGGCGGCCGTGGTGCTCCTGGCCCTGGGCGAGGAGCACACCGCCATCTGGAGCGCGCTCGACGAGGAGGAGATCAAGGAAATCTCCCAGGCCATGGCCGGCCTCGGCAACGTCTCGGCCTCGGTGGTCGAGACCCTGCTGGTCGAGTTCGTCTCCGGCATGTCCGGCACCGGCGCGATCATGGGCTCCTTCGAGCAGACCCAGAAGCTGCTGGCCGCCTTCATGCCGAACGACAAGGTCGAAGGCCTGATGGAGGAGATCCGTGGTCCGGCCGGCCGGACCATGTGGGACAAGCTCGGCAACGTGAACGAGGCCGTGCTCGCCAACTACCTGAAGAACGAATACCCACAAACCGTCGCGGTGGTGCTGTCGAAGATCAAGGGCGAGCACGCCGCCCGCGTCCTGGCCGCCCTGCCCGAGGACTTCGCCCTCGAATGCGTCACCCGCATGCTGCGCATGGAGCCGGTGCAGCGCGAAATCCTCGACAAGATCGAGCAGACCCTGCGGACCGAATTCATGTCGAACCTGGCGCGCACCTCGAAGCGCGACAGCCACGAGATGATGGCCGACATCTTCAACAACTTCGACCGCCAGACCGAGGCGCGCTTCATCGCCGCCCTGGAAGAGCGCAGTCGCGAGAGCGCCGAGCGCATCCGCGCCCTGATGTTCGTCTTCGAGGATCTTTCCAGGCTCGACCCCGGCGGGGTGCAGACCCTGCTGCGCGCCGTCGACAAGGAGCAGCTGGGCCTGGCCCTCAAGGGCGCCTCGGACGGCCTGCGCGAGATGTTCTTCTCCAACATGTCGGAACGCGCCGCCAAGATCATGCGGGAGGACATGGAGAGCATGGGCCCCGTGCGCCTGAAGGACGTCGACCAGGCCCAGGTGGCCATGGTGCAGACCGCCAAGGACCTGGCCGCCAAGGGCGAGATCATGCTGGCCGGCGCCGGCGGCGACGATGAGCTGATCTACTGATGAGCGACCTTGCCCCCCCCATGCGCCGCTTCGTCTTCGACACGGCCTTCGACGACGCCGGCGACATCGCCTACCAGCCGCCGCGCCCCAAGCGCAGCTTCACGCCCGAGGAGGTGGAGGCCATCCGCGCGGAGGCCTATGCGGAGGGCGAACGCTCGGCCGTCGCCCAGGCCGAGGCCGAAGCCGCCCAGGCCCTGCAGGGCATCGCCGCCGCCAGCCATTCGGCGCTCGGCGCCCTGGCCGCCGTGGCCCACGAACATCGCACGGGCTCGGCCGAGCTGGCCCTGGCCTGCGCCGGCAAGATCGCCGACGCCGCCCTCGCCCGGTTCCCCGAAACGGTGATCGCCGCCGCCCTCACCGCCCTGGCCCGTGAAGTCGAGGCCCAGCCGAAGCTGCTGGTTCGGGCCGCCCCGGACCTCGTCGAACGCCTGCAGGCGACGCTGGAGCAGACCGCCGCCGCCATCGGCTTCCCCGGCCAGATCCTGGTGCGCGCGGACGCCCTGGCCCCGGCCGCCTTCGTCATCGACTGGGGCGACGGCCGCGCGGCCTTCGATCCGGCCGCCGCCCAGGCGCGCATCGCCGAAGCCATCGCCACCGCCCTGGCCGCCGAAGGCCTGCACGCCGAACCGCTTATTCCCGCCGACAGCTGACCCGAAAGCCCGTCATGTCCGACACCAACATCCCGCTCGACGAATTCGACGGCAGCCTCGCCTCCGAGGCGGCCATCGACACCGAAAGCAAGACGGCGACCGACCTGCAGCCGGTCTTCGACGTGCCGGTCAACATCTCCGCGGTGCTCGGCAAGGCCAACCTCTCGGTGGCCCAGCTGCTGCAGCTCGGCCAGGGCAGCGTCCTCGAACTCGACCGCAAGGTCGGCGAGGCCATCGACATCTATGTGAACAACCGCCTGGTGGCGCGGGGCGAGGTCGTCATCGTCGACGAGCGTCTGGGCGTGACCATGACGGAAATCATCAAGGACGGCGACACGGCCGCCTAGGCCGCGTCGGAAGCGTAAGGAACTGAGATCATGCGGCTTCTTGTCGTCGGAAAACTGAACGGGCAGCTCTCCCTCGCCGTGAAGATGGCGATGGGCGCCGGGGCCAAGGTGGCGCACGTGGAGACCACGGCCGCCGCCACCCACGCCTTGCGGGCGGGCCAGGGCGCCGACCTCCTGATGGTCGATGTCGAACTCGACATCGCCGGCCTGATCGCGGCCAACGAAGCCGAGCGCATCCGGGTGCCGGTGGTGGCCTGCGGGGTCGGGATCGGTCCGCGCGAGGCGGCCGACGCCATCCGCTCCGGCGCCAAGGAATTCATCCCCCTGCCGCCCGACGCCGAGCTGATCGCCGCCGTTCTGGCCGCGGTGTCCGACGACAACCGCCCGATGGTGGCCCGCGACGTGGCCATGGAGCCGGTGATCGCCCTGGCCGACCGCATCGCCGGCTCCGACGCCTCGGTGCTGATCACCGGCGAAAGCGGCGTCGGCAAGGAAGTCATGGCGCGCTACCTGCACGGCAAGTCGCGCCGTTCGGCCAAGCCGTTCATCAGCGTCAACTGCGCCGCCATTCCCGACAACCTGCTGGAAAGCGAGCTCTTCGGCCACGAGAAGGGCGCCTTCACCGGCGCCGTCGCCCGCCGCGTCGGCAAGTTCGAGGAGGCCGACGGCGGCACCCTGCTGCTCGACGAAATCAGCGAGATGGACGCGCGGCTTCAGGCCAAGCTGCTGCGCGCCCTGCAGGAACGCGAGATCGACCGCGTCGGCGGTTCCAAGCCGGTGAAGGTCGACATCCGCATCATCGCCACCTCCAACCGCGACCTGGCCGCGGCCGTGAAGTCCGGCGAGTTCCGCGAGGACCTGCTCTACCGCCTCAACGTGGTGAACCTGCGCCTGCCGCCGCTGCGCGACCGGCCGGGCGACGTGGTCGCGCTGGCCGACCACTTCATCAAGAAATACTCGGCCGCCAACGGCGTGCCGGTGCTGCCGCTGTCGGCCGAGGCCAAGCGCCGCCTGGCGCACCACCGCTGGCCGGGCAACGTACGCGAGCTGGAGAACGCCATGCATCGCGCGGTGCTGCTCTCCACCGGCGCCGAGATCGAGCAGGACGCCATCCGCCTGCCGGACGGCCAGCCGCTCGCGGCGCCGGACGCCGGCGCCCGCACCGCCCACGCCGCCAGCCAGGCCGCCGAGGCCGCCGCCCGCTCGTTCGTCGGCCAGACCGTGGCCGAGGTCGAGCAGCAGCTGATCCTCGACACCCTCAGCCATTGCCTGGGCAACCGGACTCACGCCGCGACCATCCTCGGCATCTCGATCCGCACCCTGCGCAACAAGCTGAAGGAATATTCCGAAGCCGGCGTCTCGGTGCCCGCGCCCCAGGGCGGCCTCGGAGCCAGCGCGGCCTGACGGCCGCTCAGGAGTGGTGACGCCGCATGGCTGACGTCGGGCTTCCCGCACCGTCCAACGCGTTCACCGCCCGCGGGGCGATGAACTCGCTGCTGCGTGGCGAGGTGGGCCTGGCGCTCGGCGTCGTCGGCATCGTCGTCCTGCTGATCATTCCGGTCCCGCCGTTCCTGCTGGACCTGTTGCTGGCGTTGTCGATGACCAGCGCCGTGCTGATCCTGATGACCTCGATCCTCATCAGGAAGCCGCTCGAGTTCACCGCCTTCCCGACGGTGCTGCTGGTGGCCACCCTGTTCCGCCTGGGCCTGAACCTGGCCTCGACGCGCCTGATCCTCGGCCACGGCCAGGAAGGCACCGAGGGGGCCGGCGCCATCATCCACGCCTTCGGGCAGCTGATGATGCAGGGCAACTTCGTCATCGGGGTGATCGTCTTCGCCATCCTGCTGGTGGTGAACTTCGTGGTCATCACCAAGGGCTCGGGCCGGATCGCCGAGGTGGCCGCCCGCTTCACCCTGGACTCGATGCCCGGCAAGCAGATGGCCATCGACGCCGACCTCTCCAGCGGCCTGATCGAGCAGGACGAGGCCAAGAAGCGCCGCAAGGAGCTGGAGCAGGAAAGCACCTTCTTCGGGGCCATGGACGGCGCCAGCAAGTTCGTGCGCGGCGACGCGGTCGCCGGCCTGATCATCACCGCCATCAACATCGTCGGCGGCATCCTGATCGGGGTGATCCAGCACAAGATCCCGATCGGCGAGGCGGCCTCCACCTACACGATCATGACCATCGGCGACGGCCTGGTCAGCCAGATCCCGGCGCTGATCATCTCGATCGCCGCCGGCTTCCTGGTCTCCAAGGCGGGCGTCGAAGGCTCGGCCGACAAGGCCCTGGTCACCCAGCTGGCCATGAACCCGGTCGCCCTCGGCATGGTCAGCGGCACCTCGGGCGTGCTGGCCCTGGTGCCGGGCATGCCGGTGGTGGTGTTCGCGGCCCTGTCGCTGGCCTCGGGGGCCCTGGCCTGGAAGCGCGCGCGGGATCTCCAGAAGCCGGAGGTGGTCATCCAGCCGGTCGCCGCCGAGCCGGAAGAGGAGCCGATCTCCAACGCCCTGGCCATCGACGACGTGAAGATCGAGATCGGCTACGGCCTGCTGAGCCTGATCAACGACCTCGACGGCCGGCGCCTCACCGACCAGATCCGCGCCCTGCGCAAGACCCTGGCGGCCGAGTACGGCTTCGTGATGCCGCCGGTGCGCATTCTCGACAACATGCGCCTGCCCAGCCAGGGCTACGCCATCCGCATCAAGGAGATGGAGGCCGGCTCCGGCGAGGTGCGCCTCGGCCACCTGATGGCCATGGACCCGCGCGGCGGCCAGGTGGAGCTGCCGGGCGAGCACATGCGCGAACCGGCCTTCGGCCTGCCCGCCACCTGGATCGACGACAGCCTGCGCGAGGAAGCCACCTTCCGCGGCTACACCATCGTCGACCCGGCGACGGTGCTGACCACGCACCTGACCGAGATCCTCAAGGACAACATGGCCGACCTGCTCTCCTATTCGGAGGTGCAGAAACTGCTGAAGGACCTGCCGGGCGA
The DNA here is from genome assembly GCF_056683955.1 of Caulobacter sp. HJHS_5. Classification (NCBI taxonomy): domain Bacteria; kingdom Pseudomonadati; phylum Pseudomonadota; class Alphaproteobacteria; order Caulobacterales; family Caulobacteraceae; genus Caulobacter; species Caulobacter sp. HJHS_5. The sequence goes on along the minus strand of NZ_JBWZNC010000002.1, from coordinate 181,736 downwards.
GCAGAAGAAGCTGGTCGAGGACCTGATCCCCTCGGTGGTCACCGCCACCACCGTGCAGCGCGTGCTGCAGGCCCTGCTGCGCGAACGCGTCTCGATCCGCGACCTGCCGACCATCCTGGAAGGCATCGGCGAGGCCGCCCCCAGCTCCGGCACCGTCGGCTCGCTGGTCGAGAGCGTGCGCGCCCGGCTGGGCCGCCAGCTCTGCTGGGCCAATCGTGGCGAGGACGGCGCCCTGCCGATCGTCTCGCTGTCGGGCGAATGGGAAGCCGCCTTCGCCGACGCCCTGATCGGCCCGGGCGAGGAAAAGCAACTCGCCCTGGCCCCCTCGCGCCTGCAGGAGTTCATCCGCGGCGTGCGCGAGGCGTTCGAGCGCGCGGCCCTCTCGGGCGAGAGCCCGGTGCTGCTGACCAGCCCGATGGTGCGGCCCTACGTCCGCTCGATCATCGAGCGCTTCCGCGGCCAGACCGTGGTGATGAGCCAGAACGAAATCCATCCCCGCGCGCGGCTGAAGACGGTCGGGCAGGTCTAGGCGCGCGCCGACGACGGCGCGTCTCAGTCGAAACCGTGGGTGTAGTTGGTGGGCGGTCGCTGTGGGCGACGCCCTCGGGGCGGCAGTTCGCCGGGCAGGCCGACGGGATAGCCGGGGAGCGCGTCGGGGTCGGGTGGCGGGGTGCGAGGTGACGACCCCTCCCCTTGGTTCATCCCGACGAAAGTCGGGACCCAGGTGTTTTCTGTTTCGACATTAGAGGGTTGGAGGCTTGTCCGGCCGGGTTCGGCGCCCGGCTGATGCCGCTGCGGACTAAAAAAGCCTGGGTCCCGACTTTCGTCGGGATGAACCGAGTTAGAAGACAGCCCCAGGTCCCGACAGATTTGCTCGACCACCTCCTCGAACGGCCGCGCGAGAATATCCCCGAGGTCTTCCGCCTCCTTCAGCCGTTCGGTGGCTTCACGGATGCAGCGTTCGTGGGCCTCGCCGCCCTCGGCGTCCTTGTGGATTTCGTCGATGATGCCGGTGAGAGTGGCGGCGATGTCGTCCTTGCGGGCGCGAAGGCGCGGATCTTCCACCTTGGCGGGCGCCGTTGCAGGGGTGGCGTCCCGAGACGCGAGGTCCGCTTCATAGTCCTCGATCCGACCGACGCCGCGCAGCTTGTCGATCACCTCGATCTGCAGGGCGAAGGTCAGGCGCACAGCGCGGGAGACCCGGCTGAAGGCCAGGGTGACTGCGACGGGATCGACCGGCTCGGAAGCTTCAGCGACCTGCCCGCGAAGGCTTTCGGCGATCTCCATGCCGATGTCGGCCAGCCGCTCCAGCTTGGCGAGCTGACGCTCCAGCACCGGCCGCGCGAAGTCGGCGGCGGGCGTCTCGTCAGGGCTGGCGGGCGGCGGGGTCACACACCCAGTGAAGCAGACGGCGGCGTCAGAGGCGGACGTGTGGAAAACTCAGAAGTGATGGAGCGTCCGCAGGGGTGGCTTTGAGGCAATTGCTTCTGCGCCGGAAACCCGACACCGTCGCGATATAGGCGAAAGCCGAAGTTCGCCACGCAAAGGCCCCGGCTCGCGCCGGGGCCTTCGTCGTTGAGCGCCGCGCCTAGCCTTTGATGAAGGCCAACAAATCCGCGTTGATGACCTCGGCGTTGGTGGTCAGCATGCCGTGCGGATAGCCGGGGTAGATTTTCAGGGTTCCGTTCTTCAGCAGGTCCGCCGACAGCGGGGCGGAGTCGGCGATGGGGACGACCTGGTCGTCGTCGCCGTGCAGCACCAGGGTGGGGACCTGGATGGCCTTCAGGTCGTCGGTGAAGTCGGTTTCCGAGAAGGCCTTGATCCCGTCGTAGTGGGCCTTGGCGCCGCCTTCCATGCCTTGGCGCCACCAGTTGCGGATGACGCCTTCCACGGGGGTCACGCCCGGGCGGTTGAAGCCGTAGAAGGCGGTGGCGGCGAAGTCGCGGTAGAATTCGGCGCGGTTGGCGGCCACGGCGGCGCGAAGGCCGTCGAACACCTCGATGGGCAGGCCGCCGGGATTGGCCTCGGTCTTCAGCATCAGGGGCGGCACGGCGCTGACCAGCACCGCCTTGGCGACCCGCCCGGCGCCGTGGCGCGCCACATAGCGGGCCACCTCGCCGCCGCCGGTGGAGTGGCCGATGTGCACGGCGTTCTTCAGATCGAGATGTTGCACCACGGCCGCGATGTCGGCGGCGTAGTGGTCCATGTCATGCCCGTCCGACACCTGGGCCGAGCGGCCGTGGCCGCGGCGGTCGTGCGCGATGACCCGGTAGCCCTGGCCGAGGAAGAACAGCATCTGCGTGTCCCAGTCGTCGCCGCTCAGCGGCCAGCCGTGGTGGAAGACGATGGGCTGGGCGTCCTTGGGCCCCCAATCCTTGTAAAAGATCTCAACGCCGTCGGTGGTCGTAACGTAGGGCATCTTGGGTCTCCCGGATTGGGGGCTTGGGGTTGAGGCTAGGCGGCGTCGACGAGAACGATTTCGGCGTCCTCGACGGCGGTTACAGTCAGGGTCTCGACCTCGCGGATCGCCAGGCCGTCGCGGGCCTGGGCCTGCACGCCATTGACCTGGACCACGCCCTTGGCGGGCACGAGATATCCGCGGCGGTCGGCGCCGAGGGTGTAGCTGGCGCTCTCGCCGGCCTTGAGCGTGGCGGCGACGACGCGGGCGTCGGTGCGGATCGGCAGGGCGTCGGCGTCGCCTTCGAAACCCGAGGCCAGCACCACGAACTGGCCGGCGCGGTCGCCCTTCGGGAAGGGCTTGGCGCCCCAGGAGGCGGCTTCACCCCGGCGGGTCGGCTCGATCCAGATCTGGAAGATGCGGGTCAGCTCATTTTCGAGGTTGTACTCGGAGTGGCGCACGCCCGTGCCCGCGCTCATCACCTGCACGTCGCCGGCCTCGGTGCGGCCCTTGTTGCCCATGCTGTCCTGGTGGGTGATGGCCCCGTCGCGGACGTAGGTGATGATTTCCATGTCCGAGTGCGGGTGGGGCGGGAAGCCCGTGCCGGCGGCGATCTCGTCGTCGTTCCACACTCGCAGCGAGCCCCAGCCCATGCGCGCGGGATCGTAGTAGCCGGCGAAGGAGAAGTGGTGCTTGGCGTTCAGCCAGCCGTGGTCGGCGCCGCCGAGGCTGTTGAAGGGTCGCAGTTCGATCATCGAAGTCTCTCCGAAACTTGAGAGGCCGGAAGGTCCGGCCGCCGTTGAGACGAAGGTAGCGATCGGCTTGAAATCAGAAATAGAAACGTATGAAAGTCATCGTTTCCAAAAGCGAACTCTGAACGTGTCGAAACTGCCCGATCTCGAAGCCCTGGCCATTTTCGCCAAGGTCGCCGAAACCCAGTCGTTCTCCGGGGCGGCCGAGCACCTGGCCCTGTCGAAGGCCACGGTGTCGAAAGCGGTCACGCGTCTGGAACAACGCCTCGGGACCACCCTTCTACACCGAACTTCGCGACGGTTCGCCCTCACCGACGCCGGGCGCAATCTGGCGGCCCGCGCCGCCCAGATGGTCGCCGAGGCGGAAGGGGCCGAGGGCGAGGCGATGGACATGGCCCTGCGGCCGCGCGGCCTCGTGCGCCTGGCCGCGCCGATGTCGTTCGGCCTGACCTATGTGGCCCCCGCCCTGCCCGAATTCCTGGGGGCGCATCCGGACGTTTCCATCGACCTGCACCTCTCGGACGAGACGATCGACCTCGTGGGCGGCGGGTTCGACTGCGCCATCCGCATCGCCGCCCTGGACGACTCCTCGCTGACGGCGCGCCGCCTGCGGCCGGTCCGGCGCCATCTCGTCGCCTCGCCGGGCTACCTCGCCCAGCGCGGGCGCCCGAGGCATCCGGAGGATCTGGCCCGCCACAGCTGCCTGACCTACGCCTATTTGCCGACCGCCCAGACTTGGCGGTTCGTCAACGCGGCGAGCGAGGAGGCCGTCGTGCGCCCGCACGGCCCGCTGCGCGCCAACAACGCCGACGCCCTGACGGCCGCCCTCTGCGCCGGCCTCGGCGTCGCCCCGCAGCCGGACTTCATCTACTGGCGCGATGTGGCGGAAGGCAGGCTGGAGACGGTGATGACCGACTGGGCTTTGCCGCCGATCTCGGTGCACCTCGTGGCGCCCGGCGGCGGCCCGCGCCCGGCGCGGGTGACGGCGTTCATGGACTATCTGGCCGGCAGGCTCGCCGGGCCGCTGTGGCCGGGGGATGCGGTGGGGCGTTGACCCCTTCCCCCTCGAAGGGGAAGGGTTGGGGATGGGGGTGTGCGCCGGGCGGCGCCGGCCGGGCGCGCAGAAGGCTCGCGCCATATGGAGCTCTCTCGTCGGCTCCGCGCCAACACCCCCACCCCTGCCCCTCCCCCTTCGAGGGGGAGGGATCGTCAGAGCCCCTTCAAATACGCCACGCTCATCGCCAGGGAATCGAAGATCGGGCGCACGTAGGGCGCTTCCTGCTCGATGAAGAAGCCCTTGGTCCCGACGGCCTTGGCGGCCTCCAGGGTCGGCTTCCAGTCGATAATGCCCTTGCCGATCTCGACCGAGTGATACTCGGGCTCGGCCTTGACCATGTCCTTCACGTGCAGCAGCTCGACGCGGGAGCCGTAGCTTCTGATCGTGGCCGCGGGGTCGAGGCCGGCGGCGGCCACCCAGCCGAGATCGAGCTCCAGCTTGGCCTGCGGATGGCCGGACAGCAGGATGTCGAGGCCGGTGCGGTCGCCGAACTTGCGGAACTCCATGTCGTGGTTGTGGTAGCCGAAGGTGAGGCCGGCGGCGGCGATCCTGGGGACGATGCGCGCCACGATGGCGGCGTTCTCCTGATAGGCCTCCAGGGTCATCACCTCGGCCATGCCGAGCCCGAACGGCTTGCCGGCGGGGAGCGCGCGCGGCGCCTTGGGCGACGACGCCACCAGCCAGCTCGCGCCCAGGGTCCTGGCGTCGGCGATGTGCTTGTCGATATCGGCGCCGAGGTCGCCGAGGCCGACGTGGCAGGAGCGGCAGACGAGGCCGGCGGCGTCGAGCTGGGCCTTCATCGTCTGGGCCGTGCCGCCATAGAAGCCGGCGGTCTCGACGACCGCGAACCCAAGGGCCTTGAGGCGCCGCAGCGTGCCCGGCCCGTCCTTCTGCATCTCGGCCCCCACGGTCCACAGCTGGATGCCCATCGGCCAGGCGGTCCCCAGGCCCTGGGCGAAGGCGCCCGTGGCGGCGAGGCCCGCAAAGGCGCCGGCGGCGGCGAAGAAATGGCGGCGATTGAGGTCCATCGGAGGCGTCCTTCCAGGAGGCTTAGGCGAGACTGTTTTCACGGTAGCGGATGAAGGCCAGGGCGACAGCCGCCAGCAGCGTGCCGCCCGCCAGGGTGGCGGCGACCGCCGACAGCCCCCAGCCGGCGGCGAACAGCAGGCCGGCCGCGACCGGCCCCGTGGCGGCGCCGGCCCGCCCGACCCCGATCACCAGGCCGGTGGCGCCCGCACGCAGGCGCGCCGGATAGGATTGCGCGATCACCGCATAGAGGCCGGCGATGGCCCCGTTGGTGAAGAAGCTGGCCACGGCGGCGACCAGCGATAGGGTCTTCAGGTCGGTGAGGTTCTGGCCGAAGGCGGCGATGGCCGCCGCGCCGCAGACCATCGCCCCCATGGTGAGGGCGCGCACGCCGACCCTGGTGGTGAGCAGGCTGATGACCAGCGAGCCGACGGCGCCGCCGACATTGGCCCAGACCAGCACGCCGCCGGCCTCGGCGGGCGGGAAGCCCATGTCCACAACGACCTTCGGGATCCATTTGATGAAGAAATAGAAGGTCATCATGTGGGCGAAGGTGGCCACGATCAGCAGCACGGTGGTGTTCAGCAGCGGCGGGGCGGCGGCCTCGGCGAGGCCCGGGCGCGGAGCGGGCGGCTCCGGCGGCGGCAGGCCCTCGACCGGGGCGTGGCCCAGGCGTTTCAGGCTGCGGTTGATCTTCTCCAGGGCGCCGGCCGGACGCTTGTGGGTGAGGTAGGCGATGGTCTCCGGCAGGCCGAGCAGCACCAGGGGCACGAAGCACAGGGTGGCGACGGCCCCGAAGGCGAACACCGAGCGCCAGTCGCCGGTGGAGGCCAGCAGCGAGGTGGCGATCGAGCCGCCGACCACGGCGCCCAGCGGATAGCCCGCCGACATCACCGCCACCGCGAGGTTGCGCCGTTTGGCGTTGGCGACCTCCACCGTCACCGCCGTGGTCGCCGCCAGCATCCCGCCGATGCCCAGGCCGGTGAGGAAGCGGAAGGCCGACAGAACAGCCACGCCGCCGGCCGTGGAGGCCAGGAACATGCCGAGCGCCATCACCAGCAGACAGGCCAGGATGGTCGGCCGGCGGCCGATGCGGTCGGCCAGGGTCCCGAGCAGGAAGGCGCCGACGCCCATGCCGATCAGCTCCATCGACAGGACGACGCCCAGGGCCGCGCGGTCGACGCCCCAATCCTTGGCGATGCCCGGCGAGGCGAAGCTGATCGACAGCACGTCGAAACCGTCGAGGGCGTTGAGCGCCGTGGCCAGGCCGACGGCGACCATCTGGCGCCAGTGCATCGGCTCGCGCGCCAGAATTGCGCGGGGATCGTCCATACCGCCCTCCCGAACGGCGCCGCTCGCGGGCGCCTGAATCGAGGCTAGGCCGCACCGTCCCTATCGACAACACGGCCGGTGGCGATTGTCATAAGCTTTCGCTAGCGGGTCGCGTCATCATGAAAAGCCTTGTTCGACATCTCGCGATCGCGCTGGTCGCCAGTCTGGGCCTGCTGGCCGGTCAAGCCTTCGGGCAGGCCGCCCCGCCCCTGGTGATCGGCCATCGCGGCGCGGCGGGGGAGCGGCCGGAGCACACCGCCGCGGGCTATCGCCTCGCCATCGCCGAGGGCGCCGACTTCATCGAGCCGGATCTGGTGCTGACCAAGGACGGCGTCTTCATCGACCGCCACGAGAACGAGATCGGGGCGACCACCGACGTCGCCGCCCGCCCCGAGTTCGCGGCCCGCAAGACCACCAAGACCGTCGACGGCCGCCGGATCACCGGCTGGTTCAGCGAGGACTTCACCCTCGCCGAGATCAAGACCCTGCGGACCCGCGAGCGCCTGCCCCAGCTGCGCGTCGCCAACACGCGTTACGACGGTCAGGAGCCGGTGCTGACCTTCGACGAGGTGGTCGCCCTGGCCCGCGAGGAAGGCGCCAAGGCCGGCCGCACAGTGGGCGTCTACGCCGAGCTGAAACACCCGACCTACTTCGCCTCCGTCGGCCTGCCGATGGAAGCGCGGGCCGTCGCCGCCATCCGCAAGGCCGGTCTCGACCGCCGCGACGCGCCGTTCTTCCTGCAGGCGTTCGAGCTCGCGCCCCTGGCCGCCGTGCGCAAGCAGATCGACGTCCGCACCGTGTTCCTGATGGACGCCGCCGGCGCGCCCGCCGACCTCGTCGCCGCTGGCGACAAGCGCACCTTCGCCGACCTGACCAGGCCCGCCGAGCTGAAGGCCATGTCGGCCTACGTCGACGGCATCGGCCCGGCCAAGAGCCTGATCACGCCGCTGGACGCCGCCGGGCGGTCGATGCCCCCTACGAGCCTGATCGCCGACGCCCATGCGGCCGGGATGGTCGTGCATCCCTTCACCTTCCGCTCGGAGAACAGCTTCCTGCCGGCCGAGCTGCGGCGGGGCGGCGATCCGGCCGCGCACGGCGACGACCAGGCCGAGTACCTGACCTTCTTCAAGCTGGGCGTCGACGGGGTGTTCAGCGACTTCCCCGACCGGGCCGTCGCCGCCCGCAAGACCTGGCAGGCGCGTTAAGCCGCGACTTCGGTCGAACCGAAGGTCGGCGGCGGCGGCGCGTCGTCGAGGCGGAACAGCGTCGCCAGATGATCGACCGTGGCGAGGTCGATCCGGTCACGATAGATCGCCGGCAGGCTGCAGAGACCGAAGCGGGCGTTGTAGGCCAGCACCTCGGCCCATTCCTGCTCCATCCGCCAGAGTTCGGAATGCGGCAGCCCGCAGAGGCGCAGGGTCTCGTCGCAGACCATCTCGAAGCGCCTGACGTGGTCAAGCTCGCGGTCATAGGCCTCGTCGACATAGCCGTCGAAGCTCTTGAACCCCAGCGCGCGGGTGAACTCGACCGAGCCCGGATTGCCGAGGATGATCGAGGGCTGGAAATTGACCAGCGACTTCAGGGCCTTCTCGCTGATCCGCCGCGAGTTCAGCTCGGTCTCGGTGACGACCGTGAAATAGCTGTCGGAATACTCGTCGAACTGGGTGTCGGCGGCCTGCTTTTTCAACTGCGTCGGCTGGCCGGCGATCCGCTTCGGCTCGCCCAGCAGCATCGGCTCGAAGGTGTTCATCTCATAGATGTAGGGCGTCAGCTCGCCGGCGATGCGACCGAAGCCGGGCAAATCGGCGATCAGATGCAGCATCACCTTCAGCGGCACCGCGCGGCTGTGCTTCGCCGGATCGAAACCGCCGAACGAGATGTGGCCGTCGTCGAACACGCCATGCTGCATCAGCCGCGCCAGCAGCAGCACCTTGGCGGCGCGGGGCGACAGATTCAGGTAGATGTAGCGGCGCGAACGCGTTTGCGGGCGGTTGCGGAACAGGTGCTCGCGCTTGGCGTACACCAGATCGCCCCTGGCCTCGAAGTCCTTGAAGAACGCGCGCAGGAAATAGTCATAGTGCGCCACGTGCATCCGGCGCAGGCCGAGGCGGCGCACATGGGCTTCATAGTGCTCGCCCCAACTGCGGTCCTGGGTGATGTAGACCGCCTGCTCGGGCAGGACGCCGGCGGCGGCGAGATAGTCGTGCAGCCGGCCCGACCCTTCGGCCGTGTGGACGTTGCCGTCGGTGCTGGCGTCGAACGCCACCAGGCAGCGGCCATCGGCGACCCTCCGCCAGGCCTCGCGCGGCAGGCTCTCCGGCGGGGGCAGGACCTGTTTGATCTTGGCGCAGGGGAAGACGATGACGTCGGGAGCGGCCTCGAAGGTCTCGCGGCAGACCGCAAGCCTGGAATCGAACAGCGAGAAAAAGGACTTCTGGTCGGAAGCCTTCACCACATTCAACGGCCTGCGGACCGACACTTGCTTAACCCCCCGACCGGCGTTCGCCGGCCGCCTTCGTCATAGAATTCAAAACCCTTCCGATCAACGCCGCGCCCCGCGGCGGATGGACCGCGATGCGCCTCACGCGGCCGACGCCGTTGCGGCGCGCGCTCGGCGCTGCTAGCGGTTGCGCCGAACGCGGGCGATCCACGCCCGGCCAGGGATTTTGCGCATGGCTGCGGCCAAGGATCATTCGCGTGGCGTCGGCGCGGGCATCGTCTGGGACCTGTTGACCTTCGACCGCCTGGTCACCGGGCCGGTCATCCACCTGATCTACTGGGCCGGTCTCGGCGTGATTTCGCTGGTGGCCTTCTCCTCGGTCGGCGCGGCGGTCGGCGTCGCCCTGCGCGAGGAAAGCTGGCTCGGCAAACTTCTGGCCCTGCCGCTGGCCGTCGCCGGCCTGCTGGTCGCTGGCGCCCTGGTGCTGCTCTGGCGGTCGTTCTGCGAGTTCTACGTCGCCATCTTCCGCATCAGCGACGACCTGCGCGTGCTGCGCACCAGCGTCGAGGCCGAACGCGCGCGTCAGGCCGCAAGGACGACAGAACCCAAGGCCTAAGGCGGATCGCCACCGGGCGGCGCGTGCGGCGCCGGCTTGCCGACCCGTGAAGCCCCGGCGACAATGATCAAAAGTCGGGGGAAACGCTTGTCCGCTCAGCCCGCGCCGCGCAGCCGGCGCCGCCTTGTCATGCTCGCCCTGATCAGCGGGGCGGTGGCGATCAACTATCTCGACCGGGCGATCATCGGCGTCGCCACGCCCGGCATCCGCGAAGAATTCCACCTCGACCCGGTGCTGATGGGTTGGATCTTCTCGGCCTTCTCCTGGAGTTACTTCCTGGCGCAGATCCCGGGCGGGGTGCTGCTCGACCGCTTCGGCTCACGGATCGTCTACCTCTGCGCCATCGCCGGCTGGTCGGCGGCCACCCTGCTGCACGGCCTGGCCCGCGGCTTCGCCTCCCTGACCGGCGCCCGCCTGCTGCTCGGCCTGTTCGAGGCGCCGTGCTTTCCGGCCAACAGCAACATCGTCGCCGCCTGGTTCCCACGCCGGGAGCGCGGCATGGCCATCGGGGTCTATACGGCCGCCGAGTACATCCCCCTCGCCTTCCTCAGCCCGGGGCTGTTCTGGATCACGGCCAGCTTCGGCTGGCGCGCGCTGTTCGTGCTCTCGGGCGGCCTCGGCCTGATCTTCACCCTGGCCTGGGCGTTCGGCTACCGCGACCCGAAGGACGACCCCAAGGTCACCGAAAGCGAACTGGCCTATATCCGCGAAGGCGGCGGCCGCGTGGCCGGCGAGGCGCGGCCGTTCAACTGGCGCCTGCTCGGGCAGCTGATCTCCAACCGCCAGATCCTCGCCCTCTGCCTCGGCCAGTTCGCCGTCTACTCGACCTTCGTCTTCTTCCTGACCTGGTTCCCGACCTACCTGGCCGAGGCGCGCCACATGGCCTGGATCAAGGTCGGGTTCTTCGCTTCCCTGCCCTACCTCGCCGGCTTCTTCGGCATCCTGTTCGCCAGTTCGCTCAGCGACTTTCTGTTGCGCCGGGGCGCCTCGCTGGAAATCGCCCGCAAGCTGCCGGTGATCATCGGCCTGCTCGGCGCCACCACCATCGTCCTGGCCAACTATGTCGAGAGCAACGCTGTGGTCATCGCCATACTCTCGGTCGCCTTCTTCGCCCAGGCGATGGGCTCGTCCGGCTGGGCGGTGCTGTCGGAGATCGCGCCCCGCGGCGCCCTCGGCCTTGTCGGCGGGCTGTTCAGCGCCGCCGCCAACCTGGCGGGCATCGTCATCCCGCTCGTGGTCGGCGCCATCTACAAACAGACCGGCTCTTTCGTCTGGGCCCTGGCGTTCATCGCCGGCGTCGCGGCGGTCGGCGCCTTCGCCTGGATTTTCCTGATCGGAAAGCTGCGGCCGATCGAGTTGGCCGAAATCTAAGCCTTCAAGGCCGCAGCCACGGCGTCGAACATCGGCTTCGGTCGGCCGTCGTCGTCGAACAGCAGGGGCTGGTCGCCGCTGTTGTTGGGCTCGTTCTTCAGCCAGCTGTCCTTGTCGCGCAGGCCCCAGACGGTGAAGGCGAAGCGCTGGTTGGGCGGCAGGTCGAGGTAGGCCTGGGCGACCTCCTCGGCGAGCTTGGCCTGGGCCAGCAGCTTGTCTTCCTCGCTGCGCAGGTCGATCCGCTCGACGCTGAAGCTGCAGTCGAGTTCGGCGACGTGGATCGGCAGGCCGAAGCTGGCCAGATCGCGGATCGCCTCGCGGCAGGCGCCGGGCTTCACGTCGATATCGAGGTGGCTCTGGGTGCCGATGCCGGTCAGCTTGGCGCCGGACTTCAGCAGGCGCTCGATCATGCGCATGTACTCGGCGCGCTTTTTCGGAATCTTCTCGAGGAAGTAGTCGTTCACGAACAGCACGGCGTCCGGATCGGCCTCGGCGGCGTGGTCGAAGGCCAGGCGCATGTGGTCGAGCTGGCCCAGGTTTCGTGACCAGATGTGCTCGCGCAGGGCGCTGCCGTCCTCGTTGACCGCCTCGTTGACCACGTCCCAACTGCCGGCCAGGCCCTTGTAGCGGCCGACGACGGCGAGAATGTAGTTGCGGTAGGCGCGGGCGAAGGCGTCGCGTTGGCCCTCCAGGCGCTCGAACGCCTTGGCGGTCTCGGCGTACCAGACCAGGGTATGGCCATGCAGGCGCATGCCGTTCTGGCGGGCGAAGGCGGCGAGGCGATCGGGCGCGTCCCAGCGGAAGCTGCCGTCATCCTGGCAGATGTATTCCATCTTCATCTCCCACTCGGCGGTGAGCTGGGAGAAGTGGCGGGCGAACAGCGCGACGAAGGCGGGATCGTTCAGCTGAGCCGTCATCGCGACGCAGCCGACGCGGGAGATGGCCCCGTCCTTCAGCGGCGGGGGATCGGCCGTCACCGCCTGGGAGGCGGCGGGCCGCTCGCAGGCGGCAAGCGCGAGAGCGCCCGCCAGGGCGACGCGGCGGGTAGGCTTCACCCTCAACGCCCTCCGGCGGCGCGGCGCAGGCCGATGTCGTTCATCGCCTGGGTCTCGCGATAGGCTTCGGCCTTGCGGGCCGCCAGCGCCATCTGCTCGGCGACGTGCTCGTATTTCTTCTGGCTCTCGAAGGCGCCGCTCAGGGCGTCGCGGCAGCCGGCCTCCTCGGCCTGGGCCAGGGCGATCTCGGCCTCGATCCCGGCGCGGCGAACCTTTAGGCCCTCGCGGAAGCCGATCAGGTACCAGCCGGCCTCGGCGTCGCCGCGCGCCCGCTCGGTCTCGGCCTCGGCCTCGGCCTCCAGCATCATCAGCCGCATCTCGGCGTCCTGCCGCCCGCCGACGATCTCGGCGAGGCGCTTCTGCAGCTCCTCGACCTCGAAGGTCGAGAGCTTGATCAGGGAGTCGGCCCAGCTCATGCGTCACTCCCGAGAATAGCGTCCAGGGCCTCGAAGGCCCCGTCCAAGGTCGAGGTCTCGTCCTTGTCCTGCGAGAGGAAGGCCTCGAGGCCGGGGTTAAGGCGGATGGCCCGGTCGATCTGCGGATCGGCGCCCGCGCGGTAAGCGCCGATGCGGATCAGCTCCTCCATGTTGGCGTAGGCGGCCAGGGTCTGGCGGGCGGCCTTCACCAGTTCGCGCTCATGCGGCAGCTGGCAGGCCGGCATGGTCCGGCTGATCGACTTCAGCACATTGATCGCGGGGAAGCGGCCGCGCTCGGCGATGGCCCGCTCCATCACGATGTGACCGTCGAGGATACCGCGCACGGCGTCGGCGATCGGCTCGTTGTGGTCGTCGCCGTCCACCAGCACGGTGAACAGGCCGGTGATCGGCGCCGCCGCCGTGCCGTCGGCCCGTACGGGACCAGGGCCGGCCCGCTCCAGCAGCTTGGGCAGTTCGGTGAACACCGTCGGGGTATAGCCCTTGGTGGTGGGCGGCTCGCCGGCCGCCAGGCCGATCTCGCGCTGGGCCATGGCGAAGCGGGTGACGCTGTCCATCAGGCACAGCACTTCCATGTCCTGGTCGCGCAGGTACTCGCTGATCGCCAGGGTCATGTAGGCCGCCTGGCGGCGCTTGAGGGCCGGCTCGTCGGAGGTGGCGACCACCACGATGGCGCGGGCCAGGCCTTCCTCGCCGAGGGTCTCCTCGATGAACTCGCGCACCTCGCGGCCCCGCTCGCCGATCAGGCCGACGACGACGGCGTCGCAGGTCGCGTCCTTGGCCAGCATCGACAACAACACCGACTTGCCGACGCCCGAGCCGGCGAAGATGCCCAGGCGCTGGCCGCGGCAGGTGGTGGTGAAGACGTTCATCGCCCGCACCCCGAGATCCAGGCGCTCGCCCACCCGCGCCCTGGCGTGGGCCGGCGGCGGCGGGGTGCGCAGGGGATATGCGGCGGGGCCTTGCGGCAGCGGCCCCTTCCCGTCGATCGGCTCGCCGAAGGCGTCGACGATGCGGCCGAGCCAGGCCTTGGTCGGGCGCACGCTGGCGCCCTCGGGCTGGATGCGGATCTCGGCGCCGGGCGCCACCCCCTCGACGGGGCCGAAAGGCATCAGGAGGGCGCGGGTCTCTCGGAAGCCGACCACCTCGGCGGCCAGGGGCGGAGCGCCGAACCGATCGATCTCGGCCCAGGCGCCGACGGCCAGGCGGGTCAGTCCGCCGCGGACCTCGATCAGCAGGCCGTTAACGGCCGCCACCCGACCGGACACGGTCAGGGGGTCGATGCGTTCGACGGCGGCGATCAGGCTGCGCAAAGCTGAAGATGTCCCGGGAGGCGGCGTGGGTCGGAGCCTGGACCGACAGCGTTAACCAGGGATGAAGTCGGGGTGCGTCACAGCGCCCCCCAGCGCGGCGCCGCCCCCTAAAGGGGGGCGATCACGAAAGAGTCATCGCCGCTGAGTCGCCCGGCCGCACCGGGGACTCTTGCCCCCGATTCGCAAATCGCCTTAACGATTCCCTCCAACGGGCCGTTCACCATTAACCAGTCTTAAATTAACTTTCCGGCAAATGACGGAGAGCATCGGGGGAGGATTCCGCCCCCAGCACATCGAATTCCGCCGGAGGGCGGGGAGGGGCCGCATGCGCGTACTGTTGATCGAGGACGATAGCGCTACCGCGCAGACGATCGAACTCATGCTGAAGTCCGAAGGCTTCAACATCTACACGACCGATCTCGGCGAAGAGGGGGTCGATCTCGGAAAGATCTACGATTACGACCTTATCCTGTTGGACCTGAATCTGCCGGACATGAGCGGTCTGGACGTGCTGCGCACCCTGCGCGTCGCCAAGATCAACACCCCGATCATGATCCTGTCGGGCAGCGCCGAGATCGATACGAAGGTCAAGACCTTCTCCGGCGGCGCCGACGACTACATGACCAAGCCCTTCCACAAGGACGAACTGATCGCCCGCATCCACGCGGTGGTCCGTCGCTCCAAGGGCCACGCCCAGTCGGTCATCAAGACGGGCGACATCACGGTGAACCTCGACGCCAAGACCGTCGAAGTGGGCGGCAACCGCGTCCACCTCACCGGCAAGGAATACCAGATGCTGGAGCTGCTCTCCCTGCGTAAGGGCACCACCCTGACCAAGGAGATGTTCCTCAACCACCTTTACGGCGGCATGGACGAGCCTGAGCTGAAGATCATCGACGTCTTCATCTGCAAGCTGCGCAAGAAGCTGGCCGCCGCCGCCCACGGCAAGCACCACATCGAAACGGTCTGGGGCCGCGGCTATGTGCTGCGCGATCCGCAGGAGGGCGTCGTCGCCGCCTGAGGCACGCCGGCGAGGCTCCGCCTCACCTCCAGACCTCCGGAAACGCCCGCCCCGCCGGCGGGCGTTTTTTCGTTTGTAAAACCCGCGGCGCGGACGCGCAGCGATGCCATTGCGGGCCTTTCGCCTTCACAGACGTGACAAATCGCCCGAAGCTATGGATAAGGCTTGCGTTTCGGGCGGGCGACCGGGCATTCCCAGGTCGCGATCCTTGAATGAAATTGTAACAAGCCGCGCCTTTTCGAGCGTACCGGCGTCACCTGAGTTGGGGGCACGATGCAGGAATTCGATCCGCGACGTCCGACCTATCGCCTCGCGCCGCGAATGATCGTGGCCGCCGCCGGCCTGGCGGCGCTCGCAATGGGCTGGAGACTGACCGCGGGCGAACCCCTGAAGACCGCCGACGCCCAGCCGCTCGACCCCGCCGCCGCCGTCGCCCTGCAGCACGTCGCCTTCGCCCATGCCGAGGTCCGGCCCGGCTTCGCGCGGCCCGAGAGCGTCGCGATCAAGGTGCTGCCCGGCGAGACCCTGCAGTCGGCGGTCGCCCGGTCCGGCGTCGCCCCCGACGAAGCCCGCCTGGTGGTGCAGACCCTGGCCAGCGCCATCGACACCGTGAACATCAAGGCCGGCATGGCCTTCGAGGCCGCCATCGCCCGCCCCCGCGCCGAGCGGGGCCCGGCCCGCCTGATCGGTCTGTCGATGCGCACCGATCCCACCTCCACCCTCACCCTCTCGCGCACCTTCGACGGGGCGCTGAAGCTGCATGAGCTCGAGGAGAAGGTCAGCGAGGAAACCACCGTCGCCCAGGGCGACCTCGACGGCTCGCTCTACGAGAGCGCCGCCCGCGCCGGCGCCAACGCCACGGTCACCAGCGAGGTGGTGAAGCTGTTCGCCCACAAGCTGGACTTCACCCGCGACATCCAGCCTGGCGACCACTTCCGCATGGTCTTCGACCGCAAGGTCACCGAGAGCGGCCGCACCGTGGAGACCGGCGACCTGAAGTACGCCGAACTCGACGCCAAGGGCGGGATCACCCGCTTCTACCGCTTCGAGCGTTCGGACGGGACCAGCGACTACTTCGACGAGAACGGGAAGAACGTGAAGGGCTTCCTGCTGCGCACGCCGGTGGACGGCGCCCGCATCACCTCGCTGTTCGGCCGGCGCCGGCACCCGGTGCTGGGTTTCACCCGCGCCCACCAGGGCGTCGACTTCGGCGCCGGCACGGGCACGCCGATCCTGGCCGCCGGCGACGGCGTGGTGGTCGAAGCCCGCCGCTGGGGCGGCTATGGCAACTGGATCCGCGTGCGTCACACCGGCGGCTGGGAGACCGGCTACGCCCACACCTCGCGCTACGCCAAGGGCATCAAGCCGGGCGTTCGCGTCCGCCAGGGCCAGGTGATCGCCTATGTCGGATCGACCGGCCTCGCCACCGGCCCGCACCTTCACTACGAAATCTGGAAGAACGGCAAGCGCACCAACCCGATCGGCGCCAAGGCGCCGCAAGGCGGCGCCGTGCTCGGCGGTGCGGAACTGGCCTCCTTCAAGGTTCAGAAAGGCCGCATCGACAGCCTGATCGCCCAGGCCGAAGACCGCCACGACCCGGCCGCCCCGCGCCTCGCCATGGCCAAGGTCGAAACCCCGCGTTAGACGACCGACTCCTCGCCGATCGTCGCCCCGCCCCTCCCCGCGCCGCTCCGCGAAGAGGGCTCGGCGGTATCGAGAATTTCTTCCATCAGGTCGGGATCGGTGAGCAGGCTCGGCGGCTCGCCGAACTGCGCGCGCCAGCGGCGTTCGATTGCATCCAGTCGTCGATCTCGCTCGCTCATCGTCTGCTCCTTCGCCGCCCCGGTGATGGGACGAAGTGTCACAGCCTCGGCTCCATTTGCAATGCAAAAAGTCTTAGATAACAGATATTTACCATGACGCCGGAGCCACTTTCCGGCCTACCGCGTTGAATCTCCTGAGGGACCTGACACCCAGGAGAATCGCGCAATGCGCCGCTTGTTCACCCTGGCGACCGTGGGCTTAACCCTGGCCGGCGCGCTCGCCGCGACCAGCCCCGCCGCCGCCCAATATCGTTACCGGGATCGCGACCGGAATCGCGGCGGCGACGCCCTGGCCGCGGGCGTGCTCGGCTTCGCCCTCGGCGCCGCCGTCGGCAGCGCGGGCAACACCCGCTACCGCCAGAACTACTACGCTCCGAACTATGGATACGGCGGCGGGTATGGCTACGGCGGCGGCGTAGGCTTCGGTGGCGGCGGAATCGGCTACGGAGGCGGCTACTACGCCCCGCCGCGCGCCTATTATGGCGGCTACGGCTACGGCTATGGCGGCGGCCCCAGCCGCTGCGTCGTGCAGCGCCAGTGGGATCCCTACTGGGGCCGCAGCGTCAGCGTCCGTCGCTGCTGGTAAGCGTCCCTAGCCGCCGGCGGGAGGGAACGGCTTCGGCAGCCGGTGCGCGCCCAGCCGCTCGATCATCCAGCCGGGATATTCCTTCGGCAGGGCGCTGACCTCGTCAAGGCGCGCGATCTCCTCGGCCGTGAGCCTCAAGGTCACGGCCGCCAGATTGTCGTCCAGCTGCTCGACCGTCTTGGCGCCGATGATCACGCTCATGACGTGCGGCTTGGCCAGCAGCCAGGCCAGGGCCACGCGGGC
The DNA here is from genome assembly GCF_056683955.1 of Caulobacter sp. HJHS_5. Taxonomy (NCBI): domain Bacteria; kingdom Pseudomonadati; phylum Pseudomonadota; class Alphaproteobacteria; order Caulobacterales; family Caulobacteraceae; genus Caulobacter; species Caulobacter sp. HJHS_5. The sequence goes on along the minus strand of NZ_JBWZNC010000002.1, from coordinate 164,269 downwards.
GGGCGAGACGTCGTGCGCCCGGCCGATCTCGCGCATGACCTCGACGCACGGCCAAGCGCGCTCCAGGTTCACCGGCGGGAAGTCGAACTGGGTGCGGCGCGAGCCTTCCGGCGTATTGGCGCCCGGCCCGTACTTACCGGACAGCAGGCCGCCGGCCAGCGGCGACCAGACCATCAGCCCGAGCTGCTCCTCGAGAAGCAGGGGCGCGATCTCGCGCTCAAGGTCGCGGCCGGCGATGGAATAGTAGGCCTGCAGCGTCTCGAAGCGGGCGTAACCCTTGGCCTCGCTGATGCCGAGGGCCTTGGCGATCCGCCAGGCCGACCAGTTGGAAATCCCGAAGTAGCGCACCAGCCCCTGGCGGGTCAGGTCGTCCAGCGCCCGCAGCGTCTCGTCCAGCGGGGTGACGTTGTCCTGACCATGGATCTGATAGAGGTCGATGTGGTCGGTCTGCAGCCGCTCCAGGCTGGCCTGCACGCTGTCCATGATGTGGCCGCGCGAGGCGCCGCGGTCGTTGGGGCCGGGCCCCATCTCGTTATGCACCTTGGTGGCGATGACCACGTCCTTGCGGGCGACGCCAAGATTCTTCAGTGACTGGCCGAGCAGGCGCTCGGACTCGCCGAAGGAATAGACGTCCGCCGTATCGATGAAGTTGACCCCGGCCTCCAGGGCGCGGCCGACGATGCCGTCCACCTCGTCCTGCTTCAGCGCCCCAATCGTCTGCCACCAACCGGCGTCGGCGTTGCCGCCGAAGGTCATGGTTCCGAGCGCGATCTCGGACACGAACAGGCCGCTGCGGCCGAGCTGCTTATACTTCATGGCGGGCTCCCTCTTCCCTGGCGGCAAGATGGGAGCGAGCGCGGGCCGGCGCTAGCCTGGGCGCGCGCGATTCCGCACCACAAACCCGTTTCCCTCTCCCTTGATGGGAGAGGGGCAGGGGTGAGGGTGAATGCTGAGCCCGCCACTGGGCGGAAGCGCAAACGGACAAGCCGCTGTCACCCCCATCCCTGCCCTTCCCCCATCAAGGGGGAGGGGTTCTAAGCGTCTAATTCACCGTCGCGCGGCCGATCTCCAGGCCGTGCTCGCCGACGTCGACGCCGATCACCGCTCCGTCCGCCAGGTCGCCGGCCAGCAGCTTGCGGGCGATGGGGTCGACCAGCTCCTTCTGGATCACGCGCTTCAGGGGGCGCGCGCCGTAGACGGGGTCGTAGCCCTTGTCGCCGAGCCAGTGCAGGGCCGCCGGCGTCAGGCTGATGGCCATGCGGCGGTCGGCCAGCAGCTTTTCGACCCGCTGAAGCTGGATGGTGACGATGCTGTCCATCTCGCCGCGGCCGAGGCGCTTGAAGAGGATGATCTCGTCGATCCGGTTGAGCAGTTCGGGCCGGAAGTGGCGGCGCACGACATCCATCACCAGCGGGCGCACGGCCTCGACATCCTCGCCCTCGGCCTGGCCCGCCAGGAACTCGGCGCCCATGTTGGAGGTCATGATGATCAGGGTGTTGCGGAAGTCGACCGTGCGGCCCTGGCCATCGGTCAGGCGACCGTCGTCCAGCACCTGCAGCAGCACGTTGAACACGTCCGGGTGCGCCTTCTCGATCTCGTCGAACAGCACCACCTGATACGGCCGGCGACGCACCGCCTCGGTCAGGGCTCCGCCCTCGTCGTAGCCGACGTAGCCGGGAGGCGCCCCGATCAGACGGCTGACCGAGTGCTTTTCCATGTACTCGCTCATGTCCATCCGGGTGACGGCGGTCTCGTCGTCGAACAGGAAGCCGGCCAGGGCCTTGGTCAGCTCGGTCTTGCCGACGCCGGTCGGGCCGAGGAATAGGAAGCTGCCGATCGGACGGTTGGGGTCCTGCAGGCCGGCGCGGGCGCGGCGCACGGCGTCGGAGACGGCGGCCAGCGCCTCCTCCTGGCCGACCACGCGGGCGCGCAGGGCGTCTTCCATCTTCAGCAGCTTCTCGCGCTCGCCTTCCAGCATCTTGTCGACGGGGATGCCGGTCCAGCGGCTGACCACGGCGGCGATCTGCTCGGCGTCGACGGTCTCGGGCGCCATCGCGTCAGCGCCCTGCTCTTCCTCCTCGGCGAGGCGCTTTTCGAGGGCGGGGATCTCGCCGTACTGCAGCTGGCCGGCGCGGGCGAAGTCGCCCTGCCTCTGAGCCGTCGCCAATTCGGCGCGCAGACGGTCGAGCGCCTCGCGGGCCTGGGCGGCGGAGCCGACCTTTTCCTTCTCGGCGCGCCAGCGGGCGGTCATGTCGTCGGACTGGCCCTGCAGGTCGTCGATCTCGTCCTCCAGCCGCTCAAGACGGGCCTTGGACGCGGCGTCCGATTCCTTGCCCAGGGCCTCCCGCTCGATCTTCAGCTGCACCAGCCGGCGGTCGATCTCGTCCAGCGCCTCGGGCTTGGAATCCACCGCCATGCGCACGCGGCTGGCGGCCTCGTCCATCAGGTCGATGGCCTTGTCCGGCAGGAAGCGGTCGGCGATGTAGCGGTTCGACAGGGTCGCGGCGGCCACGATGGCGGCGTCGGCGATGCGCACCCCGTGGTGCAGCTCGTACTTCTCCTTCAGCCCGCGCAGGATCGAGACGGTGTCCTCCACCGTCGGCTCCTCCACGAACACCGGCTGGAAGCGACGGGCCAGGGCCGCGTCCTTCTCGACGTGCTTGCGATACTCGTCGAGCGTGGTGGCGCCCACGCAGTGCAGCTCGCCGCGCGCCAGGGCAGGCTTCATGATGTTGGAGGCGTCCATCGCCCCATCCGTCTTCCCGGCGCCGACCAGCTGATGCATCTCGTCGATGAACAGGATGATCGAGCCCTCGGCGGCGGCCACTTCGTTGAGCACGCTCTTCAGCCGCTCCTCGAACTCGCCGCGATACTTGGCGCCGGCGATCAGGGCGCCGAGGTCCAGCGCCAGCAGCTTCTTGTCCTTTAGGCTTTCGGGCACGTCGCCGTTGACGATGCGCAGGGCCAGGCCCTCGACGATGGCGGTCTTGCCGACGCCGGGCTCGCCGATCAGCACGGGGTTGTTCTTGGTGCGGCGGCTCAGGACCTGGATGGTGCGGCGGATTTCCTCGTCGCGGCCGATCACCGGGTCGAGCTTGCCGTCGCGGGCGGCCTTGGTCAGGTCGCGGGCGTAGCGCTTCAGGGCGTCGTAGCCTTCCTCGGCCGAGGCGCTGTCGGCCGTGCGGCCCTTGCGGACGGCGGTGGCCGCCGCTTCCAGGCCGTCGGCGGTCGCGCCGGCGTCCTTCAGCACCTTCGCGGCCTCGCCGCCTTCCTTGGCGATGGCCACCAGCAGGCGTTCGGTGGTGACGAAGGCGTCGCCGGCCGCCTTGGCGTCTTCCTCGGCCTTGTGGAAGACACGCGCGGTCTCGGGCTTCATGTAGAGCTGGCCGGAGCCGCCCTCGACCTTGGGCGCGCGGTTCAGCGCCGCCTCGACGGCCTTGTCGGCGGCGTCAGGGCTGCCGCCGGCCGCCTGGATCAGCGACCCGGCCAGGCCGTCCTTTTCTTCGAGCAGCACCTTCAGAAGATGTTCGGGCGCGAGCTGTTGATGGCGGCGCGCCAGCGCCAGGGATTGAGCCGACTGGATCGCCTGCTTGGCGCGGTCGGAATAGACGTCGATGTTCATGCGGTTCCCCCGTTGGGCGGATTACGCGCGCCTGCCTCGATCGAGCACAAGCCGCGCCTCAGGGATGTAGTGTGGTGTGATGGCCACACAAGGCGCGGCCGCCCTGTCTTTCGACGTCGCCGGAGGGACCGTCCTCGCCCTTCGAGGCCCGCTGTGCGGGCGCCTCAGGGTGAGGTCTATTGCACGCTCAGAGGTACCTCATGCTGAGGTGCGAGCGCAGCGAGCCTCGAAGCACGCACAGCAAAACGCCTGCGATCCGCAAGGACCGCAGGCGTTTCAGAAGTTCGATAAAGCGACGAACCTGACGCTCAGTCTTCGCCTTCGCTGACCACGGTCTTGCGGGCGCGGGTCCGGCGGGGCTTGGGAGCCGCCGCCTCGTCGGCGACCGGAGCCGGGGTCGGGGCGGCCGGGCCGCGGCTGAGGAAGGCCGGGGCCTCGCTCACCGCGCCGTCCTGCCCGCGCAGGCGGGGCGAGCTCGGCTCGTCGTCACGCGCGGCCGAAGCCTCGGCGACGACGCTTTCGCGCGGCTCGCGCTCGCCGCGGTCGTAACGCTCGCGACGGGGCCGATCCTCGCGGGGCCGATCCTCACGCTCGAAACTGCGCTCCGGGCGATCTTCGCGGGGACCACGGTCCTCACGCGGCGGACGATCGTCACGGGGGCGATCGTCGCGCGGGCGGTCGTCACGAGGACGGTCGTCCCGATCACGCGGACGATCATCGCGGTCGCGCCAGCGGTCGCGCCGACCGCCTTCGCGGTTGTCGCGGCTTTCGAAGTTGCGCTCGCCGCGGTCCTCGCGCGGACCCCGGTCCTGGCGATCGCGATCACGATCCTGACGGTCGCGGTTCTCGAAACGGGGGCGGTCTTCCCGACGGCCGTTATTGTCGAAGTTGCGTTCGCGCTGGCCGCCTTCGCCGCCCTCGCCTTCCGCCGCGCCTTCGGTGGCCTCGGCGGCTTCCACCGTCGCCTCTTCCGGTTCGGCTTCGAAGTCGATGTCGAACCCGCCCGAGTAGCCTTCCTTGCCGAGAATCTCGCTCGGCGGACGCTGCGGCTGCATGGCGCGCACCACGCGGAAGTAGTGCTCGGCGTGCTGCAGATAGTTCTCGGCCAGAACCCGATCGCCCGACGACGAGGCGTCCCGAGCGAGTTGGGTGTATTTTTCGAAGACGCCCTGGGCCGCGCCGCGGACCTTGATGCCTTCGGGACCGTTCGAATCGAACGAACGGTTTGCGTTATGCTGGGGCTTTCCGCCGCCGCCACCGCCGCGGTTGCGGCCGCGCTGACGCTTCATACCCTTGAAATCTCTCATCGTCTTTTGGACCTGTTCGCCGGAGACGTTCCTGTTGGCGTCTGCTTCGGCTGTTTGGGTTCTTGTTTGGCCCGCCCCTGCGGGCCGTAAGTCACAAGCTGTGTCTAGATCGCTCCGCCCCCGGTCTTGGATGACGCATGCCGCGGCCCGAAGAACCACGACCCCGCCAGGCAGACCGGCGGCCGTCTTGCGACGATCGCTCTGTCGACGCCCGGCGAATTGGGAGGAGACGACCTGACTTAGCGCTTCACCCCACGGTTTCCAAGGGGGTTTTTCGCCGCAGCAACAGTACGGCGCCGTTTCAGAACGACGCCTTGACGCCCGCCACCACGCGATCGCGCAGGCCGAGGTCCTGGTGCGTCGCCATGCCCTCGGCCCCCGCCGCCTTGAACAGGGCCTCCACCGCCGGCCCCTGGGTGTGGCCGATCTCGACGGCGAAACGCCCGCCCGGCTTCAGCACGCGCAGGATTTCGGGGGCCAGGAAGCGATAGGCGTCGAGGCCGTCGGCGCCGCCGTCCAGCGCCAGGCGCGGCTCGTGGTCCTTCACCTCGGGGTCCAGTGTTTCGATTTCGTCGCTGGCGATATAGGGCGGGTTGGAAACCACCAGGTCGAACGACGCGTCGCCCAGGCCGAAGGTCCAGTCGCCGCGCAGCAGGGCCACCCGGTTGTCGAGATCGAGGTTGGCGGCGTTCTCGCGGGCCACCGCCAGGGCTTCCTCCGAGACATCGACGCCGAGGCCCTTGGCGGCCGGCCGCTCGGCCAGAATCGCCAGCAGCATCGCCCCCGACCCGACTCCGAGGTCGAGCACGCTGAACGCCATCTGCTCGGGGAAGTCGCGCAGCACCAGTTCGACCACCGTCTCGGTGTCGGCCCGCGGCGTCAGCACGTCGGGGGTCACCGACAGCATGATCTTCCAGAAGCCCTTGCGGCCGACGATGTGGCTGACCGGCTCACGCCTTGCCCGCCGGGCGATGAGGCTGTCGAGCAGGGTCTCCTGCTCGGTCGTCAGTTCGCGGTAGGGATCGGTGACGATCTCGGTGCGGCTGACGTCGGCGGCGAATTCCAGCATCAGCCGCGCATCGATGGCCGGCTGGTCGACGCCCGCCGCCTTCAGGGTTTCGCGCGCGGCCGTCCAGGCCTTCACCAGGGTGGTCATTCGACAAGTCTCCTCACTCCGCGCCTTGCTCGCGCAACCGCCCGCGCTCCGCAAGTCGTAACGCCCCGGAACGCCGAACGAGGCTTGAGCATTCAGGCAACATGAAAGCGCGGGCGCGTCAGATCGGGCGATATGTGACGTCGCGCCCCTACCACCTGCTGCCGTGGATCGCGCTGATCGCCGCCATCCCGCTGTGGCCCAGAAAGCCGGAGCCGCCGCCGGCCGGGCTTTCCGAGCCGAAGGTGGCCGCGCCGCACGATTTCGAACAGTCCGAGCCCGGGCGCGGCCGCGTCGCCGAACGCCCGCACCACATTCCATTCCTCGGCTGGCGGGACGTGCTCTGGCGCACCTGGCTGGAGATGGGCCAGGACCGTTGCTCCGCCGTCGCCGGCGGCATCACCTTCTACGGCCTGCTGGCCATATTCCCCGGCATCGCGGCCTTCGTCTCGCTCTATGGCCTGTTCGCCGATGTCGGCGTCGTGCAACGGCAGCTGGCCGACATGTCGGGCGTCTTTCCGGCCAGCGTGGTGCAGCTGATCGGCGACCAGATGCTGCGCCTGACCAGCCAGGAGCAGAGCAAGCTCAGCCTCGCCTTCCTGGTCTCGGTCCTGATCTCCCTGTGGAGCGCCCGCGCGGGCATGAACGCCCTCTTCGACGGGCTGAACGTGGCCTATGACGAGACGGAGAAGCGCAACTTCGCGGTCCGCACCGCCCTCACCTACGCCTTCACCCTGGCCGCCGTGCTGTTCCTGGCCAGCATCTCGCTGGTGCTGGTCGGCCTGCCGTTCGTGTTGGGATTCTTCTACATCGCCCCGCCGGACAGCTGGTGGGTCGGCCTGCGCTGGCTGGCGGTGCTGGGGATGAGCACCATCGCCTTCGCCATGCTTTATCGCTACGGCCCCAGCCGCCAGCGTGCGCGCTGGCGCTGGGTGACCACCGGGGCGGTGCTGGCCGCGCTGATCTGGATGCTCGGCTCGCTGGGCTTCTCCTGGTACCTCAACACCATCCGGCATCTCGACGCGACCTACGGCCCGCTCGGCGCGGTGATCGCCTTCATGCTGTGGATGTGGTTCTCGGTGATGGCGATCCTGATCGGGGCCGAACTGAACGCCGAGATCGAGCACCAGACCGCCATCGATTCCACGACCGGCCCGGAAATGCCCATGGGCCAGCGCGGCGCCGCCATGGCCGACAGCGTCGGCCTCGCCTTCCACCCCCTGCAGGCGATCAAGACCCAGGCCGGGAACGCCCGCCGCCTGGCCGGCGGCCTGTGGGTGCGGGTGCGGGGCGGCAAGACGGTGAAGGCCATTCCCGCCGATCCCGCGACGGCCCAGGCCATGGAAGTGAAGAAGTAGCCGCGCTACAGCCGTTCGCATGACGGATCTCATTCCCGCGACCGACGCCGACCTCGAAGCGCTCGCCGCCTTCGTCAACGCCGTCTATCGCGGCCAGGGCGCGCAAAACGGCTGGACCACCGAGGCCGCCTACATCGCCGGCCAGCGCACCGATCCGGACAAGCTGCGCGAAGGCCTCCGAAAGCCCGGCGCCGTCGTCCTGCTGCTGCGCGACGCGGCCGGCGCGCTGGAAGGCTGCGTCTGGTTGGAGCCGGCCCACGAAGGCTGCTGGCACCTCGGCATGCTCAGCGTGCGGGTCGACCTGCAGGACAAGGGCGTCGGCCGTCGCGTGATGAGCGGCGCCGAGGACTATGCCCGCGCCCGGGGCGCCGAGTGGCTGGAGATGACCGTCATCAACATCCGCGACACGCTGATCGCCTACTATGAGCGTCGCGGCTTCGCCCGCACGGGCGAGGTGCGCCCCTTCCCCTACGGCGACGACCGCTTCGGCACGCCGCTGCGGGACGATCTGGCGTTCGTGGTGCTGGAGAAGCGGTTGTAGGATTTGTCATCCTCGCCTCATCCTGAGGCGCCCGCGCAGCGGGCCTCGAAGGGCTGCAACCCACCGCCATGCTCCTGTCCCCCTTCGAGGCTCGCTACGCTCGCACCTCAGGGTGAGGTTTTGTTGAAGGGCGAGGGGTTCTTAGCTCTTGATGAACTTCACCGCCGCCTCGAGCTGCGGCAGGACGATGGTGTGGCCGAGGCCGGCCACCGTGCCGTAGGTCACCTTGTAGCCGGCCACCGTCAGCTCGCGCGCCGCCCGGTCGCCGTCGGCGGCGGGGACGATGTCGTCCTGCAGGCCGTGGGTGATGAACAGGCGGGGCGAGCCCGGAACGGGCGCCTTCACCGGCGCCGCGAGGCGGCCGGAGAAGGCCAGGCCCGCCGCGAAGGTGCGGCCGGTCACGGCGGACGAGAGGGTCATCATCGCCCCCTGGCTGAAGCCGAACAGGATCAGCTCGGCCGAGGTCAGGCCCTCCTGCGCGACCAGGGCGTCGAGGCGGGTCCACAGCAGCGGCAATGCGGCGGCCACGCGCTCGACGCGGTTGGCCTCGGTGACGCCGGTGAGCGAGAACCATTGGCGCCCCGGCGGGCCGCCGTCCCACACCTCATGCCCGTCCAGCATCAGCACAGCCGCATCCGGCAGCTGGGCGGCCAGATAGTCGCCGATCGGTTCCAGCCCCTGGGCGCTGTCGCCGACGCCGTGCAGCACCGCGATCACCCGGCTCGGATTGGCCGTGCCGATGCGCCACGTCCGCGGATCGTTCGTCGGGGTCATGTCTCTACGCTCCGGCCTGGTCCCAGACCTTGGCGATACGCGGCATCGCGGTTTCGATCCAGTCCGCCAGGCCGCGCACCTTCTCGGCCGCCTCGCGGCCCAGCGGGGTCAGGCTGTATTCCACGTGCGGCGGCACGACGTTGAACGCCCGCCGCTCGACCATGCCGTCGGCCTCCAGCCATTGCAGCGTCTGGGCCAGCATCCGCTCGCTCACCCCGCCGATCCCGCGCCGCAGCTCGCTGAACCTGAGGGTGCGGGCCTCCAGGGCGATCAGCACCAGCACGCCCCAGCGACTGGTCAGGTGCTTGAGCACCTCGCGTGACGGGCAGGCCTCGGCCATCAGGTCGCCGCGCAGCACCTTCTGCGACAGCGTCTCGGGGGTGGGAACGGTCATTTCCATACTAACCCAAATGTACGTACTTACGAAAAGTAAGCAAGGGGCCTAGATGGTCGGCGTCGTTTCAAGGAAGGACCAGGATCATGACCATCGCCGTCACCGGAGCCAGCGGCCAGCTCGGCCGTCTCGTCGTTCAGAAGCTCAAGGCCGCCGCGCCCGCCGAGACCATCGTCGCCCTGGCGCGCGATCCAGCCAAGGTCGCCGACCTGGGCGTGGAGGCCCGCGCCTTCGACTACACGGCACCCGCTGGCCTCGCCGCCGCCCTGGCCGGCGTCGACACCCTGCTGCTGATCTCGTCGAACGAGGTGGGCCAGCGCGCCGCCCAGCACGCCAACGTCATCGCCGCCGCCAAGGCCGCCGGGGTGAAGCGTATCGTCTACACCAGCCTGCTCAAGGCCGACGTCTCCGGCATCAGCCTGGCCGAGGAGCACCGCGCCACCGAGGCAGCCCTCGCCGCCTCCGGCATCCCCCACACCCTGCTGCGCAACGGCTGGTACACCGAGAACTACGCGGGCGGGATCGCCGGGGCCCTGGCCCACGGCGCCCTGATCGGCGCGTCCGGCGAGGGCCGCATCTCCGCCGCCCCGCGCGCCGACTACGCCGAGGCGGCCGTCGCCGTGCTGACCACACCGGGCCACGACGGCAAGGTCTACGAACTGGCGGGCGACGACGCCTTCACCCTGGCCGACCTCGCCGCCGCGGTCTCGGCCCACACCGGCAAGACCGTTCCTTACGCCAATCTCTCGGAAGCCGACTACGCCGCCGCCCTCACCGGCGCCGGCCTGCCCGAAGGCCTTGCGGCCGCCATCGCCGGCTGGGAAGGCCCGATTTCCAAGGACGCCCTGTTCGACGACAGCGGCCAGCTCGCCCGGCTGATCGGCCGCCCGACGACCCCGCTCAGCGCGACGATCCCGGCGCTGGTGGGCTGACGCGCGCCTCCCACGCGAAGCCTCTTGGCGGACCGGCGTCAGCTTGACTATCGTCGGTTGAACGAAGGGGGCTTCGCGTGCGGTCGGTTGTTATTCTGAGTGTGGTGGCGGCGCTGGCGCCGGTCGCGGCGCGGGCGGCGGACAAGGTGCTGTATGGGCCGCCGCCGGCGTGGGTGATCACCGCGGAACCTCAAGGCCCAGCTGCGCCCCAGGCAGCAGACGCTGACGACGGCCAGTCTCCCTTGCGAATGCTGCTCGTGGACGAGCAATCGCGGCTGACGGCCAAGGGGATCGAAACCTACCGTGTCGTGCGGGCCAAGATCGAAACCTCCGATGGCCTCGCGATCGGAGGCATCGGCAAGGAGTGGGACCCGGCGACGGGCAGCCTGACGGTGCACCGCGTTCAGGTGATCCGCGACGGCAAGACGACCGACGTGCTGAAGTCGCAGACGTTCGAAATCCTTCGACGCGAGCGCAGCCTCGAACAGTCGATGCTCGATGGCCGGCTGACGGCGGCGCTGCAGATCGCCGACCTACGGGTGGGCGATATCGTGGAATTCGCCACGACCGAGACCCAGGGCGACGCGGTGCTGGCCGGACGCAACGGCGTGATGGATTCATTTTCGCCGAGAAGCGCCATCGCCAAGGCTCGGACGCGGGTTGTCTGGGAAGGCCGGGAGCCCACGTGGCGGGTGGGCGACGACCTGCCGAAACCGACCTTGGAGCGCAAGCCGGGCGGCGGCGAGCTCAATTTCGAAGTCGCCAACTTCAAGGGGCCTCAGCTGCTGGAAGGCGCGCCCGTACGGTTCATGACCAAGGGCCTCATCGAAGTCAGCCAGTTGGCGAGTTGGCAGGATGCCTCGACCGCCTTCCGCCCGCTCTACGACAAGGCGGCGACCCTTGAACCGAATTCCCCGCTGAACGCCGAAATCGCCCGTATCCGGCAGGCGGGCAAAACCCAGGAGGAGCGCGCCGCCCTGGCCCTGACGCTGGTCGAGGACCAGATTCGTTATGTCGCCATTAGCAGGACGCAAAGGGCTTCGTGCCCGCGACCGCCGACGAGACATGGCGGCGCCGCTTCGGCGACTGCAAGGCCAAGACGGCGCTCCTGATGGCGATGCTGAACGGCCTAGATATCGCGGCCGACCCTGTGCTTGTGCTGACGGACGGCGGTGAGGCGCTGCGGGTGCTGCTGCCCAAGGCTGCTGCCTTCGACCATGTGATCGTCCGGGCCAGCATCGCGGGCAAGGACTACTGGCTGGACGGCACGCGCAGCGGCGACGCATCGTTGGCCAGCCTGCGAACGCCCGACCTAGCCTGGGGGCTGCCGCTTATGGCGGCCGGATCGGACCTCGTACCGATCAAGCCGGAGCGCCCGGTTCGCCCCGATGTTCAGTACACTCTGCGCATCGATGGCACGAAGGGCTTTGACGAGGATGTGCCGGTAGAACTCGAAGTCACTGTGCGCACCGACGAGGCCGCCGCCGCCGCCCGAGCTTACGCCGCCCAGACCCGAAACGAGGTCCAGCGGTCGGTCATCGATACCTACGGCGACAACTACGCATGGGTGAATTTCAAAGAGGCTAGTTGGCGCCTCGACGCGGAGGACTCCACGCTCCTGTTCGTTCTTAAGGGCTACGGCACGCCGGACGTGCGGAGTACAACGGGCGGAGCGAAGCAATACGAAATCCCCGATACGGCGTTCTTCGCGACGAGCATCAAGCTGCGGCCAGAGGACCAGGATGCCTCCGCTCCCTACGCCGTCGGTTCGGGCTACGAGCGTCGGCTGACCGTCGTCCGCCTACCGGCAAAGTCGGACAACTATGCGCTGATCGGCTCCGCGCAACACTGGCGCTCAGCCGGCGTGCAACGCACGCGTTGGGGCTGGAAGTTCCGCGATACGATCTACACAGTTCGCAGTACGCGGGCTGTCGAAGAAGAGATTTCGGCGGCGCAAATGGCGAAGGATGCGGGAAGCGCGCGTCGCTATTCGCCGTCCGTTTTCGTGCTGCGCTGGAATCCAGATGGCAAGCCTATCCCCAAGGAGCAAACCACTCGTCCTGACGGAACGCTTTTCAGCACTGTGCCGCGCAGCCTGTACAGTCAGACGACCTTGAGCGGGCCAGGCAGTGAACCGTGGCCGAAGCCCATGCGCGAGATCATGGACAAGGTCCGAGAGAACAAGGACGCGACGCAAGCGCTCAGCGTGCTCGATGCCGGCAAGGCCGCTTTTTCCGACAGCGGGGTAGAGTACGCGGTCTATTGCGCCGAGTTGCTGAGCCGATTGAATCGCAAGGACGAAGCGGCCGCCCTGCTGGATGACCCACGGTTGGCGACCAAGACCTCCAGTCCGGCTGCCGCCCTGGCGATGCGCGCCTTAGCGGACCAAAGGTTAGGACGATTAGACAAGGCCAAGAGCTTAATTTCGCAAGCCTTGCAGCTGGATCCGTCAAGCGTCCCGATGCTGGATACCGCCTATGCGCTGGAAATTCAGAGAGGCGACCTCGAAGCGGCATTGCTGCTTGCGAAACAACGCGTTCGCGCCGCGCCCGACGAGCCGGCAAGCTGGTTAATGCTAGCGGCCATACAAGGCCTGACAAACCACTGGGACGACGCGCTGCGCAGTCACGACGCCGCCGCCGAGACTGGCGACGTCAACGGCGGCATGGCCCGCGTCACCGTTCTGGCCCATCTCGACCGCAAGGAGGAGGCCATGCGCATCGTCGACGCTCATCTCGCCGACAATCCAGAAGATGCGAACACGCTGAACAGCGCCTGCTGGACGCGGGCTACGGTCAACCTGCAGCTGGAGAAGGCGCTGGGCGAATGCGAGAAGGCTGTAGGAGCCAGCGATGTCACCGCGTATCGCGACAGCTTGGCCTTCGTGAAACTAAGGCTTGGCCGCTACACCGACGCGATCGCCGATTACGACAAGGTTCTTGCGAAGAACGCCGACCTACCGGTTTCCCTGTTCGGTCGCGGCTTGGCCCACGTTCGCAATGGTGATGCTGCAAGAGGTGAAGCGGACTTCGCCGCAGCCCGCAAGATAAGCCCGGCGATCGACCTTGAGTTCCGCAGCTACGGCCTCGCCCCGCCGCCCTAGTCGAAGCTGTCCTCCAGCGTCGCCAGCCGTTCCGCCTGATCCTCGGCGATCAGGGGGTCGATGACGTCGTCGAGGGCTTCGCCTTCGATGATCTTCGGCAGGTTGTAGAGGGTCAGGTTGATGCGGTGGTCGGTGACCCGGCCCTGCGGGTAGTTGTAGGTGCGGATGCGCTCCGAGCGGTCGCCGGAGCCGACCTGGCTCTTGCGGGCGTCCGAGCGGGCGTCGTCGAGCGCCTGGCGCTGCATGTCGTAGAGCTTGGCCTTGAGGTTCTTCATGGCCTTGGCGCGGTTCTGGTGCTGGCTCTTCTCGGAGGAGGTGACCACCACGCCGGTGGGCAGGTGGGTGATGCGCACGGCCGAGTCGGTCTTGTTGACGTGCTGGCCGCCGGCGCCGCTGGAGCGATAGGTGTCGATGCGGATGTCGGCGTCGTTGATCTCGATCTCGACGTCCTCGGCTTCGGGCAGCACGGCCACGGTGGCGGCCGAGGTGTGGATGCGCCCTTGCGCCTCGGTGGCCGGCACGCGCTGCACCCGGTGCACGCCGCTCTCGAACTTCATGCGGCCGAACACGCCGTCGCCGGTGATCGAGGCGACGATTTCCTTGAAGCCGCCCATCTCGCCTTCGGAGACGCTGTCGATCTCCACCCGCCAGCCGCGCGTGGTGGCGTAGCGCTGGTACATGCGGAACAGGTCGCCGGCGAACAGGGCGGCCTCGTCGCCGCCGGTGCCGGCGCGCACTTCGAGGATGGCGGAAGCGTTCTCGTCCTTGTCCTTCGGGGCCAGCAGCAGGGCGACGTCGCGCTCCAGGGTCGGCAGGCGCTCCTTCAGCGCTTCCAGCTCCTCGCGGGCCATGGCCGCCATGTCGGCGTCGTCGCCGGCCGCCATCGCCTCCAGGTCCGGCTGCTCGGCGCGGGCGCGCGACAGGGCGTCGACGGCCTCGACCACCGGGCGCAGCTCGGCGTGCTCCTTGGAGAGCTTGACGATCTCGGCCCCGTCGCTGGCCGCGCCCATGCGGGCCTCGATCTCGCGGAAGCGGTCGAGCACCTGATCGAGACGGGCCTGGGGGAGACGCATGGGTTCAAGAGATTCCGTGAGGGCCGCTGCATTACCTGCGCGGCCAGGACTTCGCTAGAGCCTTTTAGGGCCAGATGGAATCATCTGGCCCGTTGAAAAAGGCTCTACTTTCTATTGTTTAGAGCGCGCCCGGGCGGGTTAACCGCGCACACTTAACCCTGGCGCGCTCTAGTCGGGTGTGGGCTAGTCAGCGATCGGCAGCGAGCAGTCCGGCGGTTGCTGCACCACCTGATCGCGGAACACCTGGTCGCGGCCGGCCTGCGACACCCGGCCGTTGAGCAATCGAAGCGTGGTGCCGGACCAGGCCCCGTAGCGCGCCTCGCCGTCCGCCAGGCAGACCTTGTCGAACAGGGCCTCGACGCAGGCGCCGAGCTTCAGCCGCTCGGCGACCACCTTCTGGTCCGCGCCGCGCCCGCCGTAGCAGACGTCGACCAGGCCGGGCTGGGCCAGTTTGCCGTCCGAGGTGTGGATCAGCGCCCGCACCGGGAATTTCTTGAGGTTGCGCGTGTAGTAGATGCCGTCCGGCCGGGCGATGACGTACCAGCCCTGGTAGCCGCCCACGAGCTCCGGCGCCTTCAGCGTCTCGGTGCGGATGGCCTCCAGATAGCCGGCGCAGGCCTCGATGCTCTGGGCCTGGTCGCCGATCAGGGTCCAGTCGACAGGGTCGGTCGCGGTGCGCTGCCAGCACTGGTTCACGCCGCGCGGCGCGCCGGGCTGCAGTTGCGGCAGCAGCGCCAGCACCAGGGCGAGCGTCAGCACGATCGCGGCGATGATCGGGAGGACGAGGCGCACTATTCGGCGGCCAGCACGGGGGCGGCCTTCGCAGCCGCTTCCGCCGCCTGCATCTCGGCGGCCTTCTTCTCGACCAGCTCGACGATGTGGTCGACCATGCCTTCGTTGTCCTGCTTATGGTCGGGCTTGCCGGCCATGTAGACCATGCCCGCGCCCTTGCCGCCGCCGGTGAAGCCGAGGTCGGTCATCAGGGCCTCGCCCGGGCCGTTGACCACGCAGCCGATGATCGACAGCGACAGCGGCGTGGAGATGTGCGCCAGGCGTTCCTCCAACATCTCCACCGTCTTGATCACGTTGAAGCCCTGCCGCGCGCAGCTGGGGCAGGCGATGATGTTCACGCCGCGGTGGCGCAGGCCCAGCGACTTCAGGATGTCGAAGCCGACCTTGATCTCCTCGACCGGGTCGGCGGCCAGGGAGACGCGGATGGTGTCGCCGATGCCGGCCCACAGCAGGCCGCCCATGCCGATGGCGCTCTTCACCGTGCCGGTGCGCAGGGCGCCGGCCTCGGTGACGCCCAGGTGCAGCGGGCAGTCGATGGCGTCGGCCAGTTGCTGGTAGGCGGCGACGGTAAGGAAGGGGTCGGACGCCTTCACCGAGATCTTGAACTCGTGGAAGTCGTGATCCTGCAGGATACGGGCGTGGTTGAGGGCGCTCTCGACCATCGCGTCCGGGCAGGGCTCGCCATACTTCTCGAGCAGCTCGCGCTCCAGGCTGCCGGCGTTGACGCCGATGCGGATCGAGCAACCGTGATCCTTGGCGGCCTGCACCACCTCGCGCACGCGATCGGGCGAGCCGATGTTGCCCGGATTGATGCGCAGGCAGGCGGCGCCAGCCTCGGCGGCCTCGATGCCGCGGCGGTAGTGGAAGTGGATGTCGGCGACCAGCGGAACCTTGGCCTCGCGGGCAATGGTCCTGAACGCCGCCGTGGACTCCTCGTCCGGGCAGGAAACGCGGACGATGTCGGCGCCGGCCTCCTCCAACTGACGAATCTGGCCGATGGTCGCGGCGGCGTCGGCCGTCAGCGTATTGGTCATCGACTGCACGGTGATCGGGGCGTCGCCGCCGACCTCGACATTGCCGACGCGGATCTTGCGGCTCTTGCGCCGGTCGATCATCCGCCAGGGGCGGACGCGGGTGTGATCCTGGGTGCTCATGCGGGGCCGAACATAGGGCTTAAAGGCCAGCGGCTAAAGAGGCTGCGGCGCCTTAGCCGCCGACCTTGGGCGCGGCCGGGACGGCGATCTTGCTGAGCGGCGTCACCGTCGCCGGCAGGTGGCCGGTCAGGACGCCGCCGACATAGACCTCGACCACCTGCGGGTCGGAAACGTCGAGCTGCACGCCCGGCACGGCCGGGACGCGGTAGGCCTCGCCGGCGGCGAGCTGGCGGGCGAAATAGACCGAGCCGTCGGCGCCGCGCACCACCAGGCCCGCGCCCTTGCGCGCCTGCAGCATCACGGCCGAGGCGTTCTGGGTCGAACCATAGATCTGGCCGTCGGCCTTGAACGGCGCACCGACGTTGACCGGCGGGATGACGCCGATGGCGGCCGCCTCGGCGGCCCGCACCTTGGCGGCGGCGGACGCGGCGTCGGCCGAGCCGCCGGCGGCGACGGCGTCGGCCAGGCCCGGCGTGATGTAGGGGGCCGGAGTGGTGGATTCGACCGGCGCCGGCAGCGGCGCGCCGAGCGACACCTGCGACGGCGGCGCATTGCTGGCGGCCACCGACTGCGGCGTCTCGGCGATTTCGCCCTTGTGGTCGGGAGCCTTGGCGGTGATCGCGCGCTGAGCGACGTTCCACAGCACGATGGCGGCGATGATCAGCACGCCGCCGGCGATGATCACGCCGAGCCGAGGGTCCTTCTCGGGCCGAACGCCGATCGGGGCGCGCAGCTTGTCGTCGGCCTCGGGCTCGTCGGCGCGGAAGCGGTTGACCGCCGCGTCGGCGTCGAGCCCCAGGGCCTTGGCGTAGGCGCGGATGTAGCCGACGGTGAAGGGGCGCGAGGGCAGGTCCTCGAGGCGCATGTCCTCCAGCGCCAGCAGATAGGCCGGTCGCACGCGCGTGGCGTCCGCCACCTTGGCGATGCTGAAACCCTTGTGCTCGCGGATCGCCTTCAGCGCCGCGCCGACATCGGTTCCGTAATCGAGGCTGGGCATGGGACGCATGGACGGCGGCTCGTCACGCAACGAGCCGTCGGCGTTCAAAGCTGTAACCCCGCCCATATCGAGCGCCATGGCTACCGGTCCCCGACCTTACTTCCGCCATGCACGACCGGCGGAGGCGCCCACACCCGGAGCGCAGAACATGAATCGCACCATTAGATTAACAAACTAAACCCAAGATTCCAATGTGCTATTCGGTCGCGCCAGTATAGCCAAGTCTATAACAACTCGGGCAAAACTTAGGCGGCGACGTAAAGTTTTCTGGCCAAGGTTTCAATTTCGCCGCGCACGGAACCGGCGGCGCCCTTGAGCAAGGCCTCCACGCCGCGGCGAGCGGCTTCCCGATCGCAGGACAGCACCATCTGCTTCACCGGGCCGACGCCGGCCGGCGGCATCGACAGGGCCTCGAAGCCCAGGGCGACCAGGGTGAAGGCCTCCAGCGGCCGCCCGGCCATCTCGCCGCAGACCGAGACCGGCGTGCCGGTGTCGGCGCAGGCCTGCTGGATCTGCTTCAGGGCGCGCAGGGCGGGGGGCGACAGGTTGTCGTAGCGGTCGGCCACGCGGGGATTCCCCCGATCGGCGGCGAACAGGTACTGCATCAGGTCATTGGTGCCGACGGAGACGAAGTCGGTCATCGGCAGCAGGGCGTCGAGATGCCAGAGCAGCGCGGGCGCCTCGACCATCGCCCCGACGTCGAGGCGCGACGGGGCGGCCCGGCCGCGACGCTGGGCCCAGTTCACCTCCTGGTCGACCAGGGCGCGGGCGGCGCGGAATTCGTCGACGCTGGAGACCAGCGGGAACATGATCCGCAGCGGCCGCCCCTTCGCCGCCCACAGCAGGGCGCGGATCTGCAGGCGCAGCAGGGCCGGACGGTCCAGGCCCATGCGCACCGCGCGCCAGCCCAGCGCCGGGTTCTCCTCGCGCTCGGCCTCCATGTAGGGCAGCAGCTTGTCGCCCCCGAGGTCGAGGGTGCGGAAGGTCACCGGCATGGCGCCGGCCGCGTCGAGCACCCGGCCGTAGAGCTCGGTCTGAGCCTCCAGGCGCGGCATCTGCTCGGCCACCATGAACTGGAATTCGGTGCGGAACAGGCCGATGCCCTCGGCCCCCGCCTCGCGCAGCATCTCAAGATCCACCGCCAGGCCGGCGTTCATCAGGAGGGTGATCTTGGCCCCGTCGCGGGTGAAGGCCGGCGTGTCGCGCAGCCGGGCGAACTCGGCCTTGCGCTGGGCCCGCACCTCCATTCGCGAGGCGATGGCGGTGACCACGTCGGGGCGCGGGCGCAGATAGGCCTCGGCGCTTTCGCCGTCGACGACGACGCTGTCGCCCTCATTGACCCGGTCACGCAGGCCCGACAGCCGGCCGACACAGGGAATGTCGAGCGCCCGGGCGACGATGGCCGCGTGGCTGGCGGGCGAGCCCTCTTCCAGCAACAGGCCGCGCAGCTTAGTGCGGTCGTATTCCAGCAGGTCCGCCGGCCCGAGGTTACGGGCGATCAGGATGGCGTTCTCGGGCAGCACCCGCGCCACCGCCCCATCGCCGGACAGGTGGCGCAGCAGGCGGTCGTTGAGGTCTTCCAGATCGTGCAGCCGCTCGCGCAGATAGGGATCGCGCGCCTGGCCCAGCCGGGCGCGATGCTCGGAGCGCACGCGCTCGACGGCCGCCTCGGCGGTCAGACCCGAGCGCACCGCCTCCTCCAGGCCGCGATTCCAGCCGCGATCGTGGGCGAACAGGCGATAGGTTTCCAGCACCTCATAGGGCGCGCCGACCAGGCCCTGGCCGCCCTCCAACATGCCGTCGATCTGAGCCTGCAGGCCCGCGATGGCCGTCTTCAGGCGCGCGTCCTCGGCCAGGGCGTCGTCCGAGAACATCTCGTCGGGCGCCACCGGCTGCTCGTGCAGCACCGCCACGCCGTAGGCCAGGCCGTCGGCGAAACGAGCGCCCTTGAGCCGCTCCGGGCGGTGGGGCGCGATTTCGATGTCCTTGAGCTCGCCCGCGCCGATCAGCCCGCCGGCGCCGACCAGTTCGGACAGCACCATGGCGATGATCTGCAGATCCTCGACCTCCTCGTCCTCGTAGGCCCGCTCGGTGCGGTTCTGAACGACGAGCACGCCGATGGTCCGCCCGCCGCGCAGCAGCGGCACCCCGAGGAAGGCGTGATAGGGATCTTCTCCCGTTTCCGGGCGGTAGGCGAAGGCCGGGTGAGACGGGGCGTCGGACAGGTTCAGCGGCCGGCCGAGGCGCATGATCTCGCCGACCAGGCCTTCGCCCGGCTTCATGCGCGTGACGTGCACGGCCGTGGCGTCGAGGCCCTCGGTGGCGAACAGTTCCATATCGCCCGAGGCGCGGCGCAGGTAGATCGAGCACACCTCGGCCACCATCGAGGCGGCGATGATGCGGACCACCATGTCGAGCTTGGCCTGGGCCGGCTGCTGGCTGGCCATGGCTTCGCGGATCTGCCTCAGCAGACTGCGCGAACCGCGAATGGCGACGCCAGCGACCATCGAACGAACTCCTCTCCCACGGCCGCTATAGCAGGTTTCTCGACGGCCGCATGACAGGCCGGTCATAGAAACGAACACTTACGCTTACGGCGCCGGCGGCAATGTAGATGGGGCGGGCGGAGCCGCGGTTTCGGAGCCGCCGGCGGCCGCGCCGGCGATCCTGGCGTCGATCAGGGCGTTGATCTTCGCCACCTCTTCCGGGGTCGGAATCCGCCGCCCGCCGATGGCGCCGCTGAGCTGCAGACGTTGCCCGCCCGGCGCGGTCGGGTCCGGCACGGCGACGACGCTGACCATGCCCTCGACGCCCGCCATCCGCTCCGGTTGCGCGGCCACGGGAGCGCTCGGCGCGCCGAGGCCGGCGCCTTGGATGCGCTCATCGACGCCGTTGAGAATGTCCGCCGAGACATTGCTCTCTCCCCCGGCATAGCGCCCGTTGAACGCCCCCGGCTCCCCGGCCGGGCCGGTCCAGCGATAGAAGATGTGCGCCCCGATCTGCGCGAGCTTGAGCAGGGTCGGCGCCCAGTACGGCAGCACATAGTCGGCGTGGTAGTGGGTGGCCATGCCCACGTCGCGGGCCACGTATCCGGCCAGGGCTTGCCGGGCGACGTCTTCGGCCTGGGCCCACAGCGAGAGGATCGGGGCCTGCCCCAGGGAGCCGTCGCAGGTGAAGCTGAACTGGCAGCCGGTCGCCCGCGCCGCGCCCTCGAACACCACTCCGCAGACCGACTTGGGATAGCCGGGATGTCGCAGGCGGTTCAGCACCGTCTGGGCCACCGCGCGGCGCCCCTCCAACGGCTCGGTCGCCGCCTCGAAATAGACCGCCTGGGTCAGGCAGCGCAGGGCCCGATCGCGCTCGGCGCCCTGGGCGGCCAGCACGAACGGCGGGGCCGGGCGGATGGCGTCAAAGTTGAAGGGTTTGAGGGCGTTGACCCGCCGGGCGTCGTCGGCGGTCAGCACCGGCGCGCCCAGGGTCGGCGTCGAGCGGATGTCGAGGCTGGCCCAGCCCAGCGCCCGGCCCCAATCGTCGCCGAGGTTCAGCCCGGGATCGTGCCGGCGGGCCAGGGCCAGCATGGCGGGGTCCATGTCGGCGATCAGGCGGGCCAGGGCAAGTTCCGAATTGCCCCGGGCGATGGCGGCGACGCCCGCCGACCGACCGGATTCCCGGGGCACATAATAGGTGGCGCAGGCGGCGAGCAGAGTCGCGACAACGACCAGACAGGGCGTCAGGCCGCGGCGCATGTTCAGGGGGCGACGTCGGTCGGCGCGGCCGCCGGCCGCCGCAGGTACGGCGCCAACCGGTTCTGCAGCGGCTGGTCGATGTAGACGTGGAAGGCCCAGGCGAAGGCGATGGTCAGGGGGAACGCCGCCGCCCACATCGACCATTGCAGCTCCAGCGGCACCTTCACGTAGAAGATCAGGTTATGCACCAGCATCCAGTAGACGGCCCCGAACAGGATGTGGGTGATGAACAGGGCGAAGGAGATCTTGGCCCCCTGCTCGACCAGGCGTGAGCTGTGCTTCACCGGCAGCCGCCCGCCGCCGAGGATCACGGCCACCAGGGCCAGGGTGGCCAGCAGGTCGTGCCGGGGCAGGCCCAGCAGGACGACGAACACCGCCATCCCGCCCCAGAACAGCAGTCGGGCGAAGATTTCCGAAGGCCAGCCCAATTCCACGGCGCGGGCCAGGCAGACGCCGAGGGTGAAGAGCGGAATGGCGCGGCCCACGCCGGCCTCGAAGGTAAGGTCGTAGATCGGGTGGTCGAACCACGCGCGCGACAGCAGATCGCACCCCGCCAGCAGAGCCAGGCCGAGCAGCGGCGGAACGATCCCGAACCTGATCCTGGCCAGGCCGCGCCACAGCCACGGAAAGCCCGCGTAGCAGACGATCAGCGCCGAGAGCGACCAGCTCGGCAGGTTCCAGCCGTCGCCGCCGGGAAAGCCCCAGGCGTGGACCAGAAAGATCTGCAGGAGGAGGTCGCGCCATTGAAACTGCGGCGGGTTGTAGGGCTTGCCGAACAACACCGTCATCAGCAGCACGAAGAAGACGAAGCCGGCGAGCACGACCAGGTGTCCGGGCCAGATGCGCGCCGCGCGGCGCAGCCAGAACAGGCCCGGCCCGATGCGGCCCGAAACGATCGCCGGCCCATAGGCGCGGCCCAATACATAGCCGGAGAGCATCAGGAAGAAGTCGGTCGCCAGGTAGCCGCGCGCGAAGGCGTCGTTCATCCACCACAGCTTCAGGGGCCCTTCCGCCCCGAAGTGGAACAGCACGATCAGCATCGAGGCGAGGAACCGCAGCAGGTCGAGCGCGCCGCCTCGCCCCGGGGCCGAAGCCGGCCCAAGCCAGGATGCGGCCGGGCGACGCGAAACTGTCGTCAGGTCAGGCATTGGCGGTGGTCGTACACGAATGCCCGCCGCGCGCCAGCTTGATATATACGGGAGACAGCCTATCTGTAACTGTATTGGTTTCAGAAAGACCGCCCATGCCCGCCTCTCCCATGCCGGTGCTCTTCCTCGGCCACGGCTCACCCATGAATGCGATCGAGGACAACGCATGGCGTCGCGCGTGGCGCGCCGCGGCGCTCGACCTGCCCAGGCCGAAGGCCGTTCTCTGCGTTTCGGCCCACTGGGAGACCGTGGGCCTGGCGGTCACCGCCTCGTCGGCGCCGGCCACGATCCATGACTTCGGCGGTTTTCCGCAGGCGCTGTTCGACGTGCAGTATGCGGCGCCGGGCGACCCGGCCCTGGCCCGACGCGTCGGCGAGTTGTTGGCGCCGGAGCCGGTAACGCAGCATCCGACGCGCGGTCTCGACCACGGCGCCTGGAGCGTGTTGCTGCCGATGTATCCCGACGCAGACATACCGGTGGTGCAGCTGAGCCTCGACCGGCGCCGCACACCGCAGGAGCATTACGACCTCGCCAGGCGGCTGGCGCCCCTGCGGGACGAGGGCGTGCTGATCGTCGCCAGCGGCGACATCGTCCACAATCTGCGCGCCGCCGACTTCCGCCGCCCGGAGGCCCCGCCGTGGGCGGAGCGTTTCAACGAGGCGGCCAAGGCCCTGATCGTGCGCGGCGAGCATCAGCCGCTGATCGACTACCAGACGCTAGGCGACGACGCCCTGTGGTCGATCAACAGCGCCGAGCACTATCTGCCGCTGCTCTACGCCCTGGCGCTGCAACAGCCGACCGAGCCGGTCTCGTTCTTCAACGACGACGTCTTCGCGGCCATCTCGATGACCAGCCTGCGGATCGGCTGATCCTCTAGGACGCCCCGGCGGTCTTGGCCGTCGCCACGGTCGTGACGCTGACCGGCTGCGGCTTGGGCGTCGCCACGGTCGGGATGGCGACCGGCTGCGGCTTGGCCGTCGTCGCGGCTACGACGTTGACCGGCTGCGGCTTGGCGGCCTCGACCTTCTCGGCCGGCGCGTTGGCCGGCTCGGTCGGGGCCGTCGCCGGCCCGCCCATGCCGCCCGCCGCCATCGGAGTCACCGACTGAACCATGGCCGCGATCGTCGTCGCCGAGGCGTCGGCGGCCTCGGCCACCACCTGATCCATCGCGGAGTCCGAAGGCGTCGGCATGCGGTTGAAGGCGTCCGGCGCACCGGCGCGGCCACCGAAGCGGTAG
Organism: Caulobacter sp. HJHS_5; assembly: GCF_056683955.1. Lineage (NCBI taxonomy): Bacteria > Pseudomonadati > Pseudomonadota > Alphaproteobacteria > Caulobacterales > Caulobacteraceae > Caulobacter > Caulobacter sp. HJHS_5. Next base: position 140,938 of record NZ_JBWZNC010000002.1, on the reverse strand, counting down.
AAGACGTGCAGGCCCACCTGGGCGACACGCAGCAGATGCGGCCCCCACTGCGGCGCGACCCCGGTGGTGTGGAAGTGCGTGGCGTTGCCGACGTCGGCCATCACCGCGCCGGCCAGGGCTCGGCTGGCGATGCGCTGGGCGCGCGTCCAGGCCAGGCGCTCATGCGCCTTGTTCAGCGAACCGTCGCAGGTGAAGCTGAACTGGCAACCGCGCAGGCCGGCGCGCTGGAAGACCACGCCGCAGATCGATTTCGGGAAGGCCGGGTGACGCACCCGGTTCAGCACCACCTGGGCCACGGCCGCCTGGCCGTTCGGGCCTTCGCCCCGGGCCTCGTAATAGACGGCCTGCGTCAGGCATTCGAGTTCGCGTGAGCCCTGCAGGGCGCCGGCGGCTTGGAACGGCGCGGCGGCCGGGTTGTAGACCCCGCCGAAGGTGGTGCGCAGCAGCAGGCGGGCGTTGGCGGGACCGGCGCGCTGCAGGCGGTCGTCGAGGACAGCCAGTTGCCGGCCCTGCTCGAGGTCGGGGGCCGGAAGCGAGGAATCGCGGCGGCGCATCAGCGCCAGGGCGCCCGCGTCGGCGCCCGGGGCGCTGATCAGGGCGACGTCGGAATAGGCGCCGCCCGCGGCGTCGGCGACACGCGTGACGGTCTTGTGGCGGACGGCGGCGCTGGACAGCCCCCCGGCCAGATAGCATCCACCCAGAACCAGCCCGACGGCGGCTCCTGCCAATGCTGCGCTGAACAGCGCACGTGCGTCAGCACGCGTCTGCAGGTTGGTAATCAAAGAACTCGTGTCCTGTGCGGCGAGGGCCCAATGCGCCCTCCGTACGTCTCGCTTTTCCAGGTTCCGGGTCCCGCCGGACAGCCTGGAGAGCGGAGGAACCGGCCGGTTCACGATATGGCCGAGGTCCCACTAGTGAGATGCTTATGACCGAGAACGATACGAGTCGCAAGACAATGCTGCGTCGCAGCATAATTCCCCTGTGGATGACCCGGCGAACCGCGCTGCTGGAACCGGCCGGCAAACGCCGCCGTTAAGCCTGCCGATCGGCCGTTTCGGCCCATTGGAGATTACGTGATGACCGTCCTGCGTTTTGCGGCTGTCGCCGCTGTCGCCACCACCCTCACCGCCTCGCTGGCCGCCTGCGGTCACAATGGTGAACAACGCGCCGCCACCGGCGCCATCGCCGGCGCGGCCGTCGCCGGTCCGGTCGGGGCCGCGGTCGGCGGCGCCGCCGGCGCCGTGGTCAACAAGGCCGACCAGGCGAACTGAGCCGGAGCGAGGCCGGAACCTTCGGCCAAGCTTCACCGTTAGACCTTCGATCGACCGCACAGGGTCGTCGGAGACATCGCCATGAGCCCCGTTCGCTTCACCATCATCGCCGCCCTGGCCGCCGGCCTCGCGGCGCCGCTGGCCGCCTGCGGCCACAATGTGGAGCAGCGCGCCGCCACCGGCGCGATCGCGGGCGCGGTCGTCGCCGGCCCGGTCGGCGCGGCGGTCGGCGGAGCCGCCGGCGTGGTGGTCGACAAGGTCGCCAAATAAACGTGAGCGAAATCCCCGCCCTTCGAGGCTCGCGTTGCTCGCACCTCAGGGTGAGGATTTCGACTGAAGCGTCCGAGTAGCGCTCATCCTGAGGCGCCGCGAAGCGGCCTCGAAGCTTGTCCTGAGCGCCGCCGCAGGCGGCGTCGAAGGGGACGGGGGCGGTCCCTCAAGTCTCCAGCGACGCCGGCTCGATGCTGTAGCTGCGCGAGCAGTACTCGCAGGTGACCTTGATCGAGCCGTCGGGCTCGATCATCTCGGCCCGCTCATCAGCCGAGAACGACTTCAGGAGATCCTCGATCCGTTCCGGCGAGCACTTGCAGAAGGCGCGCACGGATTTCGGCTCGAACATCCGCGCCCCGTCCTCGTGGAACAGGCGATAGAGCAGCACCGGCGTCGTCACCGTCGGGTCGATAAGCTCGTCCTCGCCGGTGGTCTCGAACAGCGCCTGGGCGCGGGTCCAGTCGTCATCGGTCGAGCCGCGCGCATCGTCGCCGGCGATGTATTGCAGGAGGATGCCGCCGGCCCGCCAGCTGGCGCCCTCGCCGGTATCGACCTGGCCGACGGCCAGGCGGATGCGGGTGGGGGTCTGCTCGGACCGGGTGAAATACTGCTCGGCGCACAGGGCCAGGGTTTCGCCCTCGATGGGGGTCACGCCCTGATAGCGCTCCATCCCCTCGCCTGGATCGACGGTCATGATGAAGACGCCCTCGCCCAGGAGGTCGCGCGCACCGGGCCGCGAGAAGCCGACGCCGACGGCGTCGCCCATCGCCTTGATGCGTTCGGGATCGAACCGGCAGTAGCCGCGCAGGGCGCCCGAGGCATCATAGTCGGCGACCACATAGCTCACCGGCCCGTTGCCCTGGGCCTGGACGATCATCCGCCCATCGGACTTCAGGGCCGAGCCGACAAGAGCCGCCAGGGCGGCGGCCTCGCCCAGGAGGTTGGCCACGGCGTCGGGATAGTCGTGCGCGGCCAGCACCTCGTCGATCGAGGCCGACAGGCGCGCGACGCGGCCGCGCACCGGCATGTCCTCGATCTGGAAGGCGGCCACGAGGTCGTCGGCCGGCGGGGCCGTCTGGGGAGCGTTGGTTTCGGTCATGGGGAGGCTAGATAGGCGCCCTTCGCCGAAATGCGAGCGTGCTACTCGGTCGCGTCGCGGAAGTAGGGCTCGACCGGGCCTTGCAGCTTCACGGTCATCGACTTGCCCCTGCGGTCCACGGTCTTGCCGACGCTGAGGCGCACCCAGCCTTCGCTGACGCAGTACTCGTCGACGTTGGTCTTATCGACGCCCTTGAAGCGCACGCCCACGCCGCGCTCCATGACGGCTTCGTCGTAGTAAGGGCTGTTGGGGTCGGCCGAAAGGCGATCCGGCGGGGTATTGGCGGTCGGGGTATCGGTCATCAGAAGGCTCCGAAGCACCAGGCGAGAATGGATTTCTGGGCGTGGATGCGGTTCTCCGCCTCCTGCCAGACGAGCGAGCGCGGGCCGTCGATCACCGCGTCGGTGACCTCTTCCCCACGGTGGGCGGGCAGGCAATGCAGGAACACCGAGGCCGGATCGGCCAGTTCCATCAGCGCCTCGTCGACCTGGAAGGGCTCCAGCGCGTCCATCTTGGCCTCGCCGTCGGGATCGCCCATCGACACCCAGGTGTCGGTGACCACGCAGTGGGCGCCGCGCACGGCCGCGCGCGGGTCGTCGCCCATGATCACGCTGCCCTGCTGCTCGGCCGCGCGGGCGAGGTCGACCAGGTCCGGGTGCAGCTGCGGCGGGCAGGCGATGTTCAGCTTGAAGCCCAGCTTGGGCGCCGCGTGGATGAAGCTGGCGCAGACGTTGTTGCCGTCCCCCACCCAGGCGATGGTCTTGCCCTCGATCGGCCCGAGGCTTTCCTCCAGCGTCAGGAGGTCGGCCATGATCTGGCACGGGTGGCTCTTGTCGGTGAGGCCGTTGATCACCGGCACCGTCGAGTTCTGGGCGAACAGCTCCACGTCCTCGTGCCGGTTGGCGCGGATCATCACCGCGTCGACCATGCGCGACAGCACCTTGGCGGTGTCCTCCAGCGGCTCGCCGCGACCCAGCTGCATGTCGTTGGCCGTCGAGATCAGGCCGTCGCCGCCGAGTTGGCGGATCGCCGCGTCGAACGAGAAACGCGTGCGCGTCGAATTCTTCTCGAAGATCATCGCCAGGACGCGATCCTTGGCCGGGGCGTCGGCGTCGACGCGGCCCTGGGGCCAGCCGGCGCGCGCCGCCTTGCGCGCCGCCGCGTCGTCGAGGATCGCCCGGAGGGTCGAACCCTCCAGTCGCCAGAGGTCGAGGAAGTGCCGGGGGCCCCTGCTCATCACACGCTTCCCTTCGCCGCCGACCGCGCGGTGTCGCAGGCCTTCTCAAGCTTCTCGATCGCCTCGCGCGCCTCGTCGAGGGTAAGGTTCAGCGGCGGCAGCAGCCGCACGCAGTTGTCGCCGCCGCCCGCGATCAGCAGGTGCTGGTCGCGCGCGTGGACCATGAATTCGCGGTTGTTGGTCTTCAGCTTGATGCCGATCAGCAGGCCCTTGCCGCGCACGTCCTCGACGATGTCGGGGAAGCGGTGCTTCAGGCCCTCGAGCTGCTGCACGAAGTAGCCGGCCACGGCGTTGACGTTGTCCAGCAGCTCTGGTGCGTTGATGGCGTCGAAGGCCGCGCAGCCCACCGCCATGGCCAGCGGATTGCCGCCGAACGTCGAGCCGTGGACGCCCACGGTCATGCCCTTGGCCGCCTCGGCCGAGGCCAGGCAGGCGCCGATGGGGAATCCGCCGCCCAGCGCCTTGGCCACGCACATGATGTCCGGCGCGGCGCCCTCGGCCCACTCATAGGCGAAGAGCTTGCCGGTGCGGCCCATGCCGCACTGGATCTCGTCGTAGATCAGCAGCACGCCGGTCTCATCGCAGAGCGCGCGCAGCGCCTGCAACTGGGCGGCGTCCAGCGCGCGTGCGCCGCCCTCGCCCTGCACCGGCTCGATGATCACCGCGGCGGTGGTCGCACCGATCAGCGCCTTGAGGCCTTCGAGGTCGCCGAAGGTCGCCGAGACATAGCCCGGCAGACGCGGGCCGAAGCCTTCCAGATAGCCGGCGTTGCCCGAGGCGTTGACCGCCGCGATGGTGCGGCCGTGGAACGAGCCGTCGAAGCCGATGATGTCGATCCGCTCCGGCTGGCCGTTGGCGAAGTGATAGCGGCGCGCGGTCTTGATCGCGCACTCCACCGCTTCCGTCCCCGAATTGGTGAAGAACACCACGTCGGCGAAGGTGGCCGCGCACAGACGGTCGGCCAGGGCTTCCTGCTCGGGAATCCGATAGATGTTGGAGACGTGCCAGAGCTTCTCGCCCTGGGTCTTCAGCGCCTCGACAAGGGCCGGGTGCGCGTGGCCCAGGCCGTCGGTGGCGATGCCCGCCACGCAGTCGAGATAGTCGCCGCCGTCCGTCGAATACAGGCGCGCGCCTCGGCCTCGCTCGAACGCCAGCGGGGCGCGGTTGTAGACGCCCATGATGTGGTGTTGCGACGAGACGGACGCGGTGTTCGCGGACAATTCGGCCCCTCCAAAAGGCATTAGTCCCCGGGCGCGAACCCGGGGACGGAAAGGCTGAGCGTTTTGGTCGGATGACGCCCCGGTGTCAATGAAACGGTGAGCCTGTCACCAAAGCTTCATCCCAGGGATTTTGCTCGGCTTTCTCAGGTCTTCAGGCGATAGCCGCGCTTGAACAGCATGTAGCACCAGGCGAACAGGCCGACCGTCAGAGCGGCGGTGACCACAGCCCCCACCGCCAGCGAACCGTCGGCATGGCCGATGAAGCCATAGCGGAAGCCGTCGATCAGATAGAAGAACGGATTGAAGTGGCTGAGCATGCGGAACGGCTCGGGCAGGTTGTCGGTCAGATAGAAGGTGCCCGACAGGAACGTCAGCGGCATGACCACGAAATTGGTCGCCCCCGCCAGGTGGTCGAACTTCTCCGCCCACAGCCCCGCGAGGACGCCGCCCATGCCGAGGATCAGCGACGCGCCGATCAGGAAGTAGAGCGCCGCCCCCCAGTGCTGGATGTGAATGCCGGCGCCCGGCAGGAAGGCGATGGTCAGGGCGGTGACCAGGCCCACCACGATGCCGCGCGTCGCCGCGCCCAGGGTGAAGGCGCTGACCAGCTCCAGCGGGCTCAGCGGCGGGGTCAGGAAGTCCGGCGTCAGACCCATGATCTTGGCCTGGATCAGCGAGGACGAGGCGTTGGCGAAGGCGTTGTTCAGCACCGACATCATGATCAGGCCCGGAACCACGAAGCGCACGAAGCTGACCCCGTCGACCGGCTGCCGGTCGGTCCCGACCGCCACCACGAACACCAGCATGTAGAGCAAGGTGGTCACAACCGGCGCCGCCACCGTCTGGGTGCCGACCTTCCAGAAACGGCGAACCTCGCGCTTGTAGAGGGTGAAGGCCCCCATCCAGTTGAAGCCGGCGAAGTCGCGTGGCTGCGGCGGCCGGATATCGCGTCTCGGGGCGCCTTTGGCTACGTCGGTCATGCAGGTGATCCCCGGAAAAATCCTTGCCCCATGTGCGCTTGCGACTCTTCCGGTGCAAGGCGCCGAACGGCGCCGTTTTCAATCAACATCTAGTTCCTGTGGATGGACGGCATGGCGCCTATTGTGCGCTTTAACGCGTTGGTTACGATATGTTGTAGATCGGGACCGGCGGACGGCCCTGAGGCACAAGATATAGACCAGGAGGCGGGCATGAGCTGGACCGACGAGCGGGTTTCGACCCTTAAGAAGCTTTGGCTGGACGGGCTTTCGGCCAGCCAGATCGCCAAGCAACTCGGCGGCGTCACCCGCAACGCCGTGATCGGCAAGGTCCACCGTCTGGGCCTTTCCGGCCGGGCCGCCCCGTCGCAGCCGAGCCGCCCCGTCTTCAAGGCGCCCCGCCCCGCCCGTCCGGCCCCCGCGCCCGCCGCGCCGCGCCGCATCGAGAGCACCCTCAGCGCCGCCCCGGTCGTCGCCGCCCCGACGCCGGCGCAGGTCTACCGCACCGAAGAGCCCGGCTCGGCCACGGTTCTGACGCTGGGCGCCCACATGTGCAAGTGGCCGATCGGCGATCCGTCCAGCGACAGCTTCACCTTCTGCGGCCGCCGCCAGAGCGAAGGCCCCTATTGCGCGGACCACGCCCGCATCGCCTACCAGCCGCAGCAGACCAAGAAGAAGTCCAGCGCCAACGAACTGGCCCGCAGCCTGCGCCGCTACATCTAGGTTCTCCGACAACGGGGCGAAGCGAACCCTCTCCCGGCGACGGGGGAGGGTTTTGCTTTTGGCGACTCCCGCAAGGCGCCTACATTGCCGCCGTGACCGACCTCGCCCCTTCGCCGACCAACGCGCCGGCCTATTCCGTCTCCGAACTGGCCTTCGCCCTGAAGCGCACGCTGGAGGACGCCTACGGCTTCGTGCGCCTGCGCGGCGAACTCTCCAAGGTCACTCACCACTCCAACGGCCACGTCTACCTGACCGTGAAGGACGACAAGGCCAGCATCGACGGCGTGGTCTGGAAGGGCTCGGTCCGCAACCTCTCCGTCCGCCCCGAGCAGGGGCTGGAGGTGATCGTCACCGGGCGGATCACCACCTACCCGGCCGGCTCGCGCTATCAGATCGTCATCGAGAGCATGGAGGCCGCCGGCATGGGCGCCCTCCTCGCCCAGTTGGAGCGCCTCAAGGCGCGGCTGGCGTCGGAAGGCCTGTTCGAGACGTCGCGCAAGCGCCCCCTGCCCACCAGCCCCCGGGTGATCGGCGTGGTCACCAGCCCCACCGGGGCCGTGATCCGCGACATCCTGCATCGCATCCGCGACCGCTGGCCCTGCCATGTCGTCGTCTGGCCGGTGGTCGTGCAGGGCGACAAGGCCGCCGCCGAGGTGCGCGCCGCCGTCGAGGGATTCAACGCGCTTACCGGCGACGGCCCGATCCCGCGCCCCGACGTCATCGTCGTCGCGCGCGGCGGCGGCTCGGTGGAGGACCTCTGGCCGTTCAACGACGAGACCCTGGCCCGCGCGGTGGCGGCCTCGACCATCCCGCTGATCAGCGCCGTCGGCCACGAGACCGACACCACCCTGATCGACTTCGTCGCCGACCGCCGCGCCCCCACCCCGACCGCCGCCGCCGAGCTGGCCACCCCGGTGCTGGCCGAGCTGCGCGCCGCCATCGCCGACTACCAGCGCCGCATGGCCAACTGCTCGGGCCGCATGCTGGAGGACCGCCGGGCCCGCCTCGCCGGCGCCGCCCGCGGCCTGCCCCGTCCGGCCGACATCCTGGCCCTCGCCCAGCAGCGCTTCGACCTGGCCTCCGGCCGTCTCGGCGCCGGGCTGCAGCGCAACGTCGCCGTCCACGCCACCCAACTGGCCCGCATCGCCTCACCCCTGAAGCCCGGGCTTCTCGACCGGCCGCGCACCTTGAAGACCCAGCGCCTCGCCGAGATCTCGGCCCGCATGGCGCCTGCGCTGGACCGGCGGCTGGAGCGCCTGTCCGATCGCCTGGCCAACCTCGACAAGCTGCGACTCTCGCTGAACCCCGACGGGCCGCTGGCCCGCGGCTTCGCCCGCGTCGAACGCGCCGACGGCCACCTCGCCCGCTCGGCCGCCGGCCTCGACGCCGGCGAGGGCGTCACCCTGGTGTTCGCCGACGGCAAGCGCGGCGCGGTGATCGATGGGGAGCCGGTCGCGCGGCCGGCTCCGCTCGCGCCCGCGCCGAAGCCCGCCAAGCCCAGGCCCGTCGCCCCTGGCCAGGGCGATCTGTTCTAGCGGCGGCATCTGCACTACATTGCCCGCATGAACGCCTTCGACCGCGACCTTGGAAAATCGAACGAGCTGGCCGTGCTGCACTATGGCGACGGTGAATTCGTGCTGCTGAAGCCGGGCCGCTATGTCGTCTGCGCCGTCAGCGGCGAGAAGATCCCGCTCGACGCCCTGCGCTACTGGAACCCGATCCAGCAGGAAGCCTACGCCGGTCCGGCCGAGGCTCTGCAGCGCTGGCGTGAGCTGAACCCCTGACCTCGACGGCGGTGGACCGCCGGGCGTTGCTTCTCGGCCTCGGCGGCGCCTCTCTTGCCGCGCCCGCCTTCGCCGCCGGGCCCGGCCTCGACCTGCACGGCCGCTACCAGCAGGGCGGCTTCGCCTTCGGGCGCACGGCGCCTCGCGCGCGGCTGACGGTGGACGGAGAGGACGCCGGCCTCGCCTCGGCGGCCGGGTATTTCGTGGTCGGCTTCCACCGCGACAGTCCGCCCACCTGCCAGATCACCGTCGCCGACGATCAAGGCTCGACCAGCCACACCGTCGCCGTCGCCCCCACCGACTACGACATCCAGCGCATCGACGGCCTGCCGCAGAACACCGTCACCCCCACCGACCCGGCCCTGCTCCAACGCATCGCCGCCGAGGTGAAGCGCAAGGCCGTGGGCTTCGCCAGCCACGCCGACAGCGACGACTTCAAATCCGGCTTCGTCATGCCGGTCGTCGCGGTGCGCGTCTCCGGCCGGTTCGGCGGCCAGCGCATCCTCAACGGCGTTCCCGCCACGCCGCACTTCGGAACCGATCTCGCCTGCCCCGAGGGCACGCCGATCGTCGCCCCCGCCGCCGGCCTCGTCTGCTTCGCCGAGCCAGACATGCATTATGAGGGCGGCCTGACCATGATCGACCATGGCCAGGGGCTGATCAGCCTCTACCTCCACCAGTCGCGCGTCGACGTCGCCGCCGGCCAGCGCGTCGCGCAGAGCCAGCCCATCGGCCTCGTCGGCATGAAGGGTCGGGCGACCGGTCCGCACCTCTGCTGGCGCCTGCGCTGGCGCGGCCGGCAACTGGACGCCAGCTACCTCGTCGGCGCCCGCGCGCCCGGCGTCGCCTAGACGGAGCCGACCATGGCCAAGACCCCAGCGGAACCCCGCCGCAAGGGCGTGCAGTCGGTCGGCACCGGCTTCAGGGTGCTGGAGATCATGGCCGGCATGCGCGAGGCCGCGCCGCTCGGCGCCATCGCCCAGGCCTGCGGCCTGTCCGCCTCCCAGACCCACCGCTATCTCGCCAGCCTGATCGCCGCCGACATGGTGCAGCAGGACGCCGCCTCCGGCCGCTACGACCTCGGTCCCGGCGCCCTGAGGCTCGGGCTCGGCGCCCTGGCCCGCATCGACGCCTTCCGCATCGCCGACGCCGCCATCGGCGAGTTCGCCCGCCACTCGGGCCGCACGGTGCAGATCGCCGCCCTCGGGCCGCTCGGCCCCACGGTCGTGCGCTGGATCTTCGGCGCCCCCGCCGTCGTCACCTCCCTGACCGTCGGTTCGGTGCTGCCCCTGCTGCGCTCGGCCACCGGGCGCATCTTCCTGACCTTCCTGCCCGAGCACGAGGTGCGACGCTTCGTCGACGCCGAGCTGGCGGCCGGCGGCGCCCTGAAGCCGGTCGATGTTGAGGCGATCCGCGCCCAGGTGCGGGCCGACGGCTTCGCGGCCGTGGACGGCACCGTCACCCCCGGCCTGCGCGCCACCGCCTTCCCGATCTTCGACCTGCAGAACCGCGCCATCCTCAGCGCCACGCTGCTGGCCTCCGACAGTTTCGACACCGCCTACGACGGCTCGGTCCGCGAGGAGCTGAAGGCGGTCTGCGCCAGCATCAGCGCCGCCCTGGGGGCGCGGTCGACCTAGCCACATCGCGTTGCGCATTGCGGAATGGATTTGACAATGCGCAAGCGGGCGATCATTCCGAACGCCAGCCCCTTTTGCGCAGGAGCGTCGATGAGCGCCCTCCCGAACGATCAGCGGTCCCAGCTCGAACAGCTCTACGCCGAGATGGAGCCGGCCCACCTGACGCCGTTGTGGGAGGTGCTGCACGCCCTCGTCGCCCCGACGCCCAACTCCCCCGCCGTCGCCCACGCCTGGGACTATGACGACAGCCGCGCCTATCTGATGCGCGCCGGCGACCTGATCTCGGCCGAGCAGGCCGAGCGCCGCGTGGTCATTCTCGAAAACCCCGGCCTGCCGGGCCAGTCGGCGATCACCACCAGCCTCTACGCCGGCCTGCAGCTGATCCTGCCGGGCGAGGTGGCCCCCGCGCACCGCCACGCCCAGTGCGCCTTGCGGTTCGTGCTGGAGGGCGAGGGCGCCTACACCGCCATCGACGGCGAAAAGGCGATCATGCGCCCGTTCGACCTGGTGCTGACCCCGGGCTGGCAGTGGCACGACCACTCCAACCCCACGGACCAGCCGATGATCTGGCTCGACGGGCTCGACATCCCGACCGTCCGCCACTTCGACGCCAGCTTCGCCGAGAAGTGGCCGGAAAAGCAGTATCCGGAGAGCGTCCCGCCCGGCGACAGCCTGGCCCGCTACGGCCGCAACCTGCGGCCGATCAGCGGCTCGACGGCCGACCGCCGCCCCAAGCATCAGCCGCTGTTCCACTATCCCTACGCCGAGTGGCGCCCGGCGCTGGACGCCCTGGCCGCCTCGGCCGAGATCGACCCGCACCTCGGCCACGCCCTGGAGTTCCTCAACCCCGCCGACGGCGGCGCGATCATGCCGACCATCTCGGCCCACGTGCGCCTGCTGCCCGCCGGCTTTTCCACCCGCCCCCGCCGGTCGACCGACGGCACGGTTTTCGTGGTGGTGGAGGGCGAGGGTTCGGCCATTATCGATGGCGTGACGATCCCGCTTTCGCCCCGCAAGGTCGTCGCGGCGCCGTCGTGGCGCTCGGTCGAATTCAAGGCTGACTCCGCGCTCGTCCTGTTCGGCTTCTCCGACAAGACGGCGCAGGAAAAGCTCCATCTGTACAAAGAGGACTGCGCGTGAACCTGCCCACTGCCCAAGCTCCGACGCTCGCCAAGACCAGCGACGGCCGCGACTTCCCCGTTCGCCGCGTCTTCTGCGTCGGCCGCAACTACGCCGCCCATGCCCGTGAAATGGGCCGCGACCCGGACCGCGAGCCGCCGTTCTACTTCGCCAAATGGGCCGAGACGGTCGTTCCGTCGGGGACCACCGTCACCTACCCGCCGAAGACGGCCAACTATCACTATGAGGCCGAGTTGGTGGTCGCCATCGGCGTCGGCGGCCGCAACATCGCCCCCGAGAGCGCGCTGGAGCACGTCTGGGGCTACGCCACCGGCCTCGACATGACCCGACGCGACCTGCAGCTGGAAGCCCGCGGCCAGGGCCGCCCCTGGAGCACCGGCAAGAACTTCGAGCAGTCGGCGCCGCTCGGCCTGATCCATCCTGTCTCGGACGTCGGCCACCTGGCCAAGGGCCCGATCGAGCTGACCGTCAACGGCGAGACCAAGCAGAAGGGCGACCTCGATGAGCTGATCTGGCCCGTCGAGGACGTGATCGCCAACCTCTCGACGCTCTACACCCTGCAGCCCGGCGACCTGATCTTCACCGGCACCCCGGCCGGCGTCGGTCCGGTCGTGCCGGGCGACGTCGTCAAGGTGACCGTCCAGGGCCTGAGCGACACCGTCATCACCATCGGCCCGCCGCAGGCCTGATGGTCATGAAGCTGCACAGCTTCTTCCGGTCGGGCGCCAGCTATCGCGTTCGCATCGCGCTGGCGCTCAAGGGCCTCGCCTACGAAACGGCGGCGCACAACCTGCGCACCGGCGAGCACAAGCAGCCGGAGTTCCTGCGGCTCAATCCGCAGGGCTTCGTGCCGGCGCTCGAACTCGACGACGGCGCGGTGCTCACCCAGTCCCTGGCCATCTGCGAGTATCTGGAAGACGTCTTCCCCAGCCCCGCCCTGCTGCCGGCCGACCCGGCGCTGCGGGCGCGGGTGCGGGCGTTCTGCGACGTGATCGCCTGCGACACTCACCCGCTGCAGAACCTCAAGGTGCTGGGCCGCCTGCGCGCCGCCGGGCTCGACGAGGCCGCCGTCAGCGCCTGGGCCGCCAGGGCCATCGAGGACGGCTTTTCCGCCTGCGAGGCGCTGATCGCCGATCAGCCCGGCCCGTTCTGCTTCGGCGCGGGCCCGACCCTGGCCGACGCCTTCCTGGTCCCGCAGTTCGTCAACGCCCGCCGCTTCGGCGCCAGGCTCGACGCCTTCCCGCGCCTGCTGGCCGCCGAGACCGCCTGCCTCGCGCTTTCCGCCTTCAAGGCCGCCGCGCCGGAAAACCAGCCGGACGCCGACTAGGCGTCCCAACCAAAAGAAGAAACGTCAGGGAGAAGCCCCATGGCCACCACGGTCCAGCTTGCCGAGGTCATCGACGACCGTAAGCTTTCGCCGTTCCAGATGGGCCTCTTCGCCCTCTGCGCCCTGGTGCTGTTCTTCGACGGCTTCGACGTCCAGGCCATCGGCTTCGTCGCGCCGGCCATCATCAAGGACTGGAGCCTGCCGCCGGGCGAACTCGGCCCGGTGTTCTCGGCCGGCCTGTTCGGCCTGATGCTCGGCGCCCTGCTGATCGCGCCTCTCGCCGACAAGGTCGGGCGCAAGCCGATCATCCTCGTCTCCGCCGCCCTGTTCGGGATCTTCACCCTGGCTACCGCCTGGGCGGACTCGGTCACCAGCCTCCTGGCCCTGCGCTTCCTCACCGGCCTCGGCCTCGGCGGCTGCATGCCCAACGCCATCGCCCTGACCTCGGAATACGCCCCCGCCCGCAGCCGCGCCTTCCTCATCACCATGATGTTCAACGGCTTCAGCCTGGGCTCGCTGGTCGGCGGCGTCCTGGCCGGGCAGTTCATCCCCACCTACGGCTGGCGCGCGGTATTCATCGTCGGCGGCGCCTTGCCGCTGCTGGCCCTGCCGCTGTTCGTCTTCGCCCTGCCGGAATCGGCCCGCTTCCTCGCTCTCGCCGGCAAGGCGCCGGACAAGGTGGCCAGGATCTTGCGCAAGCTCGATCCGCGCCTGCCCGCCGAGGTCGCCCTGAGGCCGGAGGCGGCCTCGGGCGGCCGCATGTCCGTGGCCGAGCTGTTCCGTCACGGCCAGGCGCCGCGCACCCTGCTGCTGTGGCTGGTGTTCTTCTGCAGCCTCCTGGTCATCTACATGATGGTCAACTGGCTCCCGACCCTGATGACCTCCGTCGGGGCCAGCATCCGCCAAGCCGTCACCCTGGGCATCTGGATGCAGGTCGGCGGCATCGTCGGCTCGCTCGTGCTCGGCTGGATCATCGACCGCAAGGGGCCGAGCACGGCCCTGATCCCCGCCTACCTCGGAGCCGCCGCCTGCGTCGCCGGCGTCGCTTACCTGGCGGGCGGCGGCCTGGCCCTTCTCGCGCTCGTCGTGTTCGGCGTCGGCTTCGGCGTCATCGGCGGCCAGACCGGCGCCAACGCGGTGGCGGCGACCGTCTACCCGACCCACGTCCGTTCGACCGGCGTCGGCTGGGCGCTGGGGGTCGGCCGGATCGGCTCGATCGTCGGGCCGGCGGTGGGCGGGGTGCTGATCTCGCTGCAGGTCCCGGTCAAATCGATCCTGCTGCTCACCGCCATCCCGGCGGTGATCGCCGCCCTGGCCGTGATCGCGCTGGGGATGTTGCCGAAGCGGGCGGCTTAGCGGAGAGCGACGAAATCCTCGTGCTTCGAGGCTCGCGCAGCTTGTCCTGAGGAGCCGCCGCAAGCGGCGTCTCGAAGGGCTCGCACCTCAGCATGAGGATTTCGAATGAAGCGCGACGCTTCGAGTAGCCCTCATCCTGAGGCGCCCGCATAGCGGGCCTCGAAGGACGAGGGCGGCCCCTCAGCCCCTCTCCTCCGCCAGCGCCGCATAGACCTCGTTGGGGAAGCGGCGGTGGACCCAGAACCATTCCTCGGGCCGCTCGCGCACGCGGGCCTCCATGAAGGCGTTGACGGCGTCGACCCCCGCCTTGATGTCGGCCGAGCGGTCGCCGGTGTTCGGCACCTCGATGGGATCGTGCACCACGGCGCGGAAGGTCGCCCCTTTCAGCCGCTGCACGCTCATCGGCTGCAGCACGGTGCCGAACCGCAGGGCCAGGCGCGTCGGCGCCGGCGCGGTGTGCACCAGGTGGCCGAAGAAGGTTCCGGCCAGGCCGTTGTTGAACTTCTGGTCGTTCATCAGCGCCACCGAGGCGCCGCGCATCATGCCGGCCAGAAGCTCGCGCGAGCCGTCGCCGCCCTTGGGCGCGAACAGCTTCACGCCATAGCGCGCCCGGCTCTTCTTCCAGCGCTCGTCGATGTAGGGGTTGTTGGCCGCCCGATAGGTCATCTCGCAGACGACGCCGGAATCGACGATGGCCGCCGGCATCACCTCCCAGTTCGACAGGTGCCCCGAAACGAACACCACCGGCTTGCCGCTGGCGGCGATCTCCTTCAGGCGCTCACCGTTGACCAGTTCGACCCGGCCGGTCGAGGGCCGCAGCTTGTCCATCATCGGGAATTCGGCGAACGTCCGGCCGACGTTCTCCCACTGGGCCTTCACGATCCGCTCGTGCCAAGCCTGATCCTTCTCCGGGAAGGCGAGCTTCAGATTGCGGCGCACCACCTTGTCGGCCCCGCTCATCGGCCCGATCAGCTTGAGCAGCCAGCCGCCGAAGGCCGACGCGGTCTCGACGCCCATCAGCCGCACGGTTCCGGTGAAGAGGTCGTAGCCGATCGCCTCGAGGCGCCAGGCCATGCGCTGAGCGAAAGAGTCGCGCGGGGCGGTCATACGCCTCTCTAAGCCGCGTCACGCAGGACGCGCAATCCTGGCCTCATAGTTCGCTTGGCGCGCGACTTGCGACCGCCAGTCCAGATCGTTCCGTTCTGGGACGGCATACACAGGATTGGGGGCAGACGCCCATGAGCAACGATATCGACGTCCACCTCGGCCGCCGCCTGCGCCGCCGCCGTCGCCTTCTCGGTCTCACCCAGCAGCAGCTGGCCGGCACGGTCGGCGTTCGCTTCCAGCAGATTCAGAAGTACGAGTGCGGCGCCAACCGCATCTCGGCCGCCCGCCTGTGGCAGCTGTCGGAAGCCCTCGAGGTTCCGGTCGGCTATTTCTACGACGGCCTGTCGGAGGCCGCCCGCCGCGAGATCGCCGGCCAGGCTCAGAACGTGGAGGCCGAGGGCGGCGAAATGTTCGCCCGCAAGGAAACGATGGATCTGATCCGCGCCTACTACCAGCTCGGCGAGCGGCCGCGTCGTCGCCTGCTGGACCTGGCGAAGTCGCTCAACGGCGGCGACATCGAAGCAGCCTGAGCAGGGTGGAATACATCGGCGGAGGCCGCTAAGCCTCCGCCCATGGCTCTCGCACCCGACCGTCTCGAAGCGCTCGACACCTTTCTCGTCGAACTGAACCGCGCCGCCGCCGGCGCCATCCTGCCGCTCTTCCGGGCCGACCACGGCCTGGAGGACAAGGGGACCGCCAAGGGGATCGGCTTCGACCCGGTCACCGAGGCCGACCGCGGCGCCGAGGCGGCCATCCGCCGGCTGATCGGCGAGCATTTCCCCGACCACGGGGTGATCGGCGAGGAGTACGGCGAGGATCGCCCCGACGCCGACTTCGTCTGGGTGCTCGATCCCGTGGACGGGACGAGGGCGTTCATCGCCGGCTTGCCGCTGTGGACCACCCTGATCGCCCTGCGCCATGAAGGCCGCCCGGTGCTCGGCTCCATCGGCCAGCCCTATGTCGGCGAACTCTATCTCGGCCACGCCGGCGGCTCGCGCCTTATGGTGCGCGGCGAGCAGCGCCCCCTGGCCGTGCGCCCCTGTCCCGATCTGGCCCAGGCGATCATCGCCACCACCGACGCCGACGCCTGCTTCAACGAGGTCGAGCGCGCCGCCTGGACCAACCTGCGGGCCGCCAGCCGCCTGGCCCGCTTCGGCTGCGACGCCTACGCCTACGCCATGGTCGCGGCCGGCACGATGGACCTCGTCGTCGAGGCCGGGCTGAAGAGCTGGGACGTCGAGGCGGCGATCCCGGTTCTGGAAGGCGCCGGCGGCGGCGTCACCGACTGGACCGGCCGCCCCATCGGCCGCGACGGCGGCCAGATGGCCCTGGCCGGCGACCCCGCCTGCCTCGAAGCGGCGCTCGAATTCCTGCGGCCGGCCGCGAGCGAATAGGCCCGTCAAGCCAGGACGTCGAACTCCCGCCAGAACACCGCCCGCAGGTCGTCCGTCTCCTGCAGGATTTCGTGCCGCGCGCCGGCTATCGTCACCAGCTTGCCTTGCGGCAGTCGCTCCGCCGCATAGGCCTGGGCGGCGTTGTCGACGATCTGATCCTCGCCGGCCGACAGGATCGTGACCGGGAGGCGCACGCCCGCCAGCAGGCGCGGCTGGCGCAGCCGGCGCATCGCGCTCAGCGCCGAGTTCAGCCAGCTCCAGGTCGGGGCGCCGAGCGCCAGGTCGGGGCAGGCCTTCAGCGTCGCCGCGATCCGGTCCCACCGCCGGCGGTCATGGGTTAGCAGATTGCCCTCGAAGCGCTCGTAGAACAGGTCGCCGTTGCGACCGGTGAGACCTCCGCCACGCCCCGCCCACGTCAGGGCGGCGCTGACGCCCGTGGCCAGCCAAAGCGGCTCCTTGATCACGATGCCCAGCATCGGCGCGCAGAGAATGGCCGCCTTGAAGCGATCCTCCCCGTCCACCAGGGCGCCCAGGGCCAGGCAGCCCCCCATCGAATGGCCGATCATCAGCCAGGGCTTCGGCGCCCGCGCCTCATAGGCGTCGAGCATGGTCCGGTAGTCGTCGACCAGGCCCTCGAAGCTCGCCGCGTGACCGGCCAGCCGGTCGGGCAGGGCCCGCTGCGACAGCCCCTGCCCGCGCCAGTCGTGGATCAGCACCGCATAGCCGCGCGCCGTCAGTTCGCCGGCCACTTCGAGGTATTTCTCGATCGGCTCGGTGCGCCCTGGGCTGACCACCACCGAGCCTCGGCCCTCGCCGGTCGCCGGGAACAGCGCCACGCGCAGGCGCGCCCCGTCGCGCGCGACGAACCACTCGGCCGCCGCGCCGGCCGGAACCGGCGTCTCGGGCAAGCCGATCAGCGGCGCGGCTTCGGGCACCCGGGATCAGCGAACGCGCTGGAAGAGGGCGATCAGCTTGGGCTGCAGGGCCATGGCGGCCATCATGTCCGAAAGTTGCAGACGCCCGCTCATCACCGCCGAGGTGGCGTCGAGCCGGCCCGCGGCGAGCTCCTGCAGGTCGGACATGGTGGTGGTCAGGGTCAGGTCGGCCGGGGCGTCCTCATTGGTCACCGCGTCGCCGTCGATGTGAATGAAGCCGTCGCCCTTCAGGTTGAACTTCAGGCTCTTGCCGAGGCCGCTGTCGCCGCCCACGGCGTCGCGGATCTTGTCGGTGATCTCTTGCAGGGTCGCCATGGCCGTTCCTCCGCCTGTTGCGCGATCTGGATAGGCCGGAGGCCGGCGCCCGGCAAGATCACGCGGGGAAGGAGATTTCTACTTGTCCGCCTCGAAGCGGATATGGGTCGGCGGCTTGGGGAAGCGCACCGCCCGCGCGCCCTTCAGGGCCACCGGATCGAAGGTCGGCCCCTCCTTGGCCATCGGCAGATCGACTTCGCGACCGTCGGCCATCACCGCCTTGCCGGACGGGACGCCGACGAAGGTCACCCGGTTCACCTTCGGCACCAGCGACGCCAGCATCCCGAGCTTGCTGGCGACGCCGGTGTTGACCTGCGATAGGGCGGGCGTGAACTGGGCCGTGGGCATTTCTGCGGCCGGCCTGGCGGTGGATTCCACCAGCATGCTCACCGCCACCTTGCCGATGCCGTCGTCGATCCCGACCTGCGGCTTGCCGGCCAGTTGAGCCGCCGTCGGCAGGCGCGTGAAGCGGCCCTCGGCGTCGACCGGCAACGGGGTGCGCTTGCCGTCGGCCTCGACCAGGGTGACGTCGGCGACCACCGGCTTGCCGGACTGGCGCAGCGCATAGCCCATGGTGAACAGGTTGCGCTCGGCCGGGGTCAGCGACTGATAGGCGCTCAGGAAGCCGAACACCTGGCGGGCGTCGACCAGCCGCTCGGCGGCCTGCGCGCCGAAGGCCGTGAGGCCGAGCGCGATCCCGGCGGCGAACGCGAGACGCCTCACGCCGGCTTCCGGAAACGCAGCGTCATGCGGTCGCTCTCGCCGATGGCGTCGTACTTCGCATGGTCGAAGCCCTCACGCGCCGCCTCGCCGCGCGGGGCGGTCAGGCGGGTGGGCGGCAGGGTCCAGACGCCGAACGGATGGTCCTTGGTGTCCTTCGGGTTGGCGTTGATCTCGCTCGCGCCGTCGGCGACGAAGCCGGCGTCCTGCGCCAGCTGCGCCACATAGGCCTGCTGCACATAGCCCGAGGCCGCCAGCACATCCTGCACCCCGCCGGGATCGCCGCGATGCTCCTCGATCCCCAGCACGCCGCCGGGCTTCAGGGCCGCGAAGGCGTCGTGGAACGCCTTGTCGATCACGCCGGCCGCCATCCAGTTATGGACGTTGCGCAGGAACAGCACGCGATCCGCCGTACCCGCAGGCGCCACCGGGCCGCTGGTCGGGCCGAAGGCGGTGACCTCGACCTGGCCGTAGATACGCGGACGGCCGGTGAATTTGCCGCGATAAGCCTCGACGATCTCGGCGGCCGCCGGTTCGCTGGGATCGTCCGCCTGCAGTTGCGCCGCGTAGAGCTTGCCGCCCGTCGCCGCCAGGAACGGGGCCAGGATATCGCTGTACCAACCGGCGCCCGGCCAGAACTCGACCACGGTCATGCCGGGCTGGACGCCCCAGAACTTCAGGGTCTCGACGGGATGGCGCCATGGGTCGCGGGCCTTGTCGGCCGGGGCGCGCCATTCGCCGGCCACCGCGGCCTCCAGCGTCGTCGGACGGCCCATGCGTATCGGCGCGGCGGGGGCGGCCTTCTGCGCCTCGCCCTTGCGCTGGCAAGCCGCGAGGCCTGCCGCGCCGAGCACCACGCCGCCCAGCACCGCGCGCCGTGACCATTGCCCCAAGCTGGGGGGCCGCCGATCCGTCATCCGTTTTCCTTGCGCTGCTGTCGCCTCCCGAAGGGCTTAGACTGCACCGTCGATGTGGTCAAAGCGGGGCGGCGGCGCCCCCTTGAACCGCAAAACCCGCCCCCTATCTCGTTAGACGAAGGCGCTGGATGACCGGGCCTTCCGAGCCGCAGATCGGGGCCTCTCGGGGACCGGCCGAAGGCTCGTCACATCGAACCTTGCTTGACGAGAAGGATCGCGACATGCGCATCGACCTTACCCCCCTCTACCGTTCCGCCGTCGGTTTCGACCGCCTGGCCGGCCTGCTCGACGCGGCCGCCGCCAGCGAAGGCCCCACCGGCTATCCGCCCTACAACATCGAGCGGACCGACGAGAACGCCTACCGCATCGAGATCGCCGTCGCCGGCTTCAAGCCGGAAGAGCTCTCGATCGAGGTCAAAGAGAATTTGCTTACCGTCCAGGGCCGCAAGACGGCCAATGACGAAACCCGCCGCTTCCTGCATCGCGGCCTCGCCGAGCGTAATTTCGAGCGCCGCTTCCAGCTCGCCGACTATGTCGTCGTAAAGGACGCCGCCCTGGCTGACGGCCTGCTGTCGATTTCTCTGCAGCGTGAAGTGCCGGAAGCCCTCAAGGCCCGCCGGATCGAGATCGCGACCACCGCGTCACAACCGGCCATCGAAGGCCAGACGGCGGCCTAATCGCTTTTTCCCGATTTCTCCCCCCGACTTCGGGCGGCGCAGCGATGCGCCGCCCTTTTTCGTGTCCAGGGTGAGGGTCAGCCCTGAGCCTGCGGCCTCAGCCCGATCGCCTCGCTCAGATCGGTCCGCAGGCTGGCCTGCTGCAGTTTGGCGCCGGTGAAATCGGCTCCGCGCAGGTCGGCGTCGTCGAAGGCGGCCTGGGTCAGGTCGGCGATCTGGAATTGGGTGTAACGCAGGCGCGCGGTGGCCAGCCCGGCGGCCGTCGCACGGCCCACGCCCAGCGGCAGGGGCGAAAGATGCGCGCCGCGCAGGTCGGCCTTGGTCAGGTTGGCGCCGGCCAGGCGCGCGCCGCGCAGGTCGGCCTGGCGCAGATCGCAGCAGCGCAAATCCGCCCCTTCCAGGTTCGCCCCTTGCAGATGGGCGCCGGAAAGGTCGAGCCCGACGAGACACGCGCCCTTGGCGCTCATCGCCGTGAGGCGCACGCCCTTCAGCTTGTCGGCCAGGGGCCGCAGATCCTCGCCGTCCAGCTTGGCGGGCGCGCCGCGCTTGCCGCCGCTCTGGCACCAGGCGTGGTTGGCCATCATCAGCTCGAACAGATCCTTCGCCCGCGCGTACGCCTGCGGCGTGGGCGAGCTCAACGCGCCGCCCAGCTTGGCGCCGGAGGTGCGGGCGGTAGCCAGGTCGCTGCCGGAGATCACCGCGCCCTGCAGATTGGCCCCTTCGAGATTCGCCCCCCGCACGTCGGCGTTGTCGAGCACCGCGCCCGAGAGGTCGGCGTCCTTCAGATTGGCGCCGAACAGTTTCACGCCGCGCATGGAGCAGTCCGTGAAGTCCGCCGCGAAAGCCGACATCCCCTCCATCTGGGCCCCGTCGATCGTCGCGCCGGAGAAATTGACGCTATCGGCCTCGCCGATGCGCTTTTCGTGGGTCAGGGCCGCGAGGCCCTTGCGGGCGTGGGGAATGGCCACCTGGCCTTCGCGGAAGTCGGCCTGGGTGAGATCGGCCTGGGAAAGGTTCGCGCCGCGCAGGCAGCAGCCCCGCAGGTCGGCGCGGATCAGGACGGCCTGCCGCAGATCGGCCTTGCGCAGGTCGCAGCCGAAGAGATTGGCCCGCTCCAGGCGCGCGCGAACCAGCCGCGTCCCGTCGAGTATGGAGGCCGAAAGGTCGATCTCGGTCAGGTTACGGCCGACGAGATCCAGACCCGAAAGGTTGGCGAACCGCAGCGAGGCGCGCTTGCCGCCCGGCTTGCCGGTGACGAACCGCTCGTGCGCCGCGATCACCAGATCCAGCTCGGCCTGGGTCAGGCGGCGACGGCCCGCGAAATTTGCGAGTGCGCTCATCGTCTTGGAAGTCTCCCCCGAACCGGCGGAAAGCTAGCGGCCAAACCGCGACCGAACGGTTAACCGGCCGGCAAGGACGTTTCAGATGACGTCGTCGAGGCCCCGGGCGCCGGTGCGCTGCACGCCCATGAGATCGGCGTCCTTGAGCATGGCGTTGGTGAAATTCGCCCAGGAAAGGTCGGCGCCCGACAGATTCGCCCGTCGCAGGTCGACGCGGGCCAAGTCGGCGTTCTTGAGGACGGCCCCCGAGAGGTCGCAGGGCAGAAAGCGCTCGGCGGCGATCATCAGCGGCCCCATCTGCGCGTCCCGCAGATCGGCGCCGGAAAGCTTGGCGCGGGCCAGGCGGGCGCCGCGCAGGTCGGCGCGTCGCAGATTGCAGGCCCGCAGATCGGCGTCCTCGAGGTGGGCGCCCTGCAGCTGCACCCCTTCCATGTCGAGGCCGTAGAACACCGCCCCCTTGGCCGACAGCGCCGTCAGGTTGAAGCCCCGGATCGACTTCAGATTCCGCAGGTCGGCGTTGTTGAACACCGAGGGCGCGCCCTCGCGCCCGCCGGTCTCGCACCACAGGGCGTGAGCCTGGATCATCGCTTCATAGGGCATGTCGGTCACGGCCACGCCCGCCGGCCGATCGGTCAGCACGCCGGCGAGGTTCGCGGCGCTGACATTCCACGCCACCGTCTTGGCGCCGGTCAGCACCGCGTCGCGCAGATCCGCGCCCGAAAGATCGGCCCCGGAAAGGTCCGCCCCGGAAAGGTTCGCGCCGGTCATCGTCGCCGACTTGAGGTTGGCCCGGACCAGCTTGCAGTCCTTCATCACCGCGTCGGTGAAGTCGGCCGACACGGCCACGATGCCGGTCAGGCGCGAGCGCTCCAGATTGGCGCCGGCCAGGATGGCGCCGTGGGCGTGGCTGGCGCGCTGTAGGTGCTCCAGCACCCGATAGCCCCGAGCCTTGTCGGCGGCGGCGATGGCGCCTTCCCGCAGATCGGCCTCGAACATGTCGGCGCCGGAAAGATCGGCCCCGCGCAGACAGGCCCCACGCAGGTCGGCGCGCCGCAGCGAGGCGCCGACGAGGCGGACGCCCTGCAGGTCGGCCCCGAACAGATTGGCGTTGTCGAGGCGCGCGCCCGAAAGGTCGGCCCCATCCAGCAGGGCGCCCGAGAAGTCGGCGTCGCAGAGGTTGCGGTCCCTCAGGCTCAGGCCCGACAGATCGGCGAAGGTGAACACGGCGCGCGCGCCGCCGGGGCGCGCGGTCCACAGCCGATCGTGGCGCGCGCAGATGACGTCGACCTCCTGCTGGGTCAGACGACGGCGCGCCTCATCGGGCGCCAGCGCGCTCATCGCACGGGGTCCTGCGTCGGGTTCATCGCGGCAAGGTGACGCGACATGCTTAACGAGCCCTTACGCGCCGCTCAAAAGGCCAGCAGAGTCAAAGGCCTCCAGCTTGACCGCACGAGCCTAGACGGTCGGCAGGGGCTCGGCGCGCGCCGTGTCGAGATAACGCGCCGCGGTCGGCTTCAGCGCGGCGTCGAGGTCGATGCGCAGCGGATTGCCGGTCGGGATCTCGAGATTGAGCACTTCGTCGGCCGAGAGGCCGAACAGCAGCTTGGCGATGGCGCGCAGCGAATTGCCGTGGGCGGCGATCAGCACCGTCTCGCCGGCCTTCAGCTTCGGCGCGATCTCGGCGTCCCAATAGGGCTGCACGCGGTCGAGGGTGGTCTTCAGGCTCTCGGTGGTCGGCAGGGTCTGACCCGCGTAGCGGGGGTCGGCCGCGAAGTCGTATTCGCCGCCCGGCGCCAGCTCCGGCGGAGGCGTGTCGTACGACCGACGCCAGATCTTCACCTGCTCCTCGCCATGCAGGGCGGCGGTCTCGGCCTTGTTCAAGCCGGTCAGGCCGCCGTAGTGGCGCTCGTTCAGGCGCCAGTCCTTGACCATCGGCAGGTCGCCCTGGCCGGCGGCCGCCAACGCGATCTCGGCGGTGCGGTTGGCGCGGGTCAGCACCGAGGAATAGACCCGGTCGAACTTCAGCCCCTCGGCGGCGATCAACTCGCCCCCGCGCTTGGCCTGGGCCTCGCCCTCGGCCGTCAGGTCGACGTCGACCCAGCCGGTGAAGCGGTTTTCGAGGTTCCATTGGCTCTGGCCATGGCGAAGCAGGACGAGGACGGACATCGAGACACTCCCGGGGGGCTGGCGGACCTCGGGGCGCTAAGCGCTGGCGAAGCGGGCGTCAAGGCGGCTATAGGAGCCTCGATGATCCCAGATCGCGTCTTCTTCACGGGCCTCGCCGTGCTGGCCGCCGTCCTGATCGCCCTGGCGATGGCTTGGCCGCAGGGCTACGGCGACTGGTCCCCCGCCCCCTTCGGCCACCTTCCGATCCAGCAGACGCCGGAGATGAAGGCGGCCATGAAGCGCGAGCACGAGGGCGCGATGCGCCGTCAGGAACAGGCCCGCCGCCAGGCGGCCGGCGAGGCCCCCGCCCCGCCCGCCGCGCCGTCGATGACCCCCAACCTGCGGCCGCCCCAACAATGAACGCGTTCGACGCCATCGAAGTCGGCCGCCGCGTCCTGGCGGTGGAAGCCGAGGGCCTCGCCGCCCTGGCCGGATCGCTGGACGACAGCTTCGTCCGCGCCGTCGAGGTGCTGTTCAACGCCCAGGGCCGCATCATCTGCACCGGCGTGGGCAAGTCCGGCCATGTGGGCCGCAAGATCGCCGCCACCCTGGCCTCCACCGGTTCGACGGCGATGTTCGTCCACGCCACCGAGGCCAGCCACGGCGACCTCGGCATGATCGGCGCGGGCGACGTGGTGCTGGCGCTCAGCAAGACCGGCGAGACGCGCGAGCTGGCCGACGTCATCGCCTACGCCAAGCGTTTCGCCATCCCGCTGATCGGCATGACCGCCTCGGCTGAGAGCGCGCTCGGCCGCGCCTCGGATATCCTGCTGCTGCTGCCCGACGCCCGCGAGGCCGCCGAGGCCCTCAACGCGCCGACCACCTCCACCACCCTGCAGATCGCCCTCGGCGACGCCCTCGCCGTCGCCCTGCTCGAACGCCGCGGCTTTACCCCGCAGGACTTCCGACTGTTTCATCCCGGCGGCAAGCTGGGCGCCATGCTGCGCACGGTCGGCGACCTGATGCACGGTGCGGACGAGCTGCCGCTGGTCGACGCCTCGACGCCGATGGCCGAGACCCTGCTCGCCATGACCCGGGGCCGGTTCGGCGCGGTCGCCGTGCGCGACGGCGAAGGCCGTCTGGCCGGCATGATCACCGACGGCGACCTGCGCCGCCACATGGATGGGTTGATGGGTCATTCCGCCGGCGAGGTGATGACGAAAAATCCTCTCACCATCGGCGCCGGCGCCCTGGCCGCCGAGGCCCTGCGGGTGATGAACGAGCGCAGCATCACCGTGCTGTTCGTGGTCGAAGACGCCCGCCCCGTGGGCGTTATCCACATTCACGATCTGCTTCGTGCAGGCATCGTCTGAAAAGTTAGGAACTAACGGCCTAGTTTCGCGCTGTGCAGCGCATTGCTCCTCAACGAGTTCCCAAGCGAGACCTCATGACCTTCACGCCCCGCGCCGACCTCGTCCCCAACACCGCCGCCTATGAGAACACGCCGCTGGTCAAGGCGACGGGCTTTCGCGAGTACGACGCGCGCTGGCTGTTCGGGCCGGACATCAACCTCCTGGGCGTCCAGGCCCTGGGCCTCGGGCTCGGCACCTACATCCAGGATCTCGGCCACTCGCGCATCGTGGTCGGCCACGACTTCCGCTCCTATTCCCTGACCATCAAGCAGGCCCTGACCCTCGGCCTCATCGAGGCCGGCTGCGAGGTGCTGGACATCGGCCTGGCCCTGTCGCCCACCGCCTACTTCGCCCAGTTCCACCTCGACGTTCCCTGCGTCGCCATGGTCACCGCCAGCCACAACGAAAACGGCTGGACGGGCGTGAAGATGGGCGCCCAGAAGCCCCTCACCTTCGGCCCCGAGGAGATGGGCGCGCTGAAGGACATCGTGCTCGGCGGCAAGTTCAAGCCCAAGGCCGGCGGCAAGCTGACCCGTGTCGAGGGCGTCACCGAGGCCTATATCGCCGACGTCGCCAAGCGCGCCCAGATCACCCGCCCGCTGAAGGTGATCTGCGCCTGCGGCAACGGCACGGCCGGCGCCTTCGCCCCCGAGGCCCTGACCCGCATGGGCGTCGAGGTGATCCCGATGGACACCGACCTCGACTACACCTTCCCGCGCTACAACCCGAACCCCGAAGACCACGAGATGCTGGTCTCGATGGCGGAGGAAGTGAAGAAGCACGGCGCCGACCTGGCGCTCGGCTTCGACGGCGACGGCGACCGTTGCGGCGTGGTCGACGACGAAGGCGAGGAAATCTTCGCCGACAAGATCGGCCTGATGCTGGCCCGCGACCTGGCCCCCCTGCACAAGGGCGCGACCTTCATCGTCGACGTGAAGTCCACGGGCCTCTACGCCACCGACCCGATCCTGGCCGAGAACGGCTGCACCACCATCTACTGGAAGACCGGCCACAGCTACATCAAGCGCAAGACCGCCGAGGTCGGCGCCCTGGCCGGCTTCGAGAAGTCGGGCCACTTCTTCCTCGCCGGCGATCTCGGCCGCGGCTACGACGACGGCCTGGTGGCCGCCGCCGCCGTGCTGTCGATGCTCGACCGCAACCCGGGCAAGAAGCTCTCCGAGCTGAAGAAGGCCCTGCCGGTGGCCTACACCTCCCTGACCATGAGCCCGCACGCGGCCGACGAGGTGAAGTACGACGTCGTCGCCCGCATCGTGAAGGAATACGAAGACCTGGCCGCCGCCGGCGGCTCGATCCTCGGCCGCAAGATCAAGGACGTGGTCACCGTCAACGGCGTGCGCGTCGCGCTGGAAGACGGCTCGTGGCTGCTGGTCCGCGCCTCGTCGAACAAGCCCGAGATGGTCGTGGTGGTCGAAAGCACCCAGAGCGCCGACGACATGCGCGCCCTGTTCCGCGAGGAAGTGAAGCCGCGCCTCGCCAAACACCCGGAAGTGGGCAGCTACAACCAGGAAATCTGATCCCACACCTCCGCTCATCCCGGCGAAGGCCGGGAACCAAGCTGAGGATCAGGCAAGACCGAAAGGGGCGCAGCCGCACGGCCGCGCCCCTTCTTTTATGCTCATGCTTCGAACCTGGGGTTCGAGCGTGGGCTGATGACTTAGTCGTGGAAAGTTCTCCTTTTGTTCTTTTAATAGCCTCTTCCTCGTGAGACGATGGAAGCGTTCAGGCGGCGCCGCAAAGCGCCTGTTCTTGGTTCGAACTTGGAGATCAAATGGGTTCTCAGCCGCAGCAAAAGGCGAAGCCTTTCAGCCCTAACACCTCGGCGCGCACCAACGAACGACCGCGTTTCAACGGCCCGTTGAGCGGTGCGCCCAGCCCGGCCCCGGCGGCCTCATGGTACTCAAACACACCTCGGTTCCAAGATCAGCCGCCTCTTCGGAACGGCATGGTCACCATCGGAGGGCAGACCTACCGGGAGATCGATGATGGGCGCGCCAACATGCTTGCTTCGACGGTTTCGCCGGAAGAACAGGAAGAGCGTCGCCGAGCTATGGAGCGCATTCGCTTCATGGCGAATAACCCGCTCGGGGCCTCAGCCTATGGGATCGCGACCGTCGCGGGAGCCTCACCGCAGATGCGGGACTCGGCGCTTGTTGGTGGCTCGCTTCTCGATCTAGGAACTCAAGGCGTCGCATTCGGCGCAACCCGCGTGCGAGGACCGCTCGCGCCACCGCCTAAGCAACCCCCGCTTCCCAGCCTGCGGCGAGAACCGCTCCGGTACGCCCAGGTTAACGAACAAGGTCAGGCGGGAACGGCTAATGCTCTGATTACACCCGACATGCTGCGCACCGGTACAAGGGCCAACCAAAAGGTCGAGCCGCCGGGCTGGCTTGGCGCTCCGAAAAAGAACAAGCAGCAAAGAGGGCATACTATCGCCAAGCAGTTTGGCGGTCTTGGCGACAGTCCAGAGCATATGGTGACAATGGATCAGAGGGCCAATCAGTCAGATATGCAACGTGCAGAGAATGCTATCCGAAAGCGTGTGAAGGGCGGGGAGATCGTCGAGTTGACGACCGCGCCCATTTACACTCGGGGCGTCCTTGCGCCCACCTCCCTCCTGATGATGAGCAATAGTGCTCGAAATGGCTTCGATGCCAGGATTATTCGGAACCCAGCGCGACGCCAGCCATGACCATACAGAACCTCCTGAAAGTCCTGCCGCCGCCGGCGGCGCCCACCTACACCTTCGATGGTCCCTGGGAGCCGATCGAGGCCGAGATCGGGACGCCCCTACCGCAGGACTACAAGGCCCTCGCCAAGATTTATGGCGACGGCCAATTCTTCGGAGGTCTCGGTCTTCTGATGCCGATCGGGCCCGGCCCCGGCGGACTGCTCCTTCCGAGCATATACGAAGTACAGAGAGACTTCGTTCGCGATTACCCGTCTATCCGCATGTGGCCCCAGCCAGGCGGATTGCTGGCTTGCGGAAGCGTAGATACCGGCCTCACGCTCTTCTGGCTGACGCGAGGACCGGTGGACGAATGGCCGATAGTCGTTTGGGACCATAAGTGGTTCGACGAGGAAGCCGAGTTGGTCGAATGCGACCTCACCGATTTCATCGCCGGGCTCATTAGCGGAACGATCAGGCCCAGGGCCCTTTCTTCCCTGGAATTGGAAGAGGGCGAGCAGGCTTTCGTTCCCACGGATGTCGGGGATTAGACTTCGAAGCCCGCTGGCGTCACGCGATGCGAAGTGTGAAGGCGACCTTGCGGAACATGGTCAGACGGTCTCCTCCGCCAGGATGGCGTCCAGCCGCTGGTAGCCGGCTTCCATGCCGTCGCTCATGCCGCTCTGCAGGGCCATGTCGCGGCCTTCCTTGGTCTCGTAGGTGATGACCATGGTGTGCAGGGTCTTGCCGCCCTGGTCGACGAGGGTGCTGCGCACCAGCGCCTCGCCCTCGTACCAGCCCGGCTCGAAGCGCTCGGTCGCCGTCCAGCCGTCCGGCCGCGCGATCTCCTTGTAGACGCCGCCGATGGCCATGGTGTGCTGGCCGTCGTCGCTGGTCCACACGAAGCGATAGGCGCCGCCCACCCGGCCGTCGATCTCGCATTCGGGCATGGTCCAGCCGGGCGGACCGAGCAGCCAGCGGCGCACCAGGGCGGGTTCGAACCAGGCGCGGAAGATCAGCTCCGGCGGGGCGTCGAACGCGCGGTCGACCTGGATCTGGGTGTCGGAGGGCAGGCTTACCGTCAGGGGCTTGGTCATGGCGTTTCTCCTTAAGTCTTGGGGGTTTGGGACTTCAGTTCGTCAAGCAGGGCGTCGAGGGTGTCGAACCGCCGGCGCCACATCTCGCGGTAGCCTTCGAGCCAGCCGATCACCTCGTTGAAGGTCGCCAGCTCCACCTTCACCGGCCGCCTGGCGCCCTCGCGGCCGCGGGACACCAACCCCGCCTTCTCCAGCACCTTGAGATGCTTCGAGATCGCCGGCTGGCTCATGGCGAAAGGCTCCGCGAGCTCCATCACCGAGGCTTCGCCTTCGGCGAGGCGCACGAGGATGGCCCGGCGGGTGGGGTCGGCGAGGGCGGCGAAGGCCGCGTCGAGAGCGTCAGGGGTCATCTTGATAACCACTAGGTGATATAACCCAATGGCTATTATGATGGATGCGAGGAGTCAAGCGCCCTGCGCGAGCCTTCGTCTTCCTGAGCAGGCCGCGCGGCGGCCGTGTCGAAGGACGCAAAGCGGCGCCGCCACGCGTCCTTCGACACGCGGTCTACGACCGCTGCTCAGGATGACGATATCAGTAGAAGGGTGGCGTTAGCCCGCCGCGCTCTTCACCGCCCCCGCGATGTCCTTCACCAGGCCGGCGACCAGGCGTTCGTCGTCGCCCTCGGCCATGATGCGGATCAGGGGCTCGGTGCCGGAGGCGCGGACCAGGATGCGGCCCTTGTCGCCGAGCTTGGCCTCGGCGGTCTTGATGGCGTCCCGCACCTTGTCGTTCTCCAGCGGCTTGCCGCCGGCGAAGCGCACGTTTTCCAGCTTCTGCGGCGCGGGCTCGAACTGGCGGGATAGCCGGCTCATCGGCTGGCCGGAGCGTTGCATCACCGCCAGCACCTGCAGGGCCGCGATCAGGCCGTCGCCGGTGGTCGAGAAGTCGGACAGGATCAGGTGGCCCGACTGCTCGCCGCCCAGGTTGAAGCCGCCCTCGCGCATCTTCTGCATCACATAGCGGTCGCCGACATTGGTGCGGTGCAGGGCCAGTCCCTTGTGGGACAGGAACCGTTCGAGGCCGAGGTTCGACATCACGGTGGCCACCACGGCGCCGGCCTTCAGCTGGCCCGAAGCCGCCCAGTCGCCCGCGATCAGCGCCATGATCTGGTCGCCGTCGACCACGTGGCCCTTCTCGTCGCAGATGGTCAGGCGGTCGGCGTCGCCGTCCAGGGCGATGCCGATGTCGGCGCGATACTCGCGCACGGCCTTGGCCATGGCTTCCGGATGCGTGGAGCCGCACTCCTCGTTGATGTTGGTCCCGTCCGGCGTCACCCCGAGCGGGATCACGTCGGCGCCGAGTTCATAGAGGGCGGTCGGAGCCACCTTGTAGGCGGCGCCGTTGGCGCAATCGATCACGATGCGCAGACCCGCGAGGCTGAGGTCGCGCGGGAAGGTCGCCTTGACGATCTCGACATAGCGAGCCTGGGCGTCGTCGATGCGGCGCACGCGGCCGAGGGCGCGCGGCTCGGCTAGGCCTTCCTGCAGGCCTTCGTCCATGAAGGCCTCGATGCCGAGTTCCTGCTCGTCGGAAAGCTTGTAACCGTCGGGGCCGAACAGCTTGATGCCGTTGTCGGCGAAGTTGTTGTGCGAGGCCGAGATCATCACCCCGAGGTCGGCGCGCATCGAGCGGGTCATCATCGCCACCGCCGGGGTCGGCAGCGGGCCGAACAGGCGCACGTCCATGCCGACGCTGGCGAAACCCGCCACCAGGGCGGGCTCGATCATGTAGCCGGAGAGCCGCGTGTCCTTGCCGATCACCACCAGGTGGCGCCGGTCGTCCTGGCTGCGGAACAGCTTGCCGGCCGCCAGCCCCACGCGCAGGGCGACCTCGGCCGTCATCGGGTGCTTGTTGGCCTGCCCGCGAATGCCGTCGGTGCCGAAGTAGGTGCGCTTGCTCATCGAGGCTCTCCGCCGCATCGCCGAAACGCCCCACCTTGGAAACGAACGGAAATGCGGATTTACGTGCGGCGCTGTTGTCGAATGATAAAGGCGGGCGCCCACAACCAAGGCTAACGAGCCGCGGCTGCGAATCAAAGGACTTACGCCCATGTGCGGGATCATCGGCATCGTCGGGACCAGGCCGGTCACTGAGCGCTTGATCGACAGCCTCCGCCGGCTGGAATATCGCGGCTACGACAGCGCCGGCGTCGCCGCCCAGGTGAACGGCAAGCTCGAGCGCCGCCGGGCGCCCGGCAAGCTGCGCGAACTGGAAAAGGTGGTCGAGGCCGACCCCCTCGTCGCCACCACCGGCATCGGCCACACTCGCTGGGCCACCCACGGCGGGCCGACCGAACGCAACGCCCACCCCCACATCGCCGGCCGCGTGGCGGTGGTCCACAACGGCATCATCGAAAACTTCGCCGAGCTGAAGGCCGAACTTCAGGCCGCCGGCGCCGTGTTCGAGAGCGACACCGACACCGAGGTCGTCGCCCACCTGCTGAACCGCGAACTGGCCACCGGCCTTTCGCCCCTCGACGCTTTCAAGGCCACCCTCGATCGCCTCTCCGGCGCCTACGCCCTCAGCGTGCTGATCGGCGGCGAGAACGAGGTGATCCTCGGCGCCCGCAACGGCCCGCCCCTGGCGGTCGGCTATGGCGACGGGGAGATGTTCGTCGGCTCCGACGGCATGGCGCTCGGCCCCTTCACCAACCGCATCGCCTATCTGCATGACGGCGACTACGTGCTGGTCGACCACGCGGGGGCCAAGATTTTCGGCGCCGACGGCAAGCCGGTCGAGCGGCCGATCACCATCCTCTCGGCCAGCGCCGTGCTCATGGAGAAGGGCAACTATCGCCACTTCATGGAGAAGGAGATCCACGACCAGCCGGAGGGCTGCCAGCGCACCATCGCCGCCTATGTCGATCCGATCACCTCGCGCACCAAGGTCGCCGGCGATATCGACTGGGCCAATCTGGAACGCGTCCAGATCGTCGCCTGCGGCACCAGCTACATCGCCGGGGTCATCGGAAAGTACCTGATCGAGAAGCTGGCCGATCTGCCTGTGGACGTCGAGATCGCCTCGGAATTCCGCTATCGCGAACCGTCGATCCGCCCGACCTCGCTGGCCATCGCCATGTCGCAGTCGGGCGAGACGGCCGACACCCTCGCCGCCCTGCGCTACTGCACCGAGCGCGGCATGAAGAGCGGCGCGGTGCTCAACACCGTCGAGTCGACCATCGGCCGCGAGGTCGACGTGGTCTGGCCGATCCACTGCGGCCCCGAGATCGGCGTCGCCTCGACCAAGGCCTTCACCGCCCAGGTCGCCGTGCTGACCGCCCTGGCCATCAAGGCCGCCCATGCGCGCGGCAAGATCGACGACGCCGAGGAGCAGCGCCTGGTCCGCGTGCTGCTGGAGGCCCCGCGCCTGATGCAGGAAGCCATCGGCCTGGAGGACGCCGTCCGCGAGGTCGCCGCCGAAGTCGCCAAGGCCCGAGACGTGCTCTACCTCGGACGCGGCCCGATGTCGGCCCTGGCCCTCGAAGGCGCCCTGAAGCTCAAGGAAATCAGCTACATCCACGCCGAGGGCTATGCCGCCGGCGAGCTGAAGCACGGCCCCATCGCCCTGGTCGACGAGGCGACGCCGATCATCATCCTGGCGCCCTACGACAGCTATTACGAGAAGTCGGCGTCCAACATGAGCGAGGTGATGGCGCGTGGCGGCCCGGTGGTGTTCATCACCGACCCCGAGGGCGCCCGCCACGCCCCGCCCGGCGCCCGCGTGGTGATGACCGCCCCGCAATCCGACCCGCTGATCTCGCCGCTGGTCATGGCCGCCCCGATCCAGCTGCTGGCCTACCACGTCGCCGTGCTGAAGGGCGCGGACGTGGATCAGCCGCGGAATTTGGCGAAGTCGGTGACGGTGGAGTAGCGGATACGAAATCCCCGCCCTTCGAGGCTCGCTCGCCTGTCCTGAGGAGCCGCCGCAGGCGGCGTCTCGAAGGGCTCGCACCTCAGGGTGAGGATTTCGACTGCAACGCCTCAGTAGTCCTCATCCTGAGGCGCCGCGAAGCGGCCTCGAAGGACGAGGGCGGCCCCTCGGAGGTTCCCTCCCCGGCACGCTTCGTGCACCTTGCCGCCCGTGAAGCTCTTTCTGTTCGGTCATAGCTATACCGGCCAGGCGCTGATGCGCCGTCTCGCTCCCGAGGGCTGGTCCTTCGCGGTCACCGCCCGCGATCCGTCCCAGGCCGAGGCGCTGCGCGCGGCCGGCCACGAGGCCGTCGATCCGGCCAACCGGTTCAAGACCGCCGACGCCCTGGCCGACGCCGACGCCATCCTGATCTCCGCCCCGCCGACCGCGACCGGCTGTCCGGGCCTGGAGTCGATGGTTCCGGCCCTGGCCCTCGCCCAGGCCTTCCCCGACTGGATCGGCTACCTTTCCACCACCGGCGTCTACGGCGATCGCGGCGGCCGGTGGGTGTTCGAGGACAGCCCGCTTTCCGCCCAGTCGGTCGAGGGCGCCCGCCGGGTCGGCGCCGAGCGCGACTGGCGTCAGGTCGGGCGCGGCATGGGCCTGACGGTCTGCGCCTTCCGCCTGCCGGGCATCTACGGCCCCGGCCGCTCGGCCTTCGACAAGCTGCGCGAGGGCGTCGCCCGCCGGCCGGTCAAACCGGGACAGGTGTTCGGCCGCTGCCATGTGGACGACATCGCCGCCGGCCTGGCCGCCTCCATCGCGGCCCCGCGCGCCGGGGCGTCCTACAATCTTTGTGACGACGAACCGGCCCCTTCCGAGGAAGTCACCGCCTATGCGGCGCGGCTGCTGGGCATGGAGCCGCCGCCGGCCATGGCTTGGGACGCCGAACCCCTGTCGGCCGGCGCCGCCCGCTTCTGGGCCGAGAACCGCCGCGTCTCCAACGCCCGCGCCAAGGCCGAGCTCGGCTGGGCGCCGCAGTATCCGAGCTACCGCGAAGGCCTCGAGGCGATCCTGGCCGCGGAGCGCGGCTAGGCGGGCATGGGCCGCTGCGGCAGGACGGCCAGGGCGCCGGCCCACATCGCCTCGAGCAACGCACGCTGCGCGACTCGCGGCTGGGGATCAATGACGCAGGCGAACCAGCTGGAGGAGATGATCCGCGACATCGACCCGGCGTGGAGCGAACGAAGCTCGGGCGGGACCGCGAACAGCTGCTCCAGATTGCGGCCGAGCGTGCCGCCGTGCGCGAAGCGGATCACCGCCGCCGAGGCCGCCAGCTCCGGCCGGCGCACGGCCGCCAGGAACAGATGCCGCCGCCGCAGCGACGGCCCCCAGGGCCGGTCCGTCACCGCGTAGTCCACGATGCCGGCGAACAGCTGGTCGACGGTGAGCAGGTTGGTGCGCGGCCGCCAGGAGGGGTTTTCCTCGGGCGCGACCATGGTCATCACCTGGCCGCGCACCGCCCCGGCGGTCAGGTCCTCGGCGGTGCGGAAATGGTGCGTGACCGCGCCCGTGGTCACGCCGGCGCGGGCGGCGACGGCGCGATGGGTCAGGCCGCCCAGCCCCGCGTCTTCGACCACCGCCGCCGCCGCCTCGGCGATCTTCATCGCGGCCGGCGCCACCGCCCCCTCGGTGAGCACGCCCGCCGTATGTTCCGCCAGGGCGAAGGCTCCGGCCGGCGCGCGCTGCGTGCTCCCGAACCAGACATGCGCGGCATGGTCGCAAAGCTCACGCAGCGCCGCTCGCTCAAGCGCCGGCGACCAGGACGACAGATTGTAGAGCGCTTCGGATTCGAAGAGGGCGTGCATCAGCCGCGCCTCGGTCTCCCCCAGGCCGCAGCGGGTCGCCGCCCGCCGCCAGAAGTCACCCCACAGCCGGGCCCAGGCCAAGGCCGGCCCCGTCGCCGGGACCGTCGCCAGCGCCTCCTGATAGAGCAGCGCCAACGAGCGGCCGGTGGACGTCCACTCGGCGATCACCTGTTCGAGGGCCAGGGCGGCCCCGGCCGGACCGGTCGGCAGAGCCGCGA
This sequence comes from Caulobacter sp. HJHS_5, assembly GCF_056683955.1. Taxonomy (NCBI): domain Bacteria; kingdom Pseudomonadati; phylum Pseudomonadota; class Alphaproteobacteria; order Caulobacterales; family Caulobacteraceae; genus Caulobacter; species Caulobacter sp. HJHS_5. Next base: position 106,256 of record NZ_JBWZNC010000002.1, on the reverse strand, counting down.
TGTCGCACTCCACCCGTTCCTGCCAGCTTATCGTCGCCTCGACCCCATGGCCGAACGCCGCCGAGAACAAGTGTTCTATACCGCCGAAATTGTAATTGATGGCGCTGGCCGCGACCCCGGCCGCCGCCGCGACGGATCGCGCGGAGGTGGCGGCGGCGCCGCGAGTCGCGATCTGGTCGACCGCCGCCAGCGTGAGTCGTTCGGTCATCAGGTACTTTCAGCGCTGGCGAAGGGTAGCGGGCATCCGTCGCGACATCGGGGAAGCTTGCGTAACCGATAATTCTCGACCCCGAACCCCGAGCGCAAGCGTCATGACGCCGCGCCCGCCACCGTCATCAAGCCGCAACATAACATTCGTTCGAATGTCACCTGACATTCGTTCTAGCATCACGATGCAGGCCTAACGACCCCGCCAGCCGCCCGACGCGGCTCAGGGGAAATTCATGAACAGCTTTCTCAAGCCGGCGGCCTTCCGGGCCGCCCTGCTGACCGGCGCGGCCATGGTCGCCTTCGCGCCCGCCTTCGCCCACGCCGCCGACGACGCCGCCGCGGCCGACGCCGCCACCGGCCTGGAGGAGATCGTCGTCACCGCCCAGAAGCGCGCCACCAATCTGCAGGACACCCCGATCGCCATCTCGGTGCTCGGCCAGGAGGCCCTGGAGGCCCGCCACGTTCAATCGCTGGCCGACCTCGGCGACGGCGCCATCCCGTCCCTTCGTGTCGCGCCGTTCTTCGCCCGCAGCTCGGCCCTGACGCTCGGCGTGCGCGGCATCGGCGCCTCGGGCGACGCCAACCAGCCGGCCCGCGACCAGGCCGTCGGCGTCTATATCAACGGCGTCTACCTGGGCCGCGCCCAGGGCCTCGGCTCGGCGCTCTACGACCTGGAGCGCATCGAGGTGCTGAAGGGCCCGCAAGGCACGCTCTTCGGCCGTAACACCATGGGTGGCGCCATCAGCATCGTCACCCGCCGCCCCAGCGGCCAGTTCAAGATGAACGCCCTCGCCGGCGTCGGGAACTACGGCAGCTACCGCGCCGAGGCCCACGTCGACCTGCCGGAGGTCAACGGCTTCTCGCTGAAGCTCGACGGCCTGATCAGCAAGCGCGACGGCACGACCTCCAATCCCGCCGCCGGCCAGCCCGGCTTCAACAGCTACGACAAGCACGGCTTCCAGGTCGAAGCCCTGTATCAGCCGACCGACGCCTTCACCGTCGACTACGCCTACGACAATTCCTACGACGGCACGACGCCCTACTTCGTGCAGCTGCTCAAGCAGGGCTCGCTGCCCCTGGCGCCGATCAACCCGCCGCAGCCGGACCGCGCCGACTCGGCCCGGATCGGCGTGCCGCTGCGCCTCAGCGAGGGCAAGACCTCGGGCCACCGCCTGAACCTCGAATGGCAGGCCAACGACTGGCTGCAGCTCAAGTCGATCACGGCCTACCGCGAGCTGGACCAGACCCAGTATGACAACGGCGCCGTCGCCCTGTCGGTCTACGCCCCCAACGGCCCCTTCGCCCGCTACTCGACGGCCAACGTCTACCAGCACCAGTTCAGCCAGGAGCTGCAGTTCATCGGCGACCTCGATCAGGTCCAGTTCGCCGCCGGCGCCTTCTATTACGACGAGCACGTGCGCGATAACGCCCAGACGCCGAACTCCCTGCGCTGGAACGCCGACGGCACCGGCTACAGCCAGATTCCGCTCGACTTCGCCACCGTGCCCTTCGACCGGGCCAGCCACGCCCAGACCAAGAGCTACGGCGTCTTCGGCCAGGCGACCTGGACGCCGGCCTCGATGACCGCCCTGCACCTGACCGCCGGCGGGCGCTTCACCCACGACGAGCGCACCGGCCACCTCGACACCGTCAACGGCGCCATCCCGAGCTATGTGAACGAGGCCGGCCAGACCATCGTCGGGATCATCCCGCTCGACGCCTCCTGGGACCGCTTCGACCCCATGCTCGACGCGGCCTACGACCTCAGCGACGACGTGAACGTCTACGCCAAATGGAGCACGGGCTATAAGGCCGGCGGCGCCAACTCGCGCTCCCTGACCTACCGCGCCTTCGATCCGGAAACGGTCTCCATGTACGAGCTCGGCGCCAAGACCGAGTTCTGGGAGCGCCGCGCCCGCCTGAACGTCGCGGCCTTCTACGGCGACATCAAGGACATCCAGGTCGACTTCAACGCCATCATCCCGGGCAACAACCGCGGCACCCTGGAGACCACCAACGCGGCCAGCGGCAAGACCAAGGGCTTCGAGGCCGATTTCCAGATCGCGCCGGTCGAAGGCCTGACCCTGGGCCTGAACTACGCCTACACCAAGGTCACCTACTCGAAGGCGTTCAACCCCTTCACCAACACCGAGTCGGTGGTGAACCCGCTCTACACGCCGCGGAACGCAGTCAGCGGCACGTTCGACTACTCGCACCCCTTCTTCGGCGCGACGCTCAAGACGCACCTCGACGCCAACTGGGCCGAGGGCCAGTACACCTCGACCAGCGATCCGACGAAGAGCGACGACTCCTTCATCGTCAACGGCCGCCTGGCCCTCGTCGACCTGCCGGCCGGCGAAGGCGGCAGCCTGGAGCTGGCCCTGTGGGCCCGCAACCTGCTCGACGAGAAGTACGTGTTCCTGCGGAACTTCAGCCCTGCCCTCGGGACGTTCGGCATCTACAACGAGCCGCGCACCTACGGCCTCGAAGCCCGCGTCCGCTTCTGATCCCCGACAGCCCAAACCGTAGGAGCGTATCCATGGATCGCCGCGCCTTCCTCACCGCCATCGGCGGCGCCGCCCTCGCCTTCGACACCGCCGCGCTCGCCGCGGCGCCCGTCGAGGCCGCGGCGGCCCGCACCTCGCCCGACAAGGTCAAGATCGACTGGAAGGGCGGGACCGGTGCGGCGACGATCTTCGTCGCCAGCAACGCCTACGCCTCGCCGCGCGCCTTGCGCCGCGTGGGCGCCGCCCCGCGCGCCGGATCGGTGGAAATCCCCGCCACCGTGGCCCCGCGGCCCTACTTCCTGGTCCAGACCCGCGGCGGCGATGTCTGGACCGCCGAGCGGCTGTTGCCCCTGCAGGGCGGCCGCAACTTCCGCGATCTCGGCGGCTATCGTGCGGCCGACGGCCGGCAGGTCCGCTGGGGCCGGCTCTACCGTTCGGGCGTGATGAGCGGCCTGACCGACGGCGACCGCGCCTATCTGTCGGCCCTCGGCGTCAACACCATCTGCGACTTCCGCAGCCCCGAGGAGCGCGGCGCCGATCCCAGCGCCCTGATGAAAAGCCCGGGCGTCAAGATCAACGCCTTCGACTACGACATGAGCGCCAGCCTGGCCGAGATGGCCCGCGCCCAGACCCGCGACCAGGCCATCGCCGGCTTCGCCGCCAGCTACATGAACTTCATCGAGACCCTGACCCCGCACTACACCGACATGTTCGGCCATCTGGTGCGCGGCGAGGTTCCGCTGGCCATCAACTGCTCGGCCGGCAAGGACCGCACCGGCGTCGGCTCGGCGCTGATCCTCTCGGTGCTCGGCGTGCCGCGCGAGACGGTGATCGCCGACTACGCCCTGACCCAGGTCTACACCCCGCCGGCCGACTACACCGCGGCGATCGCCAGCGCTCGCCCGTCGCCCGGCCTCACGCCCCAAATGGCCGAGGCCCTGCGCCGCTTGCCGCCGGACGTTCTGGGCGTGCTGATGGGGTCGCCGCCCGAGGTGATGCGCCAGACCCTGACCCAGATCGACGCCAAGTACGGCGGCCCGATCGAACTGGCCAAGTCGAAATTCGGCCTGACCGACAGCAAGATCGCCCAGATCCGCAGCCTGTATCTGGTCTAGGCTCCAACCAGCTCCTCGACCGCCGCGATCAGGCGGTCGAGGTCCTGCGGGCGGGACAACCGATGGTCGCCGTCGGCGATCAGGTGGAACACCGCGTCGCGGCTGTTCAGACCGTTGAACAGCTCCAGCGCATGACCCCAGGGCACGTCGGGGTCTTCCCGCCCCTGCAGCACGCGCACCGGCGCCTCGATCGGCACGGGCCCCGGCAGGATCGACCAGCGGGCGCCGTCCTCCAGCAGCTTGCGGGTGATCGGATAGGGCTCGTCGCCATAGGCCGATGGCCGCAGCCAGACGCCGGTCTCGGCGATGTCGGCGCGCGCCGCCTCGCTGAGCCCCGGGATCATCAGGCGCTCGGTCATATCCGCCGCCGGGGCGATCAGCGCCAGCCCGGCCAGTCGCTCGGCCCGCGCCGCCGCGACGAGGCACGCCAGCCATCCGCCCATCGACGAGCCGATCAGCACCAGCGGACCTTCGGTCAGCCGATCGAGGACGGCGAGCGAGTCGCCGCGCCAGCGGGTGATCGTCGCCTCGCCGAAGTCTCCCTCGGACTCGCCGTGGGCGAAATAGTCGAACCTCACGAAGGCCTGCCCCCGCGCCGCCGCCCAGTCGGCCAGGGTCTGAGCCTTGGTCCCGCCCATGTCGGAGCGGAATCCGCCCATCCACACCACGGTGGGACCACGCCCCTCCAGCTTGCGATAGGCGATGGCGGCGCCGTCGACGTCGAGATTTCCGCGGATTTCCGTCATGTCCGACCTCTAGTCCCCTCGCGTCCGCCCGCCAATCGCCGGCGATGTCGGGTTCCCGACAGGATGGGGGTTTACCTGCCGCGCAAGGAGACTATGCAGGTCCCGTGACCTCCCTCCCGGCCGATTTCACCCTCCTGCAGGTGACCCCGGAACTTGAGACCGGCGGCGCCGAGCAGACCACCCTCGATGTCGCGCACGCGGTGATCGCCGCCGGCGGGCAGGCGTTGGTGGCCGCGCGCGGCGGTCGCATGGTCGCGCGCCTCGAGGCCGACGGCGGCCGGCTGGCCCAGATGCCGGTGCAGTCGAAGAATCCGCTGGTCATGCTCGGCAACGCCGCCCGCCTGACCGACCTCATCCGCAGGCAAGGCGTCGATCTGGTGCACGCCCGCAGCCGGGCGCCGGCCTTCAGCGCCCTGTGGGCCGCCCAGGCCGCCAAGGTCCCGTTCATCGCCACCTACCACGGGGTCTACAACGCCAAGTCGGGCCTCAAGCGCTGGTACAACGCGGTGATGACCCGCGGCGACCTGGTCATCGCCAACTCCGAGTTCACGCGCGACCACGTCATCGCCGAACACGGGATCGCGCCGGAGAAGGTGGTCGCCATTCCGCGCGGCGTCGACCTGCGCCGCTTCGAGCCCGGCATGGTCGCGCCGGCCCGCGTCGAGGCCCTGCGCGCCGCCTGGGGCATCGAGCCGGGCGAACGTCGGATGAAGGTGGTGCTGGCCGGCCGGCTGACGCGCTGGAAGGGCCAAGGCCTGCTGATCGAGGCGGCCGCGCTCCTGCAGGCCCAGGGCCTGGGTGACAAGATCCTGTTCCTCCTGGCCGGCGACGACCAGGGCCGCACCGAATACCGCGCCGAGCTGGAGGCCGCGATCCGCGCCGCCGGCCTGCAGGATTCGGTCCGTCTGGTCGGCCATTGCGACGACATGCCCGCCGCCTACCTCATCGCCGATCTCGCCGTCGCGCCCTCGCTGGAGCCGGAGGCCTTCGGCCGCACCGCCGTCGAACCGCAGGTGATGGGCCGGCCGGTGATCGCCGCCGCCCACGGCGCCGCCCGCGAGACGGTCGTGCCCGGCGAGACCGGCTGGCTGGCCGCGCCGCGCGACGCCGAGGCCCTTGCCGAGGCGTTGAAGCAGGCCCTGACCATCGGCGCCGCCGGCCGCGCGGCCATGGGCGAGGCCGCCCGCCTGCGCGCCAAGCGGCTCTATTCGGTCGACGCCATGTGCGAGGCCTATCTGGCCGTCTACGCCCGCGTCCTGGAGGCGCGCCCCCAAAACGGCCACGGGGCGCCATGAGCCGCGAGATCAAGAAGGTTCTGGTCATAAAGCTGGGCGCCCTGGGCGATTTCGTCCTCGCTCTGGCGGCGATGAAGCGCATCCGTCAGGCCCACCCCAAGGCCAAGATCACGCTCTTGACGACCCCGCCGTTCGAAGCCCTCGCCCGCCAGAGCGGCTACTTCAACGACATCGAGACCGACGGTCGCCCGGCGTCGTTCTCCGAGTGGTTCCAGATGGTCCGGCGCCTGCGTCAGGCGCGCTACGACCGGGTCTACGACCTGCAGACCTCGCGCGGTTCGGGCCGCATCTTCCACGCCCTGCGCCCCTTCCCGCCGCAGTGGTCCGGCATCGCCGCCGGCGCCTCGCACAAGCAGCGTACGCGCGGCCGCGAGCGGATGCACACCCTGGAGCGCCAGGCCGACCAGCTGCGGGTCGCCGGCATCTGGCCCGACGCCCCGACCGGCCCGGGCGAGGCCCCGCCGCCGGACCTCTCCTGGGTTCTGCGCAAGAACCCCGAACCGCGCCCGGTGCCGGGCGCGGCGCCGCCCAGGCCCTACGCCCTGTTCGTGCCCGGCGGTTCGGCTCACCGACTCGAAAAGCGCTGGCCGGTCGAGCACTTCACCGAACTGGCCCGAACCCTGCGCGCCAGGGGGCTCGACGTCATCGTCATCGGCGGTCCGCAGGAGAGCGCGCTCGCCCGCGCCATCCAGAAGGCGGGAGCCGGCGTGCGGGATCTCACCGGCCGCACCGATTTCGCCCAGATCGCCGTGCTCGGCGCCCGCGCGGCCCTCGCCGTCGGCAACGACACCGGGCCGCTGCACCTGATCGCCGCCGCCGGCGCGCCCACCGTCGCCATGTTCTCCTCGGCCTCGGACCCGGCCCTCTGCGGCCCGCGGGGCCACGTCACCGTCCTGCAGGCCCCAAACCTGGCCGAATTGCCCGTCGCCGAGGTGGCCAACGCCGCCATGGCTCTGCTGCCACGACGATGAACTATCTCCGCCCAGCCAACGCGGCGCCTTGATAGTGCGTTAGGCGTTGGTCATATAAAGCCGCTTAGTCACAGCCTCGGAGCCCGTCCTATTCGCCGACCCAACAATACGCCGCCCGTGAAAGACGGGCCGCGCATGAACGAAGACATCCGCGTCCCTCGCGTTCTCCTCATCGATCAGAACGGTGAGAAGCAAGGCGTGATGCCGACTTCTGCCGCCCTCGAAGCGGCGCAGGAAGTCGGGCTCGACCTGGTGGAGATCGTTCCCAACGCCGATCCGCCCGTCTGCAAGATTCTGGACTACGGCAAGTTCAAGTTCCAGGAGCAGAAGAAGAAGAACGAGGCTCGGAAGAAGCAGAAGGTCGTCGAGCTTAAGGAGATCAAGCTCCGTCCGAACATCGACACGCACGACTACGATGTGAAGGCCAAGGCCATGCATCGCTTCTTCGAGGAAGGCGACAAGGTGAAGGTCACCCTGCGCTTCCGGGGTCGCGAAATGGCCCACCCGGAACTCGGCATGAAGCTGCTGAACCAGGTTCGCGCCGATTTCGATCCGGTCGCCAAGGTGGAGTACGAGCCCCGCATGGAGGGCCGCCAGATGATCATGATCCTGGCGCCCAAGGGCTAAGGCTCGACGCCGACGAGATAAGGAAAAGGCCCCGGTCGCGAGACCGGGGCCTTTTTCGTGCACGAAGGGTCTCCGCCCGTCCGCGATACTGATCTGGGGTCGAAGTTTTCGATTTCAAGAATTGCCGAACGACGTTTTGTGATTAGCTTGCGCAACCCTCAGCGACGGACGGGGGCTCCCATGCACATCCTGGTTTCTTCCTTCGGCGCGCACCGCGACGGGTGGCTGAACAAGCGCCTCGGCTAGCCACCGGCCAGCCAGATCTCCGCCAGCGCCGCCAGCGCCGCGAGGCTGAGGGCCAGATTGGCGACGATCAAAGCCGAGGGCGGCAGCTTGCGTGCGTCCGGTTCCGGCGCGCCGCCAGGCTGAAGCTGTCGCCACACCCCGGCGACGAAGCAGAACACCGCGAAAACCAGCAGCACCGTGGCCGTGAAGAGGACCACCCAATGCGCCCACCGATCCTCCAGCAAGGGCCTCGCGGCCGCGCCGCCGGCCAGACCCGCCATGCCGGTGCGGACCCAGGCGGCGTAGGTCCGCTCGGCGGCCAGCACAGTGCGGTCTGCGGCGAGCACGGTCGCCGCTCGGCGCTGGCCAGCTGCAGGTCGGCGCTCTGCACCACGGCCCCGGCGGAGACTTCGAGGTGGGAGGCGCTTTCGCTTACCTTCCTGGCCTGTTTGGCGACCTGTTTTGCGGTTTCGACGATCGGTGTCTGGGATGGGGCGGCCATGCGGCGGAGCCTCGCGTCAGTGCAGAGGCCAGAACAACGCGATAGTCGGCGGTCCGATCAGCAGCACGATCAGGCTCAGCGGCGCGCCGAGCCGTGGATAGTCGGCGAACTTGTAGCCGCCGGGGCCCATCACCAGGGTGTTGCACTGATGGCCTATGGGCGTGAGGAAGTCGCACGCCGCCCCCACCGCCACCGCCATCAGGAAGGCGTCGGGATTGACCCCGATGGTCTTGGCCAGGCTCGCGCCGATCGGCGCCATGATCAGCACGGTCGCGGCGTTGTTGAGGAACGGCGTCACCGCCATCGACCCCGACATCACCATTCCGATGGCGAGCACGCCCGGCAGGCCATCGAAGGCCCCGGACAGGAACCGGGCGATCAGGTCGGCTCCGCCGGTCTTCTGGATCGCGTCGCTGACCGGGATCAGGCAGGCGATCAGCACCAGCAGCGGCCCATCGAGCGAGCGATAGGCCTCGCGCATGCGCAAGCCCCCCAGGGCGATGATCGTCGCCGCCGCCCCGAAGAAGGCGATGGCCACCGGCACGTGGGCGAAGGCGACCGACAGCATGGCGGCGGCCAGGACCGCCAGGGCCGTGAAGCGGTGGCGCACGCCGCCCAGGCGCACTTCACGCTCGGCCAGCGGCAAGAGGTCGAGCGCCTGCAAGGCCGCCGGCAGGCTGCGCTCGGTCCCTTGCAGCAGGAGCATGTCCCCCGCCTTCAGCCGCACGCTGCGCAGATGCTGCGTCAGGCGATAGCCGCTGCGGCTCACCGCCAGCAGGTTCACGCCGTGCTCGGCGTGCAGCTTGGTGGTCCGGGCGGACGCGCCGATCAGCGGCGACTCGCCGCCGACGATGGCTTCGACGGCGCGCACCTCCTCGGTCGGCTCCTCCATCGCCACCGGCCGGTCCGAGCGCGTCAGTTGCAGGCGCGCCCGCGCCACGAAATCGTCCAGCGCCTGCTGCCCGCCCTCGATGAGCAGGATGTCGCCGGGGTGAAGCGTGGTGTTCGGATGCGGCCGCGGCCGGCGCTTGCCGCCGCGCACCATGCCCATCACCGCGATGTCGTCCTCGGCCATCTTCACCAGGGCGCCCAGGCGGATGCCGTCGTGCTTCCAGCCTTCCGGCACGGCGATCTCGGTCAGGTAGGTCTTGCCCTCCAGGGCCACGTCCATCGCCTGCCCCGCCAGTCGGTGCGCCGGCAGCAGGCGGTAGGCGAAGGTCAGGAACACCAGGGCGCAGGCCGTCAGGATCAGTCCGACCGGCGAATAGTCGAACATGCCGAACGGTCGCCCGAGCAGTTCCTGCCTCTGCTGCGAGACGATGATGTTGGGCGCGGTGCCGACCAGCGTCACCAGCCCCCCGATCATCGCCCCAAAGGACATCGGCATCAGCAAGCGCGACAGGGCCGAGCCGGTGCGGCGGCTCACCTGCTGCGCCACGGGCAGCATGATCGCCAGGGCCCCGACGTTCTTGGTGCACATCGACAGCGCCGTCACCACGGCGGTCAGCACCGGAACCTGGCTGCGCTCCGTCTTCAACAGGGGCAGCACCCGTTGCAGGGCGTACTCCACCACGCCGGACCGCGCGAAGGCCGCGCTGACCACCAGGGCGCAGGCGATAATGACGGTGACATCGTTCTTGAAGCCGTCGAACGCCGCCTCGGGCGGCACCACGCCGATCGCCAGGCCGGTCAGCAGCGCGACCAGGGCGATCAGGTCATAGCGCCATCGCCCCAGCACGAAGGCCAGGATGGTGAGCGCCACCAAGCCGAACGCCAGGCCCTGCTGAACCGTGATCCCCACGCCGCCTCCCGCGCCTCAACCCGCCAACGCGCCAGAAGCCGGATCGCTGCATGGGGCGGATGCTCTGCGGCGCCGCTGAAATACGCCTGCCGCACGGCGCGTGCAGATGACGGCGACGTCAAACGCCACTAGGTGAAGGTATGACCTCCGCGCCGCCGCCCGCCCCCTCCGAAAGCAAAGGCCCGTCGGCGGCCCTCTTCACCCTATTCGCGGTGGTGTTCGTCAACATGGCGGGCTTCGGGCTGATCGTGCCGATGCTGCCGTTCTTCGCGCGCTCGCTGAACGCCGAGCCGTGGGAGATCACCCTGATGTTCTCGGCCTTCTCGCTCGGGCAGTTCTTCGCCGAGCCGCTGTGGGGCCGCCTGTCCGACCGCATCGGCCGCAAGCCGGTGCTGCTGGCCACCATCAGCGCCAACGTGGTCGGCTACCTGCTGCTCGCCTTCTCGCCGAACATCTGGTTCGCCATCATCATCCGCCTGCTCACCGGCTTCGGCGCCGGCAACATCTCGACGATCCAGGGCTATGTCGCCGACGTCACGCCCCCGGCCCAGCGCGCCGGGCGGATGGGCCTGCTCGGCGCCGCCTTCGGCTTCGGCTTCATCGTGGGCCCCGGCATCGGCGGCCTCCTGGTGCATGAGGAGATGGGCCGTCTCGGCTTCCAGCTGCCGATCTTCGTCGCCTCCGGCCTTTGCCTGATCGCCGCCCTGGGGGTGTTCTTCTTCGTCACCGAAAGCCGCGAGAAGGCCGCGCCAGGCGCGCCGCGCCCCGCCTTCCTCTCCGGCCTCAAGGACGCCCAGGACAATCCGGTGATCGGCCGCGTGCTTCTGGTCACCCTGATCTACACGGCCGGGTTCGCCGGCATGGAATCGACCTTCGCCCTCTGGGCCGAGCACCGCTTCGGCTGGCACGCCCGCGAGGTCGGCCTGTCGTTCATGGTCATCGGCATCGTCTCCACCCTCACCCAGGGCCTGCTGGCCGCGCGGCTCGTGCGCCGGTTCGGCGAGCCGAAGCTGATGGTGTTCGGCGTCTCCGCCTTCGGCCTGTCGCTGCTGCTGCAGGTCCTGAACCCGATCGCCGCCCTGACCCCGGTGATCATGGCCCTCGGCGGCTTCGGCATGAGCCTGACCATGCCGAACATCTCGGCGATCATCTCGCGCTCCACCCCGCCGAACCAGCAGGGCGCCATGCTGGGTCTCAACATGGCCTCGGGCTCGCTCGCGCGGATCACCGGTCCCATCGTCGCCGGGGCCCTGTTCTCGGGCCTCGGGGCCGACGTGCCCATGCTGGTGGGCGCCGGCCTCTGCGCCATGGCCGCCTGGGCCGCCTTCAACGCCGGGGTCGTCTACCGCCGGACCCACCCGCGCTCCTGACGCCCGACCTTGCCAAGGGCGCGGCTTTCCCGTAGAAGCCCCGCCTTTCCCGAGCCGCCGGGCCGAAAGGCATGCCTTGGCGGTTCTAGTCGCTATCCTAGAGGACGGGGCGCAAGCTCCGACGCAAAATGCCCAAACTGAAGACAAAGTCTGGCGCCAAAAAGCGCTTCAAGATCACCGCGACCGGCAAGCTGAAGGCCGGCGTGGCCGGCAAGCGCCACCGCCTGATCAGCCACAACGCCAAGTACATCCGCCAGAACCGCGGCACCAAGGTCATGAGCGCGTCGGATGCGACGATCATCAAGACCTATCTGCCGTACGGCCTGTAAGGGGAGCGCTGACACATGGCTCGCGTCAAACGGGGCGTCACCGCCCACGCCAAGCACAAGAAGGTTCTTGAACAGGCGAAGGGCTTCTACGGCCGCCGCAAGAACACCATCCGCACCGCCAAGGCCGCCGTCGACAAGGCCGGCCAGTACGCCTACCGCGACCGCAAGGTGCGCAAGCGTTCGTTCCGTTCGCTGTGGATCCAACGCATCAACGCCGCCGCGCGTCTGGAAGGCTTCACCTACTCGCAGTTCATCCACGGCCTCGACAAGTCGGGCATCGAGATGGACCGCAAGGTGCTGGCCGACATCGCCGGCGCCGATCCGGCCGCGTTTAAGGCCGTGGCCGACAAGGTTCGCGCCGCGCTCGCCTAATCTCGGCTGAAAGGCTGCGAAGATCAGGCCCTCCGGTGCGAACCGGGGGGCTTTTTCGTTTCTGCTCCCTTCCCCCTGTTGAAGGGGGACCGCGCAGCGAGGCGAAGCCAACGGTCGGGGATGGGGGTGCAGATCGTCCGGAGGAGACGTGGACGTCGCAGCCGCCGCAGTCACCCCCCATCCCTGCCCTTCCCCCTTCGAGGGGGAAGGGTTCTCAACCCCGGAACCTTCCTCTAGACCACACCGCGTCATGACAGACCTCACCGACCTCGAAGCCGACCTGATCGGCCAGATCGACGCCGCCGCCGACGTGGCCGCGCTCGAAGCGATCCGTGTCGCCGCCCTCGGCAAGTCCGGCTCGATTTCCGGCCTGCTCAAGTCGCTTGGCGGCATGAGCCCCGACGAGCGCCGCGAGGTCGGCCCGAAGATCAACGGCCTGCGCGACGCGGTCGCCGCCGCCATCGCCGCCGCCAAGACCACGCTGGAAGACGCCGAGCTCGACAAGAAGCTGGCCGCCGAGGCGCTCGACCTCTCCCTGCCGGCCGCCCCGCGCCGTCGCGGCTCGGTGCATCCGACCATGCAGACCATGGACGAGATGGTCGCCATCTTCGCCGACATGGGCTTCGCCGTGGCCGAAGGCCCGGACATCGAGGACGACTTCCACAACTTCACCGCCCTGAACTTCCCGGAGAAGCACCCGGCGCGTGAGATGCACGACACCTTCTTCTTCAATCCGAAGGAGTCCGGCGAGCGCATGCTGCTGCGCACCCACACCAGCCCCGTGCAGGTGCGGACGATGATGAGCCAGCAGCCGCCGATCCGGATCATCGCGCCCGGCCGCACCTATCGCTGCGACAGCGATGCGACCCACACCCCGATGTTCCACCAGGTCGAGGGCCTGGTGATCGACAAGGCCATCCACATGGGCCACCTGAAGTGGACCCTGGAGACCTTCCTCGCGCGCTTTTTCGAGACCGACAGCGTCACCACCCGCTTCCGCCCGCACCACTTCCCGTTCACCGAGCCCAGCGCCGAGACCGACGTGCAGTGCGACCGTTCCGGCGGCGAGTTGAAGATCGGCCAGGGCTCCGACTGGCTGGAGATCCTCGGCTGCGGGATGGTGCATCCCAACGTCCTGCGCGCCTGCGGCATCGACCCGACGGTCTACCAGGGCTTCGCCTTCGGCATGGGCGTCGATCGCCTGGCGATGCTGAAGTACGGCATGCCCGACCTGCGCGACATGTTCGCCGGCGACACCCGCTGGCTCTCCCACTACGGCTTCAGCGCCTTCGCGGCGCCGAGCCAAGCTGCCGGTCTCTCGTAATGAAGTTCACCCTTTCCTGGCTCAAGGATCACCTTGAGACCGAGGCTGCCGTCGCCCAGGTGGCCGACGCCATGACCATGGCCGGCCTCGAGGTCGAGCACGTCTCCGATCCCGCGACCAAGCTCGCCCCCTTCACGGTCGCCAAGATCGTCGAGGCCGTGCAGCACCCCAACGCCGACCGCCTCCGCGTCTGCCAGGTCGACACCGTCGACGGCCGCAAGGAGATCGTCTGCGGCGCGCCCAACGCCCGCGCGGGCCTGACCACCATCTACGCCCCCATCGGCGCCTATGTGCCGGGCCTGGGCGTCACCCTGGTCGAGAAGCCGGTGCGCGGCGTCGTCTCCAACGGCATGCTGTGCTCGGCCTCCGAGCTGGAGCAGGCCGACGAGAGCGACGGCATCATGGAACTGCCGGACAGCCTCGCGGTCGGGACCTCGGCGACCGAGGCCCTCGGCCTGGAAGCCGTCATCGACTTCGAAGTCACCCCCAACCGCCCCGATTGGCTCGGCGTCGCCGGCATCGCCCGCGACCTCGCCGCCGCCGGCCTCGGCGTGCTGAAGGATCAGGCCGTCACTCCGGTCCCCGGCCGGTTCCCCTGCCCCATCGCCATCAAGGTCGACGGCGTCGCCTGCCAGGCCTTCTCCGGCCGGCTGATCCGCGGCGTGAAGAACGGCCCGTCGCCCGAGTGGCTGCAGGCGCGCCTCAAGGCCATCGGCCTGCGCCCGATCAACGCCCTGGTCGACGTCACCAACCTGATCTCCTACGACCGCGCGCGGCCGCTGCACGTCTATGACGCCAAGCTCCTCGTGGGCGACGTCCTCGAAGCCCGCCTCGGCCACCACAGCGAGCACGGCGACGAGCAGCTGATCGCCCTGGACGGCAAGACCTACGACCTCCTGCCGACGATGAGCGTCATTTCCGACGCCGCCGGCGAGCGCCCCATCGGCCTCGGCGGCGTGATGGGCGGCGCCTCCACCGGCTGCTCGGACGAGACGGTCGACGTCTTCGTCGAAAGCGCCTGGTTCGATCCCATCATCACCGCCCAGACGGGCCGCGACGCCGGCATCACCTCCGACGCCCAGTACCGCTTCGCGCGCGGCGTCGATCCGGGCTTCATGGTCCCAGGCCTGGAGCTGGCGACCAAGCTGATCCTCGACCTCTGCGGCGGCGAGCCGTCGGAGGTCGTCGTCGCCGGCCAGGCGCCCGCCGCCCCGGCCACCTTCGACTTCGACCCGGCCTATGTCGAACGCCTATCGGGCCTCGCCATCCCCGCCGAGCAGACCGTCGAGATTCTTCGGAAGCTCGGCTTCGCGGTCGAGGGCTCGAAGGTCACCCCGCCGACCTGGCGTCGCGATGTCGAAGGCCCCGCCGATCTGGTCGAGGAGGTCGCGCGCATCGTCGGCTACGGCGCCCTGCCCTCGACGCCCCTGCCCGAGGTCGCCAAGCCGCCGGGCGGCGTGCTGACCACCAAGCAGGCCCGCGCCCGCGTCGCCCGCCGGGCGCTCGCCGCCATGGGCTGGCGCGAAGCCGTGACCTGGAGCTTCACCAAGCGCGCCACCGCCGAGCTGTTCGGCGGCGGCGCCGACGACCTCGTCCTGGCCAACCCCATCGCCAGCGACCTCGACTGCATGCGGCCGTCGGTTCTGCCGAACCTCGTCGAGGCGGCCGGCCGCAACGCCCGTCGCGGCTTCGCCGATGCAGCGCTGTTCGAGATCGGCCCGGTGTTCCTCACCGACCGGCCGGACGGCCAGCGCACCGTGATCGCCGGCATCCTGGCTCCGCACCCGGCACGCCACCCGGGCGGTTCGGACGGTGAACCCGTCTTCGCCCTGAAGGCCGACGTGCTGGCCCTGCTGGACGAGATCGGCGCGCCGGTCGCCAGCCTGCAGCTGACCCAGACCGGCCTGCCGTCATACTGGCGCCCGGGCCGCTCGGCCGCCCTCGGCCTCGGCAAGAACAGCCTCGTCATCTTCGGCGAGCTGCACCCGCGCGTGCTGAAGGCGCTGGACGTCGCCGGCCCGATGCTCGGCTTCGAGTTGGTGCTGGAAAATGTGCCCGAGCCGAAGAAGAAGGGCCTGAAGACCCGCCCGGCCTTCACCGGCGCCGCCCTGATGCCGCTCAGCCGCGACTTCGCCTTCGTGATCGACCAGGCCAAGCCGGCGGGCGACCTCGCCCGCGCCGCCGCCGGGGCCGACAAGGCCCTGATCTCCGAGGTGCGGGTCTTCGATGTCTACCAGGGCCCCGGCGTGCCGGACGGCCAGAAGTCGGTGGCGCTCGAAGTGGTCATCCAACCGCGTGAGGCCACTCTCACCGACGCCGAAATCGAAGCCCTGGCGGGCAAGGTCGTGGCGGCCGTCGAGAAGGTCGGCGGCAAGCTGCGGGGCTAAGACCGCCCGCCCGGCTTGCCGTCGCAACGACCGTAAATCTGCATGAGGCCGGCGAGGTAGTCCTTCATCGGCGGCAACTTCAGCTGCGCCCGGCGCGCCTCCAGTTTCGCCGGGTCCTCAACATTGGTCGGGTTGGCGTAGGTCCCGTTTATGCAAGCGGCGTCCTGGGTGCCGTAGCGTTGCAGGCGGCCCTCCATCGTCGCCGTGCGGTCGTAGACGTTGGCGTAGTTGCCCGGCAGCTCGCCCCTCGCGACCAGCGGCTCCATTTGGGCCATGGCCTTCCTGCGGAAAGCGAGGTTCTGGGAGTGATTGACGATGGTCAGCGCCGCACCAGCCGCCCTCTGGCCATAGACAGACATCGGAAACCAGCCGGGATTGGCCGTCATCAATGCGTCCAGCCGCCGTTCATGCCCCTCGTCCATGGCATCGATCAGGGCGCCGATTTCCTTGTCGAGCACGACGCGCTGCTCCGGCGTCGCGTCTCTGCGGATAGCGAGGAAGCGTATGCGCGTTTCCTGATCCACCTCGCCCATGCCGACCAGGGCCTCGATCACCTCGGCCTTCGCCGTGACCTCGGCGACCTTCTCCCGCGCGTCGGCGACGGGATCGGCCCACGCCGCCCCGGCGCTCAGTGACACGACAAACGCAACACCAAGCCCTCGGAGCATACCGGCCTCTTAGAGCGGGATGAGATTCCGAACGCGGCTGTAGGCCAGGTAGCCGACGTTCGCCCCCAGGCGCAGGCCGACGCCGGCGCGGATGGGGGCCAGGGTGATGCCGTCGGCGCGCTGGTACTGCACGCCCATGCCGCCCACCATGTAGGCCGAGCCTTCGACGCCGGGGAAGCGGCGGAAGATCGCGTCGGGATAGTGCAGGTCGTAGCAGAGGGTGAAGCAACGGGCGAGGTTGCCGCCCATGTCCCAGCCGATGGTCGGGCCCTGCCAGAACACTTCCTGCGTCGGGCGGCCCTTCATGTAGAGCAGGCCGCGGCCGTAGCGCAGGCCGACGCCGAGCGCGCCCGCGCCCTCCTCGCCCGCGATGTAGCCGGTCGGCTGACCGTTATCGCGGAAGATGCGCTCGATGGCGCCGCCGGCCGCCTCGGCGGTCACGCCCAGGAAGTCCGAGGTCGCGCCGACGATCTCGTCGCGGTTGAAGGTCTGCACCGGCTGGTCGTTGGGGCCCTGCGACGGGGCGTTCCCCGAGGAGGCGCAGGCGGAAAGGCCGAAGGTGGCGAGACCGGAGGTGATGAGGGTGCGGCGGTCCATGGGTGGCTCGGCCCTTTGTTCGATTCGTCCCGGCGCGAAGAACGCCATGATCTTGTGGCCGATGTGAGTCCGCTCGGGTTTACGGGCAGTTAACCACGTTCATAAGCCTCCTTCCCCCTTGATGGGGGAAGGGTAGGGATGGGGGTGACCACGGCGCGTCAGCTTGCGAAGTCGGCCTCTCGTCAAGCTCAGCATTCACCCCCACCCCTGCCCCTCCCCCATCAAGGGGGAGGGAGAACGTGCAAGGCCTCAACACGCGCGCGTAATGTGCTAGACGCGGCGGCATGACGACCCCGCTGAAGAATATCCGTAACTTTTCGATCGTGGCCCACATCGACCACGGCAAGTCGACCCTGTCAGACCGCCTGATCCAGGTGACCGGCGGCCTCTCCGCGCGCGAGATGACGGCCCAGGTCCTCGACAACATGGAGATCGAGAAGGAACGGGGCATCACCATCAAGGCCCAGACCGTCCGCCTCGAGTACAAGGCCAAGGACGGCGAGACCTATGTCCTCAACCTGATGGACACCCCCGGCCACGTCGACTTCGCCTACGAGGTCTCCCGATCGCTGGCCGCCTGCGAGGGCTCCATCCTGGTGGTCGACGCCTCCCAGGGCGTCGAGGCCCAGACCCTGGCCAACGTCTATTCGGCCATCGAGAACGATCACGAGATCGTGCCGGTCCTCAACAAGATCGACCTGCCGGCCGCCGAGCCCGAGCGCGTGCGCGCCCAGATCGAGGACCTGATCGGCCTCGACGCCTCCGACGCCGTGCTCGCCAGCGCCAAGTCCGGCCTCGGCATCGAGGATCTGCTGGAGGCCATCGTCACCCGCCTGCCGGCCCCGAAGGGCGACGAGAACGCCCCGCTGAAGGCCCTGCTGGTCGACGCCTGGTACGACGCCTACCTCGGCGTGGTGGTGCTGGTGCGGGTGTTCGACGGCCGCCTGCGGGCCGGCCAGAAGATCAAGATGATGCAGCACGGCTCGACCCACCTGATCGACCGGGTCGGCGTCTTCAAGCCGAAGAACACCCCGGTGGACAGCCTCGGCCCGGGCGAGATCGGCTTCATCACCGCCCAGATCAAGGAAGTGGCCGACGCCGCCGTCGGCGACACCATCACCGACGAGAAGAAGCCCACCACCACCCCGCTCGCCGGCTTCAAGGATGTGCAGCCGGTGGTGTTCTGCGGCCTGTTCCCGGTCGACGCCGCCGACTTCGAGGATCTGCGCGCCGCCGTCGGCCGCCTGCGCCTGAACGACGCCAGCTTCACCTACGAGATGGAGAGCAGCGCCGCCCTCGGCTTCGGCTTCCGCTGCGGCTTCCTCGGCCTGCTGCATCTGGAGATCATCCAGGAGCGCCTCAGCCGCGAGTTCGACCTCGACCTGATCGCGACCGCCCCTTCGGTGGTCTACAAGATCAATATGCGCGACGGCTCGCAGATCGAGCTGCACAACCCGGCCGACCTGCCGGACGTGATGCAGATCGACACCATCGCCGAGCCCTGGATCAAGGCGACGATCTTCACCCCCGACGAATACCTCGGCGGCGTCATCAAGCTCTGCCAGGACCGCCGCGGCTCGCAGCGCGAGCTCAGTTACGTCGGCAGCCGCGCCATGGTGGTCTACGACCTGCCGCTCAACGAGGTGGTCTTCGACTTCTACGACCGCCTGAAGTCGATCTCGAAGGGCTACGCCTCCTTCGACTACGAGATCGAGGACTACCGCGTGGGCGACCTCGTGAAGATGTCGATCCTCGTCAACTCCGAGCCCGTCGACGCGCTCTCGATGCTGGTCCACCGCGACCGCGCCGAGGCCCGCGGCCGCGGCATGTGCGAGAAGATGAAGGAACTGATCCCCAGCCACATGTTCGTCATCCCGATCCAGGCGGCGATCGGCGGCCGGATCATCGCCCGCGAAACCGTCCGCGCCCTGCGCAAGGACGTCACCGCCAAGTGCTACGGCGGCGACGCCAGCCGCAAGCGCAAGCTGCTCGACAAGCAGAAGGCCGGCAAGAAGCGCATGCGCCAGTTCGGCAAGGTCGAGATCCCGCAGGAGGCCTTCATCGCGGCGCTCAAGATGGACGCGGACTAGGTGTCCAGCGGTCAGACGATTACCCTTCGCCTGACCATCGACGATCCCGTCCCCGGGGTCGCCTACAGCCTGCAGGACAAGGCCAACCACCCCGTCGGGGCGGTGATCGCCACCGAGGCGCCGCTGTCGTTTGACGCGCCGGTGCGCCTCGCCCCCGGCCCCAGGTTCCTCGGGGAGTTCGTGCGCGCCGAAGGGCCGGAGCGGCGGTTCGTCTACATCGCCATCGGAACCGCCGCCGGCCAGCACTCCGTCTGGAGCCGCCGGGCCAAGATCGACATCCCCGCCGACCTGCTCGACCAGGCCCTGGCCGGCGCGGTGCTGGAGGCGGTGCTGCCGGGGCGCGCCAAGGACGGCGGACCGGCCTGCGCCACGGTGCGGCCTTTGGACGGCTGGCGGGTCGCGGGCGCCTGAGCCCTAATGCAGCCCTTCCCCGTCGGGCGCGCCTCCGCCCTTCTGGTCTTGGTCCTCGTCGCCGTTGACGATCCGGTCGATCAGGCCCAGCTCGCGACTGATCTCCGCCCATATCTTCGGGTCGGCCTGGCCGATCTCGGAGCCCTGTTTCGAGGCCAGGGCGAACACCTGCTTCAACTCGTCGAGGAAATGCTCGTCCTTGAGCGAGAGCAGGGCGAGCATGGCCTTCAGCAGCTTCTCGTTGCTGCGGACGACGGTTTCCAGGGAAGGCGTTGCTTGGGGCGACATGCCTGCAGAATAGGGCCGTATTCGGAATCGTTCCCGGCGCGGGCGAAATAGCTGATAGGGTGCCGCCATGGCCGAGCCGACAGACAAGATCGAAACCCCCGCCCAGAAGGCGCTGCGCCTGAAAAAGGCCGCCCAGGGCGCCAAGCACCCCAACGGCGAACAGCTCGGCGCGCGCCAGAACCGCAAGGCGCCGGTCGGCCACTCGCAACCCTGGATGAAGAAGTAGGCCGAACGCTTGCGTCGGTCCGGCGTTGATCGACGAATGATCCGCCGCTTCGGCCTCGCCTGCCTGACCGCTTTCGCCCTGACCGGATGTTCGCCGCTCGCCGACCTCGGCTCGGAGCTCGGCGCCCAGCTCGGCCTCGATCCCACGCCGCTGGCGCTGAGCGATCCGCTCGGCCCCTCGACGCGCGGCAAGCTGCTGCGCGAGACGCGCGACCCCGAGGCCTGCCGCGCCTGGCTCACGGCCCAGGGCGTCGCCTTCACCCCGGTGGCCGATCGCGACGAGGGCGAGTTCTGCTCGGTGCGCGGCGCGGGCGGTCTCGGCAATGCGCTGGGCGGCGGCGCGACCGTGCGCCTCTCGCCCGCCCGGCCGATGATGACCTGCGAACTGGCCGCCGCCGTCGCCGTGTGGCGCGCCCAGTCGGTGGAGCCCGCCGCGCGGGAAATGCTGGGCGCCGGGGTCAGCGGCCTCGACCACTTCGGCGTCTACGCCTGTCGCCGGGTGAACAACACCGTGGACGGCCGGCCCAGCGCCCACGCCCGCGCCGCCGCCATCGATATCGGCGCCTTTCGCCTGACCAACGGCCGCCGGGTCAGCGTCGAGCAGGACTGGAGCGGAGACGACGCCGAAGCCCACTTTCTTCGGCGGGTGCGGACCGACGCCTGCCGCATCTTCGGAACCGTGCTCTCGCCGGACTACAACGCCGCCCACGCCAACCACCTCCACCTGGAGGGCGAGGGCGGCCGCCTCTGCGGCTGACCCAACAAATGTTACATTCTGTCGGCGATCCGACACTTGACGGCATGGGGGGCCGCGCGGGAGGCTTAAGCTTCCCAGTCGGAGGAAGCCCCATGGCGCACAAGTTCGAGATCTATAAGGATAAGGCCGGCGAGTTCCGCGTCCGGTTCAAGTACAACTCGGAGACCATCTTCTCGACCGAAGGCTACAGCAGCAAGGCGTCCGCCAAGAACGCCATCGAGTCGATCAAGAAGAACGGCCCGGAAGCCGAGACGGAAGACAACTCGTAAGGAAAGAAAACGCCCTTCCCCCTCGAGGGGGAAGGGTCGGGGATGGGGGTGTCGCACTAAGCTTCCGACAAAGACCGGGATGGCTCAGAGCCCCCAACACAAGTTCTGAAACGTCGGGGCGTTCACCCCCAACCCTGCCCTTCCCCCCTCGAGGGGGAAGGGTTTTATTTGCCCTTAGCGGCCGGCGCCGGCCGCGTCGTCGGCCGGGGTGCCCTTGTCGAGGCCCGCGATCATCGCCTTGTGCATCTCCAGCACTGGCGCGGTCTTGGCCGCGAAGGCCTTCAGGTCGGCGTTGTCGCCGCCGTCGGCATACCCCTTGAACGCCGTCAGGGCTTCGTTGTGGGCCGCCGTCTGCTGGTCGAGATAGCGGTCGTCGAAGTCGGCGGCGGTGGCGCTGTTCAGGTTGTCGATGAAGCCCTGGTTACGCTCGTCCAGGGCGGTCGGCAGCGGCCCCGGCGCCTTGCCGGCGTCGACCAGGGCCTTCAGCTCGGCGGCGGCCTTGGTGTGGTCGTCGATGATGCTTTGCGCGGCCTTCTTCACCCCGCTGTTCGTGCTGCGCTTGAGGGCGATCTTCGAGGCCTCGATTTCGTACATCCCGCCCATGCCGGCGGTCTTAACGAAGGCGTCGGTGCTCATCGCGGCCATGGCGCCCGAGCCCATGCCGACCGCCGCGCCGGCGGCGTCCTGGGTCTGGTCGACGGCCTGTCCGGCCTCGGTCTGGGCGTTGCTGGCGGTGTCCTCGGCCTTCTGACCGCAGGCGGCGAGGCTGACGCAAACGGCGAGCGCGGCGGCGCCCGTGAACAGTTGGCGATACATGGCGTAAGCTCCTTGTGGTGCGTGAGCAAAAGGCGCCGGCGCAGGCTTGGTTCCTCACGCCGTCGTGATCGTTGCGCGCTCAGGCGTCGGATTGGCGAGAGGCTTCCTCGGCAAGGCGGGCCTTCTCGTTGTCGTTCACCTGATGGTCCGGCGCCGTCTTGGCCACCTTCTCGGCCAGGGTGGTGGCGCCGGCGTCGTCGGCCGCGATCTCGGGCTCGAAGCTTTTGTCCTCGAAGCGCTTGGGGTCGATGGGGGCCTTCTCGGTCATGGCGTCCTCCTTTCGAGGACAACCGACGCTCAGCCGTCGAGTTCCGGATAGCGGCGGAAGATATCGTCGTCGTTGAACGGAATATGCCGCGGCGAGGCCAGGTAGGCGGCGATCCCCTCGCGCCCCCGCACCGCTTCCCGCACGGCCTGCACGTTCGGCGTCGCCTTCAGCGTCCGCGCCGTCGCCTTGGGGAAGGCGTAGTCCAAGCCTTCGACCACCTGAAACAGCGACAGGTCGGCGTAACTCAGGTCATCGCCCGCGAGCCAATCGCCGCCCGAGCGCTGCAGGACGGTCTCCAGCCAGCCGAGGAATTTCGGAATGCGGTCCTCGCGGAACGCCTTGGCGCGCCGCGCCGCCTCCGGCCTTTGCTCGTCGTAGTAGGCGCCGAGGTCGACAGGGTGGTGCGTGTCGTGGACCTCCGCGACCAGGTCGGCCAGGGTCAGTTGGATCTGGTTCACCCACAGACGTCCCGCGTCCTCCTTGGGCGCCAGGTCGTGCCGCGCGCCGAGGAACAGCAGGATGTTCGCCGTCTGGCCGATCATCAGGTCCCCCGCCCGCAGGTAGGGCGGGGCGAACGACGGCGTGCGGACCTTCGGATCCTTCAGCCCCCTGGCCAGACCGGCGCCGTCGTCGCCGGCCTCGCGGGCCACGTCCACGTACGGCGCTCCAGCTTCTTCCAGCGCCAGACGCACAAATTCGCCGCGCCCCTCGATGGTCGGCCAGTAGTGAAGCTCGTAGGGATCGGCGGGCTCAGGCATTCGCTCTCAACGCGACAGTTGAGAATTAGTCGCTGCGACGCTGCGCCGCCCTTCAAACGCGGCGGAATTCCGGCGATATAGCTGCGCCTATGACAGACGCCGCCGCAGATATGTCCGATTCCGCCGGCCCTTCGAAGTTTTTCCGAGGCATGCGCCGCGGCCTCGCCCACCGTTGCCCTAACTGCGGTGAGGGCAGGCTGTATCGCCGCTACCTGAAGGTCGAGAGCTTCTGCGGGAAGTGCGATCATGAACTGGCCGCCTATCCGGCCGACGACGGTCCGGCCTATTTCACCATCCTGATCGTCGGCCACCTGATCGTGGCCCCGTTGCTGCTGTTTCCGATCATCTGGCAGGCGCCGGCGCTGGTCGTCCTGCCGCTGACGCTTATTCCGCTGACGCTCCTGACCCTGCTTCTGCTGCCGCGGATCAAGGGCGCCTTCATCGGGGCGCTGTGGGCCATCGGCCTGCGCCGGGCCGAGGATACGCCCGACGGCGGCGCGGCCGAGCCCTAGCGGAACCGCTGGCCCCCTCCGAGTCTTAAGCATGCCGACGGCGAAGATCGCCGAACGGAGATTGCTCAAATGCTCGGCACTATCCTCATCATCGTCCTGATCCTCGCCCTGCTCGGCGCCCTGCCGAGCTGGGGCTACAGCCGCTCGTGGGGCTATTTCCCCTCCGGCGGCCTTGGCCTCGTGCTGGTCATCGTGATCGTGCTGGTTCTGATGGGCAGGATTTAGAGGCGCAGCCTACCGCGTGTTGGCCAGCAGCCAGAGGATGACCAGGGTCCCTCCGGCCGCCAGGACCGCGTAGATCGCGAATTCCCCCAGGCGCGAGGCGAAGCCCTGCCGGATCGGCGTGGGCTCCGGGACCTCGTCGCCTGGGTTGCTCATCAGTCCTTCGCGCGTTCCACGTAGGAGCCGTCCTCGGTGAGGATGACCACGCGGGTGCCCGAGGCGATGTACGGCGGGATCATGATCCGCGCGCCGTTCGACAGGGTGGCGGGCTTGTAGGACGAAGACGCCGTCTGGCCCTTCACCGAAGGCTCGGTGTCGGTGATTTCGAAGGTCACCGTGCGCGGCAGGTCGATGGCGATCGGGTTGCCCTCGTGGGTGGAGAGGGTCACGGTCATGTTGTCGGTCAGCCAGATGGCGTTGTCGCCGATCACATCCGCCGACGCCGTGACCTGCTCGTAGGTCTCCGGGTTCATGAAGTGGAAGCCGTCGCCGTCCTGGTAGAGGAAGGTGTGCGGGCGGTCGTCGACGATGGCGCGCTCCACCTGCTCGGTGGTGCGATAGCGCTCCGAGACCTTCACCCCGTCCGAGATGCGGCGCATGTTCAGCTGGGTCACCGGGGTGCCCTTGCCGGGGTGGATGTTTTCGACGGTCAGGACGACGTAGAGCTTGCCCTCCATGTCGACGACGGCGCCTTTGCGCAGCGAGCTGGCGATGACTTTCAAATTCGGTCTCTCAGGTGGATCGCGGAATTCGCGTGATTTCGCGCCTGTATAGCCGGGATCGCGGCATTCGCCACAGTCGAGTGAGGAGTTACACTGTCGCGCATGAGCAGACCTGCCTGGTGGCGCCCTGAACAGCACGCCCAACGCCGTCCCTTCCTCACCGCCCGCGGCCGCATCAAGTCCGCGATCCGCGCCCACCTGGAGGGCCAGGGTTTCAGCGAGATCGAGGCGGCCGCCCTGCAGGTCTCGCCCGGCAATGAAGCCCATCTGCACGCCTTCGCCACCGACCTGATCGGAAACGATGGGGCGGCCCACCGCCTCTATCTGCACACCTCGCCCGAGTTCGCCGCCAAGAAGCTGCTGGCCGCCGGCGAGAGGCGCATCTTCGACTTCGCCCGCGTATGGCGAAATCGCGAGCGCGGCCCGCTGCATCACCCCGAATTCACCCTCCTCGAATGGTATCGCGCCGAGGCGCCCTACGAGGCCTTGATGGCCGACTGCGCGGAAATGCTCGCCCTGGCGGCCGAGGCGGCGGAAGCCCGCGCCTTCCGCTGGCGCGGCCTCGAGGCCGACCCCTTCGCCGAGCCCGAGCGCGTCACCCTGGCCGAGGCCTTCGACCGCTTCGCCGGCATCGGCCTCCTGGCCACCGTCTCGACCGCCGGTGAGACCGATCGCGACGCCCTGGCCGCGGCCGCCCGCGCGTCGGGCGTCCGCGTCGCCGACGACGACACCTGGGCCGACGTCTTCAGCCGCGTGCTGGTGGAAAAGGTCGATCCGAACCTCGGGCTGGGCCGGCCGACCATCCTCTACGAATATCCGACGCCGGAGGCGGCCCTGGCCCGCCCCACGGCGCGCGACCCGCGCGTCGCCGAGCGGTTCGAGCTCTTCGCCTGCGGGGTCGAGTTGGCCAACGCCTTCGGCGAACTGACCGACGCCGCCGAGCAGCGCCGCCGCTTCCAGGCCGAGATGGCCGAAAAGCAGCGCGTCTACGGCGAGACCTATCCGCTCGACGAGGACTTCCTCGCCGCCTTGGCCGAAATGCCCGCCGCCAGCGGCTGCGCCCTCGGCTTCGACCGTCTGGTCATGCTGGCGACCGGCGCCGAGCGCATCGAGCAGGTGGTCTGGACGCCGGTGACCGAGGCTTAAAGCGCGACCGCAGCCTCCCATCCGTCATCGCCGGGCGACCGCGAAGCGGAGGCGCGGAGCAGCCAACCCCGGCGACCCATGCGTGGTGAGTCCGAAGAGGCGCATTCGCGCCCGCGATGACCGTGTTCATGGATGGCCGGCACGAGGCCGGCCATGACGATTGAGGGCGGGATAAGCGGGCTTTGACGCCCGAACCCTAGCCCGGGTCGCGGCTGCTGGCCGGTCCGTTCTGCGTGCCCGGCAGCGGGGTGTAGTTGCGGCAGGCGTTGTCCAGGGCCGGCATGCCGGTCATCCGGCCGGTGCTGTAGAACTGCCCGCCTTGGGCCTGGCACTTGCTCTGCAGCTCGGCGAACTCCTGGGCCCTCGTCGCCATTTGGGTGGATCCAGCGCAGGCGGCCAGGACCGAAGCGGCGGCCGCGAGGCTGAGGGCGGTGACAACCGTACGCATCGTCTTGCTCCTCGTGATGACGTCCAGATCATTCAACGCGCCAGACGCGGCCAAATTGCGACGCTTGCACAAGAAGAGTTCCAAGCCGCCGCGCGCGTTGATCATCCCGCCCGGCGGGCCTATCGCTGGCCGCATGACGCGCCCCCTCCGCAACCCGGCCGCCCTGGCCACAGCCGGCCTCCTGCCGCCCGAGCGCCTGGCGGGGCTGGAGCGCGTCGCCGCCCAGTACGCCGTGGCCATCACCCCGGCCATGGCCGACCTGATCGACGCCGCCGACGAGGCCGATCCCATCGCCCGCCAGTTCCTGCCCAGCGAGGCCGAGCTGGTCGCCTCGCCCGGCGAGAGCGCCGACCCCATCGGCGACGACGCCCATTCGCCGGTCGAGGGGATCGTCCACCGCTATCCCGACCGCTGCCTGCTGAAGATCACCCACACCTGCGCCGTCTACTGCCGCTTCTGTTTCCGTCGCGAGACGGTCGGCCCCGGCAAGGGAACCCTGACGCCCGAAGCCCTCGACGCCGCCCTGGCCTACATCGCCGCGACCCCGGCCATCTGGGAGGTGATCGTCACCGGCGGCGATCCCCTGGTGCTCTCGCCCCGCCGCCTGCGCGCCCTGATGGACCGTCTGGCGGCCATCGCGCATGTGAAGGTGGTGCGCTTCCACACCCGCGTGCCGGCCGTCGAGCCTGAGCGGATCACGCCCGACCTCGCCGCCGCCCTGCGCACCGAGGGCCTGGCCGTCTACGTCGCCCTGCACGCCAACCACGCCCGGGAACTGACGCCCCAGGCCCGCGCCGCCTGCGCCCGCCTGGTCGACGCGGGGGTGCCGATGGTCAGCCAGACCGTGCTGCTGGCCGGCGTCAACGACACGCCCGAGGCGCTCGCCGACCTGATGCGCGCCTTCGTCGAGACCCGCATCAAGCCCTACTACCTGCACCACGGCGACTACGCCCCCGGCACGGGCCACCTGCGCAAGACCCTCGGCCAGGGCCGCGATTTGATGAAGGCCCTGCGCGGAAACCTCTCCGGCCTCGCCCACCCCACCTATGTGCTCGACATCCCCGGCGGCCACGGCAAGGTCCCGGTCGGCCCGGACTATGTGGGAGACGACGAGGTCGAGGATCCGTGGGGAGAGGCTCACGCCTATCCGCCGAGATAAGAGCCGCGCCGCCCTGCGTGCTTCGACACGCGCCTAGCGGCGCTACCCGGCATGACGCAGATTCTTGCAGCCCACAGAGGTCGTCATCCTGAGTAGCCGGCGCCGCCGGCGTGTCGAAGGACGCACGGCGCCGAGGCGTGCTAGCCTGGCCGGGCGCCCTTCCGGCTGGAGCAGACCCATGTCCTTGTTGAAGTACGAGATTGTCGAGCACGATGGCGGCTGGGCCTACCGCGTCGGCGGGACCTATTCCGAAACCTTCCCCAGCCACGACGCCGCCCACAAGGCCGCCGAGCGCGCCGCCGGCGAGCAGCGCGTCGGCGAGGACGACGCCCGCGGCATCTCCTTCGAGGACGAGAAGGGCGTCTGGCATGACGAGGTGGATGGCGGTCATGACCGGCCGGACACCGAGGTGGGTGGGTAAAATCAGAAGGACCCTTCCCCCTTGATGGGGGAAGGGATTCAGCAGGCCTGTCCCGCTGACCAGCCGCTCGCCCAGGCCCACTGGAAATTGTACCCGCCGAGCCAGCCGGTGACGTCGACCACCTCGCCGACGAAGTAGAGACCCGGCGTCGACTTTAGCTGCATGGTCCGCGAGTCCAGCGCGTCGGTATCGACCCCGCCGAGCGTCACCTCGGCCGTGCGATAGCCCTCGGAGCCGACCGGCTTCACCCGCCAGGCGTTCACCGCCTCGGCCACCGCCCGCAGCGTCCTGTCGGAGGCGTCGGCGAGGTTGGCGGTCGCGCCATGCTGCTCGCAGATCGACTGCGCCAGCCGGCGCGGCAGCCGCTCGGCCAGCGCTGTCGTCACCGATGTCCGCCCGTTCGCGGCCTTGGCGGCCTTCAGTTCGGCGAACAGGTCGACGCCCGGCGCCATGTTCACCTCGATCGGATCGCCCTCCCGCCAGTAGGACGAGATCTGCAGGATCGCCGGCCCCGAGAGCCCACGGTGGGTGAACAGCATGGCCTCGTCGAAGCTGGCCTTGCCCGCCTTGGCCCGGACATCGACCGCCACGCCCGACAAGGGCGCGATGCGCGACAGCAGTCCAGGCTCGAAGGTCAGCGGCACCAGCGCCGGCCGCGTCTCGACGATCGGCGCCCCGAACTGCCGGGCCAGCTCATAGCCGAAGCCCGTGGCCCCCATCTTCGGGATCGACTTGCCGCCGCAGGCGACCACCAGCGACTGACAGGCCGTCGCCCGCCCGGCGACCTTCAGGGTGAAGCCGCCCTCGCCTGCCCGCGCCACCTCCGTCACCGGGGCTTCGAGCCGCAGCTCACCGCCGGCTCCGCGCAGTTCCTTGACCAGAAGGTCGACGACCTGCCGGGCCGAACCGTCGCAGAACAGCTGGCCCAGCGTCTTTTCGTGCCAGGCCACCCCGTGCTTCTCGACCAGGGCGATGAAGTCGGCGGGCGTGTAGCGGCGCAGGGCCGAGATGCAGAACCGGGGGTTGTTCGACAGGAAGCGGTCGGGCGCGGTCCGCAGGTTGGTGAAGTTGCAGCGGCCGCCGCCGCTGATGCGGATCTTCTCGCCCGGCGCCTTGGCGTGGTCGACCACCAGCGCCCGGCGGCCACGTTTCCCGGCTTCGATGGCGGTCATCAGCCCGGCCGCGCCGGCGCCGATGACCACGACGTCATACTGATCCATCCGCCGCCTATGCCACAGTTCGTGGACCCCAGTAGCGTCCTTACCCGTTTAGCAGGCCGAGGAAGGAGACCGCCGATGCTGAGAGACCAGGATGTCATGGCCACCGTCGCGGTGCACAAGCTCGCGAAGACCCTGCCCTTCTACGAACAGACCCTGGGCCTGAAACCGGTCGACGACAGCCAGTCGGAGTTCGGCGTGATCGGCCTCAAGACCGGCTCGACCACGGTGCTGCTCTATGAGTCCGAGTTCGCCGGCACCAACAGGGCCACCGTCCTGACCTGGGCGCTCGGCGACAAGTTCGACGCGACGGTGAAGGAACTCGCCGCCCGCGGGGTCGCCTTCGAGACCTACGACATGCCCAATGTGGTCATGGACGGTCCCGTCCACGTCATGGGCGACATGCGCGTCGTCTGGTTCAAGGACCCGGACGGCAACATTCTCAGCGTGGGGAATTACTGAGGGCTAAAGCGCTTCTCCTCCCCTGCGAAGCGGGGGAGGTGGCGCGGCGCGCAGCGCCGTGACGGAGGGGGCGCACAAGCCCCCAAACGAAAACGGCTGCGAGATCGCTCTCGCAGCCGTTCGGATTTCAGCGTGATGCTGAGCCTTAGAGCGCTTGCAGCTCGCCGGCCGACATCTTGCCGCTGCGCTTGTCCTGCACCAGCTCGAACGAGACCTTCTGGCCTTCGTTCAGCGAGCGCAGGCCCGCGCGTTCAACGGCCGAGATGTGCACGAACACATCCGCGCCGCCGGCTTCGGGCTGGATGAAGCCGTAGCCTTTGGTTTCATTGAACCACTTCACGGTTCCGGTAGCCATTAGTCGATCCCTTCCCGGGTCTGAATTGCACGCGCCCACCGTTGAGCGTCGCGATCAAATTGTCGGAAAGGATCGGCCATGGTCGGCGCGTGAGCGCTGTGCGAGCCAGGGCATTTAGTGCCTTATTCGATATTCGATCCTCGAACGTTGGCACGAAATCCGACGTCGGGCAAGGCGAAGCGCGACGCCTCGACGCAGGCTCGAGCATGAAAAAGGGCCGGCGGATCGCTCCGCCGGCCCTTCGCCATTTCACCCCGGGAGACGCCTCAGAACGCGACGCGCATGATCAGCTGATACACCGGGCCGGCCTCTTCCGACTCCCGCTCGTATTCGTCGTAGTCGCGGGCGATCTGGTCGGCGGTGCTGGAGAACTTGTCGAAGGTCTCCTGCTTCTTGCCGTTCAGCAGGTTCGAGCCGGTCAGGCGGATAGTGACCTTGTTGGCCAGACGCTTCTCAACGAAGATTTCCAGGTCGCCGCCGTAGCGGGTCGTCACTTCTTCGCCGATCACCCGGCCATAGGCGTCGCCCTGCTTGCGGTAGGTCACGCCGAAGGCCGCGCCCAGGTCCGGCAGGTCCTGGATGAAGCCGGTGTTGAACACATAGTCCGACTGGCTGTTGAACTTGCGCGAGCCGAACACGTCGTTCACGTCGCTGTCGAGCCAGGAGTAGTTGAGGAACACGCCGGTGTTCTCCAGGCCGAAGGCCGTCAGCGGCGTCGAAAGGTCGAACTCGACGCCCCACACCGCGCCGTCGCCGATGTTCTGCGGCTGCATCAGGCGGGCCGGCGCGCCGGCCGATCCTTCGCCGATCGAGGCCAGCTCGATGCGGTCCGTCACGTCGCGGTAGAAGGCGTTGACGCCGGCGACGCCCTGGCGACCCAGGCGACGCTCGTAGCCGAGGTCGAAGCCCCAGGCCTTTTCCGGCTTCAGCCGCGGATTGCCGACCAGGTCGTTGTCGCCCATTTCCTCTTCCAGCAGAGCCGGCGAGGTCTCGTCGAAGCTCGGACGGCGCACCGTGCGGGCGATCGAGGCCGTGATCCGGTCTTCGCTGCTCAGGCTCCAGCGCAGATGGGCCGAGGGCAGGACTTCGGCATAGTCGGTGTCGAAGGCGTTGGCGCCGACGGTGCGGTCGGCGATCGAAACGTCGGTGGTCTCGTAGCGGACGCCCGCTTCCCACTTCACGGGGCCGGCCGTGCCCGACAGCATGATGTAGGGGTCGAGGCGGGTTTCCTCGATGCTGCTGTCGCCGCCGGAGACCGCCGAGGCGGCGCCTTCGGCCGGCGGGCTGGCGTTGGGCAGGTTGTAGCGGATGCGCGGGATTTCGCGGATCAGCGAGTCGCGCTGCTTCTTCCGGTATTCGACGCCGAGCTCCAGCTTGCCGGCCGCCACGTCGCGCTGGTGCGAGACGCGGGCGGTGGTTTCGCTGTCCTCCAGGTCGGTCAGGGTCCGGTCGTGCGTGAAGCGGTTTGGCGTGCGGTCGAACTCGGTCTCGTCCTCGAACTCGTTCTGCTCGTCGGTGATCTTGGCGTAGCCCAGGCGGAACGTGGTCTTGCCGCCGAACATGTCGTGCGCGTAGCGGCCGTTCAGCGACCAGTTGTCGGTCAGGATGTCGAGGTCGTTGTTGTTGAACAGGTTCAGGTTCGCGCGATCGCGGATGCCCTCGTTGTACTCCAGCGAGTCCTCGTCCTGCAGGCGGTCGGTGCGCACCCAGAAGCCGCTCAGGTTCAGATCGCCGCCGCCGAGTTCCTGCGAATAGTCGGCGTTGAACGAGTAATCGGTGCCGTTGCGGACGTCGGTCTGATCCTCGATGTTGTTGAGCGCCGCGCCCGGCTCGTCATAGCGCCACGAGGTCTTTTCCTTCGGGTTGCGACGGCCTTGCAGGCTGGCGCCGACCAGCAGACGGCCCGGGCCGACCGCTCCGCCCCAGACGCCGCCGAAGGTCTCGCGCACGCGGCCGTCGTTCAGGCGGATGGCGCCGGCGCGCAGATAGCCGCCGTCGATGGCCATGGCGTCACGCAGCACGATGTTCAGGGCGCCGGCGACGGCGTCGCCCGAACGGTTGGCCGAGGCCGAACGCACCACCTCGATGTGGTCGATCAGTTCGGCCGGAATACGATCGACGAAGAACGAGCGGTCGGCGTTGGCGCCGGGCACCTTTTCGCCGTTGATCAGGATCTGGGTGTAGCCCGGGTCCAGGCCGCGCAGGCGAGCGCCATCCGATTCCAGCACGTCCGACAGGAAGGTCACCGACGGCACGCGCTTCATGGCGTCGCCGGCGGTCAGCGGTTCGAAGCGCTGGAAATAGTCGGAGCCGTATTCCAGCACCGGCGCCACCGCTTCACTGCGGTTGCGGTAGCCGATCGAGGTTTGCACCACCACCTCGGCGACCGGCTCCGGCGCGGCCGTGGCGATGACTTCCTGGGCCGCGGCGGCGGTCGCCAGGAGCATGGGCGTAAGGGCTACGAGCCCGAAAAGCGCTGACTTTTTCATCTTGGAATCCCCCATTGGCCAGCCGGCATGCACGGCGGGAGCGCGCATGCGGCGTTGACTGAGGCGGATTAGCGTTCTTCCGGTGAAGGTTCCGCGACAGCTATAAGAAGGAATTGTGATGTGAAGCGGCGACGGCCATAAGTAATTCTAACGTCACCTCGGGCATTGACCTCAGGTGAATCGCGTGTTTTCCAGCGGCGTCTCTTGGGGGAGCTTCTGGCATGCGGACGCGCGGCGTTATTACGACTTTTGTGACACTTGCCTCGGCTGCATTTCTCGCCGCCTGCGTCACCGACCCCGAGGCCCAGTCCGATTCCGCCAAGATGCTGGTCGGGGTCGGAACGCCTGTTCCGGCCTCCGCCGAGACCCTGGCCGTCGCCACCGAGCGCGGCGACGCCGCCGACGATCCCGAGATCTGGGTCGACGCCAAGGATCCCAGCCGCGTCGTGCTGTTCGGCACCGACAAGCAGGCCGGCCTCTACACCTACGATCTCGCCGGCAAGCCGACCGGCTTCATTCCGGACGGCAGGCTGAACAACGTCGACCTGCGCGACGGCTTCGCCACCCCGCGGGGCGAACGCGTGCTGATCGGCGCCTCCGACCGCGGCCGCATGGGCGCGGCGCTCTATCTGATGAACCCGGCCGACCTGCAGGTCACCGCCTGGGGCGTCGCCAAGCTCGACCTCACCGAGCCCTACGGTTTCTGCATGGGGCGCCGGGGGAACGACTTCCTGGCCGTCATCAACGGCACCGACGGCCAGGTGCGGGTGATGAAGATCACCGTCGGCCCCGACGGCGCCATGGTCGCCACGGAAGAGCGCCGCTTCGCCGTCGGCAGCCAGACCGAGGGCTGCGTCGTCGATGACAAGAAGGGCGTGCTCTATATCGGCGAGGAGGCCATGGGCGTCTGGCGCTACGACCTCGCCCCCGGCTCGACCGCGCCGCGCGTGCTGGTCGCCGCCGCCCCCTCCGAGATGCTGCAGCCCGATGTCGAGGGCATGACCCTGCTGCGCGAGGGCGACAAGACCTGGCTGATCGTCTCCAGCCAGGGCGACAGCGCCTTCGCCGTCTGGCGCGTCGACGGCGAGACGCCGGTCTACGGCGGCCGCTTCTCGGTGGTCTCGGCCAACGGCGTCGACGGCGTCACCGGCACCGACGGCGTCGCCGCCCACGCCGGCCCGGTGGGAGCGGCCTACCCCGAAGGCCTGGTGATGATGCAGGACGACGTCGACGACACCGGCGAAACCGTCACCACCAACCGCGTGAAGCAGAACTTCAAGCTGGTCGACTGGCGGGCGGTTAAATCGGCGCTTAAACTCGACTAGGCCTTCGCGCCCCTGCGGGCCGAGGCGCTGATGACCAGGGCGAAGACGATCATCGCCGCGATGTTCAGCGCCGCCAGCGACGGGGTGAACTTCGGCTGCGCGTGCACGGCCGACAGCGGCACGACCACCCAGTTCATCACCAGGAACACCCCGAACCCATAGAGCACGCCGAAACCGATCCAATGGCGGCGGAGGATCGGCAGACGCAGACTGGCCGCGCCGTAGATCACCCCGATCAGCGCGCCCATGAGCACCTGCAGGCCGAGGCCAAGCAGGGTCGCGGCCATCCCGCCCTGCATCGCCGAGGCGCCGAGCGCCCCGCGGGCGATGGACCGCATGATCACGTCGAGCGGCGCCCGATAGATCGCCGCCGCCATGGCGATATCGAGCAAACCCGCGATCGCGCCCCCCAGGGCGGTGGCGACCAGCAAACGGCGAACCATGACGCCTCCCGATTGCGGCGGATCACGAAAGCGTCGCCCAAGCTGCGCTAGAGACGCCCTCGACTCAAGCTTCTCGGACCCTCGCCATGCTCTCTCGCAGGACCCTGTTCGGCGGCCTCGCCACCAGCCTCGGCTTCGCCGGCCTCGCCCTGGCCCAGTCGAACGAGGCGGCGGGCGAAAGCTACGTCAATCAGGTCCACGGCTACGGCCCGCTGCTCCGCGATCCCAAGCGCCTGCTCGACCTGCCCGAGGGCTTTTCCTACCAGGTGATCTCCCAGGCGGGCGAGACGATGAGCGACGGCCTGCTCGTGCCCGGCAAGGCCGACGGCATGGGCTGTTTCGCCGCCGGCGACGACCGCGTGCTGCTGGTCCGCAACCACGAGCTGTCGCCCGGCGACTTCGACTACGGCGCCTTCGGCCTCAACGGCCGCCTGGCTTCCAAGGCCGCCGCCTCCCGCGTCTACGACTTCCACCGCAACGGCCTGCCCCTGCCGGGCGGCACGACGACCCTGGTCTACGACCTGAAGAAACGCGCCCTGGTCAGCCAGCACCTCAGCCTGGCCGGCACGGCGGTGAACTGCGCCGGCGGCGTCACGCCCTGGGGTTCGTGGATCACCTGCGAGGAGACGACGCTCACCGCCGGCGATCCCATCGGCAAGGACCACGGCTGGACCTTCGAGGTCCCCGCCGCAGCGACCGGCCCGGTCGAGCCGATCCCTTTGAAGGCGCTCGGCCGCTTCAAGCACGAGGCCATCGCCGTCGATCCGAGGACGGGCGTGATCTATCTGACCGAGGATACCGCCGACAGCCTGTTCTACCGCTTCCTGCCCAACGACCGCCGCCGGCCTTCGCAGGGCGGCCGCCTGCAGGCCCTGGCGCTGGTCGACGAGCCTGGCGCCGACACCCGCAACTGGGAGGGCCATGTCCTCTGGAGGCAGGGCGCCTGGAAATCCGTGCGCTGGATGGACCTCGACGGAACCGACAACCCGCATGACGACCTGCGCCTGCGCGGCCACGCCAAGGGCGCGGCGATCTTCGCCCGAGGCGAAGGCGTCTTCTTCGGCAAGGGCGAGCTCTATTTCACCTGCACCTCCGGCGGCGTCGCCGAGTGCGGCCAGGTGATGCGCTACGTCCCGAGCGCCGCCGAGGGCCAGGCCGGCGAGGCCGACCAGCCCGGCCGCCTTCAGCTGTTCGTCGAGTCCGGCGACGTGAAGGTGATGAACTATGTCGACAACCTCTCGGTCGCCCCCTGGGGTCACGTCGTCGCCTGCGAGGACGGCAGCGGCCCCGGCCGGCCCAACCACATGAAGGGCATGACCGCCGACGGAAAGGTCTACACCCTGGCCCGCAACGCCTTCCGCGGCGACAGCGAGTTCGCCGGCGTCTGCTTCTCGCCCGACGGCCAGACCATGTTCGTCAACATCCAGACCCCCGGCATCACCCTGGCGGTGACCGGCCCGTGGGGGAGCTTCAGGGCTTAACTTTACAATCCGCTCCCCCCGGCGAAGGCCGGGGCCCAAGCCGAGTCTCAAGAAGGGGCGTCGCCGAGCAGGTTTCGCAGCCGCGCGCTTGCCTAAGCGTCAGCTTGGATCCCGGCCTTCGCCGGGAAGAGCGGTTGAGGTGAAGGTTCTCAAACCGTCGCCGTCGCCACCTCAGCCACCCCCGCCTCGCCGTCATAGACCGCCTGATCCAGGATCCCCTGCTGCTTGGCCACCAGGGTCGGGACCAGCGCCTGCCCCGCCACGTTCACCGCCGTGCGGCCCATGTCGAGGATCGGATCGATGGCCAGCAGCAGGCCGACGCCTTCCAGCGGCAGGCCCAGCGTCGAGAGCGTCAGGGTCAGCATCACGACCGCCCCGGTCAGACCGGCCGTCGCGGCCGAGCCGATCACCGAGATGAAGACGATCAGGGCGTAGTCGGTCAGTTGCAGCGGCAGGTGGAAGAACTGGGCCACGAAGATCGCCGAGATCGCCGGATAGATGGCCGCGCAGCCGTCCATCTTGGTGGTCGCCCCCAGCGGCACGGCGAAGGCGGCGTAGGCGCGCGGCACGCCGAGGCCCGTCTCGGTCACCGCCTCGGTCACCGGCAGGGTTCCGATCGACGAGCGCGACACGAACCCGAGCTGGATCGCCGGCCAGGCGGCGCGGAAGAACCGCACCGGGTTCAGCCGGTGCGCCGCCAGCAGGGTCGGGTAGACCACCAGCAGCACCAGGCCGAGGCCGATGTAGATCGCCAGGCTGAAGCGGCCGAGCTGGCCCAGCGTCTCCCAGCCGTAGTGGCTCACGGCGTAGCCGAACAGGCCGATGGTGCCGATCGGCGTCAATCGGATCACCCACCACAGCACCTTGCGGATGACCGCCAGGGCCGAGGCGTTGAAGGTCAGAAAGGCGCGCCCCGCCTCCCCGACCCGCAGCGCCGCCGTCCCGATCACCAGGGAGATGACCACGATCTGCAGCACGTTGAACGAGACGCCGGTCTGGGCGACGCCGTCGACGATCGAGGTCGAGGCGGTCAGGCCGAGGAAGTTGCTCGGCACGATCTGGTTGAGGAAGTCGGTCCAGGCGCCCTGGGTGCTCGAGACCTTGGCCGCGCTGGCCGCCACGCCCGCGCCGACGCCCGGCTGCAGCAACAGCCCCAGGCCGATGCCGATCAGCACCGCGATCAGGGCGGTGAGCGCGAACCACAGAAGGGTGCGCCAGACTAGGCCGGCGGCGTTCCGCAGCTCACGGAGGTTGGCGATGCTGGCCACGATGGCGGTGAACACCAGCGGCGGCACCAGGGCCCGCAGCAGTTGCACGAAGATCGCGCCGACCTGGTGCAGGGTTTCGGCCAGGGCGTATCCGGGCTGGCCGGCCTCGGCCCCCAGCCGCCGCGCAAGCAGCCCGAGCCCGAGGCCCAGCACCATGGCGCCTAAAACCTGCCAGCCGAAACCGCTGACGAAACGGGACGATCTTGCCGCGGCCATGGGCTTCACCTTCGCGGCGAACCCGCCGCCGCCCCTTTAAGGTAAGCAGGCGCCGCGAAATCCAATGCCGATGAAATCTTCAACCGCCCCCAGATCGCCTGCCCCCGAGTTCAGGCCTTCCGGAACCGCACCACCGCCTCGGCGCCGCCGTCCGGATGGTTGGCGAGGGTGATGGTCGCCCCGTTTCGTTCGGCCAGGGTGCGGGCGATGGTCAGGCCCAGGCCCACCCCGCCGGTCTCGCGCGAACGGCTGTCCTCCAGCCGCACGAACGGCTCGAACACGCTGGCGAGCTGATCCTCCGGCAGGCCGGGCCCGTGGTCGCGCACCCGCACCTCCGGCGCCCCGTCGTGCATGACGACCGACACCTCGGCCGAGCCGCCGTACTTCAGGGCGTTGCCGATCAGGTTGGACAGGCACCGGCTCATCGCCGCCGGCTGCAGGGTCACGTCGACATCGCAGCGTGCGCCGCCGGTCACGGCCTGCCCGGCGTCGGCCGCGTCGTCCACCAGGCTGTCGACCAGCGACTGCAGATCCACCCGCGCGGGCGCCTCGGAATGCTCGGCGCTGCGGGCCAGGTCCAGGCCCTCGCGGATCAGGGTCTGCATGGCCGAAAGATCGCCCAGCAGCCGCTCGCGCAACTCCGGATCGTCCACCTTCTCCAGCCGCAGCCGCAGGCGGGTCACCGGCGTCTGCAGATCGTGGGTGATCGCCGCCAGCATATGGGTCCGTTCGGCGAGCTGGCGTTGCAGCCGCACCTGCATGGCGTTGAACGCCGTCGCCGCGTCGCGCAGCTCGGACGGCCCGGTCAGCGGCAGGGGCTGGCGGGTCAGGTCGTCGCCCAGGGCCGTCGCGGCCTGCGAGAGACTCAGCAGCGGCTGGGCGGCCAGGCGCGCGACCAGCAGGGCCAGGGCCGCCGCGGCGGGGATCAGGGCGCCCAGGAAGGCGGGATCGAGCACGATGGGTTGGAAACGCGGCCGCGGCTGAGCCTCGACCACCAGCCGAAGCGTCTGCCCGGCGTCGTCGAGGGTCACCAGCCAACATTGGCGCTGTACGCTGTCACGATCGAAGGCGTCACGCTCGCCGCCGCCTTGTCCGCCTCCGCCGGGCGGGCCGCCGAAGCGACCGCCGTCCGGCCGGCCGCCGCCGAAGTTTCGGTCGAACGTGCAGGATTCCTTGGCGAGGCGTTTGGCGCTCGAGCCCAGGCCCTCGGGCAGCCGCGCCGCCAGAAGTTGCTCCAGCAGCGGCTCCTTGGCGCCGGTCTTCACGCCCGGCGCGGGCGGCTCGATGCCGCGCATGCGCGGAACCGCAAAGGCGGCGCGCTGCGCGGGCGGCGTCGCCCGCCAGTCGCTGACCACGTCCTCCACCCGGTCGACGGCGCGCGCCATGTCGAGGCGGCGCAGGTCGGCGACCCGCCGGGCCGAGGCCGCGATCCAAGCCAATCCGGCGGAGAGCGTCACCCCGATCAGCAGGATCACGAAGACCCGGCCGGTCATGGAGCCGAAGAAGGCGACGATCTTCCTCACTCGAACACCACCGGCGCGGCCAGCACATAGCCCTCGTTGCGCACCGTGCGGATCAGGGCGCCGGTTTCGGAGCCCAGCTTCTGACGCAGCCGGCTCACCTGCAGGTCGATGGCGCGGTCCAGCGAGTCGCCCGTCGCGCCGCGCGGCGAGACCAGGACCAGAAGTTGTTCGCGGCTCAGCACCTTGTTCGAATGGTCGACCAGCGCCCGCACCAGCCGAAACTCGGAGCCCGACAGCATCACGATGCGACCGTCCCCGGCCTCCAGCCGGCGGTGCTCGAAATCCAGGGTCCAGTCTCCGAAGCGGGCGCGCTTCACGTCCAGCGGCTCCAGGTTGCTCGGCATCTGGGCCGACCGGCGCATCACGCTGCGGATGCGGGCCAGCAGCTCACGCGGCTCGAAGGGTTTGGCGAGGTAGTCGTCGGCGCCCATCTCCAGCCCGACGATGCGATCGATGGGTTCGGCCCGCGCCGTCAGCATGATGATCGGCGGGCTGTTCGGCTTGGCCCGCAGCTCGCGGATCAGGGTCAGCCCGTCTTCCTTGGGCATGTTCAGGTCGAGCACGATCAGATCCGCCGCGCGCTTGTCGAGCGCCTTGCGCATCTCCGCCCCGCCGTCGGCGGTGGTCACCTCGTAGCCGAAGTTCTTCAGATGCTCGGCGAGCAGGGTTCGGATGTCGCGGTCGTCGTCGACGATCAGCAGGTGGCCGGTGTTTTCCATGAGCCCCATCATGCACATGCCCGCGCGAGGCGGGCGGTTTATCGATGTCGCAATGTGTCAGCGCGCGCCTCGACACATTGCGACATACAAAACCCTGTTCGCTGACCGAAAGCGACATCTGGCCGAAGCGCCCCGGCTACGGACGGCCCTCATAAACAGCATCGTCAGATCGACCTGACGCACCGCTCAACGAGGACCAACGACCATGACCACGCTCAACAAGATCGTCACCGACGTCACCGCCAAGATGGGCGGCGCCACCATCGTCGCCCTGCTGGCCCTGACCACCATCGCGCCGCTCGTCAAAGCCTTCTGAGCCCGACGCTCATCCGACCCCATCAAGGATCAAGATCATGCAACGCCTCAACACCCTCATCCTGCACACCGTCGCCGGCCTCGGCGGCCTGACCCTCTCGGCCATGGTGGCCGTCACCACCCTGACCCCCGTCTTCAAGGTTTTCTGAGACGTGACGACCCAACACCGCCTTCCCGACGGCGCGTCGGCAGGCTGATCCCGCTCAAGCGTAGCGGGTCCAGGCCCTGCCGGCCGCCGCCTCCTCGAAGGCGGCGTCGAACATTCGCTTCATGCTCTTGGTGTCGAAGTTCATCATGCTGCCGTGCTGCGGCGCGGGCGTGATCGAGGCGATCTCCAGCGGCAGCCCCGCCCCGGCGCAGAAGGTGGCGGTGAGGCTCAGGGCCTGGCGATACGAAAACCGCAGCATGGTGTCGAAGCTGCGGACCAGAATGGCCGGCACATTGCCCGCCGTGATGCGCGACCCCGGCTCCAGGATCGTGTTGACGATCAGATAGACCCGCCCTCCGCGCAGGCGCTTGCCCACCTGTTTCCAGCGCAGCAGCGCGTCGGGCAGCACGAACAGCGGCGCCGCGACGCCCCCGTCCACATGCATCTCGTCATAGATCCCCTCGTCCGAGGTGCAGGGGATCAGCCGCGGCGGAAACAGGCCCGGCAGGCTGGCCGATGCGGCCAGCACCTCGCGGAACAGATGCAGCGCCCGCTCGCCGTCGCCGGTCAGGGCGCGGGAGGCGATGGCCCCCAT
The DNA here is from genome assembly GCF_056683955.1 of Caulobacter sp. HJHS_5. Taxonomy (NCBI): domain Bacteria; kingdom Pseudomonadati; phylum Pseudomonadota; class Alphaproteobacteria; order Caulobacterales; family Caulobacteraceae; genus Caulobacter; species Caulobacter sp. HJHS_5. The sequence goes on along the minus strand of NZ_JBWZNC010000002.1, from coordinate 66,142 downwards.
GTCCCAGATCGCCGCCCGCTGCCGGTCGAGGTCGGTGGTCGCCACGAACAGCCGTCGCCCCTGGGCGTGCGCGGCGGCCACCCCGGCGATCAGGTCGTCGTCGATGAAGGCGCCGATCAGGGCGTCCAGCGCTTCGCCGCGGATCAGCCCCGGCCCAGCCCCCGGCACGAAGCGGCGCAGGGCCAAGAGGCGCGCGGCGTGACCGCCGGTGTAGGCGTCGGCCAGCCGGTCGTCCCAGGCCGGGCCGAGGAAGGCGAACGGCGCGATCAGCGCCCCGGTGCTCACCCCCGTCACGATGGCGAAGTGCGGCCGCTGACCGGCCTGGGTCAGCCCGGCCAGCACCCCGGCGCCGAACGCCCCGCCCGCCGCGCCGCCCGACAGCGCCAGGATGTTCAGCGGCTCGCGCGCGAAGATCGAGCGCGGTGCGGCGATGCGGTCGGCCGCTTGCACCAGCGCCTCCTGCGCCTCGCCCAGCGACAGACGCACGCCTTCGAACCCCTCGGGGTCTCCGTTCAGCAGCGGCGGCGCGGCCGTGCGCGACAGGCTGCGTCGCAACAGGCGCGGCGGCGGCTCTCCATCGGTCATCCGCAATTGGTGACCGGTTCGCGGTCGGGCGGCAAGCCCGCCTTTGCCCTAGAGGCCGCCCGCCCCGCCGCCGCCGCCCCCGCCGCCGTACTCGAACTGCGGCGCGGCCGCCGGCGCCCTGGTGCTGCTTCCGCCCAGGCGATAGTCGATCCGCAGCAGCACCGTCCGGGCCACCGGCCGGCTCTCCGCCCAGTCGGTATAGGCCGGCGTATTGAATTCGCGCCGGAAGCGGTTGGTCCGGAACATATCCTGCACCGACAGCGTCGCCGTCGCCCGGTCGGTGAGCTTATGCCGCCACCCGGCGTTGACGGTGTAGATCGGCTGCAACTCGCCCTGGGCGAACAGGCGCTTGCCGGTGGCCGCGAGGTTGAGCTGCAGCGCGTCGTCCGGGCGCGCCTGCCAGTTCAGATTGAACCGGCCCCCGAGGCCGGTCCCGGTGCGCTTGCCGGCTCCGAGGCCGAGGTTCGAAGCGTCGATCTCGTTGCGGAACAGATTGGCGGTGGCGTTGTAGGTCAGGTTGGTCGCCAGCTTGCCGTTCGCGGTCAGCTCCAGCCCGGCCGAGCGGCTTGAGCCCAGGTTGTCGAAGGTCACCAGCACCACGCCGTCGCCCTGGTTGCGGGCCACGGGCGAGAACTCGCCCTCGTTGCTGCGGTAATAGAGCGTGGCCAGATAGAGCGCGCCGTTGCGCCGCTTCTCGTACGACACCTCGAACGACTGGGTCTCCTGCGGCTTCAGCCGCGGGTTGCCCTCCTGGTAGTTCTTCGGATCGATGTAGACCCGGAACGGCGAGAGGATGAAGGCCGGCGGACGCTGGATGCGCTCGCTGTAGCTGAAGCCCAACTTGGTCTGGTCGTCCATCTTCCAGGAGACGTTCAGGCTCGGGAACGCGCGGAAGTAATCCTGGGCGCCGTCGACGCTGGTCGTCCGCTCGGCCACCTTGATGTCGGCGTTTTCCAGCCGCAGCCCGCCGATCACCGTCATATCTCCGAAGGCGCGTTCGAAAGTGCCGTAGGCCGCGTTCACCGTCTGCTCGTAGTCGACCACATAGGTCGCGCTCGGCAGGGGAACGAGGCTGCCCGCCGTCGCCCCGCGCGCCACCACGGCGTCGTAGCCCTGCTCGTCGTACTTCAGCTCGTAGCCGAGCGTCAGCTTGCCGCCCTGCACGTCCGGCCGGACGTAGCTGGTTTTCAGCTCGGAGTGGGCGATGTCCGCGAACATGTCGTTGCGCTCCAGCGGCGGAAAGGCCGGCTGTGACAGCGAGATGGTCCAAAGGTTGGCGTCGTCATAGCGCGAGCGGTTGGCGATCAGGTCGACGGACAGCGTGTGCCCGTCACCCGCGAAGTTGTGACGCCAACCGCCGGTGAATCCTGTGTCGCGGGTCGTGAACCGCCGTGCGTTGCTGCGCTCTTGGACGGCCACGAGGGCGCCGTTGGCGTCATAGTCCTCGAACGCATTGGTTGGAGAGCTGAAGATCAGCAGCTGGTTGTAGGTGATCCCGGCCGTCACCCGGTCCTTCGGAGTCAGGTCATAGCCGACGTTCAGGCCGCCGGTCTGGCTGCGGTTCAGGTTGCGCGCCGTCAGCAGCAGGTCGTGCACCGCGAGATTGCCGGTCAGCGGATCCGGCAGGGTGCGGAAGTTTTCAGCCTCGATCCAGGCGCGCTGATAGTTGCTCGACAGGTTGCCGGTGACGCTCAACGTCTTGGAATTGTAGCCGAAGCTGCCGCCCGCGCGCTTCAATCCGCCGCCGCCGATGGTTCCGTTCAGCGAGCCGGTCCAGCCGCCGCCCCGGCTCTGCTTCATCACCAGGTTGATGATGCCGCCCGAGCCTTCCGGATTCTGCGCCGCGTTGGGGTTGGTGATCACCTCTACGCGTTCGATCTGGTCGGCCGGCATCTGCTGCAGGGCGTCGGCCCGGCCCGCGCCCTGGAAGGCCGCCGCCGGCTTGCCGTCGATCTGGATGGTGACGTTGGAGTCGCCGCGCAGGGTCAGCGTCCCCTGCACGTCCACCTCCACCCCGGGCACGTTGCGCAAGGCGTCGGCGACAGCGCCGGTCCCCGCCTGGATGTCGCGCCCCAGGTTGTAGCTGCGCCGGTCGATCGAGGTCACCACGGGCGGCGCGGTCGTGGTGACCACCACCTCCTGCACCGTGTTCCCAGGCTGGGCCGCCGGCTTGGCGGGCGCCGCCGAAGCGGGCTGCGGCGCGCCGGCGGGGGCCGGCGTCGGCGCCTCCTGGCCGGCGATCATGGCGGCCGCGGCGGCGGCGATAACGATGGACATGCGCGGCTCTCCTGCCCTCTGGCGGGCCTGGGGGGTCTGTCGTCGAAAGGAAGCTTGGCTTTAAGGCGGAACTTTGGGCGAACGCCGTGCGACGAACGCCTCTCGATTGTGAGAACTAGCGGCGACGCTTCGGATTTACTTGTTAAGTCGCTGTCATGACGCCGATTTAAGAATTACCGGCGGCTGTAATGAGAACTGACGCCTTCGTAAGACAGCAGCTCAATTCAGCGTCCGCCGCAGGCGGACGAACAGGATGGGGCCTACGCTCAGGCGTTTCTCGTCGACATAGAGCAGCGGAGCCCGGTCCTGCGGACCGTCATAGACACTGAAGGTCTGGCGGGAGCGGACGCCGGGCAGGTTCTGCACCTCGATCCGCAGGGCCAAATCCGGCCGCAGCCGGCGCTCGACATAGACGTTCAGGCGCGGCCAGGCGGCCGTGGTCTCGTCGCCGAACGGACGGTAGAGCGTCACCGCGCCGCGATACAGCAGGTCGACGCCCCAGTTGGTGTCCCACTGCGGAAAGTCCTGGGTGAAATGCAGGTCGGCCTGGCGTTGCGGCGTGTAGGACAGTGGCCGCTCGCGCCCGGTCAGCGGGTCGGCCACGGCCTGGTCGAGCAGGGTGAAGCCGCCTTTCAGCATCGCCCCGCCCAGCCCCAGCCGCTTCAGCGGCACGGTGGCGCTGGCGACCAGGGCGGTCTCATGGCCATCGCCGATATTGGCCGTCATCGCGAATACGCCCTCGGGCGTGAACAGCGGCGCGACATCGACCACGTCGCGCAGCGCCTTGCGGCGCACCGTCAGCGAGATGTCGCCACCCTGGCCGAAGCGGCGCTGCACCGCCGCCTCGCCGACCCAGGCGCGTTGCGGCCGAAGCTGGGGATTACCGACCCGCAGCTGGCCCGTGTTGCTCTCCGCCGAGCTGATGAACGACGAGAAGCCGACCTGGCCGACCTCATGTTCGACCCGCAGTCGCACCTGGGTCTGGCCGTCCGGCGACCAGGAAAGCGCCAGCCTCGGCTTGGCGTAGACGAAATCGCGCTGGGCGACGACGTCGCCGCTCGCCTCCAGATCCGAGGCCTCGACCTTCAGCGCCGCATCGAGGCTGAAGCGGGAGCCGGGCTTCCAGGCCAGGGAGGCGCCGGCCTCCCCGCGCCGCTCGCGCACCGTCACATTGGCCGCGGGAATGAAGCGGGGCGCGCCGTTCACCGTCCCGGTGCTGGCGTTCTCGAAGTCGTTGACCGCCGCCTCGGCGAAAGTCTCCAGCGTGAGCGCCTCGCTCCGCTTGAAACGCAACACGGCGCGCAGGATGTGCTCACGGTCGGTGTGGTCGAAGTCGAAGGTGGTCGGCGCCGGCGGCCGCACGGTCTCGTCCTGGCGATCCTCGACCGTGATCCGCTCCAGCGCCTGCAGCTCGAGCCCCGCGCGCCCGAACACCCGCTCCCAGCGCGCGCCCGCCTCGCCGCGTCGATAGGCCTGCCGCCAGCGGTAGCTGAACTCGCCGGGGCCAAGCTTCAGTCTCGCCACGTCGTCGAGATCGGTGCCGAAATATTCTCCGAGCGCGCTCAGCCGCAACAGGCCGCCGCCGGCCGGCCGCTCGTAGCTGATATTGCCCGTGGCGTTGGGTCCGCTGACCAAATAGGCCTCGTCGGCCTCGAACAGCACGGCGCCGGTCCCGTCCCGCCGCACGTAAGGCCCCCAGCCATAGCCCGGGAAGACGGCGACGCTGCGCGCGGCCTGCACCGTCGCATCCAGGCTGCGGTCGCCGCGCTTGCTGGAGGTCGTGGCGATGAGGTGCGGCGAGACCCGGCCGTGGGTGTCGACAAAGGTCTGCGCGGTGATCACCCGCTTGGGCCGGGCCGAGGCCCTCAGGATCACATTGGCGACGATGTTGCGCCCCCGCATGTTGATCCCCGGCGCCCCGCCGACGATCAGCTCCACGCGCTCCACCTGCTCGACCGGCAGGCGGCGCAGCACGCTGGTCAGGCTGTCGGTCTTGCTGGTGGGCGGCTTGCCGTCGATCAGCACATTGCCGATCGCGCCCTCCAGGCCGCGCACCTCGCGAGTGTCCTCCAGGGTGAAGCCGGGCAGCCAGGTCACCATGTCCAGCGCCGTCGTCGGCCGCATGGGCGTGAAGAAGGTCGAGGGATAGTTCAGCACTCCTTGCTTGAGGTCCCCCCGCACCCGCGCGGCGGCGATCACCTCTACCGCCTCGACGGTCGCCTCGACCGGCGGCGGGGCATCCTGGTCGGCGATCAGGGCGGCCGCCAGCGCGGCCAGGACGATGGGCATGGCGCAGCCTTTCGCGAGCGCCTCTGGCGAGGCGGCGACGGGGTGGAAGTGACGATGTCGGGGGAAAGGACGCGGCGGGCGGGGCCCGCCGCTAGGGTCCGGGAGAGATCAGGCGCCGAACGTCTGGGGCGCCAAGGTCCAGATCCCGAGCGCGGTGGCGGCGGCGAGGCCGGACACCAGTCCCGCGGCGACGAGATACCGCCGCAGGCTCACCTTGGGACTTCGCAGGGCCTGGAGGCGCACCTCCAGGGGGTGGCGACCGCCGTCCGCCAGGGCGCAGGCGAAGGTCGACCAGGGGGTGTCGGAGTGAGCCTTCAGCAGAGTTTCCGCATAGGCGCGGCGGCTGCCGGGGTTCTGCTCCATCACCGCCGCGTCGCAGGCCAGCTCCTGGTCCAGCCGCATGCAGTGGGCGGCGACGTGGACCAGCGGGTTGAACCAGCCCAGCAGCAGGGCGGCGGCGATCAGGCGGTTGTGCAGCGGATGGCTGCGGTCGATGTGGGTCAGCTCATGGCGCGAGATCAGCGTCCGCTCGGCCGGGCCGAAGCGCTCATGATAGTCGTGCGGCACCACGATGGTCTGCCAGGCCAGGCCCATCACCGCCGGACCGGCCAGGCCCGCGCGGGCCATCCGCCGGAAGCGCACCTCGCCGATCACGAACAGCGCCAGGGTCGCGGCCGCGCCGATCGCATAGCCCGCCATCAGCCAGCGCGCACCGGGGATGGTGAAGTCCACCGGCGTGCCCAGCTGTCGCCAGCTGCTGACGAAGTCCTGCAGGCTCGGAAACAGGCTCGTCGCGGCGGCGACGGGGACCAGGGCCCAAAGCCAGTAGCCCTGGGTCGGGCCGATCAGCCGGCGAACCATCGGCCGAGCGACCAGCACCACCAGGATGGCGATCGCCGCGGCGATGTTGGCGCGCAGCAGGAAGAGCACGGCCAGGTCGCTGGTCATCACTTCGCTCATCGTCGAGACATCACTCATCGTCGAGGTCCTCAAGGAGCTTACGCAGACGCTTCACCTCGTCCGGCTTCAGGGCGCGGTGCTCGGCGAAATGGGCGACCAGCGGCGCCAGCCGGCCCTCGAACAGTCGGTCGAGCAGACCCTGGCTCTCGGTCTGCACATAGTCGGTGCGCTGGATCAGCGCCTCGTAGCGGTGGCGCCCGCCCTCCCGCACCGAGCGGATGGCGTTCTTCTTCAGCAGGCGGTTGATCAGCGTCTTCACCGTGGCCTCGCCCCAGCCCTGCGGCTCGGCGACCTCGGCGACCAGCTCGTCGGCCGCCAGCGGCCCACGACGCCACAACACTTCCATGACCTGGCTTTCGGCGGCGGTGATGCCCATGGGGTTTACACTCGTCATATTGCGAGAATTACGCACGTAAAACTTATCGTCAAGCGGCGTTTTGCGTCGCCGCCTATTCTTCGTTCGGAATGTTCAGCGCTTCTCCGCACGCCTTGCAATGCACAGCGTCGGGATCGTGTCGGCTGAGGCCGCATCCGGAGCATTTGAAATTCACCTTCGCGGGCCGGATCAGGGTCTGCGCCAGGCGCACGAAGAAGGTGATTCCGGCCAGCATGGTCACGATGGAGATCACCCGCCCCCAAGGCCCCGGCAGGGTGATGTCGCCGAAGCCCGTCGTCGTCAGGGTGGCGATGGTGAAATAGAGCGCATCGACATAGCCTTCGATGCCGGGGTGCGAGCGCGCATAGATCGAATAGACGAAGCCGGTCATCACGAAGATGAAGGTGATCATCGTCGCCGAGGTGCGGATCAGCTCCTCCCAGCGGGTGTCGTCATACTTGCGGCCGATGGTCCGCCAGAAGAAGTCGCTGTGCACCACGGTCATCAGGCGCAGGATGCGCAGGAAGCCGAAGTTCAGCGCCCAGAACGGTACGAGCAGCGTCGCCAGCACCACGAAGTCCACCCAGACCAGCGGCTGCCGCAACCAGCGCCGCAGGTTCCGGCCCGCCAGGGCCCGCGCCGCCAGTTCCAGGGCCACGACGACGGCGATCGCGTAGTCCACCGCCAGGAAGACATGGCTGTCGCGCAGCAGCGGCGCGGCGATGAAGAAGGCGATGATCGCCAGGTCGACGATCAGGATCGCATAACGAAAACGCACCGCCTCGCGGGTGCCTCCGAAATAGAGGCCGCGCAACTTGGCCCTCAGGGCGCCGGTTTCAGTCAAGCTCGACAAGGACGGTCCTTCGCGGCGACGAAGCGGGAGCGTCGACGTTCCGGAGCCCGCCCGCAAGGCCCTGCGACGTCGTGGGGGAAGACTTGAGCGCGCAAAAGGTCTATAGGGCCGCGCTCCTCGCCTCTTTTGGGCGAACGCCCAACGAACGCCTCCCTCCCCCCGCGTTCGGACTTCGTGAGTTTCAATGCCTTTTCCCTCTACCAATCCCGCGCTTGAGCGCGCTCTTGCCGCTCAGGGTTACGCCGAGCCGACCCCGGTGCAGAGCGCCGTGCTGGAGGCCGATCCCGCCGCCGACCTGCTGGTTTCCGCCCAGACCGGCTCGGGCAAGACCGTCGCCTACGGCCTCGGTTTCGCCTCCACCCTGCTGGGCGAATCCGAAACCTTCGAGCGGGCCGCCGCGCCCCTGGCCCTCGTCGTCGCCCCCACCCGCGAACTGGCCCTGCAGGTCTTCGCCGAGCTGAAGTGGCTCTACGCCGAGACCGGCGCGCGCCTGGCCTCCTGCGTCGGCGGCATGGACCCGCGCGCCGAGCGCCGAGCCCTCGAGAACGGCGCCCACATCGTCGTCGGCACGCCCGGCCGCCTGCGCGACCACATCGAGCGCGGCGCCTTCGACACCTCCGGCCTGCGCGTCGTCGTCCTCGACGAAGCCGACGAGATGCTCGATCTCGGCTTCCGCGAAGACCTCGAGTTCATCCTCGACGCCTCGCCGGCCGAGCGGCGCACCCTGCTGTTCTCGGCCACCATCGCGCGCGACATCGCCACCATGGCCAAACGCTACCAGCGCGACGCCCTGCGCATCGACACCCTGGTCCGCAACGAGCCGCACGGCGACATCGAATACCGCGCCATGGTCGTGGCGCCGAACGAGATCGAGCACGCCACCGTCAATGTGCTGCGCCTGTTCGAGGCCCGCGCCGCCATCGTCTTCTGCGCCACGCGCGAGGCCGTGCGCCACCTGCACGCCAGCCTCACCGAGCGCGGCTTCTCGGCCGTCGCCCTCTCCGGCGAGCTGTCGCAGAACGAACGCAGCCGCGCGCTGCAGGCCCTGCGCGACGGCCGCTCACGCGTCTGCGTCGCCACCGACGTCGCCGCGCGAGGGCTCGACCTGCCCGACCTGTCGCTGGTGATCCACGCCGACCTGCCGCAGAACCCCGCCACCCTGCTGCACCGCTCGGGCCGCACGGGCCGCGCCGGCCGCAAGGGCGTCTCGGTGCTGCTGGTCGGCTTCAACCGCCGCCGCAAGGCCGAGATGCTGATCTCCGGCGCGCGCGTCGACGTGGCCTGGAGCGGCCCGCCGACCACCGAGGACATCCGCCAGCGCGACGTCGCCCGCCTGCTGGAAGATCCGATCCTCGCCGAGGAGCCCTCGGCCGCCGACGCCGCCATGGCCGAGGCCCTGCTGCAGGGCCGCACCGCCGAGCAGCTGGCCGCCGCCTTCGCCCACCTCTACCGCAAGAACCTGCCCGAACCGGAAGACCTGTTCGACGGCGGCCGCGAGGTCTTCCAGCCGCGCGAACGTCGCGAGCGCACGCCCTACGATCCGAACGCCGAACGCGGCGAACGCCCGCCGCGGGGCGAGAAGCCGCGCCGTGACGGCGTCGAGGGCGCCGTCTGGTTCCGCATCAATGTCGGCCGCGAGAAGAACGCCGACCCCAAGTGGCTGATCCCCCTGATCTGCCGCCAGGGCCACGTGACCAAGGCCGACATCGGCCTGATCAAGATCTTCGACCGCGACACCCGCTTCGAGATTCTGCCCGAGGCCGCGGCCCGCTTCGGCGAGCATGTCGCCACGCCACCGGTCGAAGGCGGCCTGAAGATCACCCCGGCCGACGCGCCCTTCGCCAAGGGCGGCGGAACGGACCAGGGCGACCGCCCGGCCAAGAAGCCGTTCGGCAAGAAGCCCTTCCCCAAGAAGGACTTCGGCAAGAAGGACTACGACCCCAAGGACGCGGGGAAGAAGGACTTCGCCAAGAAGCCCTTCGCGAAAAAGCCCTTCCCCAAGAAGGACGGCCCGCCCGGCGCCGGCCCCAAGGGCCCGAAGAAGAAGTTCAACAAGGCTGGCTGAGGTCTCGAACCCCTCTCCCTCGAAGGGGGAGGGGCAGGGGTGGGGGTGAGTGCACTGAGTTAGAGGGTTGGCGCTATTGGGCGCCGCCCTGAGCGCAGTCGGACAACCTCCGCCAACACCCCCATCCCCAGCCCTTCCCCCTTCGAGGGGGAAGGGAGTCCTACCCCGCCTCGATGCTGTCCGCCTCTTGGGTCAGCCGGTCCGCCGTCGCCAGGTCCCGCCGCCGGAAGGCCACCGCCGCCTCGCGGCGCAGCAGCAGGTGCGCCGCCGCCGGTTGGCGCACGCGCAGCCGCGTCGCCCACACCTCGACGTCGTCGTCGACGCGCTCGATGTCGTCGGCCCGCGCCTGGATCATCTTCGCCGCCTCGGGCAGGGCCGGCCAGGCCATCAGGAAGGCCAGCCCCTTGTGAAAGTCGGGATGCCGGGCGGCGTGGGCGAAGGCGCGGCCCTCCGCCTCCACATCGTCGAAGTCGCCCAGCCGCTTGATGAAGGCCCGGGCCCTGGCGACCGACAGCGTCCGCTCGAAGGCGATCCACCGCGTCTCCTGCGCCAGGGCCGCCTGCCCCGAAGCCTCCAGGTAGTCGATCCAGGCGCTCTCCCATTCGAAGTCCGGTTCCGGCGTCCGCCCCGTTCCGAGCAAGCTCCTGGCCTTCACCGGCCTGGCCGCCTCCAGGGCGGCGCCGGCCTCGGCGACGCGGCCGACGGTCAGCAGCCGCCGGGCGATTTCCGCCGCGATGCTCGGGGCTTTCAGCGCCTCGGTCGAGAAGGTGTCCGTGAAGGCGTCGATATCGCCCGCCGCGTCGGCCAGTTGCCGGATCAGCACCATCCGTCCCGACGTCAGGCTGGCGCTCGCCTGCAGGCGGGTCAGGGCCGCCGCCGCCAGCCCCGCCGGCGCCTCGCGCAGCACCAGCCCCAGCCAGGTCTTCCAGCCGGCCGGGAAGCTCAGCATCGCCTCGACCAGGGCGGCGGCGTGCGCTTCGTCCCCGGCCCGGTCCAGCGACGGCCGGCCCAGCAGGGCGCCGAGCTCGCTCGCCGCGCGCTCGAACACCGCCTCCATCTCCCCGTCCTTGTCCTTCACTCGCGAGGACAGCGAGCGGCCCAGCGCCATGAAAGCCCACAGGCGGCCGATCGCCTGGGTCGGATCGAGTTCCGCCAGCCGTTGAGCGATCATCCCGCGCAGGGCGTCGAGCTCGGCGATGAAGGTGGCGCGCTGCCGCCAGGAAACCCGCGCCTTGCCGGCCGCCAGGGTGGTCAGGCGCTTGTCGATTTCCAGCAGCAGGTGCGGCGCGCCCTGCTCGGCCGCCAGTTCCAGGCGCAGGCGGCGCTTCAGTTCAGGCCGCAGGTCGGCGGCCTCGATGAGAATGGCCGCCAGGCGGTCGGCGCCCAACCGGGCGAGGTTCTCGGAATTGAGCCGCTTCAGGCTGGCGGCGGAGGGGCGCTTCATGCGGCTGAGGATAGCGGATTGGAGCGCCCCCTCCACCAGCTTCGCTGGTCCCCCTCCCCCGCAGGCGGGGGAGGAGAATGCAGGGTCGTTCTACCTCCTCCCCTGCGAAGCGGGGGAGGTGTCGCGGCGCGCTAGCGCCACGACGGAGGGGGCGTCAGCGCGGGGCGCCCGGGGCCGCGCCCATCGGCGGCGCGCCGGGCGCTCCGCCCGGCGCCGCGGCGCCCGGGACCGGGAAGAAGGAGGTGAAGATGGTCAGGCCCTCCGCCCCGGTGGCGGCGATGCCGTGCGGCGTGTTGTTCGGCACGATCGCGAAGGCGCCCTTGGTCAGCGGATAGTCGGTGCCGCCGGTGATGCCGGTGCCGTTGATGTTGCCGCCGGCGGGGGTGGCGCCGTCGAGCGTGCCGCCCATGGTCAGGGTGCCCGCGCCGTCCATCACATAGATCAGTTCGGCATTGGTGGTGTGGATCGAGGGGTTGGTCTTGCCGACCCGGTATTCCAGCTGCGCCCGGCCGCCCGGCGCGCGGATGATCTGCTTGTACGGCGCGTTCGGCGCATTGCCCTGGCGCTCGCTCTTCGACTGGGCGAGCAGCTTGGCGACGTCTTCCGGGCTGGCGAACAGGATCGGCGGCTGCGGGGCCCGGGCGCCCGCGGGCGGGCCGCCCGGAGCGGCGCCGGCCGGCGGTTGAGCCAGGGCGGCCGACGACAGGGCGGCCACCGCGAAGGTCGCGGCGGCGAGAATACGCTTATGGGTCATTGTTGCTTGATCTCCTCCCAATTGGCCAAGTTTTGGCTCTATCGCCGCCGAATAGCGAGTCCCTGTCACGCGATGATTTCAACGATGACGCGCGCTCTGTGAGAGAGGAAAGGCGGCCGCCGGAGTGAACCCGACGGCCGCCTCGCATTAGCAGGCGTATTGCTGGCGGACCACCGTGCTGCGGCCCCAGCGATCGTAGACCCGCTCGGTCCGCTGGCAGGTGCGGCCATAGCCGTAGCCGCCGTAGGACGAGGCGTAGCCCGGCGCGTAGCCGTAGCTTGAGCCGTAGCCCGAGCCATAGCGCGGGGCGTAGCCGCCGCCGTAACCGTAGCCGTAGGACGAGCCGTAGCTGGGCGCGTAGCCGTAGCTCGAGCCGTAATAGCGGTTGTTGTTGTTCGACGAGCTGGCCAGGGCGGCGCCGATGGCGAGACCGGCGATGCCCGCGACGATGGCCGTCGAGTTGTCGTTGCGGCGGCCGCGATCGTAATAGCGGCTCTGGGCCGACGCCGGCGCGGCGGTGGCCGCGATGGCGCCGAGGGCGGTGACGGCGACGAGCGCCGCGGTGATGGGCTTGCGCATCTGAAGCTCCTTGGTCGGCCAAGAGCGGCCGTTGGGCGACAGAAAGCGCCTTTCCATTTGAACCGGGGCTGAACGAAAGCGGGACATCCCGTTTAACTGCACCTGCGCCATGAACCTTGCGCCCGCGTCAGGCGCTTAACCGGCATGGACGCCCCAGCCCCCGCTTCCCGAATGGCATTCTGGCTTGTCGCCGTCGCCGGCGCGGCGCTGTCTCTGATCGGCGGGGTCTCGGCCGGAAGCTATTTCAAGACCGGCGTCGACACCTTTTCCCGGCCCATGTCGGGCAGCGGCGGCTTGATCTTCTCGCAGGCCGCCGCTGCTCCGATCGTCTACATGACCGACGCCTCGGGCAAGATTCCCGACTACGTGCTGGGGACCGACTTCACCCAGCCGCGCGCGCCCGAGCCGATCGTGCAGGCCGCCTACGAGCCCGAGCCCCTGCCCGACCGCTGGGATTTCCCGACGCCGTCCCCCGAACCCGCGCTGGACGCGGCGAACCAGCCGCCCCTGCCGCCGCCCTCGATCCACGGCGACATCCTGGCTGGGGCAGACCGCCTGCCCCAGACGCAAACGCCGGCCGAGCCCGAGGCCCAGCCGGCGTCCGTGACTGCCGTCGATGGCGGCGCGCCGCGAGTGATCGCGGCGGCCTACTAGGCCCTACGGCCGCGTGGCGACGACGTGGATTTTCACCTGCACCTGCAGCGGCACCGACTCCCCGCCCTTGAACTGGCCCTGGCCGACGCCGAACAGGCCGCGATCGATGGTCACCGTGCCGTCGGCGGTCGCTGACTTGCCGTTCACCTTGATCGTCACCGGCAGCACCACCGGCTTGCTGACGCCCTTCAGGCTCAGGTTGCCGGCCACCTGGTAGTTGTCGCCGCCGACGCTCTTGAAGCTCGTCGAGGTGAAGGTCGCGGTGGCGAATTTCGAGCTGGCGAACCAGTCGTTGCTCGGCAGGGCCTCGTCACGGTCGCCGTCGCCGGTCTTGGCCGAGGCGGTCTCGATGCTCACCGTCGCCTTGGAATTGGCGAGGTCCTTCGGATCGAAGGCGATCTGCGCGTTCCAGCGGTCGAACTGGCCGACGAAGCCGCCGCCTTCGAAAGACGAGACGAAGTTGATGCGCGAGGCGCCCTTGTTCACCGTCCAGGCCGGCGGGGCGGCGAAGGCGGCGCCGGCGACGGCGAGCGCCGCGACGGCGGTGAACGGAGCGGCGAAACGGAGCGCGGGCTTGTGCATCTGTGATCTCGGCGGTGGCGGTTAGCGGCAATGTTGGGCGGCCAACATCGTCGCACAAGGGGGCAAGTCTTGGGCGGGTGATGACGCCGCCGGGTTTCCGGCGTGTGACGCCCCTGAAACCGACGCTTCTGAAACGCAAAACCGGACCGGGCGCGGGCCCGATCCGGTCTGCAGTCCAATCCTTGGAAGGATCGTCTTACTTGGCCGCGCCCGGAACCAGCCGGATCACGCGGCCCGGCGTCGAGGCCGCGAGGCCATAGCCGGTGCCCGTGCCCGTCGGGTTTTGCAGCAGGACGTAGAGGTAGCCGTCCGGTCCGATCGCCACGGCGCGGTTACGGCCGTGGTTGTCGTACAGCACTTCGTCGGAGACGACCCTGTCGCCGCTGATTTCAAGACGACGCAGGGCGCCGCCGGCCAGGGTGGCGACGAACAGGTTGTTCTTCCAGGCCGGGAACTTGTTGCCGGTATAGAAGCGGATGCCCGACGGCGCGACGGTCGGCACATAGTACTTCTTCGGGTTTTCCATGCCCGGTTCGGACGTCTTGGTGATGCCCGGCTGCAGGCCGTTGGAGATCACGCCCCAACCGTAGTTGTGGCCCTTCTGGATCAGGTTCACCTCGTCGCCGCCGGTCGGGCCGTGCTCGGTTTCCCACAGGAAGCCGGTGCGCGGATCGATGGCCAGGCCTTCGGGGTTGCGGTGGCCGTAGGACCAGATCGACTTGATCGCGCCTTCGGTGTTGTAGAACGGGTTGTCGGTCGGGACCGTGCCGTCGACGTTGATCCGGTGGATCTTGCCGAGCGGGGTCGTCAGCTTCTGGGCGTTGGTCATGTCGCCCCGTTCGCCGAGGCTGAAGTACAGGTGACCCTTGCCGTCGAACAGGAAGCGCGTGCCGTAGTGGGTCACGCCGGGGGTGTAGATCTCCGGCGGGGCGCGCCAGATTTCCTGGGTGTCGGTCCACTCGTTGTTGGCGTTCAGCTTGCCGCGGACGAACACGGTCATCGACGGCGGCAGCACGGGACGCGGGCCGGGGGGCGGGCCGCCGGCGCGCGGGCCGGTGCTCGGCTCGGCCGGCGGCGGCGGCGGCGGGATTTCATGGCCCGGCGCCACGTCGGTATAGGCCAGGTAGATCCAGCCGTCCTTGGCGTAGGTCGGCGAGACGGCGATATCGAGCATGCCCGAATCCTGGCGCTCGTAGACGCGCGGCGTGCCCTTCACAGCGGCCGACATGCGGCCGTCCTTGTCGACGATGCGCAGGCGGCCCGGGCGTTCGGTCACCAGCAGGCGGCCGTCCGGCAGGAAGGCGAGGCCCCACGGCGTCTCGAGGCCCGAGGCCACGAGTTCGATGTGGAAGGTCTGCTTCTTGCTCTTGATCGTCTCGCCGTCGGGGTTGGAGACGAAGGTCGGCTTCGGGTTCAGGTTGCCGCCCTGGATCTTCAGGTAGGTCATCGTCTGATAGACCTGATTTTCCGTCAGGTCGCCGAAGGCGTGGTTCGGCACGCCGGCCGGACCCTTGGTGATCGCGGCGGTGATCTGGGCGTCGGAGTGCGACTTCAGATAGGCGTCGGTGAAGACGCTCTTGGCCGTGCCGCCCTGCAGATCGCGGCCGTGGCAGCTGGCGCAGACCTCATTGTAGATCTGGGCGCCGCTGCGACCGGCGGGGTTGGCGGCCGGCGCTTGCGGCGGCTGGGCTTGCAGCAGCGCCGGGGCCAAGGCCGCGGCGCCCAGCAAGGACGCAAATCCAATTAGCTTTTTCATGCCTCAGACCCGTAGTTGAGAGCGGAATGGGACGCCATGGACGCATGGCCGCGGCCCGCCGCGAAGCGGTGGTGGAAGCTTGGGCGTCCGGGCGCGCCAGTTGGAAGCTTGGTGCTCACTCTGTCTCCCCCGGTCGTCTGCTCGATGGCTCGACTTTCGGCGACGGCTGGTTCCATCGCGCAGGCCCGGTATACAGCGCCCATTGCAGCGTGCAACTCGTTGTCGCGCAAAGGATGAGAGCCAGCATCGACAAGCGTGGCTTTTCCCGCCGCTGTAACCGATATCAGCCGAGACACCTGAGAATTCATCGCATTTGTCGGAGGCCCGCCCCAACGCGAACGGGCCGCCCCGAAGGGCGGCCCGCCTTACGCTCTCCGACACTCTCGTTGGACCGTCAGGTCGAGTGCTTGCCCGGCTTGTTGAGGCCGTAGGACAGGATGGCCGACAGGATCGTGAAGCCGATGAACACCTGGAAGGCCGAGGTGTAGCCCACCTGCGCCGCGATCGGGGCGCCCAGGCCCTGCACGCTCAGCACCAGCGGCGCCATCAGGCCCATCACCTGGGCCAGGCGTTGCCGGCCGAAGCGCAGGGCGATCAAGCCCGGCCACACCGGCAGCACGCCGCCGGCCGAAGCGCCCGTGCAGGCGGCGGCGATGTACATGTTGCCGAAGGTCGGCGCGAAGACCAGCAGCGACACCGAGATGAAGTTCAGCACCACCGCGATCCAGAAGGTGTGGCGCAGCCCGATCTTGTCGGTGATGGCGGCGAACATCAGCTTGCCGATGATGGCGGCGATGCCCATCAGCAGGGTCAGCTTGGTCACGGCGGCGACGTTGAAGAGTTCGGCCCCGAAGGTCGCCTTGCCGTACGGGACGATGGCGGCGGTGATCGCCAGATAGACCACCACGGTCAGGCCGTAGGCCACCGCGATGATCCAGAAGTCGGGGTTGCCGAGGACCTGACCGGTGCTCAGCGGCGCCGGCGGGGCGGAGGGCGCGCCATTGGTCTGCGGCAGGCCGCCCACCGGCTCGACGCCCTTGTGCTCGGGCTTGTCGACCACCAGCAGGAACATGGCCGGCACGCCGATCACCACGATCAGGGCGGCGAAGATCTGATAGGTGGTCTGGTAGCTGTAGTCGGCGATCAGGTTGGCGGCGATCGGCGGCAGGATGAACTGGCCGACCGAGGTGCCCAGGGTGGCCAGCGTCAGCGCGCGGCCGCGGTGGGCGTGGAACCAGTTGGCGATGATCGCCGAGGCCCCCATCGGGGCCACGATCACGGCGCCGAAGGCGATGATCACCGCGTAGCAGGCGTAGAAGATCGGAATGGACGGCGACAGCGAGGCGCCGAGGAAGCCGAGCCCCAGGATCACCAGGCCGACGATCATCACGTATTTGGTCGGGAACTTGGCGAGCAGCTGCCCGCCGAACAGGCCGACGATGCCGCTGCCGATGTTGAACAGGGTGAAGGCCCAGATCACCGTCGGGGGCTTCACGCCGAAGGCGGTGGCCACCGGGTTCGCAAAGACGCTGAACGAATAGAAGACGGTGCCGTAGACCAGGGCGTACGCGATGAACGACGCGACGACGATGATCCATCCGTAGTGCAGTCCGCCGGGCTTGGCCGCCACGGCTCCTGAGTTCGCCACGAGTTTCCCCCAAAGCTTATTGTTAGGTTACAGCGATCTAGACGTCAGACGCCGAGACCGGGCAAGCCGCCCCCTGCGGGCGACGCGGGCACACTCTCATGCTCTGAGAGTTTCTCGCAACGGAAAGCCTGCTCCGAAAAACAAAAGGGCGCCCCCGAGGGAGCGCCCTTAGGTCTCGATGGCTGACCGCTTGGATCAGTCGGCGCCGCCGGGGCGCGGGGCGCCGGCCGGCGCGGCGCCTTGCGGGGCGCGCGGACGCGGCAGGCCACGCTCGTCCACCGCGATGTTCGGCGACGGGCCGTTGCCCCACAGCAGCAAGACCGCCGGCTCGTTGCGCGCGCCGTCCCAGTGATAGGTGTACGGCGGTTCGGCGACGTAGGTGCCGGCCGGCAGCGGATAGGTCTTGGTCTTGTCCTGGGTGGCGCAGGAGCACACCCACCAGGTGCCCGACATCACCAGGGCGTAGCGGGTGTTCGGGTGCATGTGCGGGCCGCTGTAGGCGCCCGGCCACCACTTCATCATCTGCATGTACGGGCCCGGCGTGGTCGGGCTGCCGAAGATGTTCCAGGTCTGGTTCTGGCCTTCACGGCCGCTCCAGGGGATGTCGTCCGGCAAGGCGAACTTGATGTGCGTCGGATCCGGCACCGGGCCGATCGTCAGGATCGGCGGCACCGTGCGGCCGGGCGGCGGTTGCGGCGGCGGCGCATTGGGGTTCGGCGGAGCCGGCGTCGGCTTGGTCAGGTTCGGCGGATCGGTGCGGTTCGCGGTGTTGGCCCGGCCGTTCAGATAGGCCGCCAGGGCCTCCTGCTGGTTGGGCGCGCCGGGCGGGGGCGGATTGCCCTTTTCCTCGGGGAACGCGAACACCGGCTGGCCCGCGGCGGCCGCCGGAGCCTGAGCCGCAGCCGCGCCCGCGGCGGCGGCGAGGCCGGCCGCAGCCAGCAAACCCGTCAAAATCGTGCGTTTCCGCATCATTCTCTCCTCCCAGGACGTTGACCCCATAGGGGGCGAGAACGAACGCTATGCCAAGGTTGCGCCACACTTTGTCGTTTAGCGTCTCTCATCGAATGAGAGAAAAACCACCCCTCGGCTTTGAGTTTTCTCAGCGGCCTCTCGATAAAGAGGCTCTCAAAAAAGGCCCCAAGGGTCCAGGGACGCGCATGTCAGAAGCCACCACACCCAAAAAAGTAAAGGTCGCCATCATCGGCTCCGGCAACATCGGAACCGACCTGATGATCAAGGTCATGCGCACATCCGACGTACTCGAGATGGGCGCCTTCGTCGGCATCGACCCCAATTCGGACGGCCTCAAGCGCGCCGAGCGCCTGGGCGTGGCCATCACCGCCGAGGGCGTCGACGGCCTCGTCAAGATGCCGGAGTGGAAGGACATCGGCATCGTGTTCGACGCCACCTCGGCCGGCGCGCACAAGAAGAACAGCCAGCTGACGCTCGACGCCGGCAAGGTGATGATCGACCTCACCCCCGCCGCCATCGGCCCCTTCACCATCCCGGTGGTCAACGGCGAGGCGAACCTCGACGCCCCGAACGTCAACATGGTCACCTGCGGCGGCCAGGCGACGATCCCGATCGTCGCGGCCGTCAGCCGCGTGGGCAAGGTGCACTACGCCGAGATCGTGGCCTCGATCGCCTCGAAGTCGGCCGGCCCGGGCACCCGCGCCAACATCGACGAGTTCACCGAGACCACCTCGAAGGCCATCGAGACCGTCGGCGGCGCCGACAAGGGCAAGGCGATCATCATCCTGAACCCGGCCGAGCCGCCGATGATCATGCGCGACACCGTCTTCACCCTCTCCTCGGGCGCCACCGAGAAGGAGATCGAGGAGTCGGTCGAGGCCATGGTCGAAGCCGTCCGCGAATACGTCCCGGGCTACCGCCTGAAGCAGAAGGTGCAGTTCGAGCGCTTCGGCCCGAACAACCCGGTCCACATCCCGGGCATCGGCGATTTCGAAGGCCTGAAGACCAGCATCTTCCTCGAGGTGGAAGGCGCCGCCCACTACCTGCCGTCCTACGCCGGCAACCTCGATATCATGACCTCCGCCGCCCTGAAGACCGCCGAAAAGGTCGCGGTGCGCAAGCTCATCAAGGAACCGGCCTGAGATGTTCGATCCCAACGTTGATAAGCTCTACATCCAGGATGTGACCCTGCGCGATGGCATGCACGCCATCCGCCACCAGTATTCGATCGACCACGTCATCGCGATCGCCAAGGCGCTCGACGAAGCCGGCGTCGACGCCATCGAAGTCGCCCACGGCGACGGCCTCAACGGCTCGTCGTTCAACTACGGCTTCGGCGCCCACACCGACTGGGAGTGGATCGAAGCGGTCGGCAAGACGGTCAAGAAGGCCGTCCTCACCACCCTGCTGATCCCCGGCATCGGCACCGTCGAGGACCTGCACAAGGCCCACGACCTCGGCGTGCGTTCGGTGCGCGTGGCCACCCACTGCACCGAAGCCGACATCGCCAAGCAGCACATCGGCGAAGCCCGCAAGCTGGGCATGGACGTCTCGGGCTTCCTGATGATGGGCCACATGTCCGAGCCGGACGCCCTCGCCCAGCAGGCCAAGCTGATGGAAGACTACGGCGCGCACTGCGTCTACGTGACCGACAGCGGCGGCGCGCTGGACATGGACGGCTACAAGGCCCGCGTCGAAGCCTACGACCGCGTGCTGCGCCCGGAGACCGAGCGCGGCATCCACGCCCACCACAACCTGTCGCTCGGCGTCGCCAACTCGATCGTCGGCGCCCAGGGCGGCGCCCGCCGCATCGACGCCTCGCTGGCCGGCATGGGCGCCGGCGCCGGCAACGCGCCGCTGGAAGTCTTCATCGCCGCCGCCGACCGCAAGGGCTGGAAGCACGGCTGCGATCTCTTCGCGCTGATGGACGCCGCGGAAGAGCTGGTTCGCCCCCTGCAGGACCGCCCGGTCCGCGTGGACCGCGAAACGCTCAGCCTCGGCTACGCCGGCGTCTATTCGTCGTTCCTGCGCCATGCCGAAAAGGCGGGCTCGGAGTACGGCATCGACGTGCGCACGATCCTCGTCGAACTCGGTCGCCGCCGCATGGTCGGCGGCCAGGAGGATATGATCGTGGACGTCGCCCTCGATCTGCTCTGAGGGGAGAGCGGAAAGGGCGAGGAGGGCCGCCGCGCGGACGCATGTCGCGCCGCGGCGGTCCCTTCGAATGAGAGTGGAGGAGCCAGCGGGTGTCTACGCCTCGTAACCAGTCCGTGTTCAAGGCCTTCGCAATGCTGAAGTCGTTCCGTCGCCCTGACGAATGGGTGACGAGTTCGGAGCTCAGCCGACGCGCCAATCTGCCGGAGGCTTCCGGCTATCGCCTGATCCAAACGCTCGAGGAGATCGGCGCCGTGGTTCGCGGCCCACGCGGCAAGTACCGCCCGGGACTGCTGCTGGTCGCCTTGTCGCAGAACGTGGTGGTCAGCGAGTTGCTGCATGAAGCCAGCCAGTCGATCGCCGACGAGCTGGCCAAGCGCCTCACCGTCACCGTCCATCTCGGCCTGCTCGAAGGCGGCATGGTCACCTATGTGACCAAGGCGACCACGCCCGACAGCTTCACCACCCACACCCGCGCCGGCTCGCAACTGGAGGCCTACTGTTCGGCCGTCGGCAAGGTGCTGCTGGCCGACCTGCCGCGCGAGCAGCTTGAAAACAGCGTGCTCGACAACGAGCTGGTGGCGCTGACGCCTCACACCATCACCGACCACGACGCCCTGCGCGCCCACCTGGAAACGGTGCGCGAGGAAGGCTTCGCCGTCGACGACCGCGAGGCCCGCCTCGATACCTGCTGTGTCGCCGTGCCGATCCGCGACGGCTACGGCCGCACCGTGGCCGCCATGTCGGCCACCGACAGCGCCGAGGCCATGACGCCCGAACGCCGCGCCCAGCTTCGCGAGGGTCTGCTGGAGGCCGCCGAGGCTCTCAGCCGCAAAGTCTACCCGGCCGCGCCCTCGATGCGCGAGCCGACCTCCGCCGCCGGAAAAAGCGCCCCGTCCAGAAGTGGCGCGCCCGGCGCCTTCAAGCGTGTTGAACAAAGATTAGGGGCCTGAGGACATGACCACCGAAAGCACGATCGACAAGGTCGCCAAGGCGTTGGACGCCGCCTGGAAGGGCCGCGCGCCCATCGCGCCGATCACCGCGACCTACGAGGACGTGGACCTCGCCGGCTCCTACGCCGTGCAGACGGCCTGGACCGCCGCCCGTGTCGCTGGCGGCGAAAAGATCGTCGGCCGTAAGATCGGCCTCACCAGCCCCGCCATCCAGGCCCAGCTCGGCGTCAGCGAGCCTGACTACGGCACCCTGTGGGAAAACAGCTTCTACGAAGCCAAGGACGGCGCGGTGACCATCCCCGCCGCCGACTTCCTGCAGCCGCGCATCGAGGGCGAGGTCGCCTTCCTGATCGGCCAGCCGCTGAAGGGCCCGAACATCACCCCCGAGCAGGTGTTGGAAGCCACCAAGGCCTGCGCCCTGGGCGTCGAGATCGTCGATAGCCGCATCGCCGACTGGAAGATCAAGCTGATCGACACCATCGCCGACAACGCCTCCTACGGCGGCTTCACCCTCGGCCCGTGGGACGAGAGCCTGGTCGACATGGACAAGCTGTCGAACCTCGAGATGAAGATCCTGCACAACGGCGAGCTGGCCGCCGAAGGCCTCTCCTCGGCCGCCTTCGGCCACCCGGCCAAGTCGACCGCCTGGCTGGCCAACAAGCTGCTGGAATTCGGCGTCTCGCTGGAGCCGGGCGACGTGGTCATCTCGGGCGGCATCACCAAGATGCTGCCGGTGAAGGCCGGCGACGAATTCGTCTTCTCGCTGAGCACCCAGCCCGACCTGACGATCAAGTTCGCTTAAGCGCGAACTTAAGCAATCGATCTGAAAGGCGGGCCCACATGGGCCCGCCTTTTTTGCTGTCCGCAGCCGTCCAATCGAGCTTGACCTTGGCTTCCCGCGGGTCTCAATCCCCGGACATGAACCCGTTCCCCGACGACATTTTCACCGAGCCGGAAGACGTCGATCCCAACACGCTCGACAACCTCGGCCCCCTGCGGCGCCTGGCCGGCGTGTGGGAGGGGCGCAAGGGGATCGATCTCAACCCCAAGGCCGAAGGGCCGGAGCGGCGCGCCTATATCGAGCGCATCGACATGCAGCCGATCGACCCGCAGGCCAACGGGCCGCAGCTGTTCTACGGCCTGCGCTACCACCTGCACATCAACACCGAGGAAGAGGACATCACCTTCCACGACCAGGTCGGCTACTGGCTGTGGGAGCCGGCCACCGGCCTGATCCTGCAGTCCCTGACCATCCCGCGCGGCCAGGCGGTGCTGGCCAAGGGCGCGGCCTCGGAGGACGGCAAGACCGTCGTCGTCTCGGCCGAGCGCGGTTCGACCGAGGCCGGCATCGTCTCCACCGCCTTCCTCGAACACGCCTTCCGCACCGATTCTTACGTGCTGACCGTCACCTTCCACGACGACGGAAGCTGGTCCTACGTCTCCGACACCATGCTCGCCGTGCGCGGCCAGGCCGAGCTTTTCCGTCACCGCGACCGCAACACCCTGGTCAAGATCGCCGAACCCCAGCCCAACCCGCTGGCCCTGATCGTGGCGGCCAAGGCCTAGCGGCGTTCGGACGCCATCGCGGCGGCGCGAAACAGACCGCCCGCCGCCAGCCACAGCGCGGCGAACACCGCGCCGCCGACCAGCACCTTGAGGGGCAATCCCGCCACGGCCTTCGTCGACGGCGCCGTGGCGATGCCGATGCTGATCAGCCCCTGCATCGCCGCCGTCCCGACCATGGCCCGCGCCAGGCCCGCCGGCCGGAACTGCACCGCGAAGGCTCCGACCAGCCCCGCCAGGATCACGCCGAACGATCCCAGCCCGGAGCCGTCGTCCCGCACGATGGTGGTCCACACGATCAGGAACGACGTCAGCGCCGCCACCGCCACGCCCGCGCCATAGGCCCGGCCTCCGCCGCCCGTCCGTTCAGTCGCTTCCGTCATAGGCTGCCCCTTTGAGACCTGCCCCCTTCTTGGCCCGCGCACGGATGACCGGCATGAGCGGGCCGTGAGCTTTCGCTGAAAAGCGTCGCCTCAGAACGCCGCGATGCCCGTCTGCGCCCGCCCCAGGATCAAGGCGTGGATGTCGTGCGTGCCTTCGTAGGTGTTGACCACCTCCAGGTTGGTCAGGTGCCGCATCACCGGGAAGGCGTCGGAAATGCCGGCGCCCCCGTGCATGTCCCGAGCCTCGCGGGCGATGGCCAAGGCCTTGCCGGCGCTGTTGCGCTTGATCAGCGAGATCGCCTCGGGCGCCGCCGTCCCCTCGTCCAGCATCCGCCCCAGGCGCAGGCAGGCCTGCAGCCCGAGCGCGATCTCGGTCTGCATGTCGGCCAGCTTCTTCTGAAACAGCTGGTTGGCCGCCAGCGGCCGGCCGAACTGGCTGCGCTCCAGCCCATAGGCCCGCGCCGAGCGCCAGCAGGCCTCCGCCGCCCCCAGCGCACCCCAGGCGATGCCGTAGCGCGCCTTGTTCAGGCACCCGAACGGCCCGCCCAGCCCCGAGGCGCCGGGCAGCAGCGCCGTCTCGGGCGCGAACACGCCGTCCAGCACGATTTCCCCGGTCACCGAGGCGCGCAGCGCCAGCTTGCCCTCGATCTTCGGCGCGGCGTAGCCGGGCGACCCGGCCTCCACCAGGAAGCCCCGGATCTTCCCCTCCAGCTTGGCCCACACCACCGCCACGTCGGCGATCGGGCTGTTGGTGATCCAGGTCTTGGCGCCGGTCAGCCGCCATCCGCCGGGCGCCGCCACGGCGCGGGTCTCCATCGATCCGGGATCGGAGCCGTGGTTCGGCTCGGTCAGGCCGAAACAGCCGACCAGTTCCCCCGCCGCCAGCTTCGGCAGCCACTTCCGCCTCTGCTCGTCCGAGCCGTAGGCGAGGATCGGATACATCACCAATGAGCTCTGCACGCTCATCGCCGATCGATAGCCGCTGTCGACGCCCTCCACCTCGCGCGCGACCAGCCCGTAGGCCACATGCCCCGCGTCCGACCCGCCGTATTCCTCCGGCAGCGTCACCCCCAGCAGACCCAGCGTCCCCATCTCGCCGAGGATCGCCCGGTCGAAGGTCTCGGTCCGATAGGCCTCCCGCACTCGCGGCGCCAGTTCGGCCTGGCCATAGTCCCGCGCCGCATCCCGGATCGCCCGTTCTTCGGCGGTCAGCTGGTCTTCCAGTCGGAACGGGTCGGCCCAATCGAAGACGGGTTTGCTCATCGGAGACTCCTGCCCTGACGCCGAGCTTACCCCGATGCTATCAGGGCCGCGCAACGGGAGACCGCACATGAGCGAAACCATCGGCGTCGGCCTCATCGGCTACGGCCTGGCGGGCAAGGCCTTCCACGCGCCGCTCATCGCCGCCACGCCCGGACTGCGTCTCGCCGCCGTCGCGAGCCGCCGCCCCGCCGACGTCGCCCAGCATCACCCCGACGCCGTCGTCCACGCCGACCCGGCCGCCCTGATCGCCGATCCCGCCGTCGCCCTGGTGGTCATCGCCTCGCCCAACGACAGCCACGCGCCCATGGCCTCCGCCGCCCTGCGCGCCGGCAAGGCGGTGGTGGTCGACAAGCCGATGGCGACCAGCGTGCGCGAGGCCGAGGCCCTGGTCGCCCTGGCCCGCGAGACCGGCGGCCTGTTCAGCGTGTTCCACAACCGCCGCTGGGACGACGACTTCCTGGCCCTCTCGGCCCTGGTGAAGGCCGGGACGCTCGGCGACATCGGCCTCGTCGAAAGCCGCTTCGACCGCTTCCGTCCCCAGGTGCAGGACCGCTGGCGCGAGCGCGCCGGGGTTGGCGCCGGCATCTGGTGGGACCTCGGCCCCCACCTCCTCGACCAGGCCCTGCAGCTGTTCGGGCCGCCCGAGACCCTCACCGCCGACCTCGCCATCCAGCGCCAGGGCGGCGACGCCGTCGACTACTTCAACGTCACCCTGATCTACGGCCGGATGCGCATCGTCCTGGCCGCCGGCTCCCTGATGGCCGATCCGCCGCCGTGGTTCTCGGTCCAGGGCTCGGGCGGCGCCTTCGTCACCCACGGCATGGACGGCCAGGAAGCCATGCTCCGCGCCCTCGCCCAGACGCCCGGCGGCGGCCCGCCGCAACCCACCCCGCCCCGCGACGCCCGCCTGACCAACGCCGACGGCGTCACCAGCGCCTATCGCCTCCCGCCCGGGAACTGGGGCGCCTACTACGCCGCGATCCGCGACGCCCTGCGCGGCGAGGGCCTGAACCCCGTCACCGGCGAGGAAGCCCTGACGGCCCTGCGCGGGCTGGAACTGGCGGAGGAGAGCAGCCGGACGGGGCGGAGGCTGGAGTGGCGGTGAGCTTCCAAACAAGAACCCTTCCCCCATCGATGGGGGAAGGGCAGGGATGGGGGTGATGCTGAAGTCCAGCAGCCCTAAGCGCTCATCGAACCACGCCCTACTGAATCGTCCGGCTCTCCGGCGCGTCCTCTTCGTCCTTGCCGACCGCCCGCCCTTCGAGGGGCGCCTGCCGAAGCGCCGCGGCGGCCTCATTGGCGCGGTCGAGCTCGGCGACCTGCCGCTGCAGCATCGCCGCCATCAGCCGCAGGGTTCGATGCGAGACCACCAGGCGCACGGCCTCCTTGCTCTCTACCTCGCCCCCGCCGACCTGGCCCGACGGTTCGCCGAGACTGAGCAGGGCCATGTCCTGCGTCAACGCGATATCCATGCGGCTTATAAATATGGTTGGCGTTTTCACCGGCCCCTCCATTGTTTCCTCCATCGCCATGACCGCGACAATAGGCGGCGTAGACAGATAACGAGGCATTACCGGATCAGATGAAATCTCAAATATACACACGGCCCATGGTCACGCCTCACCAAACCCTGACGCTCGACGATATTCGCGCCGGTGAAATCTCAAATGGCGAAGCTTCCGGATTCTGACGCTCCGGAAAGATCGCCCCTATCGCCGATCCTCCAGCACCATCCCGGCCCCTTTCTCCGCGATCATGATCGTGGGCGAGTTCGTGTTCCCCGAGACGATCCGGGGCATGGCCGACGCGTCGATCACCCTCAGGCCCTGCACGCCGCGCACCCGAAGCCGCGCATCAAGCACCGCGCCGCGATCCCCGTCCGGCCCCATGGCCGCCGTCCCGACCGGGTGGAAGATGGTCGTGCCCAGCGCGGCCGCCGCCGCCAGCAATTCGTCGTCGCTCTCGGCCTGAGGCCCCGGCCGGAACTCCTCGGGCCGGTATTTCGCCATCGCCGGCTGGCCGACGATCCGCCGCGTCAGCCGCAGGGCCTCCACCGCCACCCGGCGATCCTCCTCGGTGGAAAGGTAGTTCGGCGCGATGGTCGGCGGCGCGGCCGGGTCGGGCGAGGCCAGGCGGATCGAGCCCCGGCTGCTGGGCCGCAGGTTGCAGACGCTGGCGGTGAAGGCCCCGAACGGGTGCAGGCCGTCGCCCCACTTGTCGAGCGACAGGGGCTGAAAGTGGAACTCCAGATTGGCCGTTTCGTAGCGCGGCGCCGATTTCGCGAACGCCCCCACCTGCGACGGCGCCATGGTCAGCGGCCCGGTCCGCCGCAACGCGTATTCCAACCCAATCCCCGCCCGCCGCAAAAGGTTGGCGTACTGGGTGTTCAGCGTCTCGGCCCCGCTCACCTTGAAGATCGGCCGGATCTGCAGATGGTCCTGCAGGTTCTCACCCACCCCCGGCGCGTCCTTCACAATCGGCACGCCCAGCCGCCGCAGCCGCGCCCCGTCGCCGACGCCCGAGCGCTGCAGGATCGTCGGGCTGCCCACCGCCCCCGCGCTGAGGATCACCTCGCCAGAAGCCTTGGCCTCGAACCGCTCGCCGTCGCGCCGGAACGCCACGCCCGTGGCGCGGGCGCCCTCGAAGCGCACCGTCTCCACCTCGACGCCGGTCACCAGCCGCAGGTTCGGCCGCCTAAGCACGGGCTTAAGAAACCCCCGCGCCGCGCTCCACCGCCGCCCGGCCTTCTGGTTCACCTGGAAATAGGCCGAGCCCTCGTTGTCGCCGGTGTTGAAGTCCCCGATCTTCGGGATGCCCGCCTCGGCCGCCGCGTCGCGCAGGGCGTCCAGCACGTCCCACCGCACGCGCGGGTTCTCCACCCGCCATTCGCCGCCGGTCGCATGGAAGTCGCTCGCCCCGGCGATGTTGTCCTCATGCTTCAGGAAGGCGGGCAGAACGTCGTCCCAGCCCCAGCCTTCGAGGCCGAGCTGGCGCCAGCCGTCGTAGTCGGCCGCCTGGCCGCGCATGTAGATCATGGCGTTGATCGCCGACGAGCCGCCGATCACCTTGCCGCGCGGATAGGCCAGCGACCGGCCGCCCAGGCCAGGCTCCTCGACGGTGGTGAACATCCAGTCGGCGCGCGGGTCGCCGATGGCGAACAGGTACCCGGCCGGGATGTGAAACCAGATCCAGTCGTCCTTGCCGCCGGCCTCCAGCAGCAGCACGCGCGCCTTCGCATCGGCCGACAGCCGATTGGCCAGCACGCAGCCGGCCGAGCCCGCCCCGACGATCACATAGTCATAGGATCCGAAGTCCATCACCCGGCGAAGCTAGCCCGCCGCGCCCGACCGCGCCTACGTCGAAGTCCGACCGACACTTTTGCTGGCGTCGCCTAAGTCCGGAGCCATTTTATCGCCTAGTGAGAGACGGGGCCCGAGGCTATCTCAGTCGCCGGACGACCAGTGGAGCCCGTCATGAACCGCATCAGCCTCAGCCAGGCCAATCGCATCATCGAAGCCGCCTTCGCCAAGGGCGCGGAACTGGGGCTGAAGCCGCTGTCGGTGGCCGTGCTCGATCCCGGCGGACACCTGATCGCCTTCCAGCGGCAGGACGGCGCCTCGATGGGCCGCTTCCAGGTCGCGGCCGGCAAGGCCGCCGGCGCCCTGGCGCTGGGCGTGTCCTCGCGTCGCGTCGCCGAGATCGCCGTCGAACGGCCGACCTTCTTCGCGGGCCTCGCGGCCTCCGCCCCGCTCGGCGTCATCGCCGCCGGCGGCGGGGTGATCGTCATGCGTGACGGTGAGCCGATCGGCGCCGTCGGGATCACCGGCGACACCTCCGACAACGACGAGATCGCCGCCCTGGCCGGCATCGAGGCCGCGGGGCTGCGCGCCCAATGAGCAAGACCGTCTCCCGCGCCGGCCTCACGGTCTCCGCCCCGCTCGCCGCCTTCATCGAGGAACGCGCCCTGCCCGGCAGCGGCCTGTCGCCCGCCGCCTTCTGGCAGGGCCTCGCCGGCCTCTACCTCCGCTTCACCGACGACAACCGCGCCCTGCTGAAGACGCGCGACGACCTGCAGGCGAAGATCGACGCCTGGCACGAGGCCCAGCCCGGCCCCGTCGACCAGGCCGCCTACCAAGCCTTCCTGCGCGAGATCGGCTACCTCGTGCCCGAACCCGCGCCGTTCAAGATCGGCCCTGAGAACGTCGACGTCGAAGTCGCCCGTCTCGCCGGCCCGCAGCTGGTCGTGCCGGTGCTCAACGCCCGCTTCCTGCTCAACGCCGCCAACGCCCGCTGGGGAAGCCTCTACGACGCCCTCTACGGCACCGACGCCATTCCGGGCTCCGCCGCCGGCAAGGGCTACGACGCTGTGCGCGGCGCGCAGGTCATCGCCCGCGCCAAGGCCTTCCTCGACGAAGCCTTCCCCCTGCAATCCGGCGACTGGACCAAGGTCATTGGCCTAACCGTCGAAAACGGCGCCCTCGCTGTCGCCGGCGCCGGCCCGCTGAAGGACGCCGCCGCCTTCGTCGGCTATCGCGGCGAGGCTTCGGCTCCGACTTCGATCCTGCTGCGCCACAACGGCCTGCACGCCGAGCTGGTGCTCGACCGCGCCCACCTCATCGGCAAGGACGACCCGGCCGGCCTGGCCGACATCGTGCTGGAAGCGGCCCTGACCACCATCGTCGACTTCGAGGACTCCGTCGCCGTGGTCGACGGCGAGGACAAGGTCGAGGCCTATTCGAACTGGCTCGGCCTGATGCAGGGCGATCTCGTGGCCACCTTCGACAAGGGCGGCAAGACCATGACCCGCGCCCTGGAGGCCGATCGCGCCTTCACGGCCGCCGACGGCTCGGCCCTCGTCCTGCCCGGCCGCTCCCTGCTGTTCGTCCGCAACGTCGGTCACCTGATGACCACGTCCGCCGTGCGCCTGGCGGATGGGTCGGAGGCCTTCGAAGGCGTCCTCGACGCCGTCGTCACCAGCCTGATCGCCAAGCGCGACCTTGAGCGGCAGGGCAGGTTCGTCAACAGCCGCGCCGGCTCGATCTACATCGTCAAGCCGAAGATGCACGGGCCGGACGAGGCGGCCTTCGCCAACCGCCTGTTCGCCGCCGTCGAGGAACTGCTGGGCCTTTCGCCCAACACCATCAAGGTCGGGCTGATGGACGAGGAGCGCCGCACCAGCGCCAACCTCGCCGCCGCCATCGAGGCCCTGAAGAGCCGCCTCGTCTTCATCAACACCGGCTTCCTCGACCGCACCGGCGACGAGATGCACACCTCGATGCGCGCCGGCGCCATGGTCCCCAAGGCCCAGATGAAGTCGTCGGCCTGGATCGCCGCCTACGAGAACCGCAACGTTCAGATCGGCCTGGCCTGCGGCCTCTCGGGCAAGGCCCAGATCGGCAAGGGCATGTGGGCCGCGCCGGACCGCATGGGCGACATGCTCGCCCAGAAGATCGGCCACCCGATGAGCGGCGCCAACACCGCCTGGACCCCGTCGCCGACGGCGGCGACCCTGCACGCCCTGCACTATCATCAGGTCGACGTCTTCGCCCGCCAGGCCGAGCGCGCCGCCGAGCCGGTCGCCCCGCTTTCCGACCTTCTGACCATCCCGCTCGCCGAGGGCCGCAACTGGACCCCGAAGGAGATCGCCGACGAGCTCGACAACAACGCCCAGGGCATCCTCGGCTACGTGGTCCGCTGGATCGACCAGGGCGTCGGCTGCTCGAAGGTGCCGGACATCCACGACATCGGCTTGATGGAAGACCGCGCCACCCTGCGCATCTCCAGCCAGCACATGGCCAACTGGCTGCTGCACGGCGTGGTCACCGAAGCCGAGATCGACGCCGCCTTCCAGCGCATGGCCGCCAAGGTCGACGCCCAGAACGCCGGCGATCCGCTCTACCAGCCGATGACCGGCCGCGAGACCGAGAGCCTCGCCTACCAGGCCGCCCGCGCCCTGGTCTTCGAAGGCGTCGCCCAGCCCAACGGCTACACCGAGCCCCTGCTCCACCGCTTCCGGGCGGAGGAGAAGGCGCGGGCCTAGCTCGCCCGTCGCACCACGTCGCAGTCGAACAGATAGCCGGCGCCCCGCCGGGTCTGGATCAGGCTGCGCGCGCCGGGCAGGTTCAGGCGACGGCGCAGCCGGCTCACCTTCTGGTCGATGGCGCGGATATCGGTGTTGGCCGCCTCGCGTTCGATCAGCGCCTCACGGCTGAGCAGGGTCTTGGGGTGCGCCAGCAGGGTCATCAGCAGCCGGGCCTCCGCGGCGGCCAGCACCACCGCCTCGCCCTGCGGCGACACCAGCTGGCGTCGGGTCGGTCGGTAGGCGAAGCCGGCGAAGTGCAGCTGGTCCTGCGGTCCCGGCGGGGACGGCAGGGGCGGGCGACGCAGTATGGCGCGGATGCGGGCCAGCAGCTCGCGCATGCTGTACGGCTTGGTCATGGCGTCGTCGGCGCCCAGCTCCAGCGCGACGATGCGCTCCGCCTCGCTCAGGTCGGCGCTGGTCACGACGATCGCCACGCCGCCCCGTCGCCGCAGTTGGCGACAGAGCGAGAGGCCGTCGCCGCCGGGCAGGCTGAGGTCGGCGACCACGAGGTCGATCCGCTCGTGAGCCAGCAGGATTTCCAGATCGGCGCTGTCGCCGGCGACGAACGCCGTAAGCCCGTGCTCGGCCAGGTAGTCGGCCACTTCGCAGCGGCGCCGCAAATCCCTGTCGGCGATGACCACGGCGGCGCTTTCGGGCGAAAGGGACATGGTCCCGGCTCCAGAACTCAAGGATTCAGCCGCAGGCCTCCGCCACGCCCCTAATGGGCGGAGAATGCCATGCTGATCGTCGCGTGGTTGTGTTGCCGCCGAACGTCCGCCCGGCGGGGAAACGCGACAATCGCGCTACAAAGCGGCTAGATTTCGCCTTTGTCTGTATACCGCCGGGATCGCGCCGCCTTTTACGACCCAGCGCCGGCCGTTAGTCTGCAACTTCGGGTTGGAGGGGGAGCGCGAGCCATGGCGCGCCGAGCAAGCATGATCGCCGGCCTGATCGGCGCCCTCGTCGCCCTGTCCCCGCTCGCAGCCGCCGCCCGACAGCTCCCGCCCGGCGCCAGGTATGTCGCCATGGGCAGCTCCTTCGCCGCCGGCCCCGGGATCACCGTCCCGGCCGACACGCCGACGACCCGCTGCGCCCGCTCGCGGGACAACTATCCGCACCAGCTCGCCCGCCGCCTGGGCCTCGCCCTCACGGACGTCAGCTGCAGCGGCGCGACCACCGCCAACCTGCTCACCGCCTGGAACGAGCTGCCCGCCCAGCTCGACGCCGTCGACGCCGCCACCCGCCTCGTCACCGTCACCATCGGCGGGAACGACGTGCTCTACAGCCGCGGCCTTTCGGCCAAGGGTTGCGCCACCTACACCGCCGGGGGCCACGCGACGGCCGCGCCCTGCGGCGCCGAGCCTCCGGCGCCCACCGAGGCCGACTACCTCGCACTCGAAACCCACCTCCGCCAGATCGCCGACGAGGTGCGCCGCCGCGCCCCCTCCGCCCGTCTGGTGTTCGTGGACTACCCCACCGTCCTGCCGCCCAGCGGCGTCTGCCCGGCCCTGTTTCTCACCGAGGCCCAGGCCGACGCCAGCCGCGAGATCAACCGCCGCGTCGTCGAGATCACCGCCCGCGCCGCGCGCGCCGGCGGCGCCGAGCTGATCGCCGCCTCCGCCCTCAGCGCCGACCACCACGCCTGCTCGGCCGCGCCCTGGACCAACGGCTATCCAGCCCCGACGCCCCGCGACGGCGTCGACTTCCACCCCAACCTCGCGGCCCACACCGCCATCGCCGAGGCGCTGGCCGGCCTGCTCGCCCGCTAGGTCGGCGCCTTTTTTCCGCCGCGCGGGAACCGAACGCTTCCCGCCCCATTCTTCAAACGCGGCGTTGCATCCGGCGTTTCGCGCTCGCGCCGTCGCGCGCCCACGAGGACAGCCTATGATCAAGCCTCAGGCTCCCCCCGGCCGCCGTCTCTACGCGATCGGCGACATCCACGGCCGCCTCGACCTGCTCGAACGCCTGATGGCCGAGATTCGCAAGGACAACGCCCGCCGCGCGCCCGCCGCCACCACCATTATCATCCTCGGCGACATCATCGATCGCGGCCCGCAGTCGGCCGAGATCGTCCGTCGGCTGCGCCGCTACACCGAGGCCAGCGACCGCTTCATCGTCCTGCGCGGCAACCACGAGGAGATGATGCTCCAGTCCCTGTCGGGCGATCTGCGCGCCTTGCAGGCCTGGATGCGGTTCGGCGGCGACGAGACCCTCAGGAGCTGGGGCGTCCCGGTCGACGCGCTCGCCGCGGGGCTTCCCAGCGAGATGGCCGCCGCCGCCGCGCGCGCCGTCAGCCCGGCCGAGCTCGACTGGCTCGCCGCCCGCCCCCTGTCCTACCGCGCCGGGGACTATCTCTTCGTCCACGCGGGCGTGCGCCCCGGCGTCGCCCTCGCCGAGCAGGATCCGTCGGACCTGCTGTGGATTTCCCACGACTTCACCGACAGCAACGTCGACCACGGCGCCGTCATCGTCCACGGCCACACCATCGAGGACGATGGCCCGGTCCTGCGCCCTAACCGCATCGGCCTCGACACCGGGGCCTATCGTTCGGGCCGCCTCACCGCCCTCGGCCTCGAGGGCGACCGCCAGTGGACGCTCTCGGCCGCCCTCGCGCCCGGGCTCGACCGCGAGCAGCCGATCTCGGCGTGGGCGTCATGAGCATGTCGGAATCGCCCGCGCTCACCCCCATGGACGAGGATGTCGCCGCCGTCCTCGACGTGCCCACGGCCGAACTTCAGGTCGACCTCGTCCGGCTGGAGGCGGCCGCGTCCCGCCGGCGCGGCGCCGGCCGCCTCGCGGTCGCCCTGGCCGTGCCCGCGCTGATCGCCGTCGCCGCCTGGGCCGTCGTCCACCCGCCCCATCGCGCGGCCGAAACCGTGGAGCCCCTGCCGGTCGTCATCGCCACCGCCTTGCCGATCGACCCGGCCGCCATGTCCAAGCTGACGGGAACGCTGAGCGGGTCGGTCGAGGCTCTCAAGACCCCGCCGGAGGTCGCCGGGGAGCCGGAACCGCAGCCGGAGGCGAAGCCGGCCCCGCCGCCGCGGCGCGCGCCGGTCCTGCGCGCCTCCGTCGAACGCAGCGCCCAGATCAGGATGCGTCCGCCCGAGCCCGCCGTGCGACGCATCGTCGAGCCTGAAGAATCGCCGACCCGTAGCGCCCCACCGCC
This sequence comes from Caulobacter sp. HJHS_5, assembly GCF_056683955.1. NCBI lineage: Bacteria > Pseudomonadati > Pseudomonadota > Alphaproteobacteria > Caulobacterales > Caulobacteraceae > Caulobacter > Caulobacter sp. HJHS_5. The sequence goes on along the minus strand of NZ_JBWZNC010000002.1, from coordinate 32,784 downwards.
GTCCCCCGAGCCCCGCGGCCGGGCCGCCGGCCGCAGTTTCGAGGACTTCGCGGGCGGCCGCGCCTCCTATCCGCGCTTCGCCACCCGCCCCTACGAAGGCTAACCTCAGCCCGCCGGCGTCTGCCGGTTCTTCACCGTGAAATACTGGAACGGCGCCCCGGGCGTGACCATGAACTGATGCGCCATCCCGGCCGGAACCCACAGCACGTCGCCGGGCCCGACCTCGTATTCCTGAAACCCGGTCGCCACCCCGCCCCGCCAGTCGCCCTCGGCGATGGCCCGCTGCCCCGTCACCGTTCCGCCGATCCGCGCCTTGGCGTGGCCCGAGACCACGATGATCTGATCGGCGTAGTCGCGGTGGATTTCGATTTCGCCGTCCTTGTCCCGCCGAATGCGCATCAGCCGCGCGCCCGGCGCGGTCGGCACTTCGAAGGTCACGCCCCCGGCCGTCTTGGCGGCGAGGTCGGCGGCCGACATGTAGAACGGCTTGGCGTAGTCATGCACCGGCGCCGGCGGCGGCGTCTGGGCCATGGCCGCCCCTCCAGCCAGCGCGGCGCAGGCCAACAGCAACGACAGCGATCGCATGGCGTCCTCCCCAAAACAACGCCCGGCTCCGGCGGGCTTGCCTGGAGGTTAGGCGGTTCCAGATGTCCTCGCTAGGGCGCGGGGATCGCTGCGTCGCTACCCCACCCCGCCCTTCTCGAACCCCGCCCAGGCCGCGTCATAATCCGCCTGCGCCAGGGGCGTGGTCGCGGCCCATTCCGTCGGTCGGATCACGCTGCGGCTTTCGAACATGAAGGCCAGCGTGTTCTCGATCTTCTGCGGGGCCAGCGCCGCCGCCACCGCCTTGTCGTAGCTCGCCCGATCCGGTCCGTGCCCCGCCATCTGGTTGTGCAGCGAGCCGCCGCCGGGGACGAAGCCGCCCTCCTTGGCGTCATAGGCCCCATGGATCAGGCCCATGTATTCGCTCATCACGTTGCGGTGGAACCAGGGCGGCCGGAACGTGTCCTCCGCCACCATCCAGCGCGGCGGGAAGATCACGAAGTCGACGTTAGCCGTGCCCGGCGCGTGGCTGGGCGAGGTCAACACCGTGAAGATCGACGGATCGGGGTGATCGAAGCTCACGGTGTTGAGGGTGTTGAACCGCGTCAGGTCGTAGGCGTAGGGCGCGAGGTTTCCGTGCCAGGCGACGACGTCGAACGGCGAATGATGCAGCGTCGTGCGCCACAGCCGGCCCTGAAACTTCTGCACCACCTCCGTGGGCGCATCGACGTCCTCGAAGGCGGCGGCGGGCGAGACGAAGTCGCGCGGATTGGCCAGGCCGTTGGCCCCGATCGGCCCCAGCTCCGGCAGGCGGAAGAGGGCGCCGTAGTTCTCGCAGACATAGCCCCGCGCCGCCCCATCCGGCAGGGCGATGCGGAAGCGCACCCCGCGCGGGATCACGGCGATGTTTTGCGGGCCGATTTCGATGAGGCCGAACTCGGTGGTGATTGAAAGCCGCCCCTGCTGCGGCGCGATCAGCAGCTCGCCGTCGGCGTTGAACATCGCCCGCCGCATGTCGCGGTCGGCCGCGTAGAGGTGGATCGCCATCCCATCCCCGACCGAGACGTCGCCGTTCCCGCCCACGGTCGTCAGGCCGTCGACGAAATCCACCCCGTCCTTCGGCATCGGAAGAGGGTCCCAGCGCAGGCGGTTGGGCGTCAGCCAGGAATCGGCGAAGGGCGCGCTCTTCAGCAGCGTCAGCCCGTAAGGCGTGAACGGCGCGTGGCTGGCGGTCGGGCGCAGGCGATAGAGCCAGCTGCGCCGGTTCTCGGGTCGCGGCGCGGTGAAGGCCGTGCCGCTCAATTGCTCGGCATAGAGGCCGAAGGGCGTCCGCTGCGGCGAGTTGCGCCCCTGCGGGAGGGCGCCGGGAATCGCCTCGCTCTCGAAATGGCCGCCGAAGCCGGAATGGGTCATCCGCGTCCTCGCATCTGTGCGGCGCCACGGCCGCTCAAGCCTTCAACGCCCGAAGTCTCTCGCGCGATGAGAGCCCCTCGATCCTAACCGCCCCACTTAGGTTTCGCCCATAACGAACCGCTATCGCGTCGGCTTGCCTTAAGGTGTAAGCGGAAACTGGGGTTTGGGGCGACTGGCGTTTGGCGCGATGGCGTTGACTCCGGCGGTCGGCAGACCTCCAGATGTGTCAGCCACGCTTGAGGCGAACCCGCCCTCTGAACTCACCACCTCGATCGCCGCCGCCGAAAAGGCGCGGCGCAATAACGAACAAAACCCCCGGGGAAGAACATGAAGTCCAACCATCGTAATCTGCTCTTGGCGATGACCGCCGCTGGCGCTCTGGTCGCCGGCGCCGTGGCGGCCCAGTCGCCCTATCCCGCCCCGCCGCCCGCGCCGGCGACCGGCGGCTTCGGCGGCGGCGCCAACGCCACCCCGCCCGCGCGCACGGCCGCCGGCCCGGCCGCGCCGAAGGACTTCAGCGACGCCGAGAAGGCCGCCGCCCAGGCTCAGGGCCAGCGCGCCATCGACGCGGCCAACGCCGAACAGGCCGCGCGCGGCTACCGCCCGCAGAGCGTGGTCGGCGGCGTGCAGATCCAGACCCCCTACTTCCAGGACACCCTGGCCGTTCGCGACAACATGCCGGCCAGCTTCAACACCGTCCCGGCCAAGTCGCAACGTCGCGTGCTGGTGTTCGCCAAGGCCAGCGGCTACGGCCACTCGGTGGTTCCGCTCGCGGCCTACCTGACCAAGCAGCTCGGCGATAAGACCGGCGCCTGGCAGACCGACGTCTCCTTCGACCTGAAGGACATCACGGCCGCCAACCTCGCCAAGTACGACGCCATCCAGCTCGACAGCACCACCGGCCGCTTCCTCGACGACAGCGACGCGGCGGCCACCGAGGCCCGCAAGCAGGCCCTGCTGGCCTTCGTGCGCGGCGGCAAGGGCCTGATCATGACCCACGCGGCCGGCGACGCCTATCACGGCGGCGCGGGCGCGGGCGGCGTCCGCGCCAACGACAGCCTGTGGCCGGAATTCTCGAAGATGACCGGCGGCTTCTTCAAGTTCCACTGGGTGATCCCGCAGCAGATCACCGTGAAGGTCGACGATCCGAAGAGCCCGCTCCTGGCCGGCTACGGCGCCATGCCCTTCACCGTCCACGACGAAATCTACACCTTCAAACAGGACGAATATAACAACCGCAAGAACTTCCACGTTCTGCTCAGCGTCGACTATTCGAAGATGAGCCAGGAAGACAAACTGGAAGAGCCGGAAGCCAGCCGCCGGACCGACGGCGACTACGTCGTCAGCTGGATCCGCAAGGAAGGCCAGGGCCGCGTCTGGTACAACATCCTGGGCCACAGCGAACACGTGCTGTCGATGCCGCTTTACCAGAAGCAACTGGTGTCGGGCATCCAGTACGCGCTCGGCGACCTGGCGGCCGACGACAGCCCCAGCGAGAAGTAAGCGCAGCCCGCCTCACACCATAAGCAACGGCCGCGCCCGCGATCGGGGCGGCCGGCACACAAGATCCCTAAGGGGGAAACCATGAAGTTCGATAACAAGTTCAAGCTCGCGGCGCTCTCGGGCGCCTGCGCCCTGGTCGCCGCCGGCGTCGCCATCGCCCAGACCGCCCCGGGCGCGGCCGCTCCCGGCGCCGCCCCGGCCGCCCGCGCGCCGAACCCCAACGCCCAGAACTCGGACCCGGCCACCACCGGCTACCGTCCGCAGAGCACCATCCAGGGCGTCGTCTATCCGTTCCCGGCGGTGGAAGACACGCTCGGCGTGCTCGACAACCTGCCGGCCACGGCCCCGGCCAAGCCGAAGAAGCCCCGCAAGGTGCTGGTGTTCTCGCGTTCGCGCGGCTTCGCCCACTCCTCGATCCCGCTGACCGCCTTCACGGTGCGCGAGCTGGGCCTCAAGACCGGCGCGTGGGACACGACGATCACCTACAACCCGGACGACATCAACACCGCCAACCTGGCCCGCTTCGACGTGCTGGTGCTCAACAACACCACCGGCGCCTTCCTCGACGACGACAACGCCCAGGCCACCGCCGCCCGCAAGGCCGCGCTCCTGGCCTTCGTGCGCGGCGGCAAGGGCCTCACCTTGCTCCACGCCGCCACCGACAGCTACCGTTCGCAGGGCAAGAGCACCTGGCCGGAATGGTCGAAGATCGCCGGCGGCTTCTTCAAGTTCCACTGGAACCTGCCGCAGGAAGTCACCGTCCGCATCGACGACCCGAAGAGCCCGCTGAACGCCGGCTTCGGCGGCCAGCCCTTCGTCATCCACGACGAAATCTACACCGTCATGCAGGACGAGTACTCGACGCCGAAGAACTATCACGTCCTGACCAGCGTCGATTATTCCAAGATGAGCGAGGCCGATAAGGCCAAGGAAACCGCCGCCACGCGCCGGACCGACGGTCACTACCGCCTGAGCTCGATCCAGAAGGAAGGCCAGGGCCGCGTCTACAACAACGTGCTCGGCCACTCCGAACACGTGCTGACCAACCCGGCCATCCTCAAGCAGATCCTGGCCGGCATCCAGTACGCCGCCGGCGACCTCGCCGCGCCGGACGCCCCCAGCGCGAAGTAAGGCTTCCGGCTCACCGCCGAACCTGCGAACGGCCGCCCCGCGAGGGGCGGCCGTTTTCGTTGGTGCGGGGCCTTGCCGCCGGGGCGTGAACCCAGCGCGGGCGGATTCATTAGCGTCGCTCACAAGCGTGTGCGGATTTTCCTCTCTAATTGCAGGGAGCCGGTCGCGGTAGCGTTGTCGGCGACGCTGCAATTGGAGAGATCTCGTGGTCGCTCGTGAACAACTCCTGGCCGCCATCGCCGCGCTCGCCCTGGCCGGCGTCGCCGCCGCGCCCGTCGCGGCCCAGACCCGCAAGTCCGTGCAGGCGCCGGCCACGCCGCTGACCCTGGAAGCGCGGGGCAGCTTCTACGTGGGCGGCGAACCCGCCGAGGCGACGGCGGCCGAGTTGGGCATTGGTGTGGCCGACCGCGTCACCATCAACCAGATGTACGTCGAGTTCATGCAGCCCGTCGGCCGCGCCAAGCCGCCGATCATCCTGGTTCACGGCGCGGGCCTCAGCGGCAAAAGCTATGACACCACGCCCGACGGGCGCGCCGGCTGGTTCGAATACATGGTCCGCCAGGGCCACCCGACCTATGTGGTCGATCAGGTCGGGCGTGCGCGCTCCGGCTTCAATCACATCACCCTCAACCGCCGCCTGCTGGGTACGACGCCCGCGGCTCCGGCCACGACCGCCAACCCGACCGCCGTTCCCGGCGGCGTGGGCGGCCCCGGCGGCCCGCGCGGCGCGGCCTTCCGTTTCGGCGAGCAGTACGGCGTCTGGACCAACTTCCGCTTCGGGCCAACGCCCGGCGAGGCCTTCCCCGGCGAGCAATTCCCGGTGGAGGCGGTCGGCGAACTGGCCAAGCAGTCGATCCCCGACCTGTCGTCCCTGGTCCCCCAACCCAATCCGACGCTGAAGAACCTCGCCGACCTCGCGGCCGATCTCGACGGCGCCGTCCTGCTCGGCCACTCGCAGTCGGGCGCCTTCCCGATGGAGACGGCGCTGGTCAATGCGACCGGCCTGCGCGCCCTTGTCTCCGTCGAGCCCGGCGGCTGCCGGCCCAGCTATACCGACGCCCAGATCGCCGCCCTTGCGAAAGTGCCGACCCTGATCCTGTTCGGCGACAACCTGCCGAACGACACGGGCATGGGTCCGAACTCGATCACCTGGCAGAATCGCTACGACGGCTGTGCGGCCTACGCCGCGCGCATCAAGGCGGCCGGCGGCAAGGTCGATTTGATCAAGACCACCGATCGCGGCGTCCACGGCAACAGCCACATGCTGATGCAGGACAGGAACAGCGACCAGATCGCCGACATCATCCTCAGGTGGGTCGACGCCAACGCCCGCAAGAGCGGGGCCTGAGGCCGGTGGGCGGGCGCAAGACCGTCTCGCGCCGCGCGGCGTTCGGGGCCCCGGCGGTGATGCTCACCCTGGGCGCGACCGCCTGTGAGGCCGCGCCGTCGCCCGCGGAGGCGCGCACGCTCGTCGCCTACTTCTCGCGGTCGGGCAACACCCGGGTCATCGCCGCCCAGTTGCATCGCGAGTTGAAGGCCGCCTTGTTCGAGATCGCGCCGGCTCAACCCTATCCCGAGGATTACGAGGCGCAGGTGCGACAGGCGACGCGGGAACGCGACGCCGGCTTCCAGCCCGAGCTGAAGGCGACCGTCCCGGACATGGAGCGCTATACCGCGCTGATCCTGTGCTTCCCGATCTGGGGCGAGACGGCGCCGCCGCCCATCCGCAGCTTCCTCGCCCGGCATGATCTTGCGGGCAAGACCCTGCGCCCGGTCATCACCCATGGCGGCTATGGCGTCGGCAGTGCGCCGGCGGTGCTCAAAGGCCACGCCCCCAAGGCCCGCATCCTTGAGCCGTTCGTGATGGAGGCCGACCAGGAACGCCGCACCATGACGACGGTGCGAGGTTGGATGGCGGATATGCAGCGCGGCTGAGCCGCAGAATCGGAGCCGACGCATGAAACGCTCTACCCGCACCCGGGCGATCCAGGCCCTGAAACGCACCCTTGGCGCGCCGGTCGCCCTCCTGCTCGCCGCCAGCGCGGTGGACGCCCAGCAGACGACCTCTCGGCCCTCCGGTCCGGTGCAGCAGAAGATCGCGCCCGGCCTCGCCGGCTACACCGACGAGGTGCTCTTCGGCGCCGTCTGGCCGTCGCCGGAACTCTCGCAGCGCGACCGCAGCCTTGTCGTCATCTCCACCCTGATCGCCACCAACAAGCCCGCGCAACTTCGCGGTCACCTCGGCCGGGCCTTGGACAACGGCGTCACCCCGACCGAAGCCTCCGGCGTGCTGACGCATCTGGCGCTCTATTCCGGTTGGCCCAACGCGGTGTCGGCGCTCGAGGTGTTCGACGCCGTCTACACCGCCCGCGGCGTCGATCTCGCCGCGCTGCGGCGGCCCATGGCGCGCTCGCCCGCCATGGCCTCGCCCCCTGCCGCCGAGATCGCGCGGGTCGCGCCGAAGTTCGCCCGTCTCACTCAGGAGGTGGTCTTCGATGACCTGTGGCGGCGGTCCGATCTCACCGTTCGCGACCGCAGCCTCGCCACCATCGCCGCCCTGGCCGCCATGGGCGAGGCCGATCAATTGCCCGGCTACCTTCGTCGCGGCGTCGCCGCCGGCCTGACCCCCGCGCAGATCGGGGAAGCCCTGACCCAGCTCGCCTTCTACGCCGGCTGGCCCAAGGCGACCGCCGCGCTGGAGGTTGTCGCCGAAACCTTCCCGTCCACCGCGCCCACGGCGACCTCCAAGAACTTTTCCGGCCCGGTCTCGGTCACGAGCAGCTTTCAGGGGGTGGGCGACGCCACCCTGGGCGGCGCCACGGTCACCTTCGCCCCCGACTCTCGCACGCGCTGGCACCGCCACCCGTTCGGTCAGTTGCTGATCGTCACCCAAGGCGAAGGATGGACGCAGATCCAGGGTCAGGCCGCCCGTCGCCTGCGTAAGGGCGACGTCGTGTGGACGCCGCCGGAAACGCCGCATTGGCATGGAGCGACGCGGAATTCCGGCATGGTCCATGTCGCGGTCTCCGAGCAGCAGCCCGGCCGGACGGTCGCCTGGCTCCATCACGTCAGCGACGCCGAACTCGTCGGCCTCGACTGAGAGCGGGGCGACTTCCTTCCCCGGTTAACCCTCTGTTCGGCGAACCACCCCAGACCTCTCCGTCCGGAGGACGACGCGTTGGGTTTGGAAGAACGTTTGAAAGCGGCCGTAATGCGGGCCTATGCGGCCGCCGGCCTGGCCCTGCGCGACCGCGACGTCGATTCGCTGGCCTCCACCTACGCGGCCTGGGCCGAGAACGCCGACGACGGCGTGGTCGACCGCGTCGAACGCGCCCTGGCGCGATCGCTGGGTGTCGTCATAGCCTGAGGGCCTCGATTGGCCCGGGCCTCGAAAATCACCTCATCCTGAGCCTGTCGAAGGACGAGGGCGGTCCTCCCGCCTTCTCAGCCTCCATCCTAGCTGCTAGCATCCGTGCGCATTTTTATGCGTACACGCGCTCCAATGCGCGGACGCGGTTCGGGGAGATCACGTCGTGCGGAAACTCATCGTCGGGGGCGTGCTCGCCGCCCTGGCCGCCACGGCCGCGCTCGCGCAGGAGCAGGAATACGGCGGCGTCGCCGCCTCCGTGGCCATGGCCGGCGCCGGACCCGATCCGGTCGCCGCCGCCGTCGACCGCACCGCCGGCAAGCCGCGCGTCTTCGTCCTCACCGACATCGGCAACGAGCCGGACGACCAGATGTCGCTGGTCCGCCTGCTGCTCTACTCCAACGACCTCGAGATCGAAGGCCTGGTGGCCACCACCTCCACCTGGCAGCGCGAGAAGACCAACCCGCAGACCATCCGCGCCCTCGTCGCCGCCTACGCCCAGGTGCGCGGCGCCCTGATGCTGCACGCCAAGGGCTGGCCCGAGGTCGCCCAGCTCGACGCGGTCATCGCCGAGGGGCCGATGCGCTATGGCATGGCGGGCCTGCCCCCGGTCGGCCAACTTGGCGCCGGCCAGCTCTCCAGCGGCGCCCGCCAACTGATCCACGCCGTCGACCGCGCCGATCCCCGCCCCCTGCACGTCAGCGTCTGGGGCGGCGCCAACACCCTGGCCGAGGCCCTGCGCGAGGTTAAGGCCAGCCGCTCGCCCGCCGATCTGGCCGCCTTCGTCGCCAAGATGCAGGTGCTGTCGATCTCCGATCAGGACGACGCCGGCCCCTGGATCCGCCGCGAGTTCCCCGCCCTCAACTATGTCGTCAAGCCCTCGCCGCCGGACGGCGAGGAGTACGCCTCGGCCACCTGGACCGGCATCTCGGGCGACCGCTTCTATCGCAACGGCGACGGCGCCGACTTCACCACCGTCACGAACGAGTGGCTCGACGCCAATATCCGCAAGGGTCCGCTCGGCGCCCACTATCCGAAGTACCTGTTCATCATGGAGGGCGACACGCCGTCGTTCCTCTCCCTGCTGCCCAACGGCCTGGAGAGCTGGCGCAGCCCGGCCTGGGGCGGCTGGGGCGGTCGCTACGTCTATCGCCAGCCCTATGGCGAGGCCCACAAAATCTGGACCCAGGGCGGCGACGCCTCGCCTCGCGTCACCTCGGCCGACACGGTGAAGGGCGCCGACGGCCGCACCTACGTCTCCGACCAGGCCACGGTCTGGCGCTGGCGCGAGGTCATGCAGCACGACTTCGCCGCCCGCATGGGCTGGAGCTACCTGCCGGCCGGGCAAGGCAATCACCCACCGGTCGCCGCCATCGCCGACCAGGGGGACGGCGTCCTCGAACTCGCGGCCAAGGTCGGCCAGCCGCTCGTCCTCGACGCCTCGGCCAGCAAGGACCCGGATGGGAATAGGCTGAGCTACCGCTGGTTCCACTACGCCGAGGCCGGCTTCTCGACCGGAACCCTCGCCGACGTGAAGATCGACGGCGCCGGGACCGCGCGGGCGACGATCACCCCCACGGCTGCCTGCCGCCCGCAGTGGCTCCCCGGCGGCGCCTGCCCCGCCGAGGGCCTCGCCCACGTCATCCTGGCCGTCACCGACGACGGCGCGCCGAGCCTGACGCGCTATCGCCGGGTGATCCTGAGGGTCAGCCAATAAAGATCCCTCCCCCATCGAGGGGGAGGGATCTTTTTACGGCAGCTCCTTGATCCCGATGTTCCGCCAGCGCCAGTAGCCGCCCGGCAGCCATCGCGCGTCGCCGCCGTGGATCTGGATGGCGATCGGGCCCTCGACCATGCCGTTCGCCGCCCGGTTGGCCGGATCGGTGAAGTCGCTGACCTGCTTGTCGTTGACCCACACGGTCACGTGCGGATTGTCGCCGGTCACCCGGATGCGCACGCTGTTCCAGTCGTTGTGCTTCCAGGCCGCCATGCCGGCGTCCACCTGAGCGGCCGCGCCCGCCGGACGCGGCGCCGCCGGCGCCCGCTCCTGACCCACCGCGCGGCCGACGCCCACGAGGCCGCCTTCCTGGATGGTCCGCCCCATGCTGCCGCCGGGCAGGTAGTCCATGGTCACCTGATAGGCCGCGCCGCCCTCGGTGGTCCGCAGGAAGACGCCGCTGTCGTTGCCCCAGTCCGGCTTGGCCTCCATGTAGAACTCGTAGTTCTTGTACTTCTTGTCGGTGATCAGCAGGCCGCCGCTGCCCAGCGGCTGCTGGCCGCCCTGGATCATCCCGTCGCGCACGAAGAAGTTCGGCGTGTTGCCATGCCGCGCCTCCTTCGAGATGTGCCAGCCGGTCAGGTCCCTGCCGTTGAAGATCGCCGTGAAGCCGTCCGGAACCTTCTGCGGCTTCGGCTCCACCGAATAGCCGCGATAGTCGCCCGACGGGTTCAGACCCGGCGCCAGCGTCACCTGCGGCCGTGTCGGGTTCGGCGGAAAGTCGATGTCCGGCATGCCCGGGGTGTGCGGCCGGGCGGCCGGCGCCGCGGGTGTTGCGGCCTGCTGCGCCGAGGCCCCGAACGGAACCGCGGCGGCCAGCGCCGCGAAGGCGGTCAGACCGCCGACAATCATGGAACGCTTCATAATCTCCCTCCCAAGAGCCTTATGTTTTTTGAGGCGTACTACTCAGGTCGCTACGGCAACTCCCGGATGCCGATGTTCCGCCAGCGCCAGAAATTGCCCGGCAGCCAGCGGTGCGGGCCGCCGTGGATCTGCAGGGCGATCGGGCCGGTCGTCATCCCGCCCACCGCCCGGTTGGCCGGGTCGGTGAAGTCGGTGATCTGCTTGTCGTTGATCCACACCTGGATGTGCGGATTGTCGCCCTCGACGCGCACCCGCACGCTGTTCCACTCATTGTGCTTCCAGGCGCTCATCCCGGGGTCCGCCGCCGGCGGCCCGGGCGGCGTCGCCGGGCGCGGCGCGGCGGGTGCGGTTTCCTGGCCCACCGGCCGGCCGACCCCGATCAGCCCGCCCTCCTGGATGATCCGCCCCATGCTGCCGCCGGGCAGGTAGTCGAGCGTCAGCTGGTAGGCAGCGCCCTCCTCGGTGGTTCGCAGGAAGATGCCGCTGTCCGCGCCCCAGTCGGCCTTGGCCTCCATGTAGAACTCGTAGTTCTTGTACTTCTTGTCGGTGATCAGCAGCCCGCCGCGCCCGATCGGCGCCTGCGTGCCCACAATCACCCCTTGGATGGCGCGGAAGTCCGGCGTCGTCCCGTGCCGCGCCGTCTTGCTGGTGTGCCAGCCCGTCAGGTCCCTGCCGTTGAAGATCGGCGTGAACCCGTCCGGAACCTTCGGCGCCGCCGCCGTCACCTCGATCTGGCGATAGTCGTACGACGGCGTCAGGCCGGGCGAGAGCGGGATCTGCCGCACCTCGGGTTGCGGCGGGAACACGATGTCCGGCATCCCCTCGGTGTGCGGCCGCTGCTGGGCGAAAGCCCCGCCGGCCAGCATCAAGGCGGCCGCGCCGGCCAGCATCATCGCCCGCGTCATCGTCGTCTCTCTCCCCAGAGATCGTTTTCGTTGGCCGCACCATGCATGAGCGAGCGGCGGAAAGCCACGCCCGGCGGCGTCAAACGATTACAGCTTGGCGCCTCGCGCGAACGACGCTTGAACGGACGGACAAAAATCACGGCGGCTCGCACCGCCCGAGCCTTCCCGGGGGGAAACATGCGCTGCTCTTCACGCGGCCGGACGCGAAGTCGTCAGGCCGTTCTCGCCGCCTCGACCGCCATCGCCGCCCTGCTGCTGGCCTCCGCCGCCCGCGCTCAGCAGGCCCCGCCGATCGACGCCCCGCTCGAGGCCGCGCCCCTGCCCATCGCCGCGGCGGCCGCCGCGCCGGGCAACGTCACCTACGGCCCCTCGTTCTTCGCGCAATACAACCTGACCACCGCCGAGGACATGCTGCGCCGCATCCCCGGCGTCTCGGCCATCCTCGACGCCACCGGCGCGCTGAACCAGGCGCGCGGCCTCGGCGCCAGCGGCGACCAGATCCTCATCGACGGCAAGCGCATGGCCTCGAAGTCGACCGACGTCGCCGCCGCCCTGCGCCGCATTCGCGCCGTCAATGTCGAGCGGGTCGAGCTCCTGCGCGGCACCGCCTCGGGAACCTCCGTGCTCAGCGAGGGCCTGGTGGTCAACATCGTGCTGAAGGACGGCGCCTCGGTCGCCGGCGCCGGCCAGGGCGCCTTCGAGATCAACCAGCGCTTCAACGACATGGGCTGGGCCGACGTCGACGGCCTGATCTCCTGGACCAACACCCTCGGCCGCCTGAAATACACCCTCGGCGCCGAGAAGAACCTCTTCACCCCCATCGGCACGACCCCGACCGGCGGCCAGGGCGGCGACTTCACCAACCGCTTCCGCGAGGAGATCTACTACTATCCGAACGGCGCCGTGCAGCAGATCCGCCCCCAGGAGTGGGAGCGCCAGCACCACAAGTACATCTTCACCGGCCAGGGCGTGTACGAGTTCGCCAACGGCGACACCCTGAACCTCAACGTCCTCTACCAGCCGCACAACATTAAAGGCACGGACGTCACCCCCTACACGTCCTTCAACCCGGACGGCTCCCAGATCCCCGGCCGCACCCTGGAGTTCCACCAGAACTACGTCGTCCGCCAGATCGACGAGATCGGCGCGGAGTACGAGAAGAAGCTCGGCCCCGGGACCTTCAGCCTCATCGGCATCCACAACCGCCTGGCGGTGAAGACGCGCGACATCCGCAACCGCACCAGCCCGGCCGGCGTCTTCACCGAAGCCAGCAAGAACACCAACAAGCAGGTCACCGGCGAGGACGTCTGGCGCGGCTCCTACAGCTGGCCCGTGCTCGCCGGCCAGACCCTCACCCTCGGCGCCGAGGGCGCGCAGAACACCCTCGACCAGGTCCAGCTCGTCTATTCCGACCTCAACCGCGACGGCGCGCAGGACCTCGTCACCACCACCAACGCTCAGGTGGAGGAGCGGCGCGGCGAGCTCTTCGCCATCCACAACTGGAAGATCAATCCCAAGCTGTCCCTGGAGACCGCCCTCTCCTACGAGCGCTCACAGATTTCCACCAACTATCCGCAGATCCCGGAAGTCACCTACAGCTTCCTCAAGCCGCGCTTCGACCTGCGCTACAACCTGACCTCGCAGGACCGCCTGCGCGTGAAGGTCGAACGCACCGTCAGCCAGCTGAACTTCGTCAACTTCATCCCGGTCTACAACATCGTCGACAGCCGCATCGACCCGGGCAACCCGGCCATCGCCCCGGAACAGACCTGGACCTACGAAGCCGGCTGGGAGCACCGCCTGCCCAGCGACCAGGGCCAGGTCGAGGCCCGCGCCTTCTACAAGGCCATCACCGACCACATCGACCGCGGCCCCTTCGGCCCGCCCATCGGCGGCCTGCCCGCCTCCGCCCCGATCAACATCGACAGCGCCGAGGCCTATGGCCTGGAGCTGAAGGGCAGCGTCCGCCTCGGCGTCCTCGGCCTGCCCGGCGGCCAGGTCAACGCCCGCTACCAGATCCAGGATTCCAACGTCGTCGATCCGTTCACCGGCCGCGAGCGGGGCATCTTCAACCTCTACCGCGAGGAATACGCCCTCGGCTTCCGCCACGACATGACCGGCCTGCGCGCCTCCTACGGCGTCAATCTGCTCGGCACGACGGGCGCCCTGCTCACCAACGACATCCGCAACGTCCAGCTCATCAAGCGCGACCCGCGTCTGTCCCTGTTCGCCGAAAAAGCCCTGCCGCGCGACCTGACGCTCCGCCTGGAGATCTACAACCTCACCGGCTCGCCGGAGAGCAGCTACCGCGCCCTCTACGCCGTCCGCCAGGGCGGCGCCCTCACCCGCACCGAGACGTTCCAGGAAACCCGCGACGTCCGCTACGTCATCCGCCTCAGGGGCAAGTTCTGATACCCCCCCACACCCGTCATCGCCGGGCTCGTCCCGGCGACCCATGCGCGGTGAGTCAGAGGGGCGCCTACGCGCCCGCAACGTCGGTGTTCATGGTTAGCCGGCACAGGGCCGGCTATGACGGGGGGAGCTTAGGGCGCTCACCCCCTACCGCCGCCGCTGGAACACCCGCCGCTTCGGCGGCCCGCCCACGCCGCTCGGCGCTTCCTTGTGGCGATAGATGATCCGCCCGCGATCCATGTCGTAGGGCGTCATCTCCACGATCACCCGGTCGCCCACCAGCGACTTGATGCGGTGCTTGCGCATCTTGCCCGCCGTGTAGGCGAGAATTTCGTGCTCGTTCTCCAGGCGCACGCGAAACCGGCCCTCGGGCAGCAGCTCCACGATCTGGCCTTCGAATTCGACGAGCTCTTCCTTGGCCATTCGGGCTCCTTTCCGCGCGATGCGCGCTCACGGGCGCCGCCGCGGCCTCGCGGCCACGCGGCGCGTCCTGGGGGTCGCCGCGCCGTCCGGCGCCGGCGCGTCTCGATCAGCGCGTCTCGATCAGGGCGCGGGACGTCTCGGCCCGCCGCTCTTCCTGCTCGGCCAGCGAAATCCATTTCGCGGCCGCCGCCTGCTGCTGCGCCCTGGCCCGCTCCAGCGGCATGTCCGCCGCCGCCGCCAGGGCCGCCTCGGCCAGGGCGCGATAGGCGTCCGCGCGTTGCAGCGCCTTCATCATCGCGCCGTACCGCTCCTGGCTGGAGTATTTGGGCGCGCCGCCGACGGAGGACGGCGCGCTCCGGTCGTTCAACCTAGACGCTTTGCAGCTGGCCGGCCGACATCTTGCCGCTGCGGCGGTCGGTCTCCATTTCGAAGCTGACCTTCTGGCCTTCGCTCAGGCTGCGCAGGCCCGCGCGTTCCACGGCGGAGATGTGCACGAACACGTCGGCGCCGCCGCTTTCCGGCTGGATGAAGCCGAAGCCTTTTTGATCGTTGAACCACTTAACGGTGCCGATGGGCATAGGTCTATATCTTCCAAAAGATGCGTTCTCATCTCCCCTCATGAGAGATGACTCAAAATTCTTGCAAAGGTTCGGAAGGAAAAACCGCAACGAAAATCTGGGACGTCACGATAGACCGGGCGAGCCAGATCGAAGTTTGATCGTCCCAGCATGGAGAAATACCAGCGGAGTGGCAAGGCAATTCGGGCGCGACCGGTCAAACGCGCCCCGGCTCCAGCCTCTTGCCGGCCCATCGCCGCCCGGCTTACCCCACCAGGATCTCGCCCTGGTCCTCGCCGTCCCAGTAGTGCACGCGGCTGGCGTGCACCTTCAGCAGGGCGACGCCCGGCGTCGACGGCCCCTCTGGCCACCAGCGGTCCAGTTCCTTCTGCCAGTGCGCGGCGAACTGCGCCCGGTCCTCGATGATCTGGGCCTCGCCCTCGATGGAAAAGAAGGTCGGCGGCTTGCCGAGCAGCCCCTTCGAGGTCTGGGCCGCGATGGTCACCTTCGGATCGCCGCTCACGTCGGCGAAGGTGCGCGACTCCTTGTCGACGAAGAACCAGCTGTCGCCGTCATACTCCACGTCGCGGTTGTTGCTCATCGGCCGCCCGGCGATCGCCCCGCCGTCCGTGTGGGTGTTCAGCATCACGAAGTCGATGTCCTTCAGGGACTCGGCGATGTCGGCGAGGGTCTTGTCGGTCATGGCGCGGCGCTCCGGGGTTCGGTTCGCCTAGGTAAGTCCGAAAGGTGCAGTGCGTTCCTGCCGCCGGCAAACGATGCGCCTGGCCCGCCGCAAATGCGACCTCTTCGACCCTGTCGCCGCTGACTTAGACGGGTGGTCAACTGGGAGGAGACTTGGATGACGATGCAGAGCGAGTGAAGGCGGCTAAGCGCCAGGTGCGGACGTTGGGATCGGCACCGGAAGCGGACATTCGTTGAGAACAGACGTGGCGGAAAGCTCGTCGGCTGGCGGAGAGGGCGGGATTTAGGCCGAACCCTCATAATCATTTGAAAAACAACGACTTTAGCTGGCCGGTTGTAACGGCTGCGATAGCCGCTTTTAATAGTCTGGGGTGGGCTTGGGAAGGTCGGTCAAACGGTCAGCGGTATGTTCGCTTCGACGTAGCGCACGCCCACCGGCGATAGCGTCACCATGTCTGTCTTCGCATCAAAGTGGATTAGGTCAGCCTTGTGTGCGGCCTTAAGCACATTGCCGCGAAAGCGAGACGCGTTGCCGTACTCGATCGACTGAAGGATGTCCTTCACGCTAACCGGACCCGACGAACCGTAGACAAGGACCAGCATCTTGTCTTTGGCACTCAGCCCTGTTCCCAGTACACGGGTTATCTCGCCGACCTTCCATAGCAACGGCACTTCGCGTTCGGTCAGAGCGTCCACAACAGCGGCAGCGTCGTCAGGCGAAATGGAATGGAAGATGCGGATCAGCTCCGACATGATCCACTTGATCATGCCGTAGACAACAGTGGCATCCATGTGATTTGGGTCTACGTCAGCGCCGACGTGCCCCACGTTCCGGTTATTGCGGATCTCGTAGAGCGCAACGAGCATCCGAGGGATTTGAATCCTTATCGACCGAGGGAAGGTGGTCGCCTGCTCCAAGGCTGTGCACGCCGCGACCATGTTTTTAGGCTTAGCCGGGGCGGTGGGAAACTTGCCGTCCACATGTCCCTTGAGGATGCTGTAAGCGATCTCGCACAGCTTTCCGCCATTTAGTTCGGCTGGCTCCCATCGCGACTCTCTGTAATGCCGGGCGAGCTTGTTGAACTCCTCAAGAAGTGGCTTGCGCAGAGCGTCAGGAATACCACTCAGAGCATCTTCCGCAGATAGACCGTTCGTCACTTCTTCCTCGCCTTGGGTGCAGGCGGAAGCTCATGCTCCACAAAATTTCTACCCGTGGGAGTTATTCTGATGCTTTCGAGGTTACTCGTGTCTAGCGTCCCCTTCCTTGAGGAAGTTATGCGTAGGCTGGCCGAGACATCTCCGGGCTCCCGCCATGTTTTCATAAGCCGAAATGCCGATCCCACATGACTCGTGCTCACAGCCGGCAGCTCAGCAATCTCAGAGAAATAATACACAACCACAGCGTACTTATCCTCGTTTGATGCTGGCTGTTTTTCCTCAACGAAGGCCTCTAAGGATTGCTTACCCTTGGGCCGCAGGTCCAAATCCTTGAGGAAGGTCCAGCCTGTACTCTTGCCCTTCGCTGCCTTACGCGGCTTGCCGTTGCCTCCTGTGGGCGCAGCTTTCTCTTTCGAGGGCGCCTCTGGCTCTGGCTCGGGGTCCGCAGCCGGTGCAGACACGTGCTTTGCGGTGTGCCTCTTCCCCTCGAACGCGGCCACCAAGGCCGCGAAAGCCTCCTGCTGCACGGTTTCGGAGGTGAAGGCATTTACTGCCTTCGCAATCGCGTCCATTCGCGAAAGCAGGGCGTCGAGGTCTTCTTGGGCCATCTAGAGTTCCGTCAGGATTCAATCTTCGGCACGCAAAACTTCACCGTAGTTTGGTTGCGAATCGGGGGCGGGACAACTGCGACGTGAAAATGGGATGCTTACGCGAGGCGGCACCCTGTCACACTGAGGGCGGCACTTACCCCATAAGGAGGGGGGCAATGGCTACGACACGACAGGAGTTGGGCACCTTCGGGGAGAAGCTCGTCGCGCAAGAGTGCTCGTGCCCTAAGTGTAAGCGCCTTAAGACGTTGGTGCTTCTCCCGCCCAACTTCAAATGTGCTGACCTGATCTGTGATTTCTGCGGCTACCTCGCGCAGGTGAAGGCCTCGCGCGTGAAGGATGTGGAGGTTGTTCCGCGCACCATCATGGGCGCAGCGTGGGGGCCACAACGAGAGCGCATGGCGTCCGGCGTCTACTTCCCGCTATTCCTTGTTCTCGTCTCGGACGCGGCGAGGGCGATCTACTACCTGTCGGCAGACCTACAGACGCCTGAGATGTTCAAAGAGCGGGCTCCGCTCTCGGTCACTGCCAAGCGCGCGGGATGGCAGGGTTTCCTCTACGACATGACCAGCGTCCGCAATCGGGTGGTGCGCGTCGCATAGGTCAGAAGTTGTGCCTTGCGAGCCGATCTGCGCGGACCCGATTTGCCGCTGCGAGATCCCGTCAGACGGGAGTTCTGAGATAGGTGGAGGGGCCGCCTAACTTTGATCCGGCGGACCTCCCCAAGGCCTCTGATGAGTCAAAATGCGCAGCAAAGGCAAAGCGCCCCGACCTTGACAATCCGCCGCAAATGTTCCTATTATGTTCTCAATGCAACTGCAAGGCCTCACCTCCCGTGACCCTTCGCCGGCCGACGCCCTGACGGGCGACGGCGGGGGTCATTGGACGCAGCCGATGCTGGAGCGGGAGCTCTACCTACTCGGCCGGGTGGCCGAGGTCGGGGTCGCCATTCTGGAGGCCATGCAGCGGCAGGTGACGGCGGCCGAGCCGCCCGCCGCGAGCCCCGTCGAAGGGCCTGCCCTGAGCCCTGTCGAAGGGGCCGCCGAACCCACGCCGCAGGGCGCGGAGCCCGAGGCGCCCCGGCTCGAGCCCCTCCCGCCGCTGTTCCCGGGCGACATCGCCCTGGCCTACGCCCGCGTCTCGCGGGCGGTGCGGATGACCGTCGCCCTGCAGGCGCACCTGATCGAGGAGATCACCGAGGCCGAGCGGGTCGCCGCCCGCAACGCCCGCCTGTTCGCCGAGGCCAACGCCGCCGCCGACGAGCTGCGCCGCAAGGACCGCAAGGGCGTGGTGGCGCGGGTGCTGACCGACATCATTCACGACAAGGTCTATCCCGACGGCGTCGACGGCCCCGAGCCGCCCGACAAGTTCACCGTCGTCTTCCCGCCCGGCAAACCGGAGCGCGAGGCCTACGAACGTCTCGTCCGCGAGGCGTCGGAACGCCTGTTCGAGGGCGACCGCTACGGCGACGTGCTCGCCCGCCCGATCAGCGAATTCATCGACCTCGTCTGCCGCGACCTCGGCCTCCGCCCCGACTGGCGACAGTTGGCCGAGGAGGACTGGGCGCGGGAGGAGATGCGAAGCGGCAAGGTCGGGCGGCCGCTGGAAATCCCGCTTTATTTCCAGAACCTGGTTCACCCCGACGATCTGCGACGGGGAGGCGCGCGACAGCCAACGGGGAGCTCGGGCTTTTTGAGTTCGAGGGGCGTTCAGGCAGGTCCGTTCGGTGCAAACGATTGCGCGAAAAACGCCCGGCCCCCGGCTGTCGGCGGGAGGCGCCCAAGCGCGCCGCCCGCCCCCGCCTGACCTTCGACCAAGGTCTCACGCTCAAGTTTCACCGACCGTGTTTTCGCGGCTGGACGGAAGGCTTCGCGGGCCTTACGGCGGTAGGCGCACGACAGTTATGACCGCTGCCTAACGGAGACCAAGAATGTCCGAGGAAACGACCCCGTCCGCCGAGACCGCCGAAACCGACCGCCGCCTGCTGGTCGGCCTGGCCGCGGCCGGCGCCGCCGCCTTCGCCACCGGGTTCGCCTCGTCCGCCGATGCGCAATCGCGGGGCGCGGATGCGTCCTCCGCCATCTCCACCCCCGTCGCCGAGGTCGTCGAGACCACGGCCGGCAAGGTGCGCGGCTATATCCGCGGCGGCGTCCACACCTTCAAGGGCATCCCCTACGGCGATACGACCGGCGGCGCGAACCGCTTCCTGCCCGCCAAGGCCCCGGCCCCCTGGTCGGACGTGAAGCCCTGCCTCACCTACGGCCCGGTCAGCCCGCACCCGGCGCGCGGCGACTGGGGCCAGCAGGAGACCCAGTTCGTCTACGACTGGGACGACGGCTTCGAAGGCGAAGACATGCTTCGCATCAACGTCTGGACCGGCGCGCTCGACGCGGCGGCCAAGCGCCCGGTCATCCTGTGGATTCACGGCGGCGGCTTCACCTCCGGCTCCTGCCAGGAGCTGCCCTCCTACGACGGGCAGAACATGGCCGCGCGCGGCGTGGTCTTCGCCTCGGTCAACCACCGCCTCGGCCCGTTCGGCTTCCTCGACCTATCCAGCCTCGGCGGCGCCGCCTACGCGGGCTCGGGCAACAACGGCATGACCGACCTGGTGCTGGCCCTGCAGTGGGTGCGCGACAACATCGCCAGGTTCGGCGGCGATCCGGGCAACGTCACGATCATCGGCCAGTCCGGCGGCGGCATGAAGGTCTCCACCCTCATGGCCATGCCCAGCGCCAAGGGCCTCTTCCACCGCGCCGTGGTGATGAGCGGCTCGATCCCGTTCGGCACGGCCCAGGCCGACGCCCACACCCTGGCCGCCGCGACGCTGGCCGAACTCGGCGGCAAGATCGGCGAGGTCGAGAAGCTGAAGACGGCCACCACGGCCGAGCTGATCGCCGCGGGCGACCGCGCCATCGCCAAGCTCAACGCCGGCGGGGGCCTGCGTCCCCCGGCGGCCGGCGAGCCGATCCGCCTGCCCCGCTTCGGCTGGGGCCCGGTGGTCGACAACAAGGTGCTTTCGGAGGTCCCCTTCGCGACCAAGGCGCCGGAAGCCTCGCGCGACGTGCCCCTGATCGTCGGCACCGCCCGCGAGGAGTTCAAGGACCCGTCGGCCAGTTTTACCGACGCCCAGCTGCGCGAGATCCTGACCAGGAACTACGCCGGCAAGACCGACGCCATGCTCGCCGCCTTCGCCTCGGACTTCCCGGGCGCCACCCCGACCCAGATCATGGGCGTGATCGGCGGCATGTCGTGGCGCAACGACGCCCTGCGGCAGGCCACGCTCAAGGCCCAGCAAGGCGGCGCGCCCGCCTACAACTACTGGTTCACCTGGCAGACCGCCCAGCTGGACGGCCGCCCCGGCGCCTTCCACTGCATCGACATCGGCTTCTGCTTCGACAACACCGCCCGCCTGGAGCAGGCGACGGGCAATACCCCCGCCGCCAAGGCCGTGGCCAAGACCATGAGCACCGCCTGGATCAACTTCGCCCGCACCGGCGACCCCAGCCAGCCCGGCGCGGCGTGGTCGGCCTTCGACCCCGCCAAGACCAACACCATGGTCTTCGACAACAAGTCCGCCCAGGTGAACGACCCGGCCGGGGCGGCCAGGAAGTCGATGGCTTAGAAGTAAGCGGGAGGCGAAACCCCTCTCCCTCGAAGGGAGAGGGGCAGGGGTGAGGGTGAGCGCAATGAGTGTCCAAGTAAGCGCTGGAGGCTCTGCCTCTAAGCTTCCTCCGAACCGCTCTGCACACACCCCCATCCCCAACCCTTCCCCCTTCGAGGGGGAAGGGCGCTAGCCCCACACCTCGCCATTCACCAAATTCGGAGGCCGCTCCCCCCGGAGCGCCGCCACCAAATTCCCCGCCGCGCACCGCACCATCGCCTCCCGCGTCTCATGCGTCGCCGACCCGATATGCGGCAGGCAAACCGCGTTCTTCAGCTTCAGCAGCGGCGAGGTCACGGCCAGCGGCTCGGTCTCGAACACGTCCAGCCCGGCGGCCCGGATCACGCCCGTCCGCAGCGCCTCGGCCAGCGCCGCCTCGTCCACCACCTTGCCGCGCGAGGCGTTCACGAACACCGTTGTCGGCCCCATCAGCTGGAACTCCCGCGCCCCGATCAGGTGCACGGTCTCCGGCCCCAGCGGCACGGTGCAGACCACGATGTCGGCCCAAGCCAGCAGCTCGTCCATCGGCAGGTGGCGCGCTCCGAGCTCGGCCTCTACGTCCGCATGTGTCGAGCGGGCCGTGTAGGCTACCTCCATGCCGAAGCCGAGCTTGCCCCGCCGCGCAACCGCCGCCCCGATGCGGCCCATGCCCAGCACGCCCAGCTTCTTGCCGTGCACGTCCATGCCGAAGAACTCGGTCTCCAGGCTGCGCGTCCAGCGGCCTTCCTTGATGTACTCGGCCAGCTCCAGCGCCCGGCGGCAGGCCATCAGCACCAGCAGGAACGCCGCGTCGGCCGTGGTCTCGGTCAGCACGTCGGGCGTGTTGGTCAGGGCTATGCCCCGCGCCGTCAGGTCGGCGAGGTCGTAGTTGTCCACCCCCACCGAGACGCTGGCGATCACCTTCAGGTTCGGGGCGCTGTCGAGCAGGGCCTTGTCCAGCTTCAGGCTGGCCCCGATCAGGCCGTCGGCCCCGGCCACGGCGGCGCGGAACGCCGGGTCCTGCGCCGTCGCTGCCTCGGGCGTCCAGACCACGTCGAAGTCCCGTCGCAGGTCGGCGATCAGGCTTTCCGGCGCGGGGCGATAGACGACGACCTTCTTCATGCCTCTTCCGACTTCACCACGATGGTCAGCACGGCCGACACGAGAAGGGCGCCGGCCATGAACACGTAGGACGCCCCCGGGCCGCCGGTGACGCCGTTGAGATAGCCGACGAAGTACGAGCCGACGAACGAGCCGAGCGCGCCCATGCTGTTGATCAGCGCCATCGCCCCGCCCGCCACGTTCTTGGGCAGCATCTCGGGGATGATGGCGAAGAACGGCCCGTACGGCGCGTACATCGCCCCGCCCGCGATCACCAGCAGGCCGTAGGAGAGCCAGAAGTTGGAGGTCCCCAGCATGAACGAGCCGGCGAACGCCAAGGCCCCGACCAGCAGGAACGGCCAGACGAAGATCTTCCGCGTCTGCAGCTTGTCCGACAGCCAGGAGACCACCAGCATGGCGATCACCGCCAGCAGGTACGGCGCGGCCGACAGCCAGCCCGCCTCGACCATGGCCATCGACTTGCCGGCCTTGAGGATCGACGGCAGCCACAGCACGAAGCCGTACACCCCGATGCTCCAGCAGAAGTACTGGGCGCAGAGCAGGATCACCTTCGGCGACTTGAACGCCTCGCGGTAGTTCTTCACCGCCTTGAGGCCGGCCTGCTCCGAGGCCAGCTGCGCCTCCAGGCCCTGCTTCTCGTCCTCCGTCAGCCACTTGGCCTGGGCCGGCTTATCCTGCACCAGCACCCACCAGAAGAAGGCCCACAGCACCGCCGGCAGACCTTCGGCGATGAACATCATCCGCCAGCCGGCGACCTGCACGAGGTAGCCGGAGAGCACCGACATCCACAGCACCGTCACCGGGTTGCCGAGGATCAGGAAGGTGTTGGCGCGGCTGCGCTCGGACTTGGTGAACCAGTCGGCGAGGTAGATCAGCATCGCCGGCATCACCGCCGCCTCGACGACGCCGAGCAGGAAGCGGATGACCAGCAGCCAGGCGGCGTCGTGGATGACCCCGGTCAGGGCCGCGCAGCCGCCCCACAGGATCAGGCTGACGAAGACCAGCTTCTTGACGCTCTGCCGCTGGGCGTAGATCGCGCCGGGGATCTGGAAGAAGAAGTAGCCGAGGAAGAACAGCGCCCCGATCAGCGACGACATCGCCGCCGTGATCTTCAGGTCGTCCGCCATCCCCGCCGCGGCCGCGAAGCCGTAGTTGGCCCGGTCGAGGTAGGCCAGGCTGTAGGTGATGAAGACGATCGGCATGATCCGCCACCAGCGGCGGGGCGCGATCGTGGTCGACAGGCTCATGTGGTTTCCTCCCCCGATGTGACGGCGCTTAGGCGCTCTCCAGCTGTTCCAGTTCGCGGCGGGTCGGCAGGCCCTCGCAGTCGCCGACGACCTGCACCTGCATGGCCCCCAGCCGGCAGCCCCGCCGCGCGGCGGCCTCGGGGCTCAGGCCCTCCAGCAGGCCGCTGACGAAGCCGGTGGCGAAGCCGTCGCCGGCGCCCACGGTGTCGACCACCTTGGCCACCGGGAAGCCGGGGACCGTCCCCTCGCCGTCCCGCGTCCGCCAGTAGGCGCCCTCGGGCCCGAGCTTGATGGCCACGGCCTCGGCGCCCTGGTCGAGGTAGAAGCCGGCGATGTCGCGCGGCGTCTCGCGGCCGGTCAGCAGCCGGCCCTCCTCGAGGCCGGGCAGCACCCAGTTCGCCTCGGCGGCGAGGCCGTTCAGCGTCTCGCGCATGGTCGCCTCGTCCTTCCACAGCGTCGGGCGCAGGTTGGGGTCGAACGACACCGTCCCGCCCGCCGCCCGCATGCTGCGGATGGCGTGACGCGAGAGGGCCAGCGTGCTGGCCGAGATGGCCGGGGGAATGCCGGTGGCGTGCAGGTGCCGGGCCTGGGCGAACAGGGCCGCGTCCATGTCGTCCGGCGACAGGTGGCTCGCCGCCGAGCCCTTGCGGAAGTACTCGACCACCGGATCGGCCCCCTCGGCCGCCCGCGCCTTGAACTGCATGCCGGTCGGGTAGGCCGGGTCGACCGTCACGCGGCCGCAGTCCAGCCCCTCGGCCTCCAGCGACTTGATGACGAACTTGCCGAGGTTGTCGGCCCCCACCCGGCTGACCCAGGCGACCTTCAGGCCCAGGCGGGACAGGCCGATGGCCACGTTGGAGTCGGCGCCGCAGATGCGCTTGTGGAAGCGCGTGACGTCGGCCAGCGAACCCATCTCCTCGGCCACGAACATGGCCATCGTCTCGCCGAAGCCGATCACGTCGTAGGCGCGCGCCATTCGATTCTCCCCGCGGCCGTCCGCCGTTATTCGGCGTCACCCTTGGCGCGCCGCGACGCGTCTGTCGACCCCGAGGCTTGCAATCGTTTGCGCCCAGGAGGCAAACAGGGCGCGATCCAGACAGAGAGACGCCATGACCCGCCTTGGATTTCCCCGCCGCCTGCGCCCCGCTCTCTGGGCGGCCGCGGCCACAGCAACGGTGCTCTGCATGACCCACCCCGCCGGCGCGGCCGACCTGATCGTCTCGGGCAATGACGGCAAGTTCCAGCGCGTCGAGGGCGTCGGGACCTATCCGCAGCCGGCGCCGTCCGATTCCCTGGCGGTGATCGACGCCGGCCAGTTCCCGCCCAAGGTGGTCTCGGTGATCGAGGGCGTGGAGCACACCGTCGCAGGTCCGCCGCAGGCGGTGGCGATCACGCCGGACGGCGCGCTCGCCGTCGTCGCCGCGCCGAGCCGCTACGACTACGCGGCCAAGACCGAGAGCTTCGGGACCTTCCTGCAACTGGTCGACCTGACGACCTCGAAGGTGCTCGGCCGGGTCGAGCTCGGCGCCCATCCGAACGGCCTCTCCATCAGCCCGGACGGCAAGCTGCTGCTCGCCGCCTGCCTCGACGGCACGGTCAAGGTGCTGACCATCAACGGCAAGACCGCCACCGTCGCCCAGTCGATCAAGGTCGACGAGAAGCGCCTGTCCGGCGTCTCCTTCACCCACGACGGCCGCTCGGCCCTGGTCGCCCGCCGCGACACCAGCGGCGTCGCCGTGCTCGATGTCGAAGGCGGCGTGGTGACGCTGACCCGCGATCTCGTCTCCACCGGCGTCGCGCCCTACGCGGTCGACGTCTCCAGCGACGGCAAGTGGGCGGCGGTCGGCAACGCCGGCATCGCGGGGCTGCAGGGCGGTGTCGCACCCGGCGACAACGACAGCATCACCCTGATCGACGTCTCGAAGAAGCCGTTCCGCGCCGTGCAGCACGTCGCCTCGCCGTCGTTGCCGGAAGGCATCGCCCTGTCGCCCGACGGCAAGTGGCTGGTGGCCAACGCCCTCAACGGCTCGAACCTGCCGCCGAACGCGCCCGGCGCGGGCCGCAACCCCAAGGGTCTGGTGGTGCTCTACGCGCTTGGCCCCAATGGGGCGACGAAGGTCAACGACCTGCCCGGCGGCGAGGCCGGCCAGGGCATCGTCTTCTCCAAGGACAGCAAGACGGTGATCGCGCAGTTCAACGTCGAGAAGCAGCTGGCGATCTTCCAGATCCAGGACGGCAAGCTGGTCGACAGCGGCCAGCGCCTGAAGTTCGACGCCGGCCCGGTGACCATCCGCTCCATGCCGCGCTAAGACGCCTCGGTGACGCCGCTCAGCCGCTCCGACCTCGCCGACTTCCCCTACTTCCTGGCGGTCGCCCGCCATCGGAGCTTCCGCCGCGCCAGCCAGGAGCTGGGCGTCACCGCCTCGGCCCTGAGCCACGCCATGCGCGGGCTGGAGGCGCGGCTCGGGGTGCGGCTGCTGAACCGGACCAGCCGCAGCGTCACCCTGACGGTGGCCGGCGAGAGCCTGTTCGGCGCCCTGTCCGAGCCGTTCGAGGCCATCGGCGACGCCGTCGACCTGCTCAACGCCTTCCGCGACCAGCCCACGGGCCGCGTGCGCATCAATGTGCCGGGCGACGCGGCCACGCACCTGCTGGCGCCCGTGCTGCCGGCCTTCATCGCCCGCTATCCCGACGTGAAGATCGAGGTGGCGGTCGCCAACAAGATGGTCGACGTGATCGGCAGCGGTTTCGACGCCGGCATCCGCTATGGCGGCACCGTGCCGGAGGACATGGTCGCCGTGCGGCTCTCGGCCGACATCCGCTGGCTGGTCGTCGCCTCGCCCGACTATGTGGCGCGTCGCGGCGCGCCCCAGCGGCCGGAAGACCTGATGGCCCACGAATGCCTGCGCATGCGGATGGGGACGAACGACATCTACAAGTGGGAGTTCGACGCCGATCCCACGCCGATCGAGATCGACGTGCCCGGCGCGATCACCGTGGATGAAGCCGCCTTCGCCTTCGGCCTGATCGAGCGCGGCGCGGCCCTGGGATACGCCGCGGAATTCGCCGTCGCCGAAGGTCTGCGCGATGGGCGCATGGTGACCGTGCTCAACGACTGGCCTTCGATCGGGCCGGGGTTCTACGTCTACTATCCCAGCCGCCGGCAGGTGCCGACCGCCCTGCGGCTGCTGATCGACTTCATCCGCGAGCAAAAGCCGCTGGGGCTGTAGCCACACTGAGTTTGCGAGTCAGTTGCATATAACTTGACCTGAGAGCGCAGGACGCCTAACCCAGGCCCCACAATTGCGAACGTCTCGCAGTCGCAAATCCACGTGGGGACTACATGCACACGCGCTCTCGCCTCCGGGCGATCCTGATCGCCTCGACCGCGCTCGCCGCCCTGGCCTCGGGCGCCCAGGCCGCGGACGTCGCCGACGAGGGCTCTGTGCAGCTGGATGCCGTGACGGTCACCGCCACCCGCACGGAGAAGCCGGCCGACAAGGTTCCCGCGACGGTGACGGTGATCACCAGCCAGCGGATCGAGGAAGAACTCACCACCGACATCAAGGACCTGGTCCGCTTCGAGGCCGGCGTCTCGGTGCGCAACAACCCCGCCCGCTTCACCGCCGCCGGATCGACCACCGGCCGCGACGGCAACAGCGGCTTCAACATCCGCGGCCTGGAAGGCAACCGCGTCCTGATCCTGACCGACGGCATCCGCGTGCCGGACGCCTACAGCTTCGGCGCCCAGGCCAACGGGCGCGGCGACTATGTGGACCTCGGCACGCTGAAGTCGGTGGAAATCCTGCGCGGGCCGGCCTCGGCGCTCTACGGCAGCGACGGCGTCGCCGGCGCGGTGAGCTTCACCACCAAGGACCCGTCCGATTACCTGACGAGCGGCAAGAGCTGGACGGTCGGCGGCAGCGCCGCCTACGCCTCGGCCGACGAGAGCTGGGCCAAGACCCTGGTCGGGGCCGCCCAGGCCGGCGCCTGGAGCGCGAGCCTTTCCTACACCCGCCGCGACGGCTCCGAGCAGGAGAACATGGCGAGCAACAACGCCTCGAACGTGACCCGCACGACGCCGATCCCCCAGGACAACACCACCAACGCCATCCTGGCCAAGCTGGTGTTCGACGCCAATGACCGGAACCGCACGCGGCTGACCTACGACCACATGGATCGAAAGACGTTCTACGACGTCCTCAACGCCATCGCCGTACCGCCCTTCGGCCCGACCAGCGTCGTCGGCCTGAAGGCCACCGACTCCACCCACCGCGACCGCCTGAGCCTCGATCACCGCTACACGAGCGACAGCGGCTTCATCCGCGAAGCCCGCGCCAGCGTCTATTGGCAGAACGCCACGACCAACGAATATTCGGCGGAAGATCGCTTCACCGCTGTCGACCGCACCCGCGTCGGCACCTTCGACAACCGCGTGATCGGCGGCGCCGTGGAGCTGCACAGCCGCTTCGACGGCGGCGCCGTGCAGCACAATGTGGTCTACGGCGGCGACTATTCGACCACCCGCCAGGAAGGCATTCGCGGCGGGACCGTGCCGCCGGTCGGCGAGGTCTTCCCCTCGCGCGCCTTCCCGACCACCGACTTCGTGCTCGCCGGCCTCTATGTGCAGGACGAAATCTCGATGCTGGACGGCCGGCTGACCGCCTACCCGGCCCTGCGTTACGACCACTTCGAGATCGACCCGCGCAAGAACGATCCGCTCTACACCCTGGGCGAACCGAGCGGCTCGAAGGACAGCCAGGTCTCGCCGAAACTCGGCCTGGTGTTCGACGTCACCCCGGCGGTGAACGTGTTCGTGAACTACGCCGTCGGCTTCAAGGCGCCGTCGCCGAGCCAGGTGAACAACGGCTTCGCCAACCCGATCCAGAACTATCGCTCGATCTCGAACCCGGACCTGAAGCCGGAGACCAGCGTCTCCTGGGAAGGCGGCGTCCGCCTGAAGGGCGACATCGGCAGCGTCGGCTTCACCGCGTTCACGGGCGAGTACGAAGACTTCATCAGCCAGGTGATGGTGGGCGGCGGCTTCAGCCCGCTCGACCCGGCGATCTTCCAGTTCACCAACCTCTCCAACGTCGAGATCAGCGGCGCGGAAGCCCGCGGCCAGGCGACGCTCGGCGGCGGCTTCGCCCTCAGCCTGGCGGCGGCCTACGCCAAGGGCACGATGACCACCGACGGCGTCGAGACGCCGCTGGACACCATCGACCCGTTCAAGGTGGTGGCCGGCCTGTCATGGCGCGATCCCGGCGCGCGGTTCGGCGGCGCGCTGCTGTTCACCCACGCCGACGGCAAGGAACCTTCGAAGGCGGGCGGCGCCTGCGGGCTGTCCTGCTTCACGCCCGGCAGCGTCAATGTGTTCGACGCCACCGCCTATTGGAACGTGACCCCGACCGTCACCCTGCGCGGCGGCGTCTTCAACCTGACGGATGAGAAGTACTGGTGGTGGAGCGACGTGCGGGGGCTTTCGACCAATTCCGCCGTCCTCGACAACTACACCCAACCCGGCCGCAACTTCAGCCTATCGCTGTCGGTAAAGCTATGACGCGCGAGAGCGCGGCGAATCCCCTCGTCGCCGCCGCTTTCGCGATTTGACGCGCAGTACCCCGCGCCCTCAGATGCGGCGCCGGCTCCCGGACGGGCCGGCGCCGTCGTCATTTCTGGGGGATTGCTTGCGCGCTCGCTTAATTTTGCCTTCGCTGCTGGCCTTGGCGGCGGCGCCGGCGGCCCACGCCGCCGTGGTCGGCGTCGAGATCACCTCCCGTGAAACGATCGGGACGTTCGGGGCGGCAGGGGCCTATGAGCGGATCAGCGGGCGGTTCACGGGCGAGCTCGATCCCAACGATCCGAAGAACGCCATCATCACCGACCTGAAGCTGGCGCCGCGCAACGCGCGCGGCCGGGTCGAGTACTCGGCGACCTTCTCGCTGGCCAAGCCGGTCGACATGACCAAGGCCAGCGGCTTCCTGTTCTACCAGACGCCCAACCGCGGCGGCGGAACCGCCAACGGCGACGCCGACGGACGCGTCACCCTGATCAGCGGCTGGCAGGGCGACATCCCGCCCGCGCCGGGGATGCAGACCGCAAGCGTGCCGACCGCGCGCAACCCGGACGGCTCGCCCGTGACCGGGCCGGTGCTGGTGCGCATCGTCGACATGCCGGCGGGGGCCAGGAGCGTGAAGCTGATCGGCGGCATCGGCGCCGGCGTGCCGCGCCCCCTGCCCCTGAGCCTGGACACCACCAAGGCGAAGCTGGTGACGCGGACCAGCGACACGGCTGCTCCGGTCGCCGTGCCGTCCGGCGACTTCGCCTTCGCCGACTGCTCGCAGGCGGCGTTCCCCGGGACGCCCGACGGCACGCAGCTGTGCGTGAAGGGCGGGTTCGATCCGAAGCTGGCCTATGAGCTGGTCTACACCGCCAAGGACCCGCTGGTGCTGGGCATCGGCTTCGCGGCGACGCGGGACATCACCGCCTTCTTCAAGCGCGGGGCCGACACCCCGGCGACGCCGAACCCGGTGGCGGGGCAGATGAAGTGGGCCATCGGCGTGGGCGTCTCCCAGGCCGGCAACTACATGCGCAGCCTGCTGCACCTGGGCTTCAACCAGGCCGAGGACGGCGAGATCGTGTTCGACGGGATGAACCCGCAGATCGCCGCGCGGCACACGCCGCTGAACTTCCGTTTCGCCGTGCCCGGCGGGGCGGCCACCCTGTTCGAGCCGGGCAGCGAGGGTCCGCTGTGGTGGAGCCGCTACAACGACAGGGTTCGCGGCAATGGCACGACCAGCCTGCTCGACCGCTGCAACGCCACCGACACGTGCCCGAAGATCTTCGAGACCTTCACCTCGGCCGAGTTCTGGGGCCTGCGGATGTCGCCCGACCTGATCGGCACCGACGCCAAGGCCGACATCCCGTTGCCGGCCAATGTGCGCCGCTACTACTTCCCGAGCACGACCCATGGCGGCGGGGGCGGCGGCTTCGCCATCGTCGATCCGGCCGCGCCGGTGCGCGGCGCCTGCGTGCTGCCCGGCAATCCGAACCCGACCCGCGAGCAGTTGCGAGCGCTGACCCTGGCGCTGCAGCGCTGGGTGCTGGGGGCCGAACCGCCCGCCAGCGCCTATCCGACCCTGGCCAAGGGCGACCTCGTGGAAGCGACCGCCAAGGCGACGGGATTCCCGACCATCCCCGGCGCGCCGTCGCCCGACGGCAAGCTGAACCCGTTCCTGGCCTATGATTTCGGGTCGCAGTTCAGGGCCAACGACGTTTCCGGCGTGATGACCCGCCTGCCGCCGGCCGTCGCCCGAAGTGTGCCCAGCCGCGTGCCGCGCGTCGACGCCGACGGCAACGAAACCTCGGGCGTGAAGTCCGTCCAGGCGCGGGCGCCGCTGGGCAGCTATCTCGGCTGGAATGTGCAGGCGGCGGGTTATGCGGCCGGCGAGGGCTGCGGCTTCCAGGGCGGCTACATCCCGTTCGCCACGACCAAGGCCGAGCGCGAGGCCAAGGGGGACCCGCGCCCTTCGCTGCAGGAGCGCTATGGCGACCACGCCGGCTTCGTGGCGGCGGTGCGCAAGGCGGCGGGCGGCATGGTCGCCGAGGGCTTCCTGCTGAGCGCCGACGCGGAGGCGGTGGTGAAGCAGGCCGAGGAGAGCGCGGTGCTGCGCTGACCGCCGCAATAGCGTAGCCTGATCTTTCAAACGCCCCCGCAGAGGGCGAGCCGGGAGCGAACACCATGAAGACGACGCTGATGCTGACCGCCGCCCTGGCGGCTTCGGCGATCGCCCCGGCCGGCCTGGCCCAGACCGCGCCGCGCGCCATCGTTGCCCAGGGCGCGCTGACCGGCACGATGGACAACGGCGTCGCCGCCTTCCTGGGCGTGCCTTTCGCCGCCGCCCCGACCGGAGCCGGCCGCTGGGCCGCCCCGACGCCCGCCGCGAACTGGGGAACGAAGGTCGCCGACAAGTACGGCCCGGCCTGCCCGCAGGTGCTGGCCCCGCCCGGCGGCCGCGCGCAGTGGACCGACGAATTCATGCATCCGGCGGCGCTGGGGACCAGCGAGGACTGCCTGAACCTGAACATCTGGACGCCGGCCGACATGACCTCGGGCCGCCCCTCGCAGTCCGGCCTGCCGGTGCTGGTCTACATCTACGGCGGCGGCTTCGTGGAAGGCTCCAACGCCGTGGCCGTCTACAACGGCGCGAACATGGCCAAGAAGGGCGTGATCTTCGTCGGCATCAACTACCGGGTGGGGCCGTTCGGCTTCCTGGCGACGCCCGAGCTCAGCGCGGAGCAAGGCGGAGCCTCCGGCAATTACGGCATCCAGGACCAGATCGCCGCCCTGCGCTGGATCCACGACAACATCGCGGCCTTCGGCGGCGACCCGAGCAAGCTCACTATTGCGGGGCAGTCGGCGGGCGGCATGTCGGTGCACGCCCTGATCGCCTCGCCGCCCGCCAAGGGCCTGTTCCGTGGGGCCATCGTCGAGGCCGGCGGCATCGGCGGGACGTTCGGGCCGAAGGCGACGGCCGAGACCAACGGCCAGGCCTTCATGGGAACGCTGGGCGTCTCGACCCTGGCCGACGCCCGCAAGCTGACCGTCGAACAGGTGATGGCCGGCAAGGGGACGCGCGGCGCGGTGCTGGCGGACGGCAGGATCATCCCGGCGGGCGGACCGCCGACCCCGGCGGCCAGCGACGTGCCGGTGCTGATCGGCGCCAACCTGAACGAAGGCGGGGTGAAGTCGGTGACGGCCGAGGCGTGGAAGGCCGACCTCGCGACCCGCTACGGCGCGCGGGCGGCGGACGCCCTGAAGCTCTATCCGGCCAGTACCGACGCCGAGGCCAAGGCCTCCGCCGAGCAGGAGGCGGCCGACCGCGCCTTCCTGACCTATCAGGACTTCGTGACGCGCCTGGCCAGCCGCCAGCCGGTCTACGCCTATCAGTTCACCCATGTGCTGCCGGGGCCGAAGTCGGCGCAGTACGGCGCGTTCCACACCTCGGAACTGCCCTATGTGTTCAACACCCTGCACCTGACGGTGGCGCGGCCGATCACGGCGGAGGACCGCCGCATCGGCGACGAGACCTCGAGCTACTGGGCGAACTTCGTGAAGACCGGAAATCCGAACGGCGGCAGCCTGCCGCGCTGGCCGGCGTTCAACGACGGACGGCAGGTGATGAACCTGGGCGACAAGCCGGCGGCGAGGACGCCGGATCTTGAGCTGCTGAAGGCGGGGCAGCCGCCGCGTCCCGCGACGCCGCCGGCTCCGGCTCCGGCGCGGTAAGCGGGCCCGCGCCATTACTTTCGTCATAGCCGGCCTTGTGCCGGCTACCTTCCGTGCATCTGGTCAAGGCTTGGCGTGAGCCCAAGGCTGTTGATCCCGGACGATGGCGTTGAGAGTGACGAG